>JAFATA010000063.1 GCA_019244165.1 Pseudonocardiales bacterium | reverse complement strand
CCTCCCGCGTACCCTGCTCACCAGATAGGTGTCCTTATCTCCTGGATGATCGATCTCGTTGCAAAGACCATTATCCCAGGTCACCAGGGCACCTATCGTCATCTCACGACGCGTGTCTTCCCGCTATTCGCGGATTCGGGTCAGATGAGCCTCTTCTCGACACGACGCCGTACGGATCTGACAAAGATGACTCAATCAACGACGTAACCGAGAAGGCGGCAACCACCCAACACACTCTCACCATCAACGGCACGTCGATCCCCTATACAGCGACAGCGGGTCATCTTGTCACGACTGATCCGTACAGTGCGCAACCGGCAGCTAAAATTTTTTACGTGGCATTCACCGCTAACGGCGTCGCCGCGCCAAGCCGCCCTCTTACCTTCTTTTACAATGGCGGCCCGGGTTCGTCGTCGGTCTTTTTGCTGCTCGGCTCATTTGGGCCACGACGGATCAAAACTAGCATGCCTCACTTCACTCCACCAGCCCCCTACGCATTAGAGGACAACCAACACAGTCTGCTTGACCACACCGACTTGGTTTTTATCAACCCGGTGGGTACTGGTTATTCGACGGCAATCGCGCCCAGAACGAACAAAGACTTTTGGGGAGTTGACGAAGACGCGGGCTCTGTCAAACAGTTTATTAAACGCTACCTAACGGCGTTTAATCGATGGAACTCACCCAAATTTCTATTCGGAGAATCGTACGGGACCCCACGCACCTGTGTCCTCACCTGGTTGCTGCACGAAGACGGCGTGGACCTCAATGGCGTGGTTCTGCAGTCCTCGATTCTTGACTTTTCCCAGGAAGGCAATGCGGTGGGGCTTCTTCCTACGCTAGCCGCAGATGCTTGGGTCCATTGCAAGGTGAAACTCTCGCCCCGTCCCCATTTGCGTACCTTCATGAGCATGGTTGAAGAGTTCACTCGAAAACAATATGCAGGCGCGAAGGCAACATTTGCGCTAACTTCAGAAGTTGATCCCACCGTCCTGCAGTGCTTGAGTGACTTCCTCGGAATACAGGGTGACGTATTGAAGAAGTGGGAGCTCGACCCATCGATAGGGAACGGTGAGACATTCTTGACGAGTCTCCTTCAGGACGAAGGGCTTGCCCTAGGCATATATGATGGTCGCGTCACCGCGGTGGACACCGGCATTGCGAAATCAATAGACCCAAAGTCGGGTAACAACGACCCCGCCATTACGGCGGTTGGTGGTGTGTATACCACTATGTGGAATGTATATCTTAACGAGGAGCTAAAGTATACATCGACGTCGCCTTTTGTAGATCTAAATGATCAAACTTTTGATAACTGGAGCTACAAGCATATTGACCCGACGGGAGCACAAACAAGCGACAGAGAGCAGCTGTACACTGCTGGCGATCTTGCCGCAGCAATGGCTGTGAATCCTTGCCTGAAAGTTTTCTCGGCCAATGGCTACTGCGACGCGGTAACCCCTTACTTCCAGACGCAGCTGGACCTTCATAACATGCCGCTGGATGACCAGGACGCTCACAAAAACCGCATCATCATTCGCAACTATCTATCCGGTCACATGATCTACCTCGACAACGAGTCGATATCTGCGATGAAAGCAGACCTCGCCGCATTTTACACGGAGTCAAGCGTGCATTCTCTTCCTGTTGCGACCTCGCTACCATCCGACAAACCTCGACACGTTACCTATTCGCGCTATCGCAGGCGCTTCAACCGCACACCTTACTGAACCCACGACCGTGCTGGACAGACGATCAAAACGTTCCACGCGCCAGCCGCAGAGAGATCACCCGACACAAGACCTACGGCCACATCCCCCGCGCTGCTCCAACAGCTGCCGTTCGCTGCTTACTACCGGGAGGCTGAACGGCGCGCGCCCTCAACGATCATGCACAGGCATCCACAAGAACGTCAGTAGCGCCAGACATGGAAAGGAGATAACCCGATGAATCGTTTCGAACGAGTGATCCAGATCCTTGATGAGGCCATCGGTGGCCCGACCGCGTCGATCGGTGCCCACGGGACGTTCTGGCGAGGGCTGACCCGCGACGAGTTTGTTACCCAGCAGGTGTTCGACCAAACCCTTATCGTGGTCGGCCGGGGTGGCGACTCCAACCTCGTCAAGGCGTTGCGTGGCGAGTTCCCGTTCGGGAGCAACACCGGAACCCCAGGTGCGATATTTCGACGGATGCCCGCTGGTCGACCGCCAGTCCCCGCCGATCAGATCGCTTTTATCGAGCGCTGGATCGACGACGGCTGCCCTGAGGATGCCCTGTCGTCAGGGCTTGCCCTTACCTGGCGTGCCACGAATGCACCAATGGCCAACCAGTCAGAGGGCAAGCGATACGACGATATTTGGTTCGTGACTCCCGACCTAGGCTGGGGAGTCAACAGCGATGGTAAAATTCTCCGTACAACGGACGGCGGCACGGTCTGGGATCAGCAGTTCCACGACCCCAGCACATATTTCCGCTGCCTCGGATTCGCCTCCAAAACACGCGGCTGGGCCGGTACGTTATCCGAGCCAGCCAGGTTGCTCGAAACCTATGATGGGGCCACCTGGCGTCCGGTTACCAACCTCCCCGATGGCGGCCCAAAGATGATCTGCGGCCTCACCGTCGTCAACGAGTCCGTGCTGTATGCGGCCGGCACGAACTATCCGTATCCGTTCTCTGATAATCCTCCGCCTGCGATGATGAAGACAGGCGACGGCGGTCGTACCTGGACAGCGTTGGACATGAGACCCTACGCTTCGTTGCTTGTTGACACCTATTTCATGACCTCCGAGAAGGGCTGGGTCGTTGGGGGAAAGGCGGATCCGACAATTGCGGCCGGCCCAGACGGCCGAGCTAACATAAAGCCCGTTGTGCTCTTCACCGAGGATGGAGGACAAACGTGGACGAATCGCGTAGCCGATCTCCAGGATGTATTTTTATTTGGTGAATGGGGCTGGAAGATTCAATTTCTTGATGAGCGCATCGGCTTCGTCTCCTTGGAGAACTTCAGCGAAGGTGCGATACTGAAGACCATCGACGGTGGGAACCGCTGGACGCGCATCAAAATTAACGATCCTCAGCACAACGCCAACCTCGAGGGGATAGGATTCGTCGACGAGAATCGAGGCTGGGTCGGAGGATGGGGAACTCCGGCGTTCGTGGGCGGCCAAAGCAGCGCCACCAATAACGGCGGACAGTCTTGGACCAACGCCGACGAGATCGGCAAGTTCATCAACCGTTTCCGCTTCCTCGGCACCCCGGCCAAAGTCGGATATGCCGCCGGAGCCACCGTGTACAAGTACTCAGATCAGCCTGTCCCCGCACCGCCACCAATGGCTGTGTCACCCGAAGCTACGACCAGCTTACTGGAGAGTGATACAACGACTGATAATGGTCAGGTGCGGATCCCACTCACCGTTCCGGATCATTCCTCTCATGTCGTGGTCAATATTTGGGAACGGTTCGGCCGCCACGTCGGTCAAATTCTCGATGAATCGAATCCCGCTGCTGGCTGTCGAACCCTCGTGTGGAACCCTGCAGGTCGCTCGGGCAGTTTTATTGTGCGCGTCACCGTGGATGACAACTCCGAAAGCCAGATCATCTCGGTGGCACCACAGTGAGGAGGAGCAAGATGACAACATACCTCCTCGGCCTTGCGGAGGACCAGCAAGGTGATCGGTGCGAACGCATACATGATCACCGTTGCTGAGGTAACTACCGAGACCAGACTTCGCCAGCTCGGGAAGGGCAGAAAGCAGATCAGCCCCACGATGAAGGCCGGGATGACCGAGGTGATCGGGACTCCGCGACTGCTGATCCGGGTGACTGTGCGGGGCAGGTCCGCCAGCCAGCCCAGACCCAGTCCCGTGGCCAGCGTGGCATAGGGCCCGAAATCACCCGTGCCTATCGGGTGGGCCCATCCGTGCGCAAGGTTGACGGGGTTCAGCGCGCCGATGAAGACAATCTCCAGTGCCGCGTACAAGATGGTGCCCAGGATCACGGAGCCGATCACAGCGCGGGGAACCTTGCGTTGTGGGTTGCGTGCCTCGGCCGCCATTTGCGTTGCTTGCTCAAAGGCCCTGCAGTGCGAAGATGACTCCCAGGGGCAGCGCCGCAAACACACCGTGGAGGCCGTGGGGGGCGAAGCCACCGCACCTCGAGAATGTTGATCACGGTGAACAACAACATCAACGCGACAGCCGTCCCCAGCCCGGTTGTTGTGAGCGCTCCTGCGGTGTTGAGCAGTCCGGGCCACTGGTGGTTGAGGTAGCCCAGCGCGGCCTCGACTTCGATCGGGACAATGGTCACGGCCTGAAGCCAGGCCATCCAGCCGGCCGTGAATCCACCTAGCGAGCCGAACGCCAATCGTGGCCAGCGCGCCGTTCCCCCGGCCAGCGGGTAGGCCGCGCCGATCATCGAGCCCAGTGAGACAGACCCCAGTTCGAACGCACCGACCTCACGCCGGAAGCTACGCTGCCCGCGAGGTGTCATCGCGGCGGTGGGGCTTCGCGGCATGATCGAGCAATCCTGTCGTCAGATGATGCGTGAGTGATCTCACCAGGACCTGGTACAGGCGTGAGAGGCCGGCGGGTCAGCGCGTTGAGCAGCCGATCAAGGACCTCCGTCGCCGCATCCCGCCGGATCTGATCGGTCGATGACATCGCTATCAGCGCCACTCTGCTGATCAACGTGACGATCAGCGTGATAGCCAACTCCAGCGGGAGAACGCCCAGCACGCCCACAATGTGCGCCGGGATAAGCATCGCGTGCGGCACCGCGGTGTCTATTGCCCAGCCCACGCCCACGATCCCGGCGCTGGGAGCCAGCCATCTCGCCATGCTCACCCCTCCACTCGGGCATGATCCGGCGGGCAGATCGATACCGGCAACGACCCGACCACCTCAGCGTCCACCGCCCCGGGCATAACGGACTGCGAGTCCAGATAGCGGGCGAGGCCTAAGGCAAGGTCACGGTAACGGGTGATGTCGCAGTAATGATCGAGGACGGGATCAGCCAGGGCGCGAAGCAGGGCGAAGCAGAGGGCTAGGGCGCGACTCAGGTCGCGGGAAAGGTCGAGTTCAGTAGCAGCGGAGCAATCGGAGGCATCGTCACTGTCCAGCACGCCACTGGGCGCTGAATGAAGAGCCTGAGCAAGGTCGCGGGCACCCACGGCAGCACGGTTCAGAGCAAGACTACGGTGCACGGGATAGCAGTACCCAGCGCGCTGACAGGGTCGCGGACGAGACCCCCAGCAAGAACACGGGCCCGGACCGGCGGGCGGGCATCAAGCTTTAAAACTATGTCAAGAAGCTGCGCTGCCTGGAGGGCTCTGGCAGATCGAAGTTCAAATCGAGCTTATTGGCGAGTTCCAAAGCTCGGGCCAAAGCGGCGACGCGGTCCAGAGCACCGAAGCAGTCACGTACCAAGCTGAGAATCACGCGCCGGTTCATCAGACACCTTTGCCCAGCTCTTCGACCGCGCTGCCGGGAGCCCCACGGCAGAGAGCTCCTACACCAGCTGCCGACGGAGGTCGAGGAGGTGGTGGCGGACCTCGTGGACGGTGTGGACCGCTACCCATTGCAGCGAACGCTCGGCCCGTTGGGGGTAGTGGTACATCACGCTGCGGTCCCATTCCTCACGGCCCAGTCGGGAGAGCACATGGGCGAACATCTGCGCAGCATCGGTGAGCTGGCGGGCGACGTCATCAGGATCTTGTTCGGCGTAGCCGTCATGGTCGGCTCGCTCCTCGCGGCCCATCGGGCTGAACGGCGGCCGAACCACCCGCCGGGCCAGGAGCACCCGCTCGCGCTGGACCAGAAGCACATCCCTCAGGTGACAGCCGTACTCAAGGGGCGACCACGTGCCGGGCTGTGGCCGGGTCGTCACCTCGACATCGCGAGCCCTCAAGATGGCGGCGAACTCGACGACTCCCCCGACGATCGCCTGGCCGGCCTTCCTCGCTTCGCTGAGGTCGTATTCGAAGCCGCACTCCTTGCACCAGTCCATTACGGCAACGGTAACCGGGGTGACGCCATTGCGGTTCCAGGGCCGGCCTCGACGGGCGGTAGCGCCCGTTACTGAGGCCCCGACTCTCCCCATCGTGACCGAGTGGAGCTACCGGCCGCTCAGCAGGTTGTGGAGCAGCTTGCGTAGCACCTGGCCGGGCTACCGATAGTCGCCGAGTGACTACACTGCAAGGGCGATGCTTGTGCGAGTAGGGGAAGACGCTTATCCCGCGTAGGTTGGTGAATACAAGAAGGCTCTGGTTACGATCAGCGGGGGTTGACCTGACCCCTACGTCACCATATGACGTATCGGAGTGTCGCTAACGTTGTATCCGTTCGAGCAGACGCCGATCTGGCAGTGTGCGCTGGCACCCCAGCAGGGGGACCAGCACGCTGGGGCGAAGGAGCGGCTGCGCTCGGCGTACCTCCAGTTCCGGTCCACGGTCGAACCGCTCGCCGCGGAGATCAGTCGCTCGATGCCGATGTTCACCGACCACTCCATCGCCCACGCCGACGCCCTCTGGGACACAGCATCGCTGGTGTGCGGTGATGCTTTTCCCATCAACCCCGCTGAGGCATTCGTTCTCGGCGGCGCGTTCTTGCTGCACGATCTAGGGATGGGGTTGGCGTCGTACCGCCAAGGGATCGCAGACCTCGAGCAGGACCCTCAGTTCGAGGATCTCTACGCCAGTGCTCGGGCTCGGCTTAACCGGAGCGACCCGTCCATCGACACGGGCGCAGTACACCGTGCGGCACGCGAGGAGACCGTCGCGAACCTGCTGCGTCTGCGCCACGCCGAGCAGGCTGAACGGCTCGTCACCACCGCGTTCCAGACCTCCGACGGCGAGCCGTTCTATCTTCTCGGGGATCCGGTGCTTCGGCACACCTTCGCCTCGCTCATTGGGCGAATCGCGCACAGTCACTGGTTCGACGTGTCGGAGTTGCGGGGCTTCGACCAGCTTCAGGGGTCGTGCGTCGACCACCCCGCGAGCTGGGAGGTCGATCCGTTGAAGCTCGCCTGCGTGCTGCGCCTGGCCGACGTTGCCCACATCGACAACCGTCGCGCGCCGACCTATCTCCACGCGTTTCGCCGGCCGAGTGGCACTTCGCGCGGCCACTGGTATTTCCAGGAGCGGCTGACCAGACCGCGGGTGGATAGCGACAGGCTGGTGTACACCTCCACGCGCCCATTCGGGAGGGACGAGGCGGCCGCCTGGTGGCTGGCGTACGACACGATTCGCGGCGTCGACGAGCAACTGCGCCGGGTGGACGCGCTCAGCGCAGACCTGGGCCGCCCGCGGTTCGCCGTCCGTTCCGTCGCAGGAGCAGACTCCCCGGAGCGCCTCGCCCTCTACATCCGCACCGACCGCTGGGAGCCGCTTGACGCGCGGCTGCGGGTCAGTGACCCGACGCAGCTCATCATGAACATCGGCGGCGTCGACCTCTACGGCCACAAGCCCCAGGTCGCTATGCGTGAGCTGATCGCCAACGCGTCGGACGCGACCCACGCGCGGAGCGTGCACGAGGGTGGTCAGGGCAGCGCGGTGACCGTACGGCTGTGGGAGAAGGACGGGTCCTGGTGGCTGGAGGTCGAAGACCACGGCATCGGCATGGCACCCGAGACCATGGTGAGCGCGTTGACGGACTTCGGCCACTCGCGGTGGAAGTCCGCGGCGATGCTCAACGACTTTCCCGGGCTACTCGCCAAGGGATTCACGCCGACCGGCCGCTTCGGCATCGGCTTCTTTGCGATCTTCATGGTTGCCGACGAAGTGGAAGTACGCAGTTTGGCCTACGACGAGGCGCCCCGCTCCACCCACGTCCTCGAGTTTCGCCACGGCGTCACCGTCCGGCCCCTGTTGCGGCTGGCCGACGTCCACGAGCGACTGCGGGGCAGCGGCACGGTCGTCCGGGCCAAGCTGCGCCACGACCCGCGCTCGATGGAGGGACTGTTTACCACGACGAACCGCCGGATGAGCCACACACAGCTCTTACACAGCCGGTTGATCCGCATGTGCGCCCTCGCCGACGTTGACATCAAGGTCCAGGGTCCTGACGATGAGCAGCCGATCCGCATCATCCAGGCCGGGGATTGGACCCGCATTCCGGCCGACGAACTCTTTCGCCGGATCTACCGGCGGGACGAAGCCAGCCATCTCGACCGCGTCATCTACGACGGGTACGAAAAGTTATTCATCGACCACGCCAGTGACTTGCTTGACGGTGCCGGCAACGTTATCGGACGTGCCATCGTGGCGACCGGTCGTGAGTTGGTCCACCCGGACCTGCGCTGGATGCGCCGGCCGGAGGCGCCGATCTACGTCGGCGGGTTTGCGTCCGGCGAGATGTATTGGTGCATGGGGGCCTTCGTGGGCTATCCCCTGACGGCGGATCGGCTCAAGGCGTTCCCGGTCGCCGACCTGAGGCAGTTCCAGACGTGGCTTGACGCCCAGGCCGAGACGGTCCGGCACAGCTCGTCGTCGAATGCATTCGAGCGCTCGCTGCTGGGCGACCTCATCCGTGCACTCAGCGCGGTAGCGCCCCATCTGCCCTGCGTCCAGAGCGCCTGCGGTCCTCTGGACGCAGGCGAGCTGCGTGCGTGGGCCACCGGCCGGGACGAAGTCTTTCTCGTCTCACAGGATTGTCTCATATGGGGGATTAACTTCCCGATATACCTCACCTTCGAGGGCAACCATGTCGAGTTGCCTGACGATTACCTCATCGTCGAGATGAACCCTGAGTGGCTTATCCCGGAGGAAGTCAGCGCCCGACCCCGAGATGACCGCTTCGCCGACGCGATCGAGGCCACGTCCGTCTGGAACCCGCGCACGTGGTGGTACGACACAGGAAACTTCGGCTCGGTAGGTTTGGCCGTCCGCACCATCTCGGAAGCGTGGGGCCTCGACGTGGTGGGGGCGGTCAACCTCATGGAGCCCCTGCACCTCCAGGACGACGGCGACTTCCGGCCGATGCTCCCGACCTCGGACGGCGGCACCGTACGTCTCACGGCGATCCGTATGCGACGATCGTAGCAGGCCACACCATGAACTGATCGTAACGCCGGTAGAGCTGAGTCCTCTCTCCAGCGGCGATCTGCGCCTGAAGGCACCGATCCAGGTAAGCGCCTCGAGAGGGTTGGACGCGGATTTCGCAACTGTGAGAACTACGTGCTCCACTTCATCCTCCCCTGCGGAGCCGAGTGAGAATCTGTGCACCAATCGACCAGATGGTCAGTTTACCACGGTTCGTTTTGACGAGCCGAAACCGAACGCTTTGCTACCATGAGAGCTTCATGCGCCTCGAAGCCAGTCAATCGGGCTGCAGGGCCTAAGGAGCCATGACACGATGTACGCCGCCCCCCTCAGTCTTAGGCGCCTTCCAGGGAGGATCTACACATGGATGCCAGCGAAACGGTGAAATCGATCGAAGGCCACGAGAAGACGCCTGAGTTCGTGATTGAACGATACAAATACATCCTGCAGCAAATTCACGCCATCAACGAAAACGTCTATAGATTCCTCGCATTATTTCAAACAGTGGGCACGGCATTAGTTACGACAACCCTTGCCCTATTTGTCGGTCACAACAAATGGGGAATTCCACCTGATGTTGCCTATGCGGGCGTGGTCGGCCTATTGTTGCTTATTACAGTCAGTGCAGCTTTCGTGGTGCTCCTTATAATTGTGGGTATAGCGTCTTGGATTGATTACAGACGAGAAGAGTGCGAGCTTGCTAATCGGTTTTTTCTGCCCGACTTCCGAACACCTCCTCGCTTGCGAAACTGCTTACGATGGTATGAAACCTACATTGCACTCTTTATAGTAGTTGTTACCTCATTTTTGTGGATCCTCGCCGCAGTGTATCTCCTTCCACACCTTTGATCCTCGAAGCGGTGTCGGCACAACAACCCAGCGGTAGGTGCCCAGGTCGAGGCCGTGTCTGGTGAGATGACTCGTTAGTTGAGTACCTTGAGCAGTTGCTGTGCCAAAGGCGCGGCGGACGCGGGGTTCTGCCCGGTGTGCAGATTGCGATCCACGACCGTGTACGGCTTCCAGATCTCGCCGCGGGTGAAGTGGACGCCCATGTTGACCAGTTCGTCCTCGAGTAGCCACCTGGCTTTGGCGGCCAGTCCGACGGCGTCCTCTTCGTCGTTGGTGTAGGCCGTGACCTGGTAGCCGGCGAAGGGTGAAACGCCCTTGCGTCGGGTGGCCAGCATGGCGGCCGGCGCGTGGCAGACGACGGCCAAGGGCTTGCCCGAAGCGAGGGCTGCGGTTAGCAGCCGGCCCGAGTCGGCGTTGACCCACAGGTCCTCCATCGGACCGTGGCCACCGGGGTAGTAGACGGCGTCGTAGTCATCCGGGCGGGCATCGGCCAGTTCGATTGGCCGCCGCAACTCCTCGGCGGACCGCAGAATTTCCTCCAGCTCCAGGGCGATCTGCTCACTGCCGGCCATCGAGGGGCGCAGGCTCATCACGTCCACGTGCGGCACGACGCCGTCGGGGGTGGCCACCACGACCTCATGGCCGGCTGCGGTGAGCTGACTGTAAGGGGCCGCGAACTCTTCGGCCCAGTAACCAGTCGGATGCCTGGTGCCATCCTTGAGCGTCCAATAACTTGCTCCGGTCATGACGAAAAGGATCTTGGCCATGGGAAAATCACCTCATCTCAACCGTCCGACCAGTATGCCCGACCTCGGCCCGCGCGGACGATGGCAGCGTCGGCGAATGCGGAAGCAAGCGTGGCCGTGGGCGAGGATTGGTGTGGTGAACGCGGCAACTGGAGGGAAGTGACCCGCGGCCTGCCACGGAGGTGAGGGGGGCGCTGGCAGCCATAGCGCGCACCATCTCCAGGGAAAGAGCCAGATGAGTGCCTATCGAGTGGGGCAGGTCCCCGCGACCGGCGGGCCACATCGAGACCCTCGAACGTGAGCTACCGCGCCCCGGCCCGGGCCACGGACGGATTGCCGTTGTCTGTGAAGCTGACACCACCAGACCCCTCTCGCACATTCAGCCCGCGCGTTGAGCGTTCGCGTGTTCGGGGATCGGGTGAGGTGGGCGTGTCGGTCCTGGTGTGATCGTCGTGGGTGCGACTGCTTTGGCCACAACAACCACAAGTGCCAACGCTACGTCGTTACCCTGACATTCAAGGGAAGCGACCAAGCAGCGAAACGCGCGTCGTCGATCACGGCGGCGAGTGCGTCGCAGATGCGGACTGCAGGCGCTGACGGTCCGCTTGGCTGCAGGCCGCAACCTCTTCTACGGCCCTTACCAGGTTGACCCGCCCTAGCGTCCGGGACTCGCTGCGCCGGTCGCTCGAGCGTCGCATATCGCTCACGTAGCGCGTTGGCGGGTCGCCGTGTTGCCTGGGCTAACATCAGCGTGCGGGGCCGTTAGCTCAACTGGCAGAGCAAAGGACTTTTAATCCTGAGGTTCTGGGTTCGATCCCCAGGCGGCCCACAAAACACCAGGTCAGTGGCCTGCGTAGGGCAACCTAAAGGTGATCATCTGAGAGGGGGGCGGGGCGGTGAGGGCTCCTGCGGCGGCGAGGACTGATTGCTTCGCCGTGCGCTGCGGTGTCCGGTTCACGTACTGTCGGGGGTGAGTCCTGTCCCGAGCCCGTGCTGGGTCAGTTGACCATGTTCCTGAACGCATGGCTGTTCATGCGGCGACACGTTGATCTCTTTCGGCTGACCAGCGCGAGATGCCGCGCTTCATGACCGGTGGCCGACCACTTGCGTCTCAGGGAGTGCCGCCGCGGAGAACGTAGGCATCTACCAGGACATCTGCCAGAGCCAAGGAGAACCTCATGAGCGCATCGGTCCGAATATCGCCAGACCCGACCTTCTACCGCAGCCCCACTGAGGCCGCCGCCGCACCGCCGGAGAAGCTTGCCTACGTTGCCGCGTTCGACCGTGGGGGTCAGCGGCCTGACGCCCTCGCTGTCGTCGACGTCGCCCCCGGCTCGATGCACTACGGGCAGGTGGTGGGGTGGGCGGATCTGCCCACCCGGGGCGATGAGCTGCACCATTTCGGCTGGAACGCCTGCAGCAGCGCGCTGGCTCACGAGGGACATGACATGCACGGTCTGGAGCGCCGTTACCTGCTGCTGCCTGGGCTGCGGAGTTCGAACGTGCACGTCTATGACACCCATCCGGATCCGACCAAGCCCATCCTGGTCAAGACAATCAGCGCCCAGGAACTGGCTGACAAAGCCGGCTACTCTCGGCCACATACGCTGCACTGTGGTCCCGATGGGATCTTCCTGTCCTGTCTGGGGGGCGCCAGCGGTGCGGACGGTCCGGGCGGGATCGCGCTGCTTGACCATTCCAGTTTCGATGTGCTGGGACCCTGGGAGACCGACCGCGGACCGCAGTACCTGTCCTATGACGCCTGGTGGCACCTCAAGCAGAACACGCTGGTCACCAGCGAGTGGGGCACCCCGTCGATGATTGAGGAGGGGGTCAACCCAGCGCTGTTACTGGGTAATCAGTACGGCCATGCGCTGCACTTCTGGGACCTGGCTGCCGGCAAGCATCTTCAACGGGTGGACCTGGGCGCACACCATCAGATGGTGCTCGAGCTACGCCCGGCGCACGATCCCGAGGCGACCTGGGGGTTCGTCGGTGTCGTGGTGTCCACCCAGGACCTGTCCGCCTCGGTATGGCGGTGGCATCGCGACGGGGGAGCTTGGGCCGCGGACAAGGTGATTACCATTCCTGCCGAGCCCGCTGACGCCGAGGCGCTGCCGCCGGCGCTGAAGCCGTTCGGTGCGGTACCCCCGCTCGTCACCGACATCAACCTGTCGGTCGACGACCAGCGGCTGTACATATCGTGCTGGGGTACCGGTGAGCTCAAGCAGTACGACGTCTCTGATCCCGCGAACCCGCGCGAGACCGGCTCGGTGCACTTGGGCGGCATCGCCGGTCGTGCGGCCCATCCGGCCGACCCGGACCAGCCCCTGGCCGGCGGCCCGCAGATGGTGGAGGTCAGCCGGGACGGCAGGCGAATCTATCTCACCAACTCGCTCTACGGCGCCTGGGACGATCAGTTCTACCCTGGCGGCGTGGGCGCCTGGATGGCCAAGATCGACGCTGCCGCCGCTGGAGGGCTGAGCGTGGATAAGGAATTGTTCCTGCACGGCGAGGACTTCCGGGGCTTGCGGGTGCACCAGGTGCGACTGCAGGGCGGCGACGCCTCCTCGGACTCCTACTGCTACCGCTGAGCCTGGGTGCTCAGGTCAGCGCAGCCGGATCAGCCCGCTGCCGCGGACAGCGCGCCCAATGACGGCGCAGTCGTGGCCCGAGGCGTGCAGCCGCGTGATGGCCTCGGCGGCCCGCGCTGCGAGGCCGAACAGCAGGCCACCGGAGGTCTGGGCGTCGGCCAGCACGGTCAGGGTGACCTCGTCGATGCACCCGGTGTCCAGCCGGTCGCGTACCCAGTCGAGGTTGCGGCGGCTGCCCCCGGGAAGGTAGCCGGCTGCGGCGAGGTCGCGGGCGTGCGGCAGTACCGGCACGGCGTCGACGTCGAGGGTGACGTCGACCCGGGAGACCCGCGCCATCTGCGCCAGGTGGCCGAGCAGGCCGAACCCGGTGACATCGGTTGCCCCGGTCGCACCGGCGTCGAGGGCGACCGTGGCGGCCTGGGCGTTGGGGCGGCACATTGACGCGACCATCGCGTCAACGGCGGCCGCCTCGGCGGCCTCGGCCTTCGCGGCGGTGGAGATCACCCCGGTTCCCAGTGCCTTGGTGAGTATGAGGGCGTCACCGTCGCGCAACCCGCTGTTGCGGAGTAACTGCTGGGGATGTGCCTCCCCCACGACGGACAAGCCGAACTTGGGCTCGGGGTCGTCGATGGTGTGCCCGCCCCCCGTCACATACCCGCACTCGGCTGCGACCTCCGCGGCGCCGGCCAGCAGCTCGTCGAGCAATCGCGTGGGGAGTTCGGCGGAGTTCCAGCAGAGGAGGTTGAGCGCGAACAGTGGCCGTCCGCCCATGGCGTAGACGTCGGATATGGAGTTGACGGCGGCCACCCGCCCCCAGATGCGCGCGTCATCGACGATCGGTGTGATCAGATCAACCGTCGCCACCAGAGCGCGGTCGTCACTGATCCGCCACACCGCTGCGTCGTCACCGGTCTCGGTGCCGACCAGCAGGTTGGGGTGATCAGCGGTGACGTGGCGCAGGACCTGCGCCAGCTCGCGGGGAGCGAGCTTGCCCGCTCAACCAGCGCAGTGGCTGAACTGGGTCAGCCGCCGCAGCGTCTCGTCCATCGACTCTCCTTCACTACGGTCGACACTGGGCTCCCAGGTTATCGGGCGCTCGGCGTGGCCGGCCTGGCGAACGCCTGCCACCACGCCGCCGGATCGACCCGCATCGCCGCTTCGCCAAGACACTGCCCCGACGCGTTCCGGGTCGGCGCCCTCCAGCCCTGCGATCATCCACACCAGGATCGCGGTGCGATGTGAGTGCTCGGCGACGCTTTCCGGGTTCTTGATACCAGCGTGCAACCAGCCCGTGCGCGGCAGCCGCTTGAGATGGCCCCACTCATGCGCGAGCGTAACGGCCTGCTCCAGCTCCTGGCTGGTGGCAGGACTGGCGATGGCCGGTCGTGGCTGGGCGGTCATCCTGATCCTTTCGCGGGAGTAAGGGCGCGGAGCAGGTAACGAACCTCGCTGAGTTCTCGACGCGACCTGGTAGACACCGCGTCGGCCTCCAACAGCGACTCGACACGTCCGGCGAGCCCGTCGGCCGCAGTGCTGACGGCCAGAGAGGGGCGGCTGGCAAGGAAGGCCCACAGGGTATGCGCCATCAGGTCAACGTAGCCACAGGCCGGGTCGAGGCGCCCGGCCAGCCAGACGAGCATTCGCTCACCGCGCCAGGCCGGCAGGGAGCCGATCATGAACGTATCTGAGCGCTGTGGTGTTCCCAGCTCCTCGTAGTAGTGCGTATTCCACGCGAGCTGGGCGGACTCAAGGCGCTCGTGTCCGGGGCGGGATCGAACCCTGCCAGGTAGGCGGCCTGGCGGCGCAACTGCAAGCCCGACTCCTGGCGTCCATCCGCTCGTTCGGCGAGGGCCCGCAGCCGTGCGAATACCTCATGTCGCTCTGCGGCGCCAAGCTCTGGGCCGTCTGGAACGGGACCGCGGCGTCGGCCGTTGGCTGGAAGCCGGGGAAACCACCCCGGACGTTGCCCGACGAGGGCCCATACCAGCAGGTCATGCACGCGGCGCGTGGTGACCCATTCCGCCAATGGGTGTACTCGCCGGCTCGGCTCCAGCGTCTGGCCGATGAGCCAGTCAGCTTGCATCGCCGGGTCAAGGGCAGCGGCCAGGTCCGCGTCCGCGTCGGCGGCCATCAGTTCGTGGCGCACGTCTACCAAGGCCGCGACGCGAGTGGCAGGCAGTGGTCGCCGGCCAGACTCCCATCCCTGGACGGTGTCGAGGGAGACCCCGAGCAGCTCGGCATATGCCTCTTGGCTCAACCCCGCCGACGTTCTGGCAAGCTTGAGCACGAACCCGGTTACCGTTCCGGTAAGCGCGCGCGAGCCGCTCTGCTGCATGACGTTGCGAGCCAAACGGACCGTCCCTACGTCCCCATACCCGTACTCCGGGTCGGTTACCCAATGCGCGAGTATGGCCTAGTGTCGTGGCTCCCAACGGTTCAGGCAAGCGGTATCGCGCGGACGATCCGGATAGGAGGCTTCCAGGACCTGATCGGTTTCCTCGGCGATGTCGGCCGAGCTTATGATCTTGGAGTCTCGGGCTATGTCCAGCGGGTAGTAGCCGGATCAGCTGAATAATCGAGATCGTCTATGGGTCGCTCATGTCAGCTCAATCTGTATGGCAAGCACGCCGAGCTTTTCCTTGTCCGGTGGATATATCTCCCGGATAACAGCCAGCAGCTCGTCCCTGGACTCGCCGAGATCTCCACCGATGGCAACCGCATCCTCATGGTCGAGCAGCGCTTCGAAGCTGCCGTACTCGGTAACTCGCTTCACGCGTGTAGTAACGGTGTCGTCACCAGAGACGAAAGTCAGTTCGTGACCCGCTTGGATTCTACGCATCTTCGGGTAGCCAACACGCACCTCAACTGTCTTGATACCGTCAGTAATAAGCTTCAGATATGGCTTACGGAGATTGAGACGGTGGCTGGGCGTGGTATCACTCATGACTTTCCCTGAGCAGCAGTCACACGCTGAGCGACGTACCGGTATTGCTCATGAAACTCGCGAACGCAAGCTAGTCTCGGATAGCGACTCACCAGAGCCCTATCAAGATCGCAGGCACGCAGGAGCACTGACGTGACCACGCGCGTCGAGGTCAATGCCTGGCCGCCGAGGGCGACTGCCTCGTCGGGCGTGCCTAAGTGAGCAAGCGCCATGGCCAGGTCGAGCCGGACAATGGCCTCCCGACTCGGTGAGCTACTGTCAAGGGACGCCGATTCATGCACCGCTAGGGCCGCTTCGGCATGCGTGCGGGCTGCTTCGAAGTCACCTAGCCAGGTATAGGCGGACGCCGGGTAGCCAGTCATGGCGTAGGAAGCAAGGATTCCCGTGTCGATAGTGAACCGGCAGGGTGCTCTGGCTGGCAGTCGCTCATACAGTTGCTGGGCTTCACTGAAGAGTGTTTCGCACAGTTCCCGCTGGCCCAGTCGGGCATGGGCGCGGGCTGCGTGCGCGTGGAGCCGAACAGCCAGCGGATGACTGGCCGAAACCTTAGCGACGCATCTCATGGCAGCCTGAGCCGCGCGGTCAGGATGCCCGGAATACATAGTGATTGTGGCCATGGCGTCAGCTGCCCACCCGCACAGTTCGCCGTGTCCAGCTTCGTTGGCGTAGGTGTAGCTGTCCAGGGCATATGCCTGCCCGGTGCGGGAATTGCCGAGATCGTGGGCCAGCAATGCCAACAGTTCTGACAGCCACGCGGCATGGACGTAGAGTTCTTGCAACTCTTTCAGTGTATGGTGGCCACGGATCAGCTCATCGACTCGGGACCGATAGGCACGAGCCACGATAAACTGCTCAGCGGGTGGGTTCGTCATATAGGCTCGATTGAGGTCGCTGATGACTAACTCAAGATGTTCGAGCGTGCCCTGTCCAACCGCTGACAACCCGGTGAGCTGGGTAAACTCCATGGCTTCGGCGGCAGCGTCAGATAACACCCTGCCCAGTACTTCGGGAGTCACGACGACAGCAAGGCCCAGCTTGATAGTTTCCCGCCGCTTACTCTCGTATCGCGCCGAAATATACTCGATGTCCTGCTGGGCCGCTTCGGGATGCGCCGTATCAGCGCATGTCGTCATAGGAGAGACCGACGGTGCAGCGGGGGCCGCTGAGTCATTGCTTGCAGCGAGCTGACCCTGGGGTGGTTCAAGCAGCTCGCTTCGTCGTGTTCGCACAGGGCGGAAAAGTTGCTGAACCGTGAAACCCGGGAACATCGCCTCCAGGATCCTGCACGCATCCGGATGGGGCATACTACGAACATTACCGCTCAGCCACCGATAGAACTGCGCATGCGCGGGACAGGTCCCGACCAGCGAAGAATCAAGCGTCTTCGCCACCTTGTCCCACTGGCGGGAAAAAGTTTCTCTCTTCTGCCAGTGGCGCATCCTGAGTAACGCCTTCAACAAGGTGGGCTCCTCAATGAGCTGATCCTCGTCCTCCACGGTTGCCATCACACCCCAAAAGAGACAGATACGATACGCCTCGGCAAGTCAGGCCGTATTCTAACAAAACACAGCAGATGTGGTAATGGTAGCTGGTCTTCCCGCAGTCTTGACGCCTACCACGTGGACTCCTCGGAGAGGCGAGCATCACCATGACAGTTCTCCAGCCCAGGACAGACGCCCGATGACGGGCACGGCCCTCGTCCTGTCTCTCATCGGCACCACCGCCAGTCAGCGGCATCTCGTTCCGGTCGAAACTGTCCCCCTGCACCAACGCTCCGGGCGTTGCCCCGCGCTGTGGGGCGTCGAGATCGCCGCGCGGGCCGAGCGGGGAGACGGGCATCTCCAGCGAGAACCAGCCCGATCGCGTCGTCTTCTCCTTGCATGGGCACCCAGGACACGCCGCCACAGTGATCGCCATGCCTAAGCGCGGCCAGGTGTGGCTCGTGTTCCTCGGCGCCAACACGACCCCCGTGATGATGACCGCAGCGCAAGCCACCCACCTGATCACGGCGATCAACGCCGTCTCGGGGACGCCTCCACCACCCACGGCACACCTCCGCCGGAAGGAAGCTGACCCGACGTGACGATCGCGCCGCTCAACGACCGCGCAGGGACATGGCAGGACACCAGACCAACCCAGGCCGGACACGCTCGGTACCCGCGACCCGCTCGTGGTCCCACCGGGAGGTGGTGTGGTGACCAGCGGTCGGGTGGGGCTCATGGAGGATTTCATGGCTGGCCCGACCGTTCAGAAGTTGCCTCTGCGCGGGACACCGTGGCCGAGGTGCGTCCCCACGACGCAGTGCGGTGACGTACTGCCCACGGGGTCTCCGGTTGGCCGCTGGTGGAGCTTCCCACCCCTCACTCCCGGCGGCCAGCCGGCCCCTTCCGCGCATGACCTGATGAAGTGTGGCGCGCGTCCCCTATCAGAGAAATGAGGCTAACCATGCCTGAAGGCGCGACCGCGAACGCCTCCCGCGACAACCGCAAGGCGATCCCGGTCACCTGCGCGCTGCACAAGGGTCCGCGAGGCTTCGCCAACCTCGTGGTGGAAAGGCAAGGTGGCGACATCATCTTCGACCCGCACGTCACCGGCGCATGCGTGATCATTTTTGATGATGACGCCGCGAACACCTTGTTCACCATTCTCGGCAAGTGGCTAGGGTATGAGCAAACACCCGACCACCGCCCCCGGTGCGCAACCGGCAGGCGCCGCTGCGCACTGGAGGAGTTCTAAGCTCGGTAAGGGATCAGGACGACAGCGGCGACAAGCTGCAGAGGTTCCCGGCCGCCGTCGCAGAGGCGCTCCAGCTCGCAAAGGCTGAGCAGGAAGGACAGGTCGTCGCTGAGTGATCTCAAAGCGATCCCTCATCGGAGCTGAATGCTGTTCGCGCCATGTGCAGTGAGGCGTGGGCCCGGAACGAAATGCGCATTGCGGCCTCGGCCAGTTCCACGCATCAATAGTCCTCGGACACCAGGCGTTCCAGTTGCCCTAAGGCGCCCTGCTTTGTCGGACCGGTGAGAGTGACGTGGTCCTCGGTGGTGATCCGGTCATGGGTCGCCAGCCACGCTTGAGCGACCAAGAGAGCAGTGTCGGGCCGACGGTAGGGGAGAGGGTCCAGACGTCCTTGAATCGAACGATGAGGGGGTGCCCATCGACGCGGCAGTCAGCCGCGACGTCGAGGGCCTCAGCTGCCTCGGCGGGTGTGCGCTGGAGCACGCTAGCCACCCGTTCGGGGGTGATAAAGGGCTCGCGCAGCAGGCTGTCGATGATCAGGGCCACCCGCACGTCCCGGCGCCGCTGTCGCCGAGTTCGACACCAGCGCTGTCCTCGTTCCCCCTCTACAGCCCTACTGTCGAACTCGGCGACAAGACGGCGAGGCCCACCCAAGATCAGCGCGGTTACACCCGCGATCCACCCCGACGGACTTACGGGAGCGACCGCTAAGCATGCCTGATCGCAAATGTCGGCGGCGGGTTTGCCGGGTTCGCGTGCCTGCCAAGGGCGCGGTATGGCCCTCACTGTCATCGCGGTGTGGCTGAGTAGAGCATGAGCACCGCCCCGGCACATCAGCCTGAAGCTAGTCTACTCACAGTGATACTAGCTGGTCAGGCCCGGTGCCCCCGGCAGGATTCGAACCTGCGCTCCCGCCTCCGGAGGGCGGTGCTCTATCCCCTGAGCTACGGGGGCCTACCCCGGCGGAGCATAGCGCACTGACCGCGCGGGTATCAGATCACGCACTCACCCGGTGGGCAGCGGTGCGGCCACACTGGTCCGCCGAGCGGGCACCAGATCTCCCTAGACTCCCAGGGGTGACTCCCGCTGCGCTCGCCGAGCTGGTTCGATCCCTCGCCCACGACGTACTGACCAGCCGCGGCCTGGACCCTGCTGCGCTTCCGGCCACGGTAACCGTCCAACGTCCCCGCAACCCCCAACACGGTGACTACGCCAGCGCCGTGGCATTGCAGGCCGGGGGGAGAGCCGGGGTGGCGCCGCGGGAGCTCGCTGGCGCGCTGGCGCAGGCGCTGGCGCGCTGCCGCGGGGTCCGCTCCGCCGAGGTCGCCGGTCCCGGTTTCCTCAACCTGCGGCTGACGGCGCAGGCCCAGGGCGCGATCCTCGCACAGGTGCTGATGGCCGGGGAGGGGTTTGGTGCTCTTCAAGGCCGGCCAACCCCCGGGTTGGCCGGCCTTGAAGAGCTGCCAACGGTGCACGCCGCGCAGTACGCGCACGCCCGGCTGGCCGCGCTGGCCCGCCACGCCGCCGACCTCAAGATCAGCTGTGTAGGCGCTCAGCTGGAGCTGCTGGAGCACGAACGGGAAGGTGAGCTGATCCGCATGCTGGGCGAGTTTCCGCGCATCGCGGCGGCAGCGTCGAGGGCGGTGTCGGGGGCAGCGTCGGGGGCGGCGTCGAAAACTGGCGCACTCGGCCAGGTGCGCCGGCTGGCGCGCTACCTGGAGCAGCTGGCCAGCGCCTACCACCGGTTCGACGGCAGCTGCCGGGTGCTGCCGATGGGAGATGAGCAACCCAGCCCGCGGCATGCCGCCCGGTTGGCGCTGTGCCAGGCGACCCGGCAGGTGCTGGCCGACGGCTTGAGCGTGCTCGGCCTCAGTGCACCGGAGCGGATGTGAGGGCGCATCCAGCCGGGCCGCGTCATGCTGACGTGCTGGCCCGGTCCTCCACCGCAGGCCCCTGCCCGACCGGCCCCGCTGAGGTGGTGCAGACCGAGCTGCACGCGCTGCCTCCGGCGGTCTGGCCGCACGGGGCGCACCGCGGCGATGACGGTGCGGTGCGGCTGGCCGGGGTGGAGGTCGGCGAGCTCGTCGAGATCTACGGCACCCCGCTGTTCGTGGTGGACGAGGCGGACTTCCGGGCCCGCTGCGCCGAGCATGCGGCCGCCTTCGGCGCCCCGGAGCGGGTGCACTACGCGGCCAAGGCCTTCCTGTGCTCCGAGATCGCCCGCTGGGTGGCCGAGCAGGGCCTGAGCCTGGACGTGTGCACCGGCACCGAGCTCGCCGTGGCCCTGCACGCTGGTTTCCCCGCGCACCGGATCGCGATGCACGGCAACAACAAGTCCTCCGAGGAGCTGACCGCCGCCGTCGTGGCCGGAGTCGGCGCGGTGGTGCTCGACTCCTTTCTGGAGATCGCCCGGCTGGATGACATCGCCCGCCGGCACGGCGTGGTGCAGCCGGTACTGGTCCGGGCGACCGTCGGCGTCGAGGCGCACACCCACGAGTTCATCGCCACCGCGCACGAGGACCAGAAGTTCGGGTTCTCGCTGTACGGGGGAGATGCTGCGGAGGCCGTCCGTCGAGTACTCAAATCCGACGGGCTGCGCCTGGTGGGTCTGCACAGCCACATCGGCTCGCAGATCTTCGACGCGGACGGCTTCGAGGTCGCCGCGCACCGGATGGTCGGTCTGTTCGCGGCGATCCGGGACGAGCACGGAGCGCAGGCCGTTGCCGGGGTGTCCACTCTCGATCTCGGAGGCGGGCTGGGGATCGCCTACACCGCCGAAGACGACCCGCCGCCGCTGGCGGAACTGGCCGCGCAGTTGCGGTCCATTGTGGAGGACCAGTGCCAGCTCGCTGGCCTGCCTACCCCCGAGCTGGTGGTCGAGCCGGGCCGGGCGATCGTCGGACCCGGCACCGTGACCCTGTACGAGGTGGGCACCACCAAAGATGTCACTGTTGTCCCATCCAAGCGGCGGCGGTACGTCTCGGTGGATGGTGGGATGAGCGACAACGTGCGCACCGCGCTCTACGACGCCAGCTACGACTGCCGGTTGGTCTCGCGCTGCTCCGAGGCACCACCTGCGCTGTCCCGGGTGGTCGGCAAGCACTGCGAGTCCGGTGATGTGGTGGTCCGGGACTGTTGGCTGCCCGACGACCTGGCTCCGGGGGATCTCCTCGCTGTTGCCGGTACCGGCGCGTACTGCTACTCGATGTCCAGCCGGTACAACCTGGTGCCGCGCCCGGCGGTGGTTGCGGTGCGCGCGGGCACGCACCGGCTGTTGCTGCGCCGGGAGACGCTGGCTGACCTGCTGTCCCTGGAGGTCTCGTGAGCAGACCTCCCGGGGCGACCCCCCTTGGCGTAGCGCTGTTGGGCTGCGGCACCGTCGGTCGGGAGGTGCTGCGGCTGCTCACCGAGCAGGCGGACGAGCTTGCCGCGCGGGTCGGCGCCGCGGTACGGCTGGTCGGGGTGGCGGTGCGACGCCCGCGGCGGCATCCCGAGGTGCCCGCTGAACTGCTCACCCCCGACGCCGCCGAGCTGATCAACCGGGACGGCGTGGACATCGTGATCGAAGTGATCGGTGGCATCGAACCGGCCCGGTCCCTGCTGCTGGCCGCGCTGCGCGCCGGGCGGGGCGTGGTCACCGCCAACAAGGCGTTGCTCGCCGAGTGCGGGCCCGAGTTGCACGCCGCCGCCGACGCCGCCGGTGCCGACTTGTACTTCGAGGCAGCGGTAGCCGGGGCGATCCCGCTGGTGCGGCCCCTGCGGGAATCGTTGGCCGGGGACCGGATCACCCGCGTCACCGGCATCGTCAACGGCACGACCAACTTCATCCTGTCCTCGATGGCCTCTTCCGGGGCCGGCTATGCCGAGGCTCTGGAGGAGGCCAGCAGGCTGGGCTACGCCGAGGCCGACCCGACCGCCGACGTAGACGGCTACGACGCGGCTTCCAAGGCCGCTATCCTCGCCTCCCTGGCCTTCCACACCCGAGTGACCAGCGCCGACGTCTACCGGGAAGGCATCGCCGAGGTCTCCGCCGCCGACATTCTCGCGGCGGGCAAGCTCGGCCGTACGGTGAAGCTGCTGGCGATCTGTGAGCGGGTGGTGGACAGCGCTGGCACCGAGTGGGTCTCGGCCAGGGTGTACCCGGCAATGATCCCCCGATCGCACCCGCTGGCTGCGGTGGGTGGGGCCTACAACGCGGTGTTCGTCGAGGCCGACGCCGCCGGAGCGCTGATGTTCTACGGTCAGGGCGCCGGCGGGGCGCCGACCGCCAGCGCGGTGCTGGGTGACCTGGTGGCGGTTGCCCGCAACCGGGTGGCGGGCGGCTACGGGCCGCGCGAGTCTGCCCACGCGGAGCTGCCGATCCGGCCGATGGCCGACACCCCGACCAGTTATCATGTCAGTCTCGAGGTTCTCGACCGCCCCGGTGTGCTGGCGCAGGTGGCGCAGGTCTTCGCTGAGCACGAGGTGTCCATCATGGTGGTGCGTCAGACCGGGCGCGCCCCTGACCACGTGGGAGCGGGTGGTGCCGGAGTGAACCTGGTGATCGTCACGCACGTGGCGCCGGACACCGCACTGCGCTCCACAGTGGACAAGCTGGCCGGCTTGGACGTGGTCCGCGCCGTGGTCAGCGTGATGCGGGTGGAAGGGGAGGTCAGGTGATCGTGACACCCGCGCCGCAGGTAGCGGCGCGTCAACCCTGGCCCGGGGTGATCAAGGCCTACCCGGACCGGATCCGGGTACCTCCAGGTTGCCGGGTGGTGACCTTGCAGGAGGGCGGCACCCCGCTGCTGCCTGCTCCCGTGTTGTCCCGGCGTACGGGTTGTGAGGTGCTGCTCAAAATCGAAGGGGCCAACCCCACCGGCTCCTTCAAGGATCGCGGGATGACCCTGGCGGTGACCGAAGCGCTGGCCCGCGGTGCGGCGGCGGTGCTGTGCGCCTCCACCGGCAACACCGCCGCCTCGGCCGCCGCCTACGCGGCCCGGGCCGGGATTCCCAGCGCCGTGCTGGTGCCCCGGGGCAAGATCGCGCTGGGTAAGCTCGCGCAAGCCACCGCCTACGGCGCGCGGATTCTGGCCGTGGAGGGCAACTTCGACGACTGCTTGGAGCTGGCCCGCAAGACCGCCGTCGACTACCCGGTGATTACACTGGTGAACTCGGTGAACCCGATCCGGCTGCAGGGGCAGAAAAGCGCCGCGTTCGAGGTCTGCGACGTGCTGGGGCGGGCCCCGGACGTGCACTGCCTGCCGGTCGGCAACGCCGGCAACATCACCGCCCACTGGATGGGCTACACCGAGTACCACACCGCCGGGGTGATACCCGACCGGCCGCGGATGTTCGGTTTCCAGGCCGCTGGCGCCGCGCCCCTGGTGCACGGGGCGCCGGTGCTGGAGCCGGACACCCTCGCCACCGCGATCCGGGTCGGCAACCCGGCGTCCTGGGACGGGGCGATGCAGGCCCGCAACGAGTCCGGTGGACTGTTCGAGGCCCTCACCGACGAGCAGATCCTCGCGGCCTACCGGTTGCTGGCTGGGCGGGAAGGAGTGTTTGTCGAACCCGCGTCGGCTACCGCCGTGGCGGGGATGCTGCGCCTTGCCGACGAGGGCCGGTTGCCGCGCGGTTGCCTGGTCGTCTGCACCGTGACCGGGCACGGGCTCAAGGACCCCGACACCGCGCTGCGCGGCGTTCCCGAGCCCGAAGCCACGCCAGTCGCCCCCGCCGCGGTGGCGGCCGCTCTGGATCTTTAGTGCCCCCCGGCGGGTGTCGCACCGCGGTCCGGGTCCGGGTACCCGCGTCCACGGCCAACCTGGGACCGGGTTTTGATGCCCTCGGACTCGCGCTGGCGCTGTATGACGAGGTCGAGGTGACCCCGGTGGCGTCCGGTCTGCGCGTCGAGGTGCACGGTGAGGGCGCCGGGCAGGTGCCGACCAACGAAGATCATTTGGTGGTCCGCGCGCTGCGGACAGCCTGCGCACGGCTCGGCTGCCGGCCCGAGGGTCTGGTGCTGCGCTGTCACAACAGGATCCCGCACTGCCGGGGACTGGGGTCCTCAGCGGCAGCCGCGGTCGCCGGGGTCCTGGCCGGGTATGCGCTGGCGGGAATGGAACCGGACGGGGCGGCGTTGGACCTCGCGGCTGGATTCGACGGGCATGCCGACAATGCGGGGGCTAGCCTGCTGGGTGGTCTGGTGATCTCCTGGAAGCAGGAGGGGGCCTTCCGCGCCGTTCGTCTGGAGCCCCATCCAGAGCT
This sequence comes from Pseudonocardiales bacterium, assembly GCA_019244165.1. Taxonomy (GTDB): domain Bacteria; phylum Actinomycetota; class Actinomycetes; order Mycobacteriales; family Pseudonocardiaceae. The sequence continues at coordinate 5,157 of JAFATA010000063.1, read as the reverse complement.
GGCACCGGTGCTGCTGGTGTCGGAGGAGACCTCCGCCACGAAGGTCACGCGGGGGCTGCTGCCTGCCGAGGTGCCCCACGCCGCCGCGGCCTTCACTGCCGGGCGGGCCGCACTGCTCGTCCACGCGTTGACGGTAGCCCCGCATCTGCTGCTGGCCGCGACCGAGGACCGGTTGCACCAGCCCTACCGGCGGGAGGCCTATCCGGCGACGGCACGGTTGGTCGCCGCGTTGCGGGCGGCCGGGGTGCCTGCCACGGTCTCCGGTGCCGGGCCGACGGTGCTGGCGTTGTCGGCCGGTGGTGAGTTGCCGACCGTGGTGGATACCGCCGGTTTCACCCGGCACCGGCTGGACGTCGCCCGCGATGGCGCTACCTCACAGTGGGTGATGAACCACCCATCTGCGGCCCGGTTGTTGCCGCGATGGCGCCGGAAGCGATAGGCTGGTTAGAGTTCAGACACCGTGTGCACGGGCGCCGGTGCCGAGTTCGGGGCCCTCTCACCCGAACGATTAATCTCCCGTCCTCCAGTTTCGTGGTAGCGGGAAGGCTGGCACCCGGACCTTGCCACGGCTGGACAGGTCCCGTGTCGGTCGGCTCGACACCGATGGCTGTGGGGTACGCGAGCCTCCCGCACCGGATTAGACGCCGTCCGCATCCCGTCGGACGGTGAACAGGCTGGCCTGAGCCGTGTCTCGGGTCGGTTAGGAAGGACCTGGGTGAACGACATCAATCTGTTGGGCAGTGACGTGTCCGCTGCGGCATCTTTGGATCAGCCCCCGGGCGACCAAACGGGGGTGGCTGTGTCGCCTCATGCTACGGCGTCGCGTCGCCGTAGCGGGCTGGCCGGAATGGTGATGGCCGACCTGCGCAAGCTGGCCAGTCAGATGGGCATCTCCAACATTTCCGGCATGCGCAAGAACGATCTGATCTCCGCTATCAAGGAACGGGAGAGCCCCGCCCGCGGGCAGCGGCGTGCCACCAGCGCGCAGCTCCCCCTGGATGGAGCTGAGGCCCCCGCGGGGGTCCGGACGGACACCCAGGCCGAGGTATCGGGGGTTCGGGGGGAACCCCCAGCAGCCGAGCAGCAGGTTGTCCCCGTGGCTGATCGGGGCCCCTCCGAGCCACTGATCCCCGACCAGCAAGACCGGGCTCAGCAAGACCGCGTTCAGCACGACCGGGACCAGCACGAGGGGGACACCGACGGCGGGGACCGGTCCCGCAACCGGCGGCGACGTCCGGTCCGTGGCGGTGATGCCCCTCGCTCAGAGGTTGATCAGATCCCGGCTGGCCAGAACGGCAGCCAGAACACGGCCGTTCAGAGTCCTCCCCGTGATGATGACGACGAGACCGGTCGCCGTCGCGGCCGGCGCTTCCGCGACCGCAACCGCCGTAGCCGCGGTGAGCGCGGCGGTGAACGCCGAGACAACGGGGAGTTGGAAGTTCGCGAGGACGATGTGTTGCTGCCCGTCGCGGGGATCCTCGACGTGCTGGACAACTACGCGTTCGTCCGCACCTCGGGCTACCTCTCCGGGCCTAACGACGTGTACGTGTCACTGGCATTAGTCCGCAAGTACGGCCTGCGCCGAGGTGATGCGATCACCGGTGCGGTGCGCCAGCCTCGCGACGGCGAGCAGCAGCGACAGAAGTTCAACCCGCTGGTCCGGGTCGACACCATCAACGGCCTGGACGTGGAGCAGGCCAGACTGCGTCCAGAGTTCACCAAGCTCACCCCGCTGTACCCCAATGAGCGGTTGCGGTTGGAGACCGAGCAGCACGTGATGACCACCCGGGTGATCGACCTGATCATGCCGATCGGCAAGGGTCAGCGGGCGCTGATCGTCTCGCCGCCCAAGGCGGGCAAGACGATGATCCTGCAGGCGATCGCCAACGCGATCACCAAGAACAACCCGGAATGCCACCTCATGGTCGTGCTCGTCGACGAGCGACCCGAGGAGGTCACCGACATGCAGCGCTCGGTGAAAGGCGAGGTCATCGCCTCGACCTTCGACCGCCCACCGTCAGACCACACCACGATCTCCGAGCTGGCTATCGAGCGTGCCAAGCGGCTGGTGGAGATGGGTCACGACGTGGTCGTGCTGCTAGATTCGCTTACCCGGCTGGGCCGGGCCTACAACCTGGCGGCACCGGCATCTGGCCGGATCCTGTCCGGTGGGGTGGACTCCACCGCGCTCTACCCGCCGAAGCGATTCCTGGGCGCGGCCCGCAACATCGAGGATGGCGGCTCGCTGACCATCTTCGCGACCGCGTTGGTGGAAACCGGGTCCACCATGGACACGGTAATCTTCGAGGAGTTCAAGGGCACCGGCAACGCCGAGCTCAAGCTGGACCGCAAGATCGCTGACAAGCGGATCTTCCCGGCCATCGACATCAACCCCTCCAGTACCCGCAAGGAGGAGTTACTGCTGTCCCCGGACGAGCTGGCCATCCACCACAAGCTGCGACGAGTGCTCTCCGGCCTGGAGTCCCAGCAGGCGATCGACCTGATGCTCGATCGTCTGCGCAAGACCCGGACCAACATCGAGTTCCTGATGCAGGTCTCCAAATCCGCCGCCGGCAACGGCACCGACTAGCCCGATCTTCGGGGCGGAGTGGGTAGCTGGCTCCTGGCCGCTCTCAGCCTGCCGAGTTCGACCGTGGAGCTGTTCGGATCACCTCGAACAGCTCCACGGTCGAACTCGGAGCTGATAGGGCTGGTCACACACCCAATGGGCTAGGCCAGCCGCGCTCGGCATAGACCTCGCCCTCGGCGTAGTGCCTCAGGGCTTGCGCGGTGTACGGGATCATGTCGGTGGGCAGGTCAGTCAGCGTGAACCAATCCCAGCGGGCGCATTTGTCCGGCTCACAGTTGTCCGGTTCGCCTTCCCAGCGGGTCACCTCGAAGAACAGAGCGATGCGGCCGGAGTCGGTACGGTGGTGCATGAGATGGACCAACCGGATTTCGGCCGGGTCGATACGCACGCCGATCTCTTCGCCGGCTTCCCGGATCAACGCTGTGGTAGCTGACTCGCCGTCCTCGGTGTGACCGCTGGGCAGGTGCCAACTTCCGTCGGCGAAGCCGGTGTTCTGCCGCTGGCCGAGCAGGATCTCCTCGCCACGACGCAGGATCAGGTGGACGTCGATGCAGGCCCGGTAGCGCATGCGTGCTCCCTTCCGCGTAGTTAGCGTGTTGGTCGTAGACGGCGCATATGTCGCCGCGGTACGGACACCAGTTTCCGCGAGGCGGTAGGAACGGCGTGGCGTGCTGATATGACAGACGAGGGCGGCTAGGGTCTGCGGTCGTGACGCGGACCGCCGATGTTGATTTCCTGTGGTGTCCAGAGCCGGTTCCGGATGAGGTGCCGGTGGTTCAGGTGTACGGCTGGTTGGTGGATGATGCGGGCCGGGTATTGGTTCAGGACACTGGGAACCGGTTCAACCTGCCGGGCGGTTCGCCGGAGCCGTTTGACGCTGATCTGGGAGCTACAGTGGCTCGGGAGGCGATGGAGGAATCCCAGGTTACGGCCACGGATGTGGGATATCTCGGGTATGAGCGGGTGCTGCGGGCGGGCCGTCCGCAGGCGTTGGTGCGGACGGTTGGCAGGATCAGCGAGTTTCATCCGCGTCAGCCCGATCCTGACGGTGATCGGCTGTTTCGGCGATTGATGACCTCGTTTGCCGAGGCCCCAGGTTTGCTGAGATGGGGTCCGTCCGGTGTGGCGCAGGCCCAAGCCGCAGCGCGGATCGCGCAGCGCTGCTGGGGTGTGCCAGTGGAGTCGCCAGCATTGCCTGCTTCCTACGTGGACTGAAGACGGTCAGGAAGTTGTTGCAGCCCACGGTGCGACGTTGCCCAGGAACGCTCTGACAGCATGGGTGTGGTCATAGTTGCTGGTGGCGAACCGCCGGGATTCCTCACGGATGCGGCGCCGTTCAGTGGGACTGAGGGCCAGTGCGCGCCGTAGGGCGGTGGACAGACCGGCGGGATCTTCGGGTGCGGCGGTGAATCCGGTGCATCCGTCGATGACTTGCTCGGCCAGACCACCTGCAGTGGTGGCGATCACAGGAGCGGCTCCCGCTGCGTACGCCTCGATCGGGACACGCCCGAACGGCTCAGCCCGGGAAGGCACCACGACGCCACATAATGCTGGGTGTGCCAGCAAACGGCGGATGTCGGAGTGGAAGCGAGTCAGCAGCGTGGCGCTCAGCCCGAGCCTGGTGATCTTCTTGGCGAGGTGCTGCTGATAGGTGCACGGCTCGGGGTCGTCGGTGACGGCGGCCAGCACTAGGTGCGGTACCGCCACATCCTGCTGGTGCAGGAGAGCGAGGGCATCGAGGAGGTCGTCAAAGCCCTTGTAGGGCTGGGCGCGGCCCATCGCCAGCAGAAACCCGTCTTGAGCCGGGGCGGGCAGTGTCGCACTGTCGGGCGCGGTGAGCTGCCAGTCAGCCGGGCTCAGGCCGTTAGGCAGTTCGACTAGGGCGTGGCTGGGCACCTGGTAGCTGACGTTCAGGTGAGCACCCATATAGGAGGAGATTGCGGCGATACGCCCACCGTGCTCGGTGGCAGTGCGCAGCCCGTGGGACTCCCAGGTGATCCGTTCCCAGTCGGCCGGGGAATGGATGCGGGCGGTGGAGCGTGGCACCAGCACCAGGTTCGGCACGGCATGGATCGGCAAGAGCGGCGTGAGTCCGAGGAACGGGGCGTCGAGAGCCAGGATCAGCACGGGGTCGGCGTCCGGAAGTACGCAGCGGATCAGAATGTCGGCGGTGTGGCGGACGAGGTGCCGGAAGCAGTTCACGCCACCGAACCGGACCTGACCTGCTGTGCCGTTGTCCGCTGGATGCACTGCCGCATTGACGTGGGCGAGCAGCGTCGTGATTTCGGCGTGCCAAGTTGGGTCGTATTCGGGGCTGGTGGGGTCAAGGCAGACCGGGACCACGACGAGCCGCACCTCGGTGGGGAGCAGATCGGCGAGGAGTGTCAGGAGTGCACGGTTGGAACAGCCAGCTCCGGTACCGCAACCGTAGAACCCGTCGTGGAGGGCAACCAGCACTGTCGGGCGCTGTGGTCTGGTCATGGGCGATCGGCCAGATCGCGGAGGAACTGAACGGTGCGGTCGGGGGAGCAGTCGCGCAGCGGGTGCCAGGTGGCGGTGCGCAGGCG
>JAFATA010000059.1 GCA_019244165.1 Pseudonocardiales bacterium | reverse complement strand
CCTCCCGCGTACCCTGCTCACCAGATAGGTGTCCTTATCTCCTGGATGATCGATCTCGTTGCAAAGACCATTATCCCAGGTCACCAGGGCACCTATCGTCATCTCACGACGCGTGTCTTCCCGCTATTCGCGGATTCGGGTCAGATGCAGAAGAGGAGCGAGATCCCATGACTTGTGGCCGCACAACAGCACAACGGCGGCGCTGGCCGCGCCGATGGCGACATCGAGTAGCGCGCGGGTGGACTCGACCTCATCCTCGCGATACGCAGCGATGCCGGATTCCATCGCGAGCCGACGGAGTGTCTGGGAGCGCATGTAGCAGGCGTGCAGCACTCCCGATTGCGAAGCGTTGGCGGCGGGGGCGGCCAGCGGGCTTGGCGGTATCCATGCCGCTTGGCGACCGGCTGCGACTGCGAGCTCCCCGAGTGCCGGGTAGTGCACGACCGAGAACATCGGCTGCCCGGCGGCCCAAGCGCTGACGAGTATAGCGAAGTCCGTGGAGCCGCTGGCGTAGCTTCTGGTGCCGTCAAGGGGGTCGACGAACCATGTTGGCTGGACGGTGTCTTCCACAAGGCTCGGGGCGCGTTCCTCGGAGACCACTCGATGCGGGCGTGGCGCGTACGTGCGAATGGCGCGCAGGAGGATCTCCTCGCTGGCGAGGTCGGCCGCTGTGACAATGGTGCCATCTGTTTTCACCGCAACGTCCTGCGCATTATAGATGCTCGGTTGCATAACGATAAGCCGGTCGCCCGCGCGGCACACCTCCTCAATGATTGCATGGTAGTGCGGCGGCAGTTCGGGCTCGGGTAATGCGACGTGGTCGGTCATCGAATCGGCTTGCGGCCCAGCAGCTTGAGTATGGCGGCGGTCCATCCGTCCCAGGAGAAGCGGGTATCGAATCCGTTGTGAGATGCTCGTCCGAGTTTATACTGAGAGCGTATCGCTGCAATGAGGTTCTCGATGACGCGATCGCCGGACTCGACAAACATGGTCCTCGCGCCCCCGCCGAGGAGTCTCATCTCTGGGATGTCGCTGACGATGAGCGGGCGGCCGTGCGCGGTCAGACTGGCTGCGGGGCCTGACGTCTCGCCGAGGCTAGGCTCGCGGAGCTGGATGCCGCAGTCGACGCTTGCGAGCAGTCGTGTGAATTCGGCGTCGTCGACATAGCCGAATTCAATGACGCCCTCTGCGTCAGCGTCGACATCGATCTGGCGTTCTCCCACGAGCAGCAGTCGAGTGTCAGAGGGTCGATCGTGCCATTGGCGCCAGGCCGTCAGAATCCACGGCACTTGCTTGTATTCGCCGATGAAGCCGAACGTGCCAAAGGTAAACGTCCCCTCAGGTATTCCGTAGTGCCGCAGGTGACCCTGATCTGGTTCAGTCGGCCACGGCTCTACGGGAAATGGGATCATTTCGACTGCAGCGGCTGGGTAGCGCGCTTTCAGCATGTCAGCGACTCCCTGCGAGTGGACCACGCTCATGGCGCTGGTATGGACGATGTGTTTCTCGACGCCGACGTCGATGGCGTACGGGTCGGTGGTGCCTGACTGCGCGCAGCGATCCAAGAATTCTCCGAGGGTTGCCGCGTGCACTCCGGTCGCTGCTTTGAGGCTGGTTAGGATATCGACCTGAAGAGAGGCTGGGACTAAGTCGTGGGCTTGATAGTAATAGTCAAGATGCAGATATTCGTGAATCAACGCTATTCCAGGTCTGAGCCGAGCGGCCTTAAACGCGCTGTGGTGCATTCGATTATTTCCAAGATGATAGAGAGTCGCGTTGAATGAGTACGGATCGACCCATCTAGATGAGTTGGAGATGACGGTAACTCGGTACTCATTCCCCAAGTATTTGATGCTGTCACTGATGTAATGGGCGACGCCTGACTTGTCGCGTCCGTACGGACCGTATACCCCGAGCGTGGGTTTGGCACCTATCATGAGGCCCCACAGATTTCCGAATAGGCATCCAGTGTCTCGGCGGCCGCGCGCGTGATGGAGAAGTGCGTGCGGGCGTGGCGCGCCATGCTTTCTCCGCGCCGCCTGCGCAGGACGGGGTCGGCGGTCAGTTTGTCCAGTGCAGCAGCGTAGAAGAGCGGATCGTCGGTCTGGACCAAGGCGCACCGGTTACCTCCGACGGCTTCCTGCAGACCGGCTACGTCGGAAACGAGGACTGGAACGCCCGCCATCATGAACTCGATGACGGCGAGGCCCAACCCTTCAGCACGGCTGGGCTGGGTACCGATATCGCTTCCGTCGATTAACAGGTCCCGGTCTGCCTCACTGAGGTTCTCTAGCATGTGGATGCTCGCGCTGTCGAGTTGGTTCACCTGGTTGCGGAGCTGCCGCAGGTACCGCTCGTCGGTACTGTTGTCTGATCCGGCGAGAACGATCACCGCGCCCTGGCGGTGACGCATCGCTGAATGAGCCGCGAGCAGCCTATAGTGTTCTTTGCGCGCTGTGAAGCGGCCGATCAAGCTGATCATAACCTTGGCAGGGTCAATGCCGAATGCCTCCCGGAGTTGAAACCGGGAAGTATCGTGAGATGTGTGCTCCCTAACGCCGACGCCCATGTGCACGACCTTGATTCTCGCCTCGACAATGCCGAATGCTCGTGCCTGTTGCGCGAAGGCGTGACTGCCAACGAGGTATGCCTGCGCTGGGCATGTGTCGAGGATAAAGCTCGTCCGTTTCTGCCCGAGCGGATCCCTGAGGGGGTTCGTCTCATGGAACGAAGCCGCCACCGGCGTCCGTGCGGCTAGCCCCGACATGTGCGCGAGGAGAAGCGCGACCTGGGTGTGGCAGTGTACGACGTCGAACTCTGCTGTGTCGAGTAGTTCCTCGATGTCAGTTAAGAGAGAGAAGTAGGCCCGCTCCCACGGCACATAGTTGGCATGCCCGTTCCCCTCAAGTAGCCCGCTGGCGCGGACAATGGTGACACCATGTTCGGTTGCCCTCGTGGGATGGGTCTGGTCGTCTCTGTTGGTCAGGACAACAACCTGGTGGCCGATCCGGGCGAGTTCCTGGCTCAGCGCCGCGATGTAGGTCTCCAGTCCTCCGGTTCGCGGCGGGTACGTGGGCGAGATCATCAAGATCTTCATAGCGTGGTCACGATCTCCAATAGGTCACGCATGGATCTGACCGTGGGACACGGAGGTTTGGCGTATACGCCGTAGCTGTCAACAAGGATCTGTTCGCCAATACGTGCGAGGCTGGCTCCTAGCACGTCGTTGATGATTCCATCGCCGACGTGCCAGGCATCGGAAGGTTTGATTCCCAGCGCTTCGACTACGGCTTCGAACATCGCGGGATCGGGTTTGTCGCAATATCCGTCGCTTGACCCAATGACGATGTCGAAGTACGGGAGGAGCCCGAACGCGGCTAGCTCGTCATGTACGCAGTTGAGCGCGTTCGACACGGCCGCTGTCTTCACACCCGCACGGCGTAATGTTTGTAGGACAGGCGCGGAGTCCGGATCGAGGATCGAGTAGAGATCCTCGCAGGCTTCAGCGGCGCGCCATGCCTGGACTCCGACCTCTGCGGGGAGTCCCAGGAGGTGTCCCATCACCAAACCGACGCGGTCGGAGTCGCTCACAGCCCCGCCGATGTGAAGATGAATTGCTTCAGCGGCAATTGCGAGGGCACGCGCGGCATCAGCGGGCTCTATGTCGGAGCCCGGCACGAAGCGGCGGATTTCGCGTACGATGACATTACCAGAGGGAAAGATCATCGTCATACCGATGTCGAACAGCACCGCCTGCGGGCGGGCGCGGATAGCCGCCAAACGCAGCTCAGCTCCCACGATGGCCGCCCGCGAAGACTTCGGTGCCAGCCGGTGGAGAGGGGTGGCCCTTGCGGCACGCCTGAAGGTAGGCATCGCGTAGGCGTGAGGTGAGCGGTGCGGCCCCAGTACCGATCGGCTGCCCTCCGATCGACCTCACATGACGGATCTCGTCCATCGTCCCGGTGAGGAATACCTCGTCAGCATCAGCCAGAAACTCCGGTGCAATATTCGCTTCGACCGTTTTGGTCGTGAACTGCTTCGCGAGGATTTCGATTGCCGTCGCCCGCGTGATGCTCGGCAGGATGCCTGCAGCGATTGGCGGGGTGTATGCGATTCCTGCCTTGATGGCGAATACCGAGGCCCCAGGGGTCTCGGCCACAGATCCCTCTGTCGTCAGAAGAATGGCCTCGTCAGCACCGGCTTCAGCGGCCTCGATCCGCGACAGCCGGTAGAAAGCGTACAGCGCCGCAACCTTAGCCTTGTGCGGGTAGGAACTCGGAGGGACATGCCGAAGCGTGGAAATCACGCAGTCGAACGGCCGCCCACCGGGGGACTCGACCGCTCGGGCCGAGACGAATAGGCTGGTCTGCGCCTCGCCGCCGCAGTAACCATGTGCGAGGTACACAGTGGGGCGGAGATAAACTTGGTCAGCGGTCTCGTCTGCGAGCAAGGCCCGGACCCCGGCGGTCACGTCATCGGTGAGCCTGGCTGCTGGCAACCTCATGAGTGCTGCCGACTGGCGAAGGCGCGTGAGATGACTCGCCAGGGAAACGACGGCGTAGCTGGAGCTGCCGGGTCTCCTGTATGCCATCAGTCCTTCGAAAACGCTGATTCCGCGTAGCGTCGCATCACCTGTGAGGGGCACCATCGCCTCGGCAGGGGCCAGGATTCGCCCGGCCGACCAGAGCCGGGCGTTCATACGATGCCTCCGCCGGTTGTCAGAAACGCACCCACGACCACGGGGAGATAGTCGATGACATGATCTCCTCGTCCGGATAGTGAACGCAGGTCTGTGCGCGGCGAAACGGCGAACAGTTCGTCGAACTCTGATACGATGCCAGCCAGCAGGTCACGCAGCCGCAATGCGGCGAACGCAGCCTGAATGGAGTCTCGGGCGCGCGGTTCAGTGGAGAACACGACCCCGATGTCTGGGGGGCTGTGCCGTTTGATTACGCCGCGGGTCCGCAGGCCCGCTGGATCCAGAGTGATGCCGAGTTCTTCGCTCGTCTCCTGGACTGCGACCGCAGTCAGGTCACTGTGCGAGATTTGCGTCTGATCCGGGCCGACCGATACCCCCCCACCGGGGAGTTGGATGACGCTGGGCGCTGATGTCTGCTGGGACATCCTCCCGAGGATAAGTTCTCCGTCCGTTGTGGGCACTATAATGGATACGAAGAGCGTCCCTGTCGCGCCGATGACGGGACGGTCAGGGTTCTGGCGGGAGAACAAGTAGTGCGCGAAGTCCGAGCGGTGCCAGCGCACGGTGCATACACCGTCGTGGACACAGGCGCCCAGCGGACTCACGAGCGCGCCGTTGAACAAGCTGGGATTGCGTTCGAGCGCAGTGCGCCAGTGCGCAGCCACGGCCGCCTCCTGGGCGTCGGACGCTGGGATCGGTTCCCCGCGAACGAAGGCGACCCTGCTTGTAGGTAGGAATTCAGCCGGCAGCATCCAGCCCAAGCTCCTGTGCGAGTTCAAGCAGGCCGGCGGCAGCGCCTGCATGGCGAATGAAGTCCCCGTCGCGGGCACCTTCGATGGGGTATGGGACGAATTGACCCTCTTCGTGGAACCCTTCAGGGTCAAGGAAAAAGATGGGTAGGCCGCGTTCCCGGAAGCGTGCCTGGACCTTCCGACGGTCAGCGTGGCTGCCGATGACAAGCAGGGCCTTCGTCTCGGGGTAGATCGGCACCTCGGGAACATTCTCGTCGTAGCGGCGGATGTAGCACTCGTCCAAGCCCACACGGGTGGAAAGACCGTCGAAGTTGTTCGTGATGATCGGGGTCAGCAGCATGCGACGATCGGCCAACTCTTGTAGGACACGGTGTGCCTGGGTCGGCTCGGCCATCAAACATGCGTGCATTATCTGTGCCCGACGGTGCAGGTGCCATTCGGGCTCGCTGAGCACTTGCGGGAGAAGCGTATCAGAGTCCCCGCCGAAGATGAATGCGCCAGTGTCTCGCTTAGTGACCGAATACAGATCATGTAGGAAATGCAACGGCGGGATTCCAGCCTCGATGGAGATGCCGCAGCCCAACTCGATCTGGAAGGGCAGGAAGCGTGCGAGAGATCCGAGACTCGACACGAGTGTCGGATCGCCTCGCCTGTCTCGGCACCGAATTCCCCGGGACAAGACTTCCCAGGGAAGGCGACGGCGTTTGTCGGTCATAGAACAAATGACTGACTCAACGGTCACGTCAAGACTCTCGTAAGCGTTTGGCAGGGTGCGGCGCGCGAGCACGTCCTCGGGGTGGCGAACGTGCCCCTGGACGGTGCAGATGAGATCCTCCCGCTTCCAGCCACCGTCGCTGTTCTCAGCCCACTCGCCTTCCTTGAGTGCCGTCGCAATTCGGTCGCGAAATTCGTTCAGCTCATGCAGGGGCAGGCTGAGTGACTGATAGAGGTACAATGACTTGAGTACCAGCCACGTTCCGTTTGGCGTCTCGGCCAGCCCGAATTTGTAGTGGTAATGCACGATCCGCCGCCGTGTGTCGCGTTCTGAAAGCCACGCTGACTCGCTCGCGTTCCCGGCCTCCTGGGTTCTTCTCCAGATTCCTTCCTCGACTGTTCGGTCGCGACTCGTGAACGACTCGAAGTCACAGCGCCATCGCGCTTGAAATTCCGCGCCGAGGGGAGCGTTTACGGTAAGAGGTAGTTTCAACGTACTGTAGCCTTCGACCGGAGGTGGAAATCGACTCGTCGAGCGAGGACTACACACTGATTCCGTCCCACATCTTGGTGTCACCGAGGACTGACAGTGCCCAGTCGAAGTGACCCGTCTTGTAGATGAGAATTCCCTCATCTGGATACAGATCGCAGGTCAGTAGCGCCGCAGCCAGGAGATAAGCGTGGACCCGGATGCAATCCAACGTTGCGTCCTTCTGGAACAGACGCTCCAGGATACGTTTTCGGGTGGCGAGCTGATCAGGCTCGTACATGCTGAAAAAGCCACACGCTGTCGCGATATCATACAGGGGATCACCGAACATTGTGAAGGCGCCGAAGTCCACGACCGCTGCCACCCGGTTCCCGCCAGTCACGAGAACATTTCCTGGGTGAAAGTCGCCGTGAATCAACAGATCTGCGCCAGAGTAGGGAACAGCGAAATATCTGACAAGGTCATTGACTGGTCCGAACTTGGCGAAGACCTCTTCCGGGAGAGTGGCCCGCAGAGCATCGGACTTGCGGGTAATCTCGCTGCGGATGTACTCGTTCCAATCCCCGCTGGGTTCGTCGGCACCAAGGAGTTTCCGGCGCAGGTAAGGGGGCGAGACGGAGATTCGTCGGATGTCGAGGACAGCCTCGATGTAAAGGTCCGCCATGTGCGGCTTCTCGATGAAACCAGTGATGTCCGCCATAGGGATTCCTACGAGGCGATCCTCGACGGAATATGCGACAGACTCCGCTTGGCCGTACTCACGGATCCGAGGGATCGCGTAGCTGACCTGCCTCGTAGAGGCACGCTCGTAAAACTCGTACAAGGCTTCAATACCAGGCAGTGCGTCCGGCGATGAATAGATCTTGAGCACTCGGTCACTGGCAAGCTCGTAGACGTGGGCCTCGGTTCCCTTGGCGATCAGCTCGGGGTGCTCGGCTCCGAAGCGCGTGGCCAATTCGTGCGCCTCGGCGTCGAAAGACTTTCCGTTGGTCAATGTCATATCTTCCTCGTGTGAGATGTGGGTCAGGCGATGATACGTGCGATTTCGCTCAGGCCACGTGCGGCTAACAAGTCATTGAATGCAGCGAAGTCGGTCATGCTCCCGGTCGGCTTGTTGCCGGAAAGGAGGGCTTCGGCATCGAAGTATTGTCTGGCGATGGGGTGATTGGTGTTGGCGTAGAGTCCTTGTTCGCGCTCGTAGCGCTTGCTGTACCGGAAGCTGAACCTCCCGAACATCAGCCCTTCGGTCGCCGTAAGTGCGATTGTCTGCAAGGCGGCATCTCCCCATCGAAGGTAGTAGATGCCGTTACTCTGATCGATGGCTTCAAAGTAGTTCGCGATTGTGGGGTGACTCCACAACTCAGGCCGAGCGATGTGGAAATTGTTGTAGTAGATGACAGGGCCACTGAGTGTCGTGGTGTTGACACGCTCGCGAAGTTCACCAGGAAGGTGATCAAGAAACGCCCTCAGCCTGCTCGGCGCTACCGTTTGGGCGACATCACCACACAAGAACAGGGACTGAAGCCGATCGGTGTCGCCCAGCAACTCCCTCGACGTCTCCAATAAGCCGAGTGCATTGAGTGGATGCTCGACGTGAACGAGGTTCGAGGCGTAGTCCACGCCTTCGGCGCGTACAACTTGGAAAGGGTCGTAGTCGAGGACCTCTTCGATGAACGAGTCGTCGTCGAGCCGCATGTAAAACTCGTAAGGTGCAAGATACCTCGCTGCATGGAGAATCCACCATCGACACATCGAGCGGTAGCTCAGGCTGCGAGCATCCGGCACGATAATCCTGTTTTTCTCCACGAGGTCAGCGGTTGCCGAAACAGGAGCGCAAAAGTCCGTTTTTTCAACTTGTCGAAATTGGACCAGCGCTCCGAGACCCCCTGGCATTCCTTCCTTGATTGCGGCGATGGTGTCTTCGGTGAAATCGCCTTCGTGGAACACCAGCACTGGATAACGGAACCGCTTGTTGAATGACCAGAACAACAGGTATAGCGAGGTTTGCAGGTAGACCCGCCTCGCCGGGGTGTCTTGAGTCAGATAAATGATCGCGGCGACTGGTTGTCGGCAATCCTTATGGGTATGCACGAAGTTGTCGGCCTTCCAGGTAGTGCACTCAAGAGAACATATTGTATCGAGCCTACGACAGACTGTACAAGGCATAGAGCGGTAGGACGACTAGTTCGGTCACCCGCCGGGTCCTGTGCCTGGGCAACACCAATCCCTCAACAGCCACCTAGCACGCTGGCAGCCACAACCCAGGAGTACCGAGAACTAAGACACAGAGGCGCAGGACGACTGAACTGTGACATCCATCACCAGGTAAAGGGCCAACATGCCACCTCGCATCCCGATCACGGCGTCACTGAGGAGGCTACGCCGACGCACACCGGGCAGACCCGGTAGCCAGCGGCCAGCGAGCTTGTCGCGCTGCTCGGCGTACTCAACGGTGTGTCGCTGTCCAACAGCGAGCGTGTTCCTCGTCGAGGCCGACGGACCGCCCACCCCGGATGCCGGTGGGGTGGGCGGCGTGGCTGGTATGACGTTGTTCCCGTCAGTCGAACTTACCGGCGCGGACGCCAGCGGTGAACGCGGACCAGGCAGCCGCAGGGAACCTCAGGGCCGGACCGACCGGGTTCGTGCTGTCCCGCACGGCCCGGTCGCCGTCGAGGTCCGCGACCTCGACGCACGCGCCGCCGGCGCCGTTGCTGTAGCTGCTCTTGTGCCAGGTGATGTGGGTGATGGTCATGGTGCACTTCCTACTGCTCGCTCGCCCGGTAACTCTGAGCGTAGCTAGCCACCAGTTCGAGAGACTCATCAGCTGACAGCGCTGACTCACTGAGTTGCTCGAACATCACCGTGTAGCGGTCAACGTCGCCGGGTCGCTCCTGGTAGAGCGCGCCCTGGGCGTTTTCCAGGTAGACGCAGTCCATCCCTGCGGTGTCGGCGTCGGCAAACCGCAGCAACGTGAACGCTAGGCCGATCGAGGGGTGCGCCCCAGCGCTGAACGGCTGCACCACGACGCTGACATGCGGCAGTTTCGCCACCTCGCTGAGGTGTTCCAACTGCTCGCGCATGACCGCGGGACCGCCGACTGGGCGGCGGAGCACCGCTTCGTCGAGGATGACCCGCAGACTCGGGGCTCGATCACCGAAGAGCCGCTGTTGGCGAGCCGTGCGGAACGCCACCAGCCTGGCCAGTTCGTCGGAGTCCGCGTTGGGCTGAGTTGCGGCGGTGATGGCCTCGGCGTAGGCCGGTGTCTGGAATAAGCCGAAGATGAGCCCGCTTTCGTAGGCCCACAGCTCCGAGGCGTCCTGCTCCAGGTCCAGGTAGGTGCGCACCCAGTCGGGCACGGTGTCGCCGTACGCGGCCCACCAGCCGCGCTGGTTCGCCTCGCGGGCCAGCCGGATCAGCGTGTCCGCCTCCGGTGCGCCCACGCCGTAGAGCTGCGCGAGCAGCCGCACATGCCCGATCTTGACGGCCTGGACGCCCCGCTCGATCTTCGACAGGGTTGACGTCGAGACTCCCGCCCACTCGGCAGCCTCTTTGGCCGACTTGCCGGCAGCCGCGCGCAGCCGCCGCAGCTCACCACCGAGCTGGCGACGACGGACAGCCTCAGCGCGAGGACTGCTATCACGGTGGTGGCGACGCAACGGTCTCGTGGTAGAGCACTTCGTGCCGGTGCGCCCCCTTGATGAGAATCGCTGCGGCTACTGGCCGTGTGTCGGAGTAGATGACCCGGAACTGGCGCAACACCGGGACATCTACTGGCAATTTCAGGATTTCGAGTTCTTCGCTGGTGGGCATCCGCGCTGACACGCGGTCAGTGAAATACCGCTCTGGATGGCCGAGAGCAGCAAGCACCGCTGGAGCGCCGCCTTTGATCTTGCGCTGTCCGGCGAGGGGAGAACCAGCAGCAAGGTCTGTCGGGTAGTAGGACCAGGACAGGTCAACCGGTTCACCGTCGCGCAAGGTCAACCGTTGTCGCAGGATCGCGGTGCCCTCGGCGTCAAGGTTGAGAGCTTCAGCGATCTCGGCGGGTGGCTGGGTCTCGGCCACCGTCAGCAGGTCGTAGGACCATCGGCCGAGCTCGAAGTAGGTGGCTGTCCGTATCACCAGCGGCGATTGATCACGCACGGACACGGCAAGACCAGCTCGGCTCACCAGGAACCCTTCCGTCTTGAGTGCGTTCTGGGCACCTCGGATCGTGGCGCTGGCCGCGCCGTAGTGGTCCATCAGCTCACGAACCGCAGGCAGCCTGCTCCCAGGTGGCAGCTCGCCGGACATGATCCGCGCCCGAAGATCCGCGGTGATCTGCTGAACCCGAGGCCTGGGGTCCCGGGTGTCAGTCATGAGGCAGAGGCCCGGCGCTCCGTCTTGCGTTCATGTCGTTGACTGTAGCGCTTCGAGCGCTCACCACCTTAAAGTACATTGCTACTGAGCATGCTCAGTGCTACAGTAGCGTGATCGGCTACAGCCGGATGCCGCAGAGATCGAGAAGAGCGCAGCGGCGTAGCCAGCGGACACCGCGGGACACGATCCCGCCGCATCCGAGAGAGGTCACCATGGCTGAAGGCGCGACCGCGAGCGCTTCTCGTGAGAACCGCAGGGCGATCCCGGTCACCTGCGCGGTGCACCGGGGTCCGCGGGGCTTCGCCAACCTGGTGGTGGAACGCAAAGACAATGGCGACATCCTGCTCGACCCGCACGTCACCGGCGAGTGCGTGATCATCCTTGACGAAGCCGCCGCAATGGCGCTGTTCGATGTTCTCGGGGCGTGGCTGCGACGAGCGAGCACCCGGCGCGCCGGCTGGGCGTCCCCCCGCACTCCCCTAGCCGCCGGTTGAGCGAGGCGGGTATGAGCTGGTATCTGCGGTCCTTGGCTCCGGGGGATGTGCACCGTGGCGTGTTCGAGCACGGCAGCGTGCGTGCGGTCTGCGGCGTGGAGTTCTTGCCGCTGCGGGTGTCGGGTCAGGCGCCCTGCTCGCGGCTGCCCCAGCCTGAGCAGGTCTGTCCGGCGTGCATGGCGCAGGCGAGCGGCCAGGCCGTGGTGATCCCCGCGATGTGCTCGGCGCACCCAAGCGCGCTGGGGGTTGTCGGGCTGGTAGTGCGCGGGCTCGGTGACGGGTTGTTCGATGTTCTGCGGTCACTGTCGTGAACTCGACACCACCGACGTTTCACGGCCCGCCAACGTCGCCGGTGTCGAGTTCACGACGCTGCGCTCCGCGGCGCTAGATCGGTAGGCGGCGGAAGACGGGGCGCGGGAGGTGGCGCAGGGCGGACATGACGAAGCGCATCGGGGCGGGGACCCAGGCCTGCTCGCGGCCGTGCGCCACGGCGTCCACGATCACCTCGGCGACCTGCTCGGGGGTCACGGACAGCGGGGCGGGGGTCAGGCCCGCGGTCATCCTGGTGTGCACGAAACCGGGCCGGACCACGCACACCCTGATCCCGCAGGGCCGCAGCGCCTCGGTGAGGCCGGTGTAAAAGGCGTCCAGACCAGCTTTGCTGGACCCGTAGCAGAAGTTCGAGCGCCGGGGCCGCTCGGCGGCGACGGAGGACAGCGCGACCAGCGCGCCGTGACCTTGCTGTTGCAGCGCGCCGGCCAGCAGCACTCCGACCGACACCGCCCCGGTGTAGTTGACCTGCGCCAGCTCGACGGCGGTGGTGTGGTCGGCCCACGCCTTCTCCTGGTCGCCGAGCACCCCGAAGGCGACCAGCGTGACGTCGATGTCGCCGTCGGCGAAGGCCTTCTCGATCGTCTCGGGGTGCGAGGAGACCTGCGCTGCGTCGAACGGCAGCGTCATCACCGTGGCACCCACCCCCTCCAGCCGTGCCGCGGCGGCGTCCAGGCGCGGCGACGGGCGGGCGGCCAGCACCACCCGCAGCGCACGGCGGGCGGCGTAGCGCTCGGCGGTGGCCAGCGCGATCTCGGAGGTGCCGCCCAGCAGCAGCAAGGACTGGGGGTTGCCGACAGCGTCGATCACGGATTTTCCTCGCGTCAGAGTAGTTCGAGTCTTCGGGAGAGGTCGGAGGCGAAGACGCCACCGGGGTCGGCGGCGGCGCGGATCTTGCGCCACTCGTCGATCCGCGGGTACATGGCCTGCACGGTGGCCGCCGAGGTCCGCGACTCCTTGGCCAAGTAGAGCCGCCCGCCAGCGTCGAGGACCTGCTCGTCGAGCCGGTCGCAGAACTCCGCCAGACCGCGGCGGATCGGGAAGTCCACGGTGATCGTCCAGCCGGGATGAGGGAACGACAGCGGCGCCGCACTGGCCGCCCCGAACCGTTTGAACACGTTGAGGAAGGACACGTGCCCGGATCGGGCGATCTGCTCCACGATGCGGCGCACGGCGTCTTCGGTCCCGAAGGGGACCACAAACTGGTACTGCAGGAAACCCCGGGATCCATACGCCCGGTTCCACTGCCCGATCATGTCCAGGGGGTGGTAGAAGGTGGTCAGGTTCTGCACCTCGTCGCGGCGGCGCGCGGGGGCCTTGCGGTACCACGCCTCGCTCAGCGCGCTGAAGCTCACCCGGTTGGCCAACCCGCCCGGCGGCAGCCCGGCGGGCAGGAGGGCGGGCACAGTGAACAGTTGGGGCGCGTCGAAGGCCAACCCGGCGCGGCGCAGCTTCGGGGGCAGCTCATCCCGCCGGGCCAGCCGGCCGCGGGTGAGTACCGCGCGGCCCAGCCTCGCGCCCGTCGAGAGCGCGTCGAACCAGGCGGCGGAGTAGTCGTAGCGGTCATCGGAGCCGTCGGTGAGCAACGCCATCAGCTCGTCGAGGTTGGCGGTGCGGTCGGTGTCGACGATGAAGTACGCCGATTCGACGCGGGTGAGCGCGAGGGTGGCGCGCACGATGATCCCGGTCAGCCCCATGCCGCCGACGGTGGCCCAGAACAGGTCGTCCTCCGGCGTCAGGGTGGTGAGCGAGCCGTCGGCGGTGACCAGCTCCAGGGAGCGGACGTGGTTGCCGAAGCTGCCCGCGCTGTGGTGGTTCTTGCCGTGGATGTCGGCCGCGATCGCCCCACCCACGGTGACCTGCCGGGTGCCGGGCAGCACCGGGATCCACAGCCGCAGCGGCAGCGCGGCGCGCATCAGCGCATCAAGGCTGACCCCGGCGTCCACCACGGCCAGCCCACGCTCCGCATCCAGGCAGTGGATCCGGTTGCACCCGGTCATGTCGATGACCAGCCCGCCCGCATTCTGTGCCGGGTCGCCGTAGGAGCGTCCCAGCCCCCGGGCGATCACACCCCGGCTGCTCACCCCGGCCTCGGTGGCCTCGCGCACGGCCCGCTGGATCGACTCCACGGTGGGACTCACCAGCACCCGCGCTGCGCTCGGCGCGGTGCGCCCCCACCCGGTGAGGCTGCGCACGATGGTCTTAGACATCGGGGCGCAGGCTACCTGAATCAGGCGGCCTCCCTCAGGTGGTGGGGTACTTGGCGCGGAGGAGCTGGAGGAACTCGCGCATCCACTCAGGGTGGTCGGGCCAGGCCCGCGCGGAGACCATCACTCCGTCCACGACCGCCGCGCCGTTCACGAACTGCGCGCCGGCTGCCCTCACGTCCGGTTCCAGCGCCGGGTAGGCCGCCGTTTGCCGGCCGGTGAGCAGCCCGGCCGCGGTGAGAACCAACGCCGCGTGGCACAGCTGGGCCACCGGCTTGTCGGCGTCGAAGAAGTGTCTGACGATGCGTTGGCAGTCGGGGTCGTTGCGGATGTACTCCGGTGCTCGCCCGCCCGGGATCACCAAGGCGACGTAGTCGGCGGGGTCGACATCGGCGAAGGCGAGGTCGGCGTCCCAGGTGTACCCGGGCTTTTCGGTGTAGGTGTCGAAGCCCGCCACGAAGTCGTGCACCACGAACTGCAGTTTCTTGCGGCTGGGCGCTGCGATGTGGACCTCGTAACCCTCCTCGCGGAGCCGCTGGTAGGGGTACATGACCTCCAGTGACTCCGCGGCGTCTCCGGTCAGGACTAGGATCTTCGCCATGGTGAACCTCCCAACGGGGCCGGCCAACATACAGTTGCGCCGAGTTCGACACTAGAGCTGCCCGGACTACTGTGGGCAGCTCTAGTGTCGAACTCGGCGCAACTGGAGGGGCCTGATACCCCGGATATCGCAGTGACGGACCGAGTACACTGAGTTGCGGGGCGGGGCCGTTCCTCTCGAACGGCCCCGCCCCGGGGGCGGGTGCCTGCGCTGGACGTGTCCGGCGCCGGACGGGGGATTCCCGGGCCTAACGGTGCAGGAGGGCACTAGGCCACGGGATCCGGCGGTCATCGAACCCACGTTGACGGTGGCGGTCGGTCAGGCAACGACGGTGCCACCGGCGCGGCACTCCACTCAGTGGGGAGCGGGGTGACTGTGGCTATGGCTATGGAGTTGTGGGGCTATGGAGTTGTGGGAGTTGTGGTGGAACTCCCACCAGCGGTACGCGAGGCGCGCAGCACCGCCGGTGGGAGAGCCCGGGTGTGGCCGGTGATCCGTTCGACATCTCGGTCGGGGGCACGGACGTTCGCCGGATCACCGGCCACATGGCGGCTGCTCAGCCTTCGTGGGTGGGGGGAGCCCCACGAGAGCACATGAGACCGCCAGCTCGATGGGTCTCTATGGAGTTGGCTCTATTGAATTGACGGGCACTGGACGGGCACTGAGAGTCAGCGCGTCGCACCGGCCCCCGCAGGAACTTTGCCTGGAGGTAGGGACGACGCCGAGGTCTCTCCGGAGACGAGGTGCTCATGTGCGGCCTGCCACACGCTGCACGGCGCGGCACGGGGTCGCCAGCGGCTCGAGCACTCCGGGCACCGGCCTCGCGGATCCGGCGCATGAGTGGCGAGAAGAGCACGCCACCCCTGCGTCAAGCGAGGCAGCTCACTGCGCGCCAGGGACAGCAGGGACTCATTATCAGCGCTTCTCACCAGCTCCTCGAGCATGTCAAGCCGCTCCCACACCGCTTGCTGGAGCATCCGGCCCAGAACCTGGTTCACCTCGCCACCCTTCCTGCCGCCTCGCAGGTCAGCTACCGATAATGTCCGCGACGCTGAACGACCCTGATCGCGCCAGCATCCAACTTACAAAGTGTTGGCCCGGTTTAAACCCCCTGCGCGAGGTGCTGCGCCGACCAGTCATGCTATACCGGTGAGCGGCGCTAGCTGAGTAGCCCGCGCTATACGCTTCACCGAAGTACTCTTCCACCCGCGACGTGCGGCATGTCTACTGTGCACACGTCGCCCGTCGGACCACAAGGGGGCGAGATGAACGTGACCGGCCCGCAGGAAGCCCGGTTGTCTCGGGAGACCTGGGACGAACCCGACATGAGACGGGCGCTAGCCGATCGCGACATCAGCGCCGTTTACCGGTTGCTCCGGCGGGTGGGGATGTCGCAGCGACACATCGCGGCGTTGACCGGGCAGTCCCAGTCCGAGGTCTCGGAGATTCTCCGGGGTCGCCAGGTCATGGCCTACGACGTGCTCGTGCGGGTCGCCGACGGCCTGGGCATTCCCCGCGGGTACATGGGCCTCGCCTACGACCCGCCGATAGAGAGTGAGACGAGCAGGGTCAAGCCGCCCGACGAGGCGGAGGCTAAGGCTAAGGAGGAAGCGGTGAAGCGCCGGAATCTCCTGGCGCACGGAACTGCCATGGTGTTCGGCACCACGGTACTGGGGGCCGACCGCGGGCAAGGCCCGCCCAGTACCGCCCTGACGCCGATACCAAGTCAGATCGGTGTGACGGACGTCAAGCAGGTGGAGGCCACCACCAGAGCGATGCGCACTCTGGACTACCAGTACGGCGGCGGAACGTGCCGCGACGCGGTCGTCGCCCAGTTATCCTGGTCCCAGCGCCTGGTGGACGCCTCGGGCACCGATGAGGTCAAGCAGCGGCTGTTCCGGGCCTTGGGCGACCTGGAGAACCTAGCCGGGTGGACGAGTTTCGACGTGGGATTGGTGGATTCTGCGCGCCGCCATTACTCCACTGCCATGGAGTTCGCCAGTCAGGCCAGCGACCCGAGCCTGATGTCGAACATCATGTACCGGGTCGGCCGGCTCTATATCCACAACGGAGAGGCCAACGAGGCCCTCAAGTGGTTCCAGCTGGGCCAGATCGCCGCGCAGAACGCGGGCTCGGAGCGGGCCGTGGCTATGCTGTGTGTCAACGAGGCGCGGGCGTACGCGATGCTCAATGAGCCCGACCAGGCCCTCAAGCTGCTCGATCGAGCCCACTCCGAGATGACCCGGGTAGACCCGGATGATGAGCCCAGCTGGGCCAGTTTCTTCAACGGCACTGAATTGAGCTCGATGACGGGGCTGACGTATTGCGAGCTCGCGGCCTTCGACGGACGACGTTATGCGCCCAAGGCGATCCCCTTTAAAATTGAGTCCATCGCCGGCTTTGGCGACCGCATGGCCCGCAGCCGGGCGATGGGAATGAAGGAGCTGGCCACCTGCTATCTGCGGCAGGGCGATGTCACCCGCGGGGTCCAGACCGGCCACCAGGCCCTGAAGGCGATCTCCGCCATCCAGTCCCCCCGGGCGCTCCAGACGTTCCGAACGTTGCAGGAGGAGGCGGCCCGGTGGGCCACCAGGGCCCACAACGCGGACGCCCGCGAGCTGTGCCACCTGCTGAGCCGAGCGCAACAGAGCCTCAGCGTCTGAGGCGGCCGCCGAGTTCCTGGCCCGGTGGGGGGCTCGGCGGCTAACGGTGGCTTTCGCTCTGACGATGGTTCCGGTAACCGGACTATCGCAGGCGGTGCAGATGATGGCAGGGCGGGAGCGCGTCAAGTGGAGTCGCCGCGCCGTGGTGCGCGAGGCCGACTTTCTGGATGGCGTGGTCGACACCCAACTGGAGTTCATTCGTCGGCTGCCGATGCACCGGCGTGCGGGGGCCGTGGAGGCGCTCGCGGCGCTCGTGATGCTCGCCCAGGATCACCGGTATTACGCGCAGGGCTGGATCAGCCGTCGCGAGCTACGAGCGCGTACCCGGCGCGCGCTCGCCGGTCTGGACGCATTACTCCAGTTTCCGGGCACGGCAGCCGCTCTGGTGCCCCGGGAGTACTGATGCCCCGGGAGTACTGAGCCGCGAGGCTTCCTCGCCAAGGGGTCCTGAGCACCTTCTGGCATCGGGAGCGTGGGAACGCCCATACTGTCGGTCCCTCGATCTAGTCTGGCGGCGTGAACTCGGCAGTGTTGCTCGATGCGGCTGTGGTGACCCAGTGCCGTCGCCGGGTGCATCTGGAGCACGACCCTACGGCTCTCGACGCCCCGCGCGCGGCCCTCGATGCCTCCGCCCAGCGGCGGATCGCCGCCGCCGCTGCCCACCGTCGCGGGGTGGCCGACCGGCTGGCGCGGCAGTACCCCGCGGACTGGGCGGAGATCTCGCCTGACCTGCCTGCCGACCAGCGGTGCGTCGCCACCCTGGCCCTGCTGCGTCAGGGCGCACCGTTCGTCTGGGGCGGCCTGCTGCCAGCCGATCCCCTGGGTGGGCGGCGCGGCGGCGCGGAACTGCTGGTGCGCCACGGTAGCGGCTACCTCCCGGTGATCGTCGTACGGCACAAGGTCACCGACCCGGGCCGGGGGGCCCGGACCAGCCCGCTGAGCTGGCCGGTCTTGGCGGCGGCCCGCACCGACCCGCAGCGCAAGCTGCGTCCTCACTCCCGGGACCAGATGCGCCTGGCGCATACCCTGCGGCTGCTGCAGGCGGCCGGTCTGGCGGCCCGCGGTCGGGCCGCCGGTGGGGTCATCGGGCTGGAGGCCGACGTGGTGGCCTGGTACGACCTGGGCGCCCCCACCTGGTCGGGCGGTCACAGCGCGATGGCCGAGTACGACACGCGGTTCGCCGATCGACTGGCCATCGCGCACGCCGCCGCGACCGGGGGGCAGCCGTTGGCCCTGCCCTCCCGGGTCACCGAATGCCGCTCCTGCCCGTGGTGGCCCACCTGTGGCCCGGCGCTGCGGGCCTCCCGCGACGTCAGCATGGTGCTGCGGGGGGAAGACACGGTGGCGCTGCGGGCGGCCGGCGTGTGCACCGTGGACGCGTTGGCCGCGCTGGACCCGGCGGGCAGCCCACCGGCGCCGATGACCGGGATGTCCTTTCGGGACGCGGTGTGGCTGGCCCGCGCCTGGCAGCGGGACCTCACGCTGGTGCGGCGCAACCGGCGCATCACCGTGCCGCGCGCCGAGGTCGAGGTGGACGTGGACATGGAGAGCTTCGATGAGGACGGGGCCTACCTGTGGGGCTGCCTGCTGTCCGGCTCCGACATTGGGGTACCGCACGGCTACCGCGCCTTCGTCACCTGGGAACCCGTGCCGACGCCTGATGAGGCACGGTCTTTCGCGGCGTTCTGGGGTTGGCTGACCGACGTCCGCGCCCGCGCCGCCGCGCGCGGCCTGAGTTTTGCCGCCTACTGCTACAACGAGCAGGCCGAGAACCGGTGGATGCTCTCCTCCGCCGAGCGCTTCGCCGGTGCCCCCGGGATTCCCACCACCACCGCGGTGCAGGAGTTCATCTGCTCTGGCCAGTGGGTGGATCTGTACGGGGTGGTGGGGGCTGAGTTCCTCTGCGCGCACGGCAAGGGACTCAAGACGATCGCCCCGGCCGCCGGGTTCGCCTGGCACGATCCGGAGGCCAGTGGGGAGAACTCGATGCGCTGGTATGCCGACGCGGTGGGGCGGTGCGGCGCAGAACCGGATCTGGCTCAGCGGGCCCGGCTACTCACCTACAACGCCGACGACGTGCGCGCCACCCGCGCGCTGCGACGGTGGATGAGTTCCGAACGGGTGAACGAGGTGCCCTACGCGGACGACCTCTGATCGTGCGAGTATGGGGCTCTACATAGCGTGAGGGGTTCTTACCCAGTGTGAGAGGGGGAGGCACATGTTCGTGCGTCGGATCGCGGTGATCGGCTCCGGGTATGTAGGTCTCACTACGGGTGCGTGCCTGGCCTCCTTGGGACATCGGGTGGTGTGCGCCGACGTGGACGAGGGCAAGGTGGCCCGGTTGTCCGCCGGGGATGTGCCGATCCTGGAGCCGGGACTGCCCGAGCTGGTGGCGCAGGGTCTGGCCGCTGGCCGGTTGCGCTTCGTGGTGGGAGCTACCGCCGCGGTCGGCCAGGGACCCGACGCGGCCGAGGTGGTCTTCCTCTGCGTGCCCACGCCGATGGGCGCCGGCGGTGCGGCGGATCTGTCGGCGGTGGAGGCGGTGGCCACCGAGCTGCGATCGCTGCTTCCGACGGGCTGCGTGGTGGTCAACAAGTCGACCGTGCCGGTGGGCACCGCGGCCCGTACCGCGGCCTTGTTGGGCCGCCCGGACGTGACAGTGGTCAGCAACCCCGAGTTCCTCCGGGAGGGTTCGGCGGTGGAGGACTTCCTCAATCCCGACCGCATCGTGGTGGGCTGTGACGCCCAAGACGCCGCGGAGCGGGTCGCGGCGCTGTACGCCCGGTTGGGCGCGCCGACGGTGCTCACCGACGCCGCCAGCGCCGAGATGGTCAAGTACGCCGCGAACTGCTTCCTAGGGATGAAGCTGTCCTACGTCAATGCCATCGCCGAGCTGTGTGAGCGGTTCGGGGCCGACGTGGTGGACGTCACGGAGGGTATCGGTTATGACCGGCGGATCGGGCAGGCCTTCCTGCGGCCGGGGCCCGGTTGGGGTGGGTCCTGTTTGCCCAAAGACACCCACGCGCTGCTGCAGGTGTGCGCCGCGGTGGGGTTCGACTTCGCCCTGCTGCA
Source organism: Pseudonocardiales bacterium (assembly GCA_019244165.1). Taxonomy (GTDB): domain Bacteria; phylum Actinomycetota; class Actinomycetes; order Mycobacteriales; family Pseudonocardiaceae. Next base: position 25,083 of record JAFATA010000059.1, on the reverse strand, counting down.
GGCCAGCCTGGACACCAACATCCGCCAGCCGCACCGGATGGTCGAGAAGGTCCGTGACGCCGTCGGCGGGTCGCTGGCCGGGCAGCGGGTCGGGCTGCTCGGGTTGACCTTCAAGGCCGGCACCGACGACCTGCGCGACTCACCAGCCCTGACGGTGGCCGCGCTGCTGGCCGCCGAGGGCGCCGACCTGATCGGCTACGACCCCGGGGTGCCTGCCGCCGTACCCGGGCTGACCGACGATCTGCAGCTCACCGACGACCCGCTCAAGGTCGCCTCCGGCGCCGCCGCCCTGGTGGTGCTCACCGAATGGCCCGAGTTCCGGCTGCTGGACTGGGGCCGGCTGGCCGAGCTGGTCGAGCGCCGCGTCGTGGTCGACACCCGCAACCTGCTCGACGCCGACGTGCTGCGCCGGGTCGGCTTCGAAGTCCGCGGCGTCGGCCGCAGACCCACCCCGGCGCTCACGCCTTCCTGAGCGGGCACCGAGGATTTCGGGCGCGGACAGCACGGAGAGCACAGACAGACCGGCGCACCACCGTGTCGGTTACCGCGCCGAGGGGAGAAGTTCAGCAGCCGGGGACTGGACGTCCGCCCGATGATCTGCTCTGCTTAGCCTTACCTCATCACTCGGTCTGGGGGCAATGGAGCCATGTACGTCTGCATCTGCCGGGCGGTGACCGAGGCCGAGGTGCGCGGGTGCATCGCCAATGGGGCGTGCACCGTCAAGGACATCGCCCGGAGCTGCGCGGCTGGAACGGGCTGCGGCTCCTGTATCAGGACGATCGCCGCCCTGCTCAGTGTCCATACCAAGGGGGTCCATACCAAGAGGGTCCATACCAAGGGGGCCCATACCAAGAGGGCGCATACCAAGGAGTGGGGCACCTCTCTGCGGTCGAGTGCCTGATCCCTATATTCCCTGCTCAGGGCAGGCTCGCCTTCGATGACAACCCTGCCCAGCTCGCGTAGGGTCGCGCACGTCCAAGGATTAAACCGGAGAGGGTTTGTGCCATGCGCGGCGATGATGAGGTCCTCGCACTGCTCAACGAACAGCTCACCAGTGAGCTGACCGCCATTAATCAATATTTCCTGCACGCCAAGATGCAGGCCAACTGGGGATTCACCAAGCTCGCTGAGCACACCCGGTCAGAGTCCATCGACGAGATGCGGCACGCGGAGGAGATCACCGAGCGCATCTTGTTCCTGGAGGGTCTGCCGAACTACCAGAAGCTGCTCCCGCTGCGGATAGGGCAGACCGTGCGAGAGCAGCTCGAGGCCGATCTCGCTGTCGAGATGGAGGTTGTCGCGCGGCTGCGTCCTGGGATCACGATGTGTCGGGAGAAGGGCGATATCACCACCGCCAACCTCTTCGAGCGCATCCTCGCCGATGAGGAAGATCACATCGACTACCTCGAGACCAACCTCGAGTTGATCGGAAAGCTCGGTGAGCAGCTCTACCTCAGCGAACTCGTTCAGCGTCCCCCGACTCCCGGCTGAGGGAGAATGAGTTCCTGCTGCGCGCGCTGGTCTGGATGGCGAGCTGCGAATCAAACCAAGTGCACGGTGCGGACAGCTCGGCCACTCCTGCCGACTCGACGGCGGACTATCGTTGGCTGGCCCGCTATCACTGCCGCACCGGCACCTGGTCCCCCCTGCCGGTTGGTATCCTTTACGCTGTCACCTCGTGGTGAGGGCCGAGGGGACAGCCGGTTGCCAGCGCCGTACCGTGGCGCTGGCAACCGGCTCAGCTGGCAAAATCGTCGAATTCGCCATCTTTGGCGCCAGCGAGGAACGCGGTCATCTCGTCGCGGGTGAAGATCAAGGCTGGGCCATTGGGATGGCGGGAGTTGCGGAGCGCAATCTCGCCACCGATCAGTGCCGCAGCCTCCACGCAGTTGCCCCTGCAACCGCTACGCGTGCTCTTGCGCCACGCCACCCCGGCCAGACCCGCAGCTGACATGCCGTTGCGAATGAGCTGTGACATAGGAACTACCCCTCCCTTACCTGATCCTGGACCCTCTTCTGCTGGGGCTCGTGCAGGTGCACGTGCAGGCAAACGATAGCGGGCGTCGTCGAGTACGTCAACTGCACGTGCACCTGACTTGATGCGCGTGTCGAGCGGCGCGGGCCGCGAGACCGCTACCACCCACCCAGCGCGTGCCGCGCGCGGCCACCCTCCTAGGCTGGGTACTCTGCAGATCCGAACCGCAGGCCCGAACCACGACGTTTGTGAGGTGCTCGATGCCTAGCAGTGCCGTCCCGCGCTCGAACGAGGTCGAGCCAGTCGTCATCGATACGAGCAAGGCGTGCATCGCCCGGGTCTACGACGCGTTCCTGAACGGCAAGGACAACTACGAGATTGACCGCGAGGTCCTCCGCCGCGTCCAGCAGGTCTCCCCGGAGGCCATGAGACTAGGGCGGGACAACCGGGACTTCCTGATCCGGGTCACCCGCTTCATCGCCAGCCAGACCGGCATCACCCAGTTCATCGACTGCGGGTCGGGACTGCCCACGGCGGAGAACACTCACCAGGTCGCCCAGCGAATCCAGCCGGATGCCCGCGTGGTGTATATCGATAACGATCCGGTGGTTCTTGCGCACGGCCGGGCGCTGATCGAGGAGAACGACCAAACGCACTTCAGTGCCGCCGACATCTTCCAGCCAGACCGGGTCATCAACGATAAAATTGTGCGCAGGTACTTTGATTTCTCCCAGCCGATCGCGCTGTTCCAGCTCGGGACGCTGCACCACTACGACGGTGAACGCAGCCCGCAAAGCATCATGGCCGAATACATCGACGCGCTGCCGTCGGGCTCCTACGTGGCGATCAGTCATTTCTTCGACCCCGAGACCGACCCTGAGCTCAGCCAGCTCGCCCGGAAGGCGGAACAGGCTTTCCTGCACAGTCCGATGGGCACCGGACGGTTTCGCACCCGTGCCGAAATAGAAGGCATGTTCCCGGGTCTGGAACTGGTCGAACCCGGTCTGGTCCGGTGCGTTGACTGGTGGCCCGACGGGCCGCACCTCAAGCCGCTGGACCCCATTCAGTACTGCATCGCCGGAGCGGTCGGGTGCAAACCCTAAGACGGTGCTAGATCTCGGCTCGCGTCTTCATGAGTAATTGCCGGGTGTCGTCCGGAGTGTGAGCGTCGACGGTCAGCCGATCGAAGACCCTGCCGTAGAGCTCGATATCGGCTCGCTTGTCCAGGTAGAGCGCGCCGCTGAGGTGCTCGATGTAGACCACGTCCGGCAGCTCTGGCTCAGCGAAGCGCAGTGTGACAAACGAGCCTTCCGCGGCGTACCCGCTGAACCGATAGGGCAGTATCTGCAGGCTCACGTGGGAGCGTTTGGTGACGTCGAGGAGATACTCGATCTGTTCCAGCAGCACCCGTCGACCACCGATCGGCCGGTGTAACACGGACTCGTCCATGACGACCCACAACTTGGGTGGCTTGGACCGGGTAATGAGCTGCTGTCGCCTCGTCCGCACCGCGACTTGGCGTTGCGCGTTCTCGTTCGTCATCGACGACCATCCGCGGCTGGCGATCGCCCGCGTGTAGTCCTCGGTCTGCAGCAGGCCGGGAACGAACTGCGTCTCCCACTCCTGGATTCGGGAAGCCGCTTCCTCCAGCCCGAGGTAATCCTCGAACCAGTCGTCCACCAGATCGTTATAACGATGCCACCAACCGGGTTCGTTGGACCGGGCGACCATCCCCAGGAAAGCCTCGCGCCTGCCGGGGTCGGTCACCCCGTACATGGTGAGCAGGTCCGCCACGTCCCGCTCCTTGAAACCGACCCTGCCGAGTTCGAGCCGGCTGATCTTCGACTCGGAACTGCGGATGGCAAAGCCGGCCTCCCCACGCGAGATTTCGGCTGCTTCCCGCAGCCGGCGCAGTCGAGTGCCCAACAGGATGCGGCGGGCGGTCGGGCTGCCAGGGGCATCAACGGTGGCCACGCTAGACCTCCAGGGTCGCCGGTTCAATCGTCGCCGGTTCAATCACTGAACGTACCTTGCGGTGGCGCACCTCGACACCGCACCCAGGGTTTACCGTGCCTATGGTTCGGACCCCCGGCACGGAGTGGTTACTAAGGGTAATAGCATGAGGAGAGATGAATGCGCGTGACGTTCACAGTGCTCGATCCGGTGGCACAGCGGCGCGCGGACGTCGTTCTGGACACCGATCCGGAGGTGACGGCGGGCCGGGTCGCTGCCGCGCTCGCCCGGCTCTTGCGGCCCGGTTCACCGGTCTTGGGCCTGTACGTCGGCGGCACCGCGGTGGATCCGCGCCTGCCGCTGCCGGCGTCGCCACTGCGTGAGGGCGCGCTGGTCAGTCTGGACGACCCGGCGGGCTGCCCGCGGCCGGAGCCGGCGGGTCTGATCGAGATCCGGGTGGTCAGCGGGCCCGACGCGGGTGGGGTGTTCCGGCTGGACCCCGGGGTCGCGCAGATCGGTGCCGATCCTGGTGTCGCGGTGGGAGTTGGGGACCCTAGCCTGCCGGCGATCGCCGTCACGGTCGTGATAGCCGCCGACGGTAGCGCCACCGTGACACCGGCAACGGACCTGGCGACCTGGATGGACGGGCAGCGGATCACCGGGTCGGTGCCGTGGCCACGGGGTGGTCAACTCGCCGTCGGCTGGAGCGTCCTGGAACTGGCTACTCCAGCGTCACCGGACGCGGCAGTGCAGCCGTCGCAGGACGGTGGCGGCCTGGACTACAACCGGCCGCCCCGGCTGCGACCACCGTCGCGGGCGACCCGGTTCCGGATCCCGCTGCCACCGACCCAAGGTGAGCGCCGGCCACTGCCCCTCCTGATGGCCGTTGCCCCACTCGTGCTGGCGGTGGCCATGGTGTTCGGGTTCCATCAGAGCAAGAGCTACCTGGTGTTCGCCCTGCTCAGCCCGGTCATGGTGATTGGGAACTACGTCACCGACCGGCGGAGTGGCCGCACGTCCTACCGGCAGCGGCGCACCGAGTACCTCCGGCGCAAGACCGCGCTGGAAGCGGAGGCCAGGGCGGCCCTGCACGCCGAGGAAGTGGCCCGCCGGGCCGAATGCCCCGACCCGGCCGCTGCGCTGCTCACCGCGGTCGGCCCGCGCAGCCGGCTGTGGGAGCGCCGCCGCGAAGACCCCGACTACCTGCTGGTGCGCCTGGGCACCGGCGATCTGCCCTCCCAGGTGGTGCTGGATGACCCGAGCCGCGAGGAGCATCGGCGGGCGGTGACCTGGACCGCGCTGGATGTGCCGGTCACGGTGGGGCTGCGCGAATCCGGTGTGCTCGGCATCGCCGGTGCGGCGCAGACGGCCCGAGCGTTGGCCCGCTGGGTGCTGGCCCAGGCGGCGGTCCTGCACAGTCCCCATGATCTCCAGATGTACCTGCTCACTGATCCTGCTGGCCGCCGGAGCTGGGAGTGGGTCCGTTGGCTGCCCCACGCCCGCCCACCCGATGCCCAGTACGCGACCGCGCTGGTCGGTACCGACGCCGACACCCTCGCCCGGCGAGTCGCCGAGCTCGGGGCGATCGTGAGCGCCCGGCGTAAGGCACTGCGCGAGTCCTCGGCGGTGACGTTCACCGACCCGGACATCATGGTCATCCTGGACGGGGCCCGGCGGCTGCGAGCAGTGCCCGGGATGATCCAGATCCTGAAGGAAGGCCCCTCCGTCGGGGTGTATGCGGTGTGCCTGGACACCGACGAACGGCTGCTGCCCGCGGAATGCCAAGCCACCGTGGTCCTCGACGCCGAGGGTGGTCTTCAAGTACGCCAAACCGGCACGGAGGCGGTCTCCAACGTGCGCCCCGAGTACGTCACCCCGGCCTGGTGCGAGCGGCTGGCCCGGGGGCTGGCCCCGCTGCGCGACATCAGCGGTGATGAGGAAGAGGCGACGCTGCCGGGCTCCTGCCGGTTGCTGGATTTGCTGGCGTTGGAACCGCCGACCCCTGAGGCGATCACGGCCCGCTGGGCGGTGCGCGCTCGGAGCACCGAGGCGCTCATCGGGGCCGGTCTGGATGGTCCGTACGCGATCGACCTGCGCCGGGACGGGCCGCACGGGTTGGTTGCCGGCACCACCGGGGCGGGCAAGTCCGAGCTGTTGCAGACCCTGGTTGCCTCGCTCGCGGTGGCCAACCGGCCCGACGCGATGGTGTTCGTCCTAGTGGATTACAAGGGCGGCAGCGCGTTCAAGGACTGCGTGCACTTGCCACACACCGCCGGCATGGTCACCGATCTGGACTCGCACCTGGTCGAGCGGGCCCTGGAGTCGATCTCGGCCGAACTGCGCCGCCGGGAGCGGCTGCTCGCCGACGCCGGCGCGCCCGATATCGAGGCCTACCTGCTGGTGGCCGGGGCCAATCCGGCGTTGCCCCCGCTGCCCCGGCTGCTGATCGTGATCGACGAGTTCGCCTCGCTGGTCCGCGAGCTGCCGGACTTCGTCACCGGCCTGGTGGATCTGGCCCGCCGCGGCCGGTCGCTGGGTATCCACCTGATCCTGGCTACCCAGCGGCCCAGCGGGGTGGTCTCGCCGGAAATCCGGGCGAACACCGATCTGCGGATCGCGCTGCGGGTCACCGACGCCGTCGAGTCCACCGACGTGATCGACGCCCCCGACGCGGCCCGGATCACCAAAGCCACCCCGGGCCGCGCCTACGTCCGCTGCGGGGCCAGCTCGCTGGTCCCGGTGCAGGCCGGTCGGGTCGGTGGCCGCCGTCCCGGCAGCAGCGGGCGCCTCGGATTGCCCGAGCCGTGGGTGGCCACGCTGGATCCGGGCAGGCTCGGCCAGCCACCACCCGCACCACCTCAGCACGCGGTGGCCGACGAGGAGGTCACCGACTTGGCCGTCCTCGTGGAGGCGATCAGCAAAGCCACCCAGGCCTTGGGCATCCCGGCCCAGCCCAGGCCGTGGTTGCCGGCGCTGCCCGAGCAGCTCACCCTGGACCAGCTACCCCTCCCGGTGCCCATGCCCGGCGGCCTGGCCCCGATCCCCTACGCGCTCGACGACCTGCCCGCCCAGCAGCAACAACGCCCGGCATACCTGGATCTGAGCACCTTCGGTCACCTGTTCGCGATCGGTGGCCCGCGCAGTGGGCGTTCCCAGATCCTGCGGACCATCGCGGGTTCGATCGGCCGGATCCACTCCGCCGCGGACGTGCACCTCTACGGGATCGACTGTGGCAACGGCGCGCTGCTGGCGCTCACCGAGCTGCCGCACTGCGGTGCGGTGGTGCGCAACACCCAGACCGAGCGGGCAGTCCGGTTGATCCGGCGGCTGGGTGTGGAGATGCAGCGCCGGATCGAGCTGCTCGCCGGATCCGGCTTCGCCGACGTCACCGAGCAGCGGGCCGCGGTGTTGCCGCCGCAGCGGTTGTCCCACCTGGTGGTGTTGATCGACCGGTGGGAGTCGTTCACGATCTCCCTGGGCGAGGTGGACAACGGCGCGCTCACCGAGGAGGTCCAGCGCATCCTGCGGGAGGGCGCCAGCGTCGGGCTGCACCTGGTGATCACGGGGGACCGTTCGTTGCTGTCCGGGCGGATGTCCACGCTGACCGAGGCCAAGCTGGTGTTCCGGTTACCGGACCGCGGTGACTTCTCCCTGATCGGGATCAATCCGCGCAAGGTCGCCGAGACGATGCCTCCAGGCCGGGCTCTGCGGGCCGAATCCGGGGTGGAGACCCAGGTCGCGCTGCTCACCCCCGACGCGAGCGGCCAGGGTCAGGCCGCCGCGCTTGCCCGGATCGCTGCCTGGGCGAGTGAGCGGGACGCCGGCCTGCCGGTGGGGCTGCGACCGTTCCGGGTGGACGCGCTGCCGGCCCGGGTGAGCTTCGAGCAGGCCTGGGCGCTACGGGACCCAGCCGGGTCCCCCGGGTCTGTCGAGCCGCTGTGGGCGCTGGTCGGGGTCGGCGGGGACACGCTGCGCGCCTACGGGCCGGATCTGGCCACCGGCACGCCCGCCTTCGTGGTGGCCGGGCCACCGAACTCCGGGCGCAGCACCGTGCTGGTGTCCATGGCCCGCGCCCTGCTGCGCGCCGGTGCCGGCGTCATCGCGGTCACCCCCCGCCCCTCACCGCTACGGGGGCTGGCCGAGCCTGGCGTCACCGTGCTGACCGGCCCCGAGCTGACCGCCGCTGATCTGGACGCCGCCCTGGCCGCTGCTCCACCGCGGGCTGTCGTGCTCATCGACGACGCCGAGCTGCTGCGGGACTGCCCGGCCGAAGACGTGCTGCTCAGGTTGCTGCGCGCGGGAGCCGGGTCGGGCCGGGCGCTGGTGATCGCCGGTGACGCCGAGGGCGTCTGCGCCGGGTTCTCCGGCTGGCAGGTGGAGCTGAAGAAGGCCCGCCGCGGGCTGCTGCTCGCCCCGCAGGCCATCACCGAAGGCGACCTGATCGGCCTCCGGCTGCCGCGCAGCCTGCTGGGCCAACCGGTCCACCCCGGTCGCGGCCTGCTGCACCTCGGCGACGGCGAACCCCGCGTCGTCCAGGTCCCGCTCGCGGTCGAGTGAATCAGTCCCGGTTGCCGTTGGTCTCGTCTGCGGTGACCCAGTGCAGCGCCCCGGCGATGGCGTCGAACAGCTCCAGCAGTGGCTGACGCAAGGGCAGCATCGGGGTGGCGAACGCCAACTGCACCAGACCCGCCCCGTCGGGGCGTTCGAGCCAGTAGTCGGCGACCAGGGACGGCGTGGGCTCAGCACCCGCGAGCTCGGCGGGCACCTCGTGGACCCGGCGCAGCACCCTGCCCGCGGCGACCTTCCCGACCTCGAGGGCGAAGCCCTGGAACGCTTCCTGGAGGCCCACCAGCAGGGACCCGTCGCCGGGCGTGCTATCCGGGCTGGCCGGAACGTCGATCCAGTGCACCACCAGCGAGGCCGGAACCGGGACGTCGCCGACCCGCTGCAGGCTCAGCGCCATCAGCCGCCCATCGGAGTCCGCGGCCGTCTCGGCTTGAGCCAGCAGCTGCCGGCGGGCATCGGCGCGCAGCAGCGGCTGGTCATCAATACCGGCGAACTGGCGCTCGAGGAGCCGCTCGACCGAGCGCGCCCGCGCCTGCGGCGGCTGCAGCGGGATCACCCACCAGTGATCGGGCAACACCACCCGCACGTCCACCACCGAGGCCGCGCTCACCTCAGCCACGGCGGCCGGCCTTGCGCTTCTTCGACCGTCGCCCCAGCTGGAGCGTGTCAACAAAAGCCGCCAATCCTACCACCACCGAAACCACACCCAGCACATACAGCCAGACGGGAGCTCCGGAGCCGTCTATGATCAGCGCGGTGAACCCCACGACGGGAAGAATTCCCGCATATGCCGGGAGCCAGTCCTCAGCTTCTGGCACGTAACGCTCTTGGCCCCGGCGAACAACCATGATCCGCGGCAGCCAGTAGCCGGCGAGCACACCAATGATCGCAAAGGCGAAGAAACTACTGAGCCACCCGATCGCCACCAGGAACCAGTAGTCGGCCAGAGACCCACGGAGGTTCGAGGACACCAACGCGCTCAGAAAGAGGGCGAGCCCGACGAGCAGCAACAACGGGATACCGGGAATGCCAAACCGATATCCCGCCCTGGCGAGACGGGCAACGACGGGTCGATGGCCTGTCATTTGGGTGGCTCCTCCAAAGTGACGCGCAAGGTGTCGAGCACGGCGGCCGCATCGGCGGCGAGTTCCTCGCCCCGGTCGAGGGCGAAGGTGACGAACGTCAGCTCCAGGGCGTCGGAGCACCCGGGTGGGAACACGGTGTAGATGACGTTCTCCTGCAGCGTCTTACGCCACGGGAACCAAGGGGAGTCCCGCCGGGCGATCACCTCACGCACCAGCAGCGCCGGCCCAGCCGGAACCTCCACCTCGTCCACCTGGCGGTTGAAGACGGTATGCCCGCTGCGCCGGTCCGGGTCGATCAGACCGCGGTAGTAGCAGCGGTCGAGTGGCCGGCCTTCGTCCGGAAGTACCCAGTCCACCGTCATCAGGCCGGCGATGTCGGGTACCGACCGGTCGGGCACCCACGCCCCGAGCAGCAGGTGCAGATCGGCGATCAGCTCGGGATGGGTGCGCTCCAACTTCGCTGCCAGCGTCACCCGGACCGCCTCGCCGTCGCAGAGCAACGCGGCAGTGTCCTGCGTCCATCCCGGGTCGCCTTCGACCACGGGGAGCGACGCCCACGTGTCGGGGGCGGACAGCTCGTACGACCCAAGGGGCGCCAGTTTGTTCACGGGCGAACTCCAGCTCTGAGGGGCTGATGGGCGTTTGGTAGGTGGGGCTGCTCGGCAGCGGACGGGGAGGACATGAGCTTCACGGCGTTGTGAGTGGTGTCGTACACGCCGTACCCAGCGGCACCGACGAAGGTGCCGTACTGGATGCGGAGCTGCCGCAGGTGGGGGGCGACCTCGTCGCTGGCCCGGACCGCAGCGTGAACCTTGTTGATCTCCTGGAGATCTGCGGCGGCGGTGTGTTCTCCGAAGAACTGCAGGAGATTAGACGGTCCACCCTGGCGAGCCTGTTGCAACGCATCACCCCAGTCCGCATGGCGCAAGGTGCGGACGTTGTCGGCGAACTCGCCGGGCATGGCGCGCCAGCTGCGCGCGATGCTGCTGGCCGACGGGAAGAAGCCCTGCTCCAGCGACCGCTGCACAGCAGTACGGGCCAGGCGGCGGCCCAGCGGGTTGGCCGTGCCCAGCATCGACCTGATGGCCGTCATCGAATTACTTGACCCCGGCAGCCCCGCCGCGACCCGCACCGCCACGGAACGCGCCGCCAGCCGACCCGCCGCCAGGCGGGATGCACCACGCACCCCCAGCGCCGACACCCGCAGCGCGCCGATCGCGGCCCGGCCGACGCCGAAGGACAGCACTCCGAGCGCCGACCACGCGACATCCGACCACTCGCCCTCGCCGGTGGCGGCCAGCGCGATGTTGCCCAGCAACGACACCAGCGAAGTGAGCAGCGCCACCGTGCCGAGAATCGCGGCCAGGGCCTGCCCGACGACCGGGATCCAGCCTACGAGCAGCGCCAGCACTCCCGCGACCACAGCGACGGCATCCGCGGCCTTCACGATCACTTTTACGATCTTGGCGCCCCAGTCGTCCCACCAACTGTCGTTGAGGTCCCCGGAGTCCTTGACGTCCTCCACCAGGCTCATCGCGCGCCGCGCGGCCGCGTCACGGCACTCCGTGGCCCGGCTCAGCCGGCGTCGGGCCGCCGCAAGGTCATCCCGGGCGGCGTCGGCCGCCGTGAGCGCACGGCGGTGATCCCCCTGATCGGCGATGGTATCGGTACCCGTGGGAGCGGCGGAGATCCGAGCCTGGGCGGCATGGGCGAGCCGGTTGGCGGTGGTCAAGTCGTCCTCGGCGCGCCTCGCCTGCACCAACGCGGCGGCTGACTCGGACTGCGCGTCGCGTAACTCCGGTGCATAACCGGTCAGTGCTCGGCCGACACCGTCGTAGCGCTCGTGTGCTCGGCTGATGTCGTCTGCGACCTCGCGCGCCCGGTCGCGGAACGCCTCCACCGCCTCGCTGCGCATGTCCTGGTGCTCGGCGATCCGGCGCAGCTTTCTCGCCGCCTCGCTGATCGCCGCAGCGACTCGCTGGTAGTGCCGGCCCAGCTGCTCAACCCGGTCAGGCTCACCCGGCACCGGGTCACTGCCCGCCAGCGGGGACCAGTCGACCGGGCGGCGGCTCACGTGTCTGCCCGCAGTGCGGCGGCGAACTCCTTGTCCAGCTCCTCGAACGCCTCGCCCACCGTGGTCGCCGACTTGGCGAGCATGCCAATCTTCCCGACCATCTTCGCCCGGCGATCGTCCCAGTTGTGCGCGAAGAAGCGGACCGCATCAGCGAGGCCGCGATGCCCGACCGCCTCAGCCGCATCATCGCTGTTCGCGTTGGCCTGCTGGAACTCCTCCGCGACGGCACGCAGCTGCTTCCCTGCCGTGCGCAGCAAGGCGGTGTCGACCCGCAAGGTGTCCATCTACGCTCCGTTGACGTCAGCGATCGCCAAGGTTATCCACGTCCAGACCCGGTGGACTTTGCGCGGGCCGTCCCAGTGGATGTCGGCGCTGGGGACGTTGGCGCTGTGGATGTCGGCGCCTTGGGTGCTGATGCGCTGCCGGTGGACTCCGTGGCGGGTGCCGTGACGCCGTCACACAGCGGCAGCCCGGTGACGGGCTTGTCGTCGCTCGGCGCGCTTTTCAGGAACACTACCGGGACCCACAACGCCTGACCACCGAGGAAGGCCGCTAGCTGCGCCCACCAGTGGTTCGCGCGGTTACCCACCGAGTACTTCGACCCATCTGACTGGCACAGGAACCATCGATCATGACCGGCGGACTCGGTGTAACGAGATTCTTTCGTTTTGGCCAGGTAGACGGGCGCGTCGCTGGTGAGGGTGCAAGCGTAGTAATTGCCGGTGCTCTTGGTGCAACCGCCGCCCCGATCAGCCTTCAACAACGTGACCCGGGTTGACTTGGGTGTGGGGGGAGCGGAGCCATCCGGCGAATCGAACGTGACCTGCGGGTCCTGGGGAGGTGCGGGGGCGCTCAGGCTCGGCGTCTCGATCGGCTGGGTGCCGGTACCCCCACCCGCGCCATCCGGATTGCCGCTCGGGGGAGTTACTGGTTCCGGGTTACTTGGTGGACCAGCGAGGGGAGCGGCTGGGCTCCTCGGGGCATCGGCCGGGGGGCGGGCCGGCGGCCGCCGCGTGTCGTCGCCAGTGGCCGGTGGCGGCTCTGGCTGAGTCGGCGGCTGAGCCGGTGACTGGGCCGGTGCGCTTTCCCGGTCTGGTGTGGCAGTCGCATCCTGCTGGGCTTCCGCGTTGCCCGGTGCGCTGCTTCGAGGGGCCGGTGGCGCGGCCATGGCGTTCTCCGGACGCTGATGCTTGCCCGTCGAGACGACGACGATGACGGACAGGATGAGCCCGACGGCCGCGACCGCCGAGACGATCGGCCACAGGAACGCCCGCGAGGGGTGACGGGGCTCATCGGCGAGGTCGGCACCGACGGACAGCGACCGTTCCGGCCGGCTGCGTCCCCGGCTGTCCGTCATCAGCTCGCGGTAGCCGCCCTCGTCCTCGTCCGGCTGGCCCGCGCCCCGGATCTCCCACCAGCGACCACCTGCACCGTGCGGGTCGTTGCTCATCCGCTCATCGCTCTCTTCCCCAGAAGGGCTCTCCCCTGCTCAACGCGCCCGTGCCGGCCCAGACACGCGACCGGACACGTCAGGGCTAAGCCCGCACCGAGCGGGCGACCAGCCAGCTGTAGGCGACGTGCTCACAGATCTTCGCCACATCCGGGCGGAGAGGTTGCACCGCATTACCGCTGCGCCCGCTCCAACGCCCGCTCGAGGTAGGCGTATATCGAGCGGAAGTACTCGTAGAAATTTGCCCAGCGATCGATCTCCTCCCCCGCCAGCCATAAAATTGCGTGACCCACAGTGCGTGGGTGTCAATGGTCTCAGTGCCCACTGCGATCAGCTCGAGATCAGTTCGAAGAGGAAAGTCTGGAGGCGGAACAGGCCCGTCTTTGAAATGGTATCGAGCAGCTGTTGGCCTCTGTCCCACCAGTCGTTGGCATAGGTCAGAAACTCCCGATGAAACGGGTCGAGTGGATGCCTGAGCCGGCGCTCGGCCTGTACCAGCTGCTCAGGCTTTGCTCCAACATGCGGCGCTGTCATCGGATAGACCTGGGGCTCGATCCGTCCCAACTGCATGCGCAACTGGGCCATGAAGGTTTGTACCCTTCCTGTCCTGTCTATTGGATGCCTCCCGCAGCTCACCCCTTGTTGACACCCGTCCGGTGGGTGAGAGCAAGTCCCTGTCCCGAGCTTGGTTGACGGAATTGACGCAGCGCCGCAGCTGCTCATGTTCTTCGGGCGTCCAGTTGCTGTGGGGCCGGAGGACAACTAGCCGCAACGTCTCACCAGTGGTTTCGGTACGGTGGGCATGCGTTTCCAGCCGCGTGGCGGCCATGTCGAGCTGGGTGTAGTCAGCTTTTAGCGCCACGGCGGGCGGCACCGCCGTATCTGATACCACTCCGGAGGTGTCCTTGACCGAGTCGGTCAACGAGCTCGCGAAGTCGTTCGGGTCACCCGCTGAGTGACGCAGCTCGTCCTCGTCAATCTGTGGTACCCTCCAGCCCCGTCCCGCTACCGACGGCGACCATACCCCCGCCCTGCCCGGCCTGAGGGTGAGGTTCATATCATGCCGACGCCGAGGTCACGCTAGGCAGACGCCGTACCGGAAATCCATGGTGGACCGTGGAGCCCAGCGACTGTGTGACAGACAGTAATCCCTGACGGGCAGTGAGGAGAACATCAGCATGGCGAACGTCAATGTCACCTACGAGGAGATGCGGGCCGCCGGCAACCGACTCCAGGCCGGCAAGAACGACATCGATAGCCGCCTGAACCAGCTCAAGCATCAGGTTGACCAGCTGGTCGGGGGCGGATACGTCACCGACGTGTCGAGTAAGCAGTTCCAGCAGTCCTACGACGAGTTCACCAGGGGCGCCCGCCAGACAATCGAGGGCTTGGAGGGCATGAACACCTACCTGCAGAGGGCGGCCGACGCGTTCCAGCACACCGACCAGCAGCTCTCCCAGCAGTTGCACCGTTAGAGCTGGCGGCAGGCGTTAATCATTTGCGTTTTGCGCAGCTGTCACTCGATCGTGGACGAGTCGGGGGTGCGCACCTACCGTTGCAGGGGGGTCGCCCTTGCGGATGCGCCCCCACCGGCGGGCTGAGCGAGTAATGGAGGCAGCGTCATGGCGGTGACCGCGCGCTCGACACCGGCGGAGGGACCGACACCGGCGGAAGGGCGTCTGCGCAGGGACGTCGGCAAGGTCAGCTTGCTGTTCGCCGGGGTCGGCTCGATCATCGGGTCTGGCTGGCTGTTCAGCGCGCTGCGCGCGGCGCATATCGCGGGACCGGCTTCGATCATCTCGTGGGCGATCGCGACCGTGATGATCGTGCTGATCGGGTTGTGCTTCGCCGAGCTGGGCACGATGTTTCCCATCTCTGGGGGGGTGGTGCGGTTCCCGCACCTGTCTTTCGGGTCCTTCGCCAGCTACACGCTGGGGTGGATCACCTGGCTGGCGGCGGTGGCCGTACCGCCCATCGAGGTGGAGGCCGCGCTGCAGTACGCCACCAAGTACCTGCCGCTGACCACCAAACACATCGTTGCGGGCACACCGACGTACACGCTGACCGGTCTCGGTGGGGCGTTCGCCATCGCCGGGATGGTGGTGTTCGTCATTCTGAACTACATCGGCGTCAAGTATTTCGCACAGATCAACAATGCTGCGGTCTGGTGGAAGCTAGCGATGATCTTCCTAGTGATCGTGGCGTTCCTGGCGACGGTGTTCCACAGCGAGAACTTCCACTCCTACGGGTTCTTGTCCCAGGGCTGGGGCGGTGTGTTCGAAGCCATCCCGACCGCCGGCATCGTGTTCTCCTTCCTCGGTTTCCGGCAGGGCGTCGAGCTGGCGGGCGAGACGAAGAACCCCAAAGTCAACGTCCCGTTCGCCATTATCGGGTCGGTGTTGCTGTGCGGGATCATCTACATCCTGCTGGAGGTCGCCTTCCTCGGCGCGGTGCGGCCCTCGGACCTGCTGAGCTCGCACGGCTGGGCGGAGCTGGCGTTCGCCGGTGACTTCGGCCCGCTGGCGGCCATCGCCACCATCCTCGGTCTGGGTTGGCTGGCGACGCTGCTCTACATCGACGCCGTGATCTCCCCAGCGGACACCGGATTTGCCTATACCGCGGTCACCACCCGGGTCTCCTATGCAATGGGCAAGAACCGCAACGCTCCGCAGTCGCTGACGAGGACCAACAAGCACGGCATTCCCTGGGTCAGCCTCGTCGTCACCTTCGTCGTCGGCCTGATCTTCTTCTTGCCCTTCCCCAGCTGGCAGTCGCTGGTCAGCTTCATCACCGCGGCAACGGTGCTGTCCTTCGGCAGCGGGCCCCTGGTGCTGGCGGCGATGCGCAGGCAGCTGCCCGACCACGAGCGACCGTTCAAACTGCCCGGCGGCGACATCATTCCCTTCCTCGCGTTCTACTCCTCGAATATGATCATCTTTTGGGCCGGCTGGACCACCAATCTCAAGATCGGGGTCAGCATAGGGATCGGGTTCGTGCTGTGGCCGATCTTCCACTACAGCAGCAAGGGCCGAGCGCCGGCGCTGGACTGGAAGGCGGGCGCGAGCTGGCTGCTGCCGTGGCTCATCGGCGACGGGGTGATCAGCTACCTCAGCAGGTACGACGGCATCGGCCTGATCGGTACTGGCTGGGGCTTCCTGGTCAACCTGATCTGGTCCGCGATCATTTACGCGGTTGCGCTGGCGGTCCGGTTCCCGCCGGACCGGGTCGCCGAACAGGTCGCTGAGACCACCGTCGAGGCTGCCGAGGAGGAGCTGGAACTGCGCGAGGCGTGAACCATCAGTAAAAACTTGACACCCTTTAGGGGTACGGTGTTCACTCTTTTGTGCAGCACCTCGTTCGGTGAGGCGTCTGTACGGACACAGGCCACTGACCCTCCAGTGTCGAGAGACGCTCTGCGGTCAGGACAGGTCTCCCCGGCCTAAGGGGTGACCCCAAGTGGCTTCCCGCCCCGTGAGGGTGGGGGTACGCCGTGCAGTGCCAAAGCTCTGACGAGGGGGTGTCTGAGCCCGGCTCGCCTGTTTCCCGGCGCGGGCATCCTCGCTGCGCCAGCGGTGATTGGCGGCACCCGCAGGTGTCCTGGCGTGAGGAGGTGAGAGATGAGTACCGACGAGAGTCCACGGAGTACCGACGACGGCAGTCCGTCAAGTTCCGACGATGACAGTAACCCCCGGCTAAATCCCCGGCTAAGTCACCAGCTAAGTCCCCGGCTAAGCCGGCCGTCCGGTTCCTCATGTCCACCCGGCCCGCTTCCTGAGCACTGACTGCTCTGCACGACGCCGTACCGGCCCGTCCGGTTGCTCGGCGTGTTCGGCGCGGGCTCTCAACCCCTGGGCGCTCCCCGGGTGCTGCCTGCCGTCCCCGGTGCGCCCTCTGTCGTGAAGGGAACACTCCCATGACCAGCATCATCGACATCAGGGAAACGACTGCGCCGCCGGGAACCGACAAGGTACCTGACGCGGTGCTCGACGAGGCCCACCTGGGGGACATCCGCGGCGCTCTGGGCACCATCCGCCAGGGTGATGATGGCGCCAGGCTCCGCCTGTCGGCAAAACTGAAGACCCTGGTCGCGATCGTTGGGCCGGGGCTGATCGTGATGGTGGGGGACAACGACGCCGGGGCGTTTGCCACCTACACCCAGGCCGGGCAGAACTATGGCACCTCGCTGCTGTGGACGTTGTTGTTGCTGGTTCCGGTGCTGTATGTGAACCAGGAGATGGTGGTGCGGTTGGGCGCGGTGACCGGGGTCGGGCACGCCCGGTTGATCCTGGAACGTTTCGGGCGCTTCTGGGGCGCGTTTAGTGTGATCGATCTGTTCCTGCTCAACGCGTTGACCATCGTGACGGAGTTCATCGGGATCAGCCTGGGGCTGTCGTATCTGGGTCTGCCCCAGCTGCCGGGGGTGCTGATCTCCGTATTGGTGGTGATCGCCGCGGCGTCGACGGGGAGTTTCCGGCGCTTCCAGCAGGTCTGCCTGTCGCTGGTGGTGGGTTCGCTGCTGCTGGTGCCGATCCTGGTGATGGCGCACCCTCCGCTGGGCCAGATCGTGCACCATGTCGTGGTGCCCGGCCTGCCAGGCGGGGCGGAGCTGTCCACGGTGATGCTGCTGATCATCGGGATCGTGGGGACCACGGTGGCGCCCTGGCAGCTGTTCTTCCAGCAGTCCTACCTGATCGACAAGCGGATCACCCCGAGGTTCATCGGTTACGAGAAGGCCGACCTGTGGATCGGCATCGTCATCGTCGTCATCGGCGGGATCGCAATGATGGCCTTTTCCGCGGCCGCGTTCGCCGGTACCCCCGCCGCGGGCCAGTTCAGCGACGCCGGTGGGGTCGCCGTCGGCCTGGGCAGCTATGTCAACCGGGTCGCCGGGATCCTCTTCGCGATGGCGTTGATCGACGCCTCCATCATCGGTGCCGCGGCGGTGAGCCTGTCCACCTCCTACGCGGTCGGTGACGTGCTCGGACTGCGGCATTCGCTGCACCGCAGGCCGTCGGCGGCCAAGGGCTTCTACGCGATCTTCACTGCCCTGCTGGTCGGCGCGGCGGTAATTGTGATCATCCCGGGTAGCCCGCTCGGGCTGTTGACCGAAGGCGTGCAGACCCTGGCCGGAGTGTTGCTGCCCTCGGCGACGGTGTTCCTGCTGCTGCTGTGCAACGATCGGGACGTCCTGGGCCCCTGGGTGAATGGCTGGAAGATGAACACCTTCACCTCTGCGGTGATCGCCGTGTTGGTGATGCTCTCGATCGTGCTCACCGCGAGCGTGCTGTTCCCCACCATCACTTCCACCGAGATCCTCATCATCCTCGCCCTCGGCGCCGGCCTGAGCGTCGTGGCCGGGCTATCCCTGATGATCTGTCGCTGGCGTGCGCGGGCCCGGCTCGCCACTCAGCCTGTCCCCGGGGCAGGGGCCAGGACCGTGGACACCGGCCCGCGCACCTCGTGGCGGATGCCGCCGCTGGCGATGCTGACCCGGCCCACGCTGAGCGCCGGGCGGCGGCTGGGGCTGATCGTGCTGCGCGGCTACCTGGTGATCGCCGCGAGCATGGTCATCGTGCGGGTCGTTCAACTCGCCGCTGGCGGCTGAGCACCCGCCTCACACCAGAAGGGGGCACCTGATGACAACGTTGGACATGGGGCTGCGGCTGGTCACTGGTCTGGGGCTGGGTGCGGTGATCGGGATGGAACGCCAGTGGCGAGCCCGTGGCGCGGGGCTGCGGACCAACGCGCTGGTGGCCACCGGCTCGGTCCTGTTCGTGCTGCTCTCCAACTACGGGTTCGACTCTGGCTTGCTCGGCGGTGGCCGCATCGAGGCCGACCCCACCCGGGTGGCCGCCCAGATCGTGTCGGGGATCGGGTTCCTCGGCGCCGGGGTGATCCTGCGCGACGGTCTCAACATCCGTGGGCTCAACACCGCCGCCAGCCTCTGGTGCTCCGCCGCGGTCGGGGCGCTGGCCGGTGCCGGGATGTATTCCATCGCCGCGCTGGGCACCGCCGCGGTGATCATCGCGAACGTGGTGTTGCGGCCGCTGGGACGCCGGATCGACCGCCACCCCACCGGCGGTGACGAGCTCACCGTCGGTTACCGTTTCGAGGCTGTCTGCGCCGAGCCGGCCGAGGCCCACATCCGCGCCCTGGTCGTCCAAGCCCTCAGCGGCACCACGTTCCAACTCCGCGGCATCCGCAGCTACAACACCGACTCAGACCGCCAGGTCAGCGTCGTCGCCGAACTCACCGCCGAGCACCGCAACGACAGCCAACTCGAACAAGCCGTCAGCCGGCTCAGCCTCGAACCCGCCGTCACCGCCGTCACCTGGACCGTGAACACCGACCCCGACAACTCACTGGGCGGAGCAACCACCACCAGGAACTAGAACGACCGATGGTGTACAGATTCTGTCATGGCCGACGGTTCGGTTGTCACGACCGTGATCTCTACGGTCGGAGCACTTTTTGGGGCTCTCGGTGGAGTCGCCTTGACCAACTGGGTCAACATTCGCCGTGAGCAGGCCCAGGCCGATCGCCAACAAGCCCTGGCTGATCGACAACGAAAAGATCAGCAGACGTAGACCCGCCGACTAGCCTACGTTGACTTGCTGGGAACGGCCCGCCAGCTCAGGGCCGAGATCGAGATTGCCGGCCAGCAGTCTTGGAAGGACATGGATGTCAGGCTTGGCACCATTCGGCAGCATGCGGTGTCCATTGGCGTGCATGCATCACGTGCCGCACTACTGTCATCAAAAACGGCCCCAGAAACGGTTCAGGCCGCCGGTGCGCTCGAGTTAGCCGCGAGGCGGCTGACCGCCGCCACAACCGCCCACACCGAACTGCGCTACCAAGATGAACAGTGCCTCGGCGGGAAAATCACCCTCCCGGCTGACTTCACAGAATTCGATGAGTGCATCGAGCGCTTCTCTCGTGCGGCGGCCCAGGACAGCGAAGAGTGAACCGTGTTCTGTTCTCACCGGAGCCCGAGGGCCGCCTCGCGCTGATGGGGCGGCAGCGCGGGGTTGGTAGCGGC
The DNA here is from genome assembly GCA_019244165.1 of Pseudonocardiales bacterium. GTDB lineage: Bacteria > Actinomycetota > Actinomycetes > Mycobacteriales > Pseudonocardiaceae. Next base: position 4,941 of record JAFATA010000059.1, on the reverse strand, counting down.
GAGTGCTCGGTCGATCCGGTTTGCAGCCATAGCTGAGTCGCCGACCTGCGCTGCGACCCGCGCCGCGTACAGCAGCACCGGTCCGCTGTGTGGAGCTTCGGTGAGGGCGGTGTTGATTTCTTGGTCCGCCGCACTAAGGTCGCCCCGCATCGCCAGTGCGAGGCCGTAAGCAGCCTGGCTGGAGGGCCGATGCTGTCGGTGCCGGCTTACCCGGTCCAGATCGCGAAGCGCGCTCTCCGCAGGGTCCGCCATGCCCAGGCTCCCACCGCCGGGTGGGCCAGCACGGTGTCCACGTCGTCGCCGCCCTGCTCCTGGATGGCGGCGAGCAGGTCGTAGGCGCGGCGGGCGGGCGCGGCCTGCGGATGTCCCAAGGCCTCGGCAGCGTCCACGACGCCGCGCAGGAGCAGCATCTGCTTGCTGTGCTGCGCCGCGACGAGGTGCGCCAAGGCCCGAACCCCGCCATCGCCGGCGGCGAGCGCGCCGAATACGTCATCGGGCAGGCGGTGCGAACAGAGGGTCATCGCCGTCCTGCCACCCGGGTGGCGATGCCCGCCACCATGGCCTGCCGAATGTGCGTGATGAGACGAAACAGGTCGGGGCAGTACACCGACGGGTTGGCGAATCCGCTGCCAGACCGGTACCGGTGCGGGTAAAGACCGCCGCCGCAGACTTGGCGGATGCGACAGCTGCGGCATTCGGTAGCCAGCGCCTTGACGCCGATCTGCCGGGCCACCACCGAGGGAAGCAGCAGAGCAGCGTCGAACGGATCACGGGTGACGTGCAGGCCGGTCCACGGGGCGCCGTGATAGGCCGACTTCAGCATGTCAGACTGCTCGATGCTGCCATCCGTCTCGATGACGAGCACGCTCACCGGGGACAGGCCCACCGCCTCGGTGGCCGAGGCCCCACCCACCAGCAGATACATGATTTCCTCGAACAGCCGGATGCGGGTCTCCTGGCGAGGCGCGTCGAACCACCGGTCGAACACGGCAATCAGCCAGTCCGCATAGGGAGTCTTCGGCGAACCAGGAACCCGCTCCGGCGGCGGAGTCGTCCACGTGCCATGCGGCAGCAGCAGGTCAATCATCGGTGGGTTGACCTGCAGCAACGCTTCGTAGGTGGCCACTGGGTCGTTGCGGACGTCGATCGTGCAGAGCAGGCCGCCGAACACATGCCGGTACGGCCCGGCGGCCAGGCGCTCCAGCGCCGCCACGACCGCCGGGTAGCTGCCCCGCCCGTTTCGGTACCGCCGGTGCCGGTCATGTGCTGCGGCGTCACCGTCGAGGCTCACTCCCACCCGGATGTTCAGAGTGTCGAAGAGTCGCAGATACTCAGCGTCCAGGCCGACTCCATTGGTTTGCAGGCTGACATCGACCCGCACCCGGGGGCCGGCCGCCTCCCGGACCGCGGTCACCACGTGGGCGATCAGGTCGGGACCGGCCAGCAATGGCTCGCCGCCGTGCAGGATGAGCGTGACGTGCGCGAGGCTGTGGGCGTGGATGTGTTCGGCGATCCGCGTCGCGGCCTGGTCGGCGATGGCCCATGGCATCCGGCGCGGCCGCAGGCGCCAGGTCTGGTCTGCCAGCTCGTACATGTGCAGTAGTCACACGCAAGATCGCACCTGCTGTGGATTTTGAGGACGAACTCCCGGAACGGAGTGGGTTCCCAGCCCTCCGCGTGCAACGTGTGGACGTCGAGCGTTGCGGGCCATTCAAGCTCGGGTGCTGGCAACGTCGGCTTAAGATTCACTTCCCGGTCATGGTTTGTCGGCACGATTAATCAGCCCCAGTTGGGAAAAACGGGCGCGGCGTTGAGCCAGCCTAGGACTTTACCGTGCGACCCGGGCGCGGTGCCGCAGCGCTGCATTGGACCAGCGGGCGGAACGTGGGCAACGGCCAGCGGTGGTTGCTGTTGGGATGGTCGTACCAGACGTACTGCTCGGTGGGGGTCACGGTGATCCCGAAACGGTCGTAGTGAGGTCGCCCTGCCTGCTGCCAGAACGTGATGGCCTCCTGCACGCGGTCCCAGAGCCGGCGGGGGCCGCCTTGCCGGACGGGGAAACCGTCCCCTTTCGGGGTATGCCAGACCTGGGCGAGGGACCCATCGGGCGCGTCAAGCTGGGTGCCGCGTTGACCGTCCGCACCCCTGGCGGGCCCGAGGGTCACCTCCGGGAGGTGCCATTGCGTGATGAAGCTGATATGGCCGTCCCGGCGCAGCAGGGTCGGGTCCACGGTGCTGATCGACTCGCTCATGTCCTCCGGCAGAGCGGCCGCCGGCCGGATCGAGAAGAAGGTTTCCGGCCCGGGTCGCATGATCATAAAGCTGAGGTAGCTGGGGAGGAATCGGCCGGTGGCGGTGCCGTCACCGGCCACTCTCAGCCGGACCACGGTGCCGCCCAGCGGGCCGTGCACATCGGCCATGATGATCCCCCCGGGCACCACCTGCTCCAGCCAGGTCAGCGGGATGGCCGGCACCGCGCAGGTGGCGATGATCCGGTCGTAGGGGGCCGTCGGTGAGGTCCAGAGCTTGCAGCATGGTCAGCATCAGCGAGGGCATGGTGGAGGAGCTGGTGTACCAGCCAGCTTTCCGGCCTGGCACGGGGACCATCTTGGTTACCAGGGTCTGGTCGCGGTACACGGCGTCCAGCCACTGGCTCCGGTGCTGCTCCTCGGCGGCGCTGATCAGCGGCCCAGCACCGTGGTCGAGGTAGTAACACGGCACGTAGGGGTGCCGCCAGGTGCGCCGGAACGCCTGCTCCCACTGCGGGCTGCGCAGCGTCCCGTCCGCCGTGAACTGCTCGGCCAGCTGAGCCAGCCGGGACCGCGCGTAGTCCTGCTCCTCGGGGGTCAGCTCGGTCACCTCGCTGCGCACCGTGCGGCTCCGTTCGCCAGGAGGTCGGCCAGCACCGCGGTGATCGGCAACCCCAGTGCCTCCTCTAACCACCCGTACTGGCCGGCCGGTTGCACTCGAACATGACCCAGTCACCGCTGGGCGTGATAGCGAAGTCGAACGCCCCGAACGACAGACCGAAGACTCGCAAGAATGCGAGCATCCCGGTGGTGACCGACTCAGGTGGCTCGATTATCGAGTAGTCCAGGGCGTCGTAATCGGCCCGCCAATCCACTCGAGCCCAATCTACCCGAGCAGAGTCGGACTTGGCGCGGATCGCTGCTGCGAAAATTCGGTCACCGACCACCGTCACGCGCGCCTCGAACGACTTCGAGACAAAGGGCTGGAAGAAATGCAGGGTCGTGTCGACCCCAGCCAGGTCGTCCAGCTCGGCCATGTCGAGCCTGCGGGTGTAGGCCATCTGCAGCCGGCCGGACTCAGCGCGCAGCGCACCACCCAAGGTCTTGCAGACCAGCGCGCCGCCACGGCCTCGCGCAAAGCCCCGCACGCCATCGGGTCTGTTCGTCACCTGCGAGTCGGGTACCGACAGCCCGCACCGGCGAGCGACATCCAGCTGGCGCGGTTTGACTGCGTCGGACTCACGCCCCGGATGGTTGACCCACAGCACGTCCAGGCTCAGGGTTTGGGGAAAGGCGGCCAGATCGGTGCGAAACACTGGCACCCCCCACTCAGTCAACGCCCGGACAAGGCGATCATCTGAGGGGTTGAGGTCGCGGGCGAGCAGGAGAACGGTCACGGTCAATCGGCCTGATAATCCGGGTCCATGACTTCCTCCTCACCTGGACCCGCACCGTCCGGGCCCCCGATATAACCGGTGGTTTGCTCCGGAGTCACCTCCAGTCTGGTGCGCGACTCCGCGTACGGCACCAGCGAACCGTCCTCGTCGTACACCATCGCGACCTGCCGCTGCGGGCAGTACGTCCAGCGCAATGTCGGCGCCTGGTCCAGGCGCGCACCGGCCACCACATGCCGCAACGGAAACCGATCACCGGGACTGAACAAGGGATCCCGCCACAACGGCGCCAAAGGATCAGGCACGGTCGGGTCCCTTCCGCACGGCCAGCAAGGAACGCGTCACCCATGGTGACAGCGACCGGGTTGGCTCGGCAACCGCGCGAAGTTCGCTACCAATCCTCGGATGATCCGTCGTCTGCACGTATTCCGGGGTGAGGTCCACGCCGGTCGGGGTCAACTCGAGCTGCTCGAAAAGGTCACGGGTCGCCTGCCGCTCACCGGCGCAGCGGCTAGGTCAGCGGGGCTGAGTGGGGAGGGTGCCGTCAGTGTTCTGTTGTCGCCGAGTTCGACCAGTGCTGTACTCATTCCGTCCCGCTCCACAGCCCTGGCGTCGAACTCGGCGGCCGGGTCGCGCGGCGCACCCGCGATCCACCCCTGTCGGACTGACGGGGGCGACCACTAAAAATCTTGTTGTCTGGTCGGGGGAACGCCGGAAATTGTCAGGGGTGGGGTCGATGATGGTGAGGTGCTCGACACCCGGCTGGACCCGAGGCAGGCGATGGTCGCTTGCCTGGATCAGTGGCGGGAGTCGATCGTTGGGTGCGACGACGCGGGGTTGCAGGCTCAGGTCCGGGAGGTCGAAGCCGTCTGTCGGATGCTGCAGGCGGTGATGCTGGAGACCGTTGCGGAGCTGGAGTTCCGCCACCTCGCGGCCAGCACCGGATTCGGCACTACCAAGCGGTTGCTCGCGGGGATGCTTCAGTTATCAGCCACTGAAGCCGGCATGCGGGTGGCGCACGCCACCCAGCTCACCGCGCGGCGCACCGTAAGTGGTGAGGTGTTGCCGCCGGTGCTGGCGAACACTGCTGCGGCGTTGGCAGCTGGGGAGATCGGGGTGGGGCAGGTTCGGGTGATCGTCGAGACGATGAGCGCGATCCCCGCCGCGGTCGGTGCCGAGCAGCGCCAGGCCGCGGAGGCTGATCTGGCCCGGTATGCCCGCTCGTTTACCCCGGTGTCGCTGGGCAAGATTGGGCGGCACATCCTGGCGCATCTCGATCAGGACGGCCCTCAGCCCCG
>JAFATA010000043.1 GCA_019244165.1 Pseudonocardiales bacterium | reverse complement strand
AGGGCCTCAGGGGGGTCGGTGTAGAACGCGGCGAGGCGGATCAGGCCGGGTGGGCTGCTCCACGGGTGACCGGGTGTGAGCCGGCCCGCGCGGCGGTGGAGACTGACTCTCGGATCGAGTTGGAACGCCACATAGGTGCTGGCGAGGGTGAGATCCTTGCGGTCGAGGCAATCGGAAACCCAGCCGACCCTGCTGCTGAGCAGATCACTGACGTCGGTGATGCTATAGGCGTAGGCCAGCGCCGAGAGCCAGTCCCGGTCGCAGAACACCGAGCCGTGGCAGCGGGCGGCCTGGACCTGGCGATGTTTGCGCAACCAGTTGCGTTGGTGCCCAGGGTCGTCATTGGCAGCTGGATGTGCCTCGATCGGGAGAACGTCCCCTGTGGTGGTGGTGTATTCACCGATCACAATGCGATTCTCGGCGGCCAGGGTGTTCGCGGCGGTGGTCTTGCCCGCGCCGGGCATGCCTTCCAGCACCAGCACTGGGTATTGGCCGGTGGCGTCAGAACAGGGTGGGCTGGGCAGCGGCGTCATCGCTGTGGGCGTAATCGCAGGCACGCAGATCTAGGCCGGTGGGGGCTGCGGTGGTGGGGTGTAGGGGCCATCCGGCGAGCAACCGGATATCGGCCAGTAACAGACCGTCCGGGGTGTCAAGCAGTAGGTCACGCCCAATCGCGCAGCGCACCGTTCCGCTGAGCACCGCACCGTTGGCCAGAGAGGTGATCTCCTGGCAGGAGTCAGGAAACGTGTCGAGGCCAAACAACTCGACCAGATCGACCACGGCGCATGGCTCGCGACCTAGTCCAGGCGGCCATGGCACGGTCTCGATGATCTGCTGGTAGGTAGAACACAGCTCGCCGTGGCGGTGGGCTTGATTGGGGAGTTTCCACCAGGCGGCGAGTTTGGCGCGCCGCTGGCGCCGCTCGGGTGCTAGGCCACTGATTGAGATGCGGTGCTCGCCCGCACGGATGGCGGGCAGGCGGCCGCGGGCGAGCCAGGTGAAGGCCAGCGCGCCTTGCTCGGCGAGCCGGTCGGTGCCGCGTTCGGTGGCAGTCAACCCGACTTTCGTCAGGCCAGGCCCGAACCAGGCCAAATACAGCGCGTACTCGCGTCCATCGTCGAGAGTGACGTTGCGCGCGAACATCTTGCCCGGACCAGATGCCAGGCACGGGTCGCACTGGGCTCGGGTATCCGGTGGCGGGATAGGATGCGTGAACGGACACGGTTGGCGCCGCCGCTGCCGGGCTAGCCAGACACCGATGCAGCAACGTTGCCCACCGATTCGGTAACCCACCGTGGTCCCCGGCCGGACTGGGTGAATGCGTTCGGTGCCGCTGGGTTCAACCAGTCCGATGCCGGGAGTCTGATTGCTCCAGTAGAGTCCAGTAGCACGCCAAACGCTGTACTGCTCGATCACGCTCATACCTTTCGTAGAGCCGGCTGAACGTCTCGGTGCCCGCCAGATGATCCAAATCAGCGAAGGCATCCCCGGGGCTGTCGGGCATGTGCAGATGGTTGCGCAGCGCGTCACCCTCGCCGAGGCGGCGACGGATGTCGGACTTGATAGCCTTGGCCTTCCCGATCGCCGAGGGTGACGCAAGCAGGACGAACACGGTGACAGGTGCCGAGGTGAGGTAGCCGTCTCGACGGGCCACGTACTCCCGTCCGTAGGCGTCGGGGTACAACCGGCCCACGTCCGCCGGGATCAGGTGTCGCTGGATTTCTCCTATGACGGTGTGGCTCTCGGCCAGGAGTTCACGCACGGGGACCGGGTCGCTGCCGGGCTTGACCATGCTCACCGTCAGCCGCCATCCAGGCCAGGCGATGTCGGGAGTGGGCCGACGCATCGATCGTGCCCAATCCAGCAGGCACGGACACCCCCGTCGGGGCGTCCCGTTGGGGTATTGGGGCGGCGTGTGAAAGGCCAGCATGCTGGCGTCGAGGGCGCAGACCACGCAGCGACCGGAAGCGCGACGCGGGTCCAACCCGAACTCGGCGGCGGTGCGCTGGGTGCGGTAGCAGACCCACCACACATCCCACGGACCGTCCCCGGCGCGGTCGAGAGGCTGCCCGTGGCCGGTGACCTGGCGCTCGATCACGTAGGCAAGCAGTGCTTTGGTGCGGTCACGGTGGCAGAAGGCCACCGCATCAGCGTTGCGGTCGGTGGCGCGGCTCATAGCGATCATGTCAAGTGAAGTCGAAGCGGGCACTAGCCGAGGTGTCTGGGGCCTCGGAGACCTCTAGCTCCACGGTGGTCAGGCCATAGCCGGGCAGGTACGGCAGCGCTCGCTCAAGCAAGTAACCGGCGATAGCCTCAGTCGTGGTGTTGGCCAGCGGTAGGACCACGACGTCCTCGGCGGGCAAAACGTACCGCTTACGACCGGCGACTATCGACAGCGTGTCGTTCTCCGAAGTGATCAGTACCTCCTCAGAACGCCCTGGCATCATCGTGCGGCGGCGCAGCGGGTCTATGGCCTCCCGCAGGGCAGCCTTAACCTTACCGAATTCGATCAGCATGCCGTCGTCAGCAGGGATGCCGGACAGTCGCAGGGTGAGCTGGAAGGTGTGGCCGTGCAAGGACTCGAACTCGCCATCGTGCAGTCCAGCATGCGCGGCGGAGAAACTGAACTCACCCCGACCGACCTCTACAGTCGAGAACATCCTCATTCTCCCCAGCGTTCAGTGGATGAGATGGGTCAGGGTTCGGTGGCGGCAAGCGCGGTGACGACGGATTGCAGGCAGGTCTCCGGATCGCAGGTGGCGTCCACCCGGTGGTCTGCGGTTGCCTTGAGCAGCAAGAGCTGGGTGAGGCTTTCCGGGAAGTTCTCCAGCACCACCAGACCACAGGTCTGAAACTGCCCTTGTATGAAGGCAGCTTGCAACAGCAGGAAGACCGTCTCCTCGGAGAGCCAGTCCGGCGAGTCGCCCGTGTCGAATAGCCGCTCATCGACGGTGCCATGGCTGCGAAACTCGTGGGCGAACTCGCGCAGCCGGAATACCTGGGCGCCCAAGTGATCAGCCAGCGTTCTGGTAACTGTGCTCTTGCCCACGGCTGGCGGTCCGACCACGGCGACGAACCTCTCCACCGCGTAGAGGCCGGTGTCATCGACGTGCGCGGTGATCTCCCGTCCGGGTGGCTGCTCCAGGACAGCGGCTGCTCTAGTTTGGCTTGCGCCCTCCGACGACAAGGCCGGCACGGAGGAGGTCTGGACAGTTAGCATCTCTGGTCTACCTCCGTAGCGGCTAGCGGGATGGGGATCGCAGATGACTCGGACCGACGATTGCTGGCTGGGGTGCCGACCTGGGCGATAACCTGCGACCAACCAGTTACACACAGCGTCGCCACCGGCGGGTCGGTTGTGAAGGGGCTCAGCGTTGCCGCAACAGCGGCAACACGCGCAAGGGGGTCCGCAGTGGAGACAGATCCACATGCCGTCGCCATGCGGATGTTCGGCATCGCTCTCCGGCACTTCCGCACTCTGGCGGGTCTGTCGCTGCGCGAACTCGGCAAGCGCTGCCACTACGACTACAGCCGGCTCTCACGCATGGAGAACGGCGAGCACCTCAGTGACGAGGTCCTGGTTGGCACGATCGACCAGGTACTGCACGCTGGGGGGCTGCTGAAGGCTCTGCGCTGCGCGGCGCAACCACCATCGGTCCCCATCGACCCTCTCGCGGCGGCGTTTCCGGTGGGGGTGCTGCACGTCGGCGCCGGCGACTCTGTCGTGGTGGAGATCCGAATGCTGGATGGAAGGAGCGTGCGCGTGTCGATGTCTCGGCGACAGTTCGGCGAGATGCTCAGCGCGGGAACGCTGCGCGGCATCCTGCCAGCGGGCGTGCTCAGCGTTGACGAGGCCGACCGGATCACCCAGGCAATCGCCCACCCCCGCCGGGTCGATCAGCAGGTCATCGATTACTTCCAGCGGCTGCTGGTGGAGCATTACACCGCGGACAAGATGCTCGGACCCCGTCAGCTTCTCGGACCAGCGATGTCCCAACTCACTGTGCTCGACACGCTACGTAAGCAGGCCCGCCCGCCGGTAGCCAAGCCGTTGTTGCAAACACTCGCCCAGTACGCCGAGTTCGTCGGCTGGCTACAGCAGGACAGTGGCGATCTTCACGCCGCGGTGCACTGGTCTGATCAAGCCACCCAGTGGGCCCAGTTCGCAGCCGATTACCAGATGGTCGCCTACCTGCTCATCCGCAAGAGCAACATCGCTTGCCTGGCAGAGGATGCCACGACCGCCGTCGATCTGGCCGCAGCCGCCCAGGACGTCCCCGGCGGAATCGCGCCGAGAATCTCTGCTCTGGCCGCCCAGCAGGAGGCCCGCGGCTGGGCCATGATCGGTGACGCCGACCACTGCCGCCGTCAGCTCGACGCCGCGGCCGAGCTGCTGCGCGGGCATTCCGGCGAGACTGACCCGGCCGGACCCATTTACCTCCAGCACTACGACCTGGACACTTTCGAAGAACAGGCTGCCACGTGCTACCGCAACGTCGGGCGTCCTCAGGACGCCATTCCCCTCTTCGAGCGTAGGATTGCCGCCCTACCCGCCAACCTGCACCGCGACCGTGCACACCAGATGGCCAAACTGGCCAACGCCGTGATCGCCACCACACAACCAGAACCGGATAGGGCCGCTCGGCTCGGGTTGGCTTGTCTGGACCTTGCTCGCTACACGGGATCAGCGCGCGTCAGCAAGGAGCTACACACTCTGCATGGGGCGCTCATGGCCCGGTGGCCCGATCAGCCCGATGCTCGCGCCTTCCACGACGCCCTTGCCGCCAGCTGAACCTGGACCTCAGGCTCAACCCCTGTTCCGGCGATCACAGCGCCGGGGAACACCTCGGTGGCGCTGACGGTTTCATCTTCGGTTGGGCCGTTTGGCATCCAGGTCGTATGGCACACTGTGGCGGCTCACTATCTGCCCACGCGGTCGGGCTCCGGTTCACCCCGTGCAGGTTCATCCCAGGTACGCAAGCGACGGGGACCCGGCGGCCACGAGGAGAGGACATCCATGAAGCAGGGCATTCATCCCGAGTACGTCTCGACGCAGGTCACCTGCAGCTGCGGTAACAGCTTCGTCACCCGCAGCACTAAGCGCGACGGTCAGATCCGCGTCGAGATCTGCTCCAACTGCCACCCCTTCTACACCGGCAAGCAGAAGATTCTGGACACTGGTGGCCGGGTGGCGCGCTTTGAGAAGCGCTACGGCAGACGACAGAAGTAGGCCAGGCAGGGATCAGGATCGGGTGAGCCGGGTGGACACCGCAGCGGTTCGGGCGTTGCTGGATCAGCACGCCGAGCTGGAGCGTCAGCTTGCCGATCCGGCACTGCATGCTGATCCCGACACGGCCCGTAAGGTAGGGCGGCGCTACGGGGAGCTGTCCCGCATCGTGAAGGTGCTTCGCGAGCTGGAGCAGGCTCGTGGCGATATCGCGGTCGCCCGCGAACTGGCCGCCGATGATCCTGCTTTCGCCGCTGAGGCCGACACCCTCGCCGACCGGGTCCCGCGGCTGGAAACCGAGCTGGCCGACCTGTTGGCGCCCCGCGACCCGCACGATAACTCCGACGTCATCATGGAGATCAAATCCGGGGAAGGCGGCGCGGAGTCCGCGCTGTTCGCCGGGGATCTGCTGCGGATGTACCTACGCTACGCCGAGCGGCACGGCTGGCGGGCGGAGATCCTTGACGCTACCGAGTCCGACTTGGGTGGCTACAAGGACGTCACGGTGTCCGTGAAATCAGCAGAGTCCGTGAAATCAGCAGAATCTGGCGTCTGGGAGCGGTTGAAGTTCGAGGGTGGGGTGCATCGGGTACAACGGGTCCCGGTCACCGAGTCCTCGGGGCGGATTCACACCTCGGCGGCGGGAGTGCTGGTCTACCCCGAACCGGACGATGTCGAGATCGAGCTCGAGGACAAGGACTTGCGCATCGACGTCTACCGCTCCTCAGGTCCCGGCGGGCAGAGCGTCAACACCACCGACTCCGCGGTGCGCATCACCCACCTTCCCACCGGGATCGTGGTGTCCTGCCAGAATGAGAAGTCGCAGATCCAGAACCGGATCCGGGCCACCGCGGTGTTGCGGGCCCGGCTGCAGGCGCTCGCCGAGGAGAAGGCCCAACAGGAGGCCTCCGAGCAACGCCGCTCGCAGGTCCGTACCGTGGATCGCTCCGAGCGGGTGCGGACCTACAACTTCCCGGAAAACCGGATCTCCGATCACCGCGTCAACTACAAGGCCTACAACCTCGATGCGGTGCTGGACGGGGACCTCGACGGGGTGCTGAACGCGCTGGTTGGCGCTGACCGTGAGCTGCGCTTGCGGGGCGCCTGAGTGGGCGCTCGTGCATAGACAACCGCTGCGCCTTGCGGTACTGGAGGCGCAGCGGATCCTCACCGACGCCGGTGTGGCCTCACCCCGGGTGGACGCCGAGTGCCTCGCGGCGCATGTGCTCGGCGTGCCGCGAGGGCGGCTGCCGATGGTTCCGCTGGTTGACCCCCCCGTAGTCGAAGCATTGCGCGTGCTGGTGTTCCAACGCGCGCAGCGAGTGCCGTTGCAGCACCTCACCGGGACGGCCGCCCTGGGCGCCATCGACGTGGCGGTGGGGCCCGGGGTGTTCATTCCGCGCCCGGAGACCGAGGCGCTGCTGGCCTGGGGTCTGGCCACGCTGGAGGGCGTGGCGGAGCCGCTGGTGATCGATCTGTGCACGGGATCCGGTGCGGTGGCGCTTGCGGTGGCGCATGCCAGACCTGACGCGCAGGTGCACGCCGTGGAACGGGACCCGGTGGCGCTGAGCTGGGCCCGGCGCAACGTCGAGGCCTGGGCCTCAGCCGGGGACACGCCGGTGGTGCTGTACGCCGGTGACGTCGCCGATCGGGGACTGCTCGGCGCGCTGGAGGGGACGGCGCACCTGGTGCTGTGCAACCCCCCCTATGTGCCAGTGGGTACGCCGCTGCCGCCCGAGGTCGCCTTGTATGACCCCCCTGCGGCCGTCTACGCCGGTGAGGACGGCCTCGCCGTGATCCCCGACGTGGTGCGCACCGGGACCCGGTTGCTCCGCGAGGGCGGGCAGCTCGCCATCGAGCACGACGACTCGCACGCGGTGGCAGTCCCCGCTTTGCTGGCCGCCCGACGGGTGCTCACCGACGTGGCTGAGCACGTCGACCTCGCTGGGCGACCTCGGTTTGCCACCGCCCGACGCACCACAGTATCCACCAGTCCAGGGTCCACCTAGTCCAGGACCCCCTCAGCCGCCTGGGCCTCTGAGCGTGTCCAGAGCGAGACTGGTCACCGCGTGCATGCCGATGAGGTTGGGGTGCACCGGGGCGGCTGGGCTGGTCGGCGCGGTCCCCTCCACCCATTTCACCCCGGGCAGCTGGCAGGCGTCGTGGCCCAGCGAACCCGCGTAGGAGTCGACGAATACCGCGCCGTGGTGCCCGGCCTGGTCGGCCAGCATGGCGGTGAGCCGCTGCTCCACCCCGTCCAGGTAGGGCACATCACCGCGGGCGATCGGGAAGACCGGGTAGCACCCGAGGGTGGGCGGCAGGATCCGCAGGTAGCCCACCAGCAGCACGGTGGCGCGCGGTGAGCGCGCCCGGATGCCCTCCAGCACCTGGGCGACCTTCGGTGCCGTGGCGACGATGCGCTGCGCGTAGCGGTCGGTGCCGCCAGCGGTGGCTTGCCGCTCACACGGCTTGCCCAGCGGATCCCTCGCGCTGAGCCGGGTGCAGGTGGCCAGGATGTCGCCGAACCCGATGTCGTTGCCGCTGATGGTCAGCGTGACCAGGTCGGTATCCGGGCGCAAGGCGCTGAACTGGGGTGGGTTGGTGCCCAAGGTCACTGCCTGGGGAGTCGTCATGTTGACGGTGGTCGCGCCGCTGCAGCTCACGTCGGTGTAGTCGCGGATCTGCAGGATCGCGGCCAGCAGCGCCGGATAGTTGTTGGTGGAGCGCAAACAGCCAACCGGATCGGTACGCTGCAGGGGGATCAGCGGACCCGCCGCGTACGAGTCGCCCAGTGCTACATAGTGCTGGGCCACATAGTGCTGGGCCACATAGGGCCTGGGTGAGCTCACGGTCCTGGCGCCCGCGCTGGTGGGCACTCCGACCAGCGCCAGCGCGGTGGCTGCGGTAGCGATGAGGGCACGGCGAGATACGGACAAGTGAGCCTCCGGAAGCGGTCGGAGACGGATCGTGCACCCTCGGTCACGCAGTGTCAACACTGGGTCCACACTCTGGTGCCGACGTCCGGGACCTTGCCCATCGCCGCAACCCGGGCCGTCGTAGTGTTCGGACCCGTGAGCACTGTCTATGACTGCGCGCTGCCGGTGCGTCGCGCTGCGGGGTTGACTGCGGCGGCAGGCGCACTCCGCGCGCGCCAACTCGTCGTGCTGCCCACGGACACCGTCTACGGGGTGGGGTGCGACGCGTTCTCCCCGACGGCGGTGCAGAGGCTGCTGGACGCCAAGGGGCGGGGTCGGGACATGCCGGTCCCGGTGCTGGTGGGTTCCTGGTCCACGGTGGATGGGGTGGCGCTGAGTGTCCCGCCACGTGCGCGCATGCTGATCGAGGCCTTCTGGCCCGGCGGGCTGTCGTTGGTGCTGTTCCACGCGCCGTCGCTGACCTGGGATTTGGGTGATACCCGGGGAACGGTCATGGTGCGGATGCCGCTGCACCCGGTGGCCCTCGAGCTGCTTCGCGAGGTGGGTCCGATGGCGGTGTCCAGCGCGAACCGCTCTGGGGCGGTGCCGGCTACCACCGTCGAGCAGGCCCGCGAGCAGCTTGCCGAGCGGGTCGAGGTGTATCTCGATGGCGGGAAGGCAGGTGGGACCGCCTCGACCATCGTCGACCTCACCGGGGAGGATCCCGTGGTGCTCCGTGAGGGCGCGGTGAGCGCCGCCCAGATCGGCGAGGTGCTTGGCCTGCCCATCGAGGTGGCCCGCTAGCCTGCCCCGGTGGGACCTGTGCCCGTTTCCTCCGGACTGCCACTGCGGGAGTACCTGCTGGTCGGACTCACCACGGCGGTGGTGACCTTCCTGCTGACCGGGTTGGTGCGCATGCTGGCGATCCGCACCGGTGCGGTGGCGATGCCCCGGGAGCGTGATGTGCACCGCGCCCCGATCCCGCGGCTGGGTGGGGTGGCGATGTACGGTGGGATCCTCGGCGGCGTCCTGCTGTCCCACCAGCTGCCCGTGCTGCGCAGGTCCTTTGAGTTCTCCGGGGACGTGGTGGGGGTGCTGGTGGCCGGCGGCATCATCATGGTGATCGGCGCTCTGGATGACCGTTTCGAGCTGGATTCCCTCACCAAGTTCGCCGGGCAGGTCACCGCCGCCGGGGTGCTCGTGCTCTACGGCGTTCAGTGGTTCATCTTCTGGGTGCCCTGGAACGGCGGTGCCGACTCGGTCGGCTCGGTGCTCATCCTGGGGCAGGACCAGGCGGTGCTCGTCACGGTCGCGCTGGCGGTGGTGCTGGTCAACGCGATGAACTTCATCGACGGGCTGGACGGGCTGGCCGCCGGCATCGGGTTGATCGCCGCAGTCGCCATCGGGGCGTTCACGCTGCAACTGCTGTACCGCTCGGGCGGCAGCGTGTCGGTCTATCCACCGACGCTGATCGCCGCCCTCATCGCCGGCGCGTGCCTGGGTTTCCTGCCGCACAACTTCCAGCCGGCGCGGATCTTCATGGGCGACTCGGGGGCGATGCTCATCGGCCTGATGCTGGCCGCGGCGTCAACCAGCGCATCCGGTCGGGTCGACCCCGGCAGCTACGGCGCCACCGACGTGCTGGCGTTGTTCTCCCCGCTGCTGGTGGTGGCCGCAGTGCTGTTCGTGCCCCTGTTGGACCTGCTGCTTGCGGTGGTGCGCCGGACCCGTGCGGGCCGCAGCCCCTTCGCCGCCGACAAGCTGCACCTGCACCACCGGTTGCTGGAGATCGGGCACTCCCACCGCCGAGCGGTGCTGGTGATCTATCTGTGGGCGGCGCTGCTCGCTTTCGGCGCAGTCGCCCTGACGCTGTTCGATGCCTACGTGGTGGTGTGGTCGATCACCCTGGGGTTGCTGATCGCCGTGCTGGGCTCGATGGTTCCCCGGCTACCCGCGCGCTGATCTCCCCGCGTCCGGGGCTCGGGTAGCCGTGTGATAACTTGAAGTCGTCCTGGCTGGGGGTGGGATTGCAGGTCAGGTCGGCCCATCGGCAGCGCTCATGATCATGGCTTTTCGCCATGCGCGTTGCCCCTGGACTGCGAGGAGTGCTTTTGAGCGATGGCGGCGGGCGGCGTCTTGCGCCCGCTGAGGTAGGTGGTCGTGGAACGACGCAACGGCCCGGAACTCGCAACACTGCTTGGTCTCGGCGCCGCGACCGCGGGGATCCTGCTGGTCGGGCTCGGTCTCGGATGGTTACTCGACCGGCTGGTGGGCACCCTTCCGGGGTTCACCCTAGGCGGCTTGGCGTTCGGAATTGTCGGTGCTGGCGGGTATATCTACACCAAGTTCACAAAGTTCCTGAAGGAGTAAGCGCTCCAGTGACCACCTCTGACGTGACCGTACCGGCCGAGACCGTACCGAGGAAAGCGGCCGTCAATCTTGGCTGGGCCACGCGCATCGCGGCAGGTCTCGGCGCCGCCAGCTTCGTGGTGCTCGCGCCGATGGGCCACCCGCTGGTGGCAGCGTTCTTCTGCGGTGGGCTCGCGCTGGGTCTGCTAAACACGGTGCTGGCAGCGCGGTCCGCGGAGCGCTTCGCGGCCCGTGCCGACCCCAGCAAGCGCGCCTTCGCGGTGTCGGTACTCGGCCGGCTCACGCTGATCACCGGGCTCGCGGTCGGTCTGGCGCTGGCGTTGCGGCCAGCGGGCCTCGGGGTGTTCGCCGGGCTGGCTGTCCTCCAGCTAGTTATGATCTTCATTGCGTCGCTTCCGCTGGTCAAGGAGCTGCGCCGGACCGGAGTCGGGGGTCTGCCGTGATGAGTGAACGGGTACTGGCCGCTGGCGGCGGCGGCGTGCAGGTCGGCGAGCACCCCACGTGGCATGTGTGGGGTCTGACGATCAACGCTGACACGGTGATCTCCACCGCGCTCGCTGCGGTCATCGTTGTCGGGATTGGTCTCTACCTTGCGGCTAAGGCGAGTTCCGGGGTGCCCAGCAAGCTGCAGGTGGCTTTCGAGGCGGTGACCGATCAGGTAGAGCGCCAGGTGCAGAGCAACGTCGGCATCCGTACCGCCCCGTTTGTCGTGCCGCTGGCGGTCACTCTGTTCTTCTTCATCCTGATCTCCAATTGGCTCGCGATCCTGCCGCACGCCTGGGAACAGCGCGTCGGACCACCGACGGCAGACGTTAACCTCACCTTCGCGTTGGCTTTTTTTGTGATCATCCTCGTGCACGTGACGGGAATCAGGGTCAACGGCAAGCACTACTTCAAGCATTTCACCCAGCCCTACGCGGCGATGCTCCCCTTGAACATCATCGAGGAGCTGAGCAAGCCGATCACCCTCGCGCTGCGGTTGTTCGGCAACATCCTGGCGGGCGGCGTGATGGTCAGCGTTCTCGCGCTGCTGCCTGCGGCCGTGTCGTGGTTGCCGACCTCGGCCTGGAAGTTGTTCGACCTGTTCATCGGCCTGCTCCAGGCGCTGATCTTCGCGCTGCTGACGATTATCTACTTCGGGTTCGCGGTTGGTGATCAGGAGGATGCTCAGGAGGAGGGGGCCCGCTGACGGCTCGCCGCTCGCCTTCATCACGATGTCACTCGTCCGCGTCATCCGCTCGGTTAAAGTAAACCTAGCTCCCTGAGGACAAGAGGAAAAGACATGAGTTTCTTTGAACTGCTTCTTACCCAGCAAGGGGGTGGCCCCACCGGCTCGGTCCCGATGGCCGGCGCCTTCGTCGGTGGCGGGCTGGCGCTGGCCGGTGGCGCAATCGGCGCGGCGATCGGTGACGGCCTTGCCGGTGGCGCGACCATCCAGGGTGTTGCCCGCCAGCCCGAAGCGCAGGCCCGGCTGTTCACCATCTTCTTCCTGACAGTAGGCCTGGTCGAGGCGATGTACTTCATCAACCTCGCCTTCATGGCGCTATTCATCTTCGTGCTCGCCAAGTGACCTGGCTGGGAGGCCTGGCTGAGAGGACATTCTCATGAGTTCGTACAACCTGGCCGCGCAGGGCGGTGGCAACATCTTCCTGATTCCCAACGCCACGTTCTTCGTCGAGCTGGCGATCTTCTTGATCGTGCTCGGGGTGATCTGGCGCTATGTGGTGCCCCCGGTGAAGCGCATGATGAACGAGCGCCAGGAGATGATCCGCCAGCAGATCCAGGAGAGCCAGCAGGCTAGCGAGCGCCTGGCGCAGGCGGAGGCTCGCTACTCCGAGGCGCTGGCACAGGCGCGGGTCGAGGCGGCCAAGATCCGGGAGAGCGCCCGGGCCGACGCCCAGCAGATCAGGGATGAGCTGCGTGAGCAGGCCGAGCAGGAGGTCGCCCGGATCCGCGAGCGCGGTGAGGAGCAGTTGGCCACCCAGCGCGAGCAGGTCGTCCGGGAGCTGCGGGGCGAGCTGGGGACGCTTGCGGTGACGCTGGCCGAGCGCATCATCGGTGACTCGGTTGCCGACGAAGGCCGGCGGGCCGGCACGGTGGACCGCTTCCTGGACGAGCTGCAGGGTATGGCGGCCCCCGACAGTGCTCCCCAGGAAGACAGTGCTCCCCAGGAAGACAAGGCTCCTCAGAGCAGCAGCGCTCCCCAGGAAGACAGCGCCGCCGAGGCCGTCTCGGTGTCCCCGGGGCGACGGAGGCGCTGATGCAGCCAGCCAGCAGGGCGGCATTGGCCGCGCTTCGGGAGCGGCTTGAGGGCCAGATCGGCGACGCCAGCGTCGCCGAGGTCGAGCGCGTTGGTGAGGACCTGGGTGCCGTCGCGGCGGTGCTCGGTGAGCAGCCAGTGATCCGGCGGCACCTCGCTGATTCCGCGGTACCCGAGCAGATCCGCCGGAAGATGATGGAAGCCCTGTTCGACGGCAAGGTGAGCCGGATCAGTCTGGGGATGCTGGGCGAGGTGGCCGGCTCCCGCTGGTCTCGAGAGCTGGATATGGTCGACGGGCTGGAGGAGCTGGCCTGGCAGGCGCTGCTGGTCCTCGCTGAGCGGGATGAAATCCTCGATGACGTCGAGGACGAGCTGTTCCGATTCGGCCGGATCCTGGCTGCCCAGTCACGCCTGGCGGCATTGCTGGGGGATGAGGCTGCCCCCGCCGCGGGGCGGGTGGAGCTGCTGGACACGGTCCTGGCCGACCGCACCCGTCCGGTGACCCGCCGTCTGCTGGAGCAGGCGCTCCGCTCACTCCGGCGGCGCCCCCTCGAGGAGATCGTCGAGCAGCTCGTGGAGCGGGCGGCCGCCCGGCGGGAACGCCTGGTGGCCCACGTCACCGCCGCCGGCCCCCTGTCCGAGCAGCAAGAACAGCGGCTGATCACCGTCCTCGACCAGATCTACCGGCGGCCGATCTCGCTCAAGCTTGACCTCGACCCCGAGCTGCTCGGTGGGCTGGTGATCCGAGTGGGCGAGGAAGTGATCGACGGCAGCGTGCTGACCCGGTTAGAGCAGGCACGCCAGTGGATGTCCCGGTGAGCGAGATGGTGATACCGGCACGGCGACGGACAGATGGCGAACAGATGACTGACGACGAGAGCAAGGACCGATAGCCATGGCGGAGCTGACGATCTCTCCGGACGAGATCCGGAACGCGATCGAGAACTACGTCACCTCCTTTTCGGCCAAGACCTCGCGGGAAGAGGTAGGCCTGGTCAGCTATGCCGGTGACGGCATCGCCCGGGTTGAGGGACTGCCCTCGGTGATGACCAACGAGCTGTTGGAGTTTCCGGGCGGTGTGCTCGGTGTCGCGCTCAACCTCGACGTCCGGGAGATCGGCGCGGTCATCCTGGGCAACTTCGAAGCCATCGAGGAGGGCCAGGAGGTCAGGCGCACCGGAAGGGTTCTCTCCGCACCAGTCGGGGACAACTTCCTGGGCCGGGTGGTGGATCCGCTGGGCATCCCGCTGGATGGCCTGGGCGACATCGACGCCGAGGAACAGCGGGTGCTCGAGCTGCAGGCGCCCTCGGTGATCAACCGGCAGCCGGTGAAGGAGCCGCTGCAGACGGGCATCAAGGCGATCGACTCGCAGACCCCGATCGGCCGCGGCCAGCGTCAGCTGATCATCGGTGACCGCAAGACCGGCAAGACCGCGGTGTGTATCGACACCATCCTTAACCAGAAAGCGAACTGGGCGAGCGACGACCCAGCCAAGCAGGTGCGCTGCATTTACGTGGCGGTCGGTCAGAAGGGCACCACGATCGCCGCGGTCCGCCAGACCCTGGAGGATGCCGGCGCGCTGGAGTACACCACCATTGTCGCGGCACCGGCGTCGGATTCGGCCGGTTACAAGTGGCTGGCGCCCTACACCGGCTCGGCGATCGGCCAGCACTGGATGTACCGGGGCAAGCACGTACTGATCATCTTCGATGACCTGTCCAAGCAGGCCGAGGCCTACCGCGCTATCTCGTTGCTGCTGCGCCGTCCACCGGGTCGGGAGGCCTACCCGGGCGACGTGTTCTACCTGCACTCGCGGCTGCTGGAGCGCTGCGCCAAGCTGTCCGACGAGCTGGGCGGGGGATCGATGACCGGCCTGCCGATCATCGAGACCAAGGCCAACGACATCTCGGCCTACATCCCGACCAACGTCATCTCCATCACCGACGGCCAGTGCTTCTTCGAGTCCGATTTGTTCAACCAGGGTGTCCGGCCGGCGATCAACGTCGGCGTGTCGGTCTCCCGGGTGGGCGGCAATGCGCAGATCAAGGCCATCAGGTCGGTCGGCGGCACGCTGCGGCTGGAACTCTCCCAGTACCGCGAGCTGGAAGCGTTCGCGGCGTTCGGGGTGGAGAACCTGGACGCGACGTCGCGACGCCAGCTCGAACGCGGTGCCCGGCTCACCGAGTTGCTCAAGCAGGGGCAGCACGCGCCGATGCCGGTCGAGGAGCAGGTCGTGTCGATCTTCCTCGGGACCGGGGGCCACCTGGACGACGTGGCAGTGGCCGACGTGCGGCGTTTCGAGTCGGAGTTCCTCACCACCGTCCGCCGGCAACACCAGGACATTCTCGATACGATCCGGGAGACCAAGCAGTTCAGCGAGGACACCGGGCAGCAGGTAGTAGACGCGGTGAGCGCGTTCAAGAAGCAGTTCACCGCGGAGGACGGCTCGGCTCTGGAGTCGGGGCAGGACGAGGAGGCCGAGGCGATGGACGCCGACGAGGTCGAGCGCGAGTCAGTCAAGGTCACCAAGCGGACTCCACAACGCGGCTCGAAGAAGTGACGCGATCATGACGGCGCAGCTGCGAGTCCTCCGGCGGCGGATCCGCACGGTCCAGTCCACGAAGAAGATCACCAAAGCGATGGAGCTCATCGCCACCTCGCGGATCTCTCGGGCGCAGGCCCGGGTTGAGGCGTCCCGGCCGTACGCCCGAGAGATTGTCAAGGTGCTCTCCGCGCTGGCCAGCGCCGCAGGGACTCTGGACGACCCCTTGCTCGTCGAGCGGGAGAACCCGACCCGGGCGGCGGTGCTGGTGCTGACCAGCGACCGGGGGCTGTGCGGTGGCTACAACGCCAACCTGATCAGGGCCGCCGAGGAGCTGCAGGAGCTGCTGCGCGAGGAGGGCAAGTCCGTGACGCTGTATCTGATCGGCCGCAAGGCGGTGAGCTACTACACGTTCCGCGGGCGGCCGATCGAGCAGTCCTGGACTGGGTTCTCCGAGCAACCCTCTTACCGAGACGCCGCCGCGGCGGGCGAGGAGCTGGTGCGTGCGTTCCTGGCCGGTGTCCACGACGGTGAGGGTGCTCAGTCCGACGGGGCGGGTGTTGACGAGCTGCATATCGTCTACACGGAGTTCCGCTCGATGCTCACCCAGACGCCCGCGGCGCGCCGGGTCGCGCCGCTGGAGGTCGAGTACGTCGAGGAGGACGCCGCCGACAGCGACGAGCGCCCAGGTCAGCGGGGGCGCGCGGAGGGCCCGGGGCCGCTGTATGAGTTCGAGCCGGACGCTGACGAGCTCCTGGGCCACCTGCTGCCCAAGTACATCAACACCAGGATTTACGCGGCGCTTCTGGAGGCCGCGGCATCGGAGCAGGCCGCCCGCCGCCAGGCGATGCAGGCGGCCACGGACAACGCCACCGAGCTGATCCAGGACCTCACCCGTGAGGCCAACCGGGCCCGGCAAGGCCTGATCACCCAGGAGATCAGCGAGATCGTCGGCGGCGCGGAAGCGCTGTCCGCCGCGGGAAGTGATGACTGAAATGAGCCCAGATTCAAGCGCTGCGGAGAAGTCGCCCGTCGCTGACGGTGCCTCCGAAACAGGGCCTTCCGAAACAGGGCCTTCCGAAACAGGGATCGGTCGGGTGGTGCGGGTCACCGGCCCGGTGGTGGATGTGGAGTTCCCCCGTGACCAGCTGCCCCAGCTGTTCAACGCGCTGACCGTGCAGGTCGAGCTGGAAGCGCTTCGCAAGACGATGACGCTGGAAGTCGCGCAGCACCTTGGTGACAACACCGTGCGCACCATCGCGATGCAGCCGGCGGACGGCCTGGTCCGGGGCGCCCCGGTGACCGACACCGGGGCGGCGATCTCAGTACCAGTCGGTGACCAGGTGAAGGGTCACGTGTTCAACATGCTGGGCCAGTGCCTGGACTCCCCGGACACAAAGTTCACCGGACAGCGCTGGGAGATCCATCGCAAGCCGCCGGCGTTCGACCAGCTCGAGGGGCAGACCGAGATGCTGGAGACCGGGCTGAAGGTCATCGATCTGCTCACCCCGTACGTGCAGGGAGGCAAGATCGGCCTGTTTGGCGGTGCCGGGGTGGGCAAGACGGTGCTCATCCAGGAAATGATCATCCGGGTGGCCCGGAACTTCGGAGGCACCTCGGTGTTCGCCGGCGTGGGCGAGCGCACCCGGGAGGGCAACGACCTGTTCCTGGAGATGCAGGAGGCCGGCGTGCTCAAGGACACCGCGCTGGTCTTCGGCCAGATGGACGAGCCGCCCGGCACCCGGATGCGGGTCGCGCTCTCCGCGCTGACCATGGCGGAGTACTTCCGCGACGAGATGAACCAGGACGTGCTGCTGTTCATCGACAACATCTTCCGGTTCACCCAGGCCGGCTCGGAGGTCTCCACCCTGCTGGGCCGGCTGCCGTCCGCCGTGGGTTATCAGCCGACTCTGGCCGACGAGATGGGTGAGCTACAGGAGCGGATCACCTCGACCCGGGGCCGATCGATCACCTCGATGCAGGCGATCTACGTACCCGCCGACGACTACACCGACCCGGCGCCGGCGACCACCTTCGCCCACCTGGACGCCACCACGGAGCTCTCCCGGGGGGTGTTCGCCAAGGGCATCTTCCCGGCAGTGGACCCGTTGACCTCCTCGTCCACCATCCTTGACCCCCAGTACGTGGGGGAGGAGCACTACCGGGTGGCCCAGGAGGTTAAGCGGATCTTGCAGAAGTACAACGAGCTGCAGGAGATTATCGCCATTCTGGGCATGGACGAGCTGACCGAAGAAGACAAGATCGTCGTCAAGAGGGCTCGGCGGATTGAGCGGTTCCTCAGTCAGAATATGTACGCCGCCGAGCAGTTCACGGGTCAGGAAGGCTCGACGGTGCCGCTGAAGGAGACCATCGAGGCTTTCGACAAGCTCTGCAAGGGTGATTTTGACCACATGCCCGAGCAGGCCTTCTACCTGTGTGGTGGTCTGGAAGACCTGGAGGCGAAGCACCAGAAGCTCTCGGAAGAAAGCTGACCGGTTACACTCGGTCAGATCCGAACACAAGGGTAACAACAGAGCAGGGGGACACGCGCGTGGCCGAAATGTCCGTCGAGCTGGTCGCGGTGGAGCGGGCGGTGTGGTCCGGTCACGCGACCTCCGTGTTCGCCCAGACCACCGAGGGCGAGCTGGGCATCCTGCCGGGGCACACCCCGCTGCTCGGGGAGCTTGTCGAGGGCGGGATCGTCAAGATCACCACCACTGACCGCGAGACGGTGACGGCGGCTGTCTTCGGTGGCTTCCTGTCGGTCACCGGGGACAAGGTGAGCGTGCTGGCCGAGGCTGCCGAGCTCGCCGAGGAGATCGACCCCCAGGCCGCCAGGGATGCCCTCGCGCAGGCCGGTTCCGGGCCGGAGGCAGATTCGGTACGGGCCCGCTCCACCGCTCGGCTCAAAGCGCTCGGCCAGACCGCCTGAGATCCGTGCGGCGTGGGGTGGGCCTTCATGGGGATCGGACAGATCGTCGGGTTGGCCCTGGTAACCGGGGCACTGCTGGTCAGCCTGGTGGCGGTGCGGCGACATCGGCGCCTTCGTCCCGGCGGGATCGACGTCGCGCTGCGCTGCCGCCCGAACGACACCGGCCGTGGCTGGCGCCAGGGCCTCGGCCGCTACTGGGGTGGCAATTTTGCCTGGTTTCGCCTCTCCAGCCTGCGATCGGGCCCTGATCGGGTGTTCGTCCGAGAGCAGTTGCAGATCCTGGAGCGGCGCGGTCCAACGGTGCCGGAGAGCCAGGGCCTGCCCAGCGGGTCGATCGTGCTGCGCTGCCGCACCGGCGTCGAGGAGCTGGAACTGGCGATGCGCCAGGACACCCTCACCGGGTTCCTGTCCTGGCTGGAATCAGCGCCCCCCAGCGCCAACCCCCCCTGGCTCTCCTGAGCGTTCAGTCGCCTGCCGTGCGGGGCGGTTCCCGCCAGGCTTCCAGAGCACGTCACCGTCCGGGTTGGCCACCCGGCACAGGATGAACAGCAGGTCGGAAAGCCGGTTGAGGTAGCGCGCGGTGAGCGGGTTGGTGTGCTCGGCGTCCACGGTCACCAGCGCCCAGGTGCTCCGCTCGGCCCGCCGGGTGACCACCCGGGCGGTGTGCAGCAACGCGGCGCCGGGGGTGCCGCCGGGCAGGATGAACGAGTCCAGTTTCGGCAGCCCGGCGTTGAGTTCGTCACACCAGCCCTCCAGCCGGGTGATGTAGCTGTCGTCAATCCGCAGCGGCGGGTACTTGGGATCGGTGACCAGGGGGGTGCACAGGTCGGCGCCCACGTCGAACAGGTCGTTCTGCACCTGCCGCAGCACCGTGACCAGGTTTTGCGGCAGCGACCCTAGCGCGAGCGCCACGCCCAGCGCGCAGTTGGCCTCGTCCACGTCGGCGTAGGCGACCAGCCGCGGGTCGGTCTTGGGCACCCGGGAAAAGTCGCCGAGGCCGGTCGACCCGTCATCGCCGGTGCGGGTGTAGATCCTGGTGAGGTGCACAGCCATGGGAGGCACGCTACCCGGGCCACCGGCCGCACCGCACCGGAAAGTCTCCCCGTAGCCTCCAGTGTGCGATCTCGCGGAAGGTGAGGACCATGCAGGTGCAGTTCATCGCTAGTGTCAGCATCATCGCCCCCGACCCACCGGCGAGCAGGGCGCTCTACCTCGACACGCTGGGGTTGCCGCTGGAGCAACTCGACGGGGACTACTACGCCAGCGAGCACATCCCGGGCAGCAGGCACTTCGGTGTCTGGCCGCTCTCTCAGGCCGCTCAAGCCTGTTACGGAACCCCCGACTGGCCGCGCGAGGTCCCCATCCCGCAGGCCAGCGTCGAGTTCGAGCTGGCCAACGCCGACGCGTTAGCCGAGGCAGCTAAAGAACTCGAAGCGCACGGCTACACCCTGCTGCACCCACCCCGCACCGAGCCATGGGGACAAATAGTTGCACGCATCCTGTCCGACGAAGGCCTCATCGTGGGACTGTCCTTCGCCCCCTGGCTGCACGACAAACCCGCCAACTCGTCCGGCGCCGGTCGCACCGTCGTTGCCTGACCGAATTATCTCCTCAAGGCGGTCAATCTCCGGGACGACTCGCCGTAGCGCGTCAGATCATTGTTGCCGGTCTCCTAAAGTCCTTGAGGTGCGCAGCATCTGCGTGTTCAGCGGGTCAAGTCCCGGCGCCCAAGCGGAGTACGCCGCCGCAGCCCGAGCGCTGGGCGTTGAGCTTGCCGCCCGGGGCACCCGGCTGGTGTACGGCGGGGCGAGCATCGGGCTTATGGGGGTAGTCGCCGATGCGGTACTGGCTGCTGGCGGGGAGGTCGTCGGCGTCATTCCGCAACAGCTGGTGGACAAAGAACTCGCTCACCACGGGCTCTCCGAGCTGCGGATCACCGCCTCCATGCACGAGCGCAAGGCCCTCATGGCGCAGCTGTCCGACGGTTTTGTCGCGCTGCCCGGCGGCTACGGCACCCTGGAGGAGTTCGCGGAGGTCCTGACCTGGTCTCAGCTTGGGCTGCAGCGCAAACCGTGCGGGTTGCTCAACGTGGCCCAGTTTTATCAGCCGCTGCTGGACTTCTTCGACCATGCCGTCACCGAGCAGTTCGTGCCTCCCGAGCACCGTGACCTGGTTCTCGCCGACACCGACGTGGCACGCTTGCTCGACGCGCTCGACACCTGGACACCACCCCCGCTGGACCAATGGCTGGACAAATGGGTGGACCGCGCCCGCCCGCCAGCCTGCTGACCGTGGGTGATCACCCTTTGTGTGCGTTGAACGACACGTGCTGTCGCCTATGGCGCACAAACCGTGATCAGCTTCTGAGGCGATACTATGACCATCACAACAACGCAGGCCAGGAGGGGGACGGGACAGTGGAGAAGACGCCCAATGACAAGTTTCGGGGTGTGCGGGAGCGCACCAAATCACCGGACCACCCCGACGAGTGCCTGTCCCGGCAGGAACTCGCCGACAAGGCCAATGCCTGGATCTGGGAACACCACGGCAAGAGATATGACCTCAACAAAAACTACGTCGGCAAGATCGAGCAAGGCATCATCCGCTGGCCGGACGCAGTGCGCCGAGCAGCCTTCCGGGCAATCCTTAAGGTACCCAAAGACTCCGAACTGGGGTTCATCAACGCCCGCGCCCGGTCCCGCCGCGCGGTAGTAAAGCTGGATGACGTGAAACGCAGACATCTTATCGAAACCACCACCTTCGGCGTGAGCGGCCTCGTCCTCGGGGAAGCGGTGGCGGAGCTGGTAGAGATTCTACAGGTCAGCGAACCGACCCCGATCCCTCGTCGGGTCGGCGCCAGCGACATCGAACACATTCACATCGCCACGCGGGAATTCGGTTCATGGAGCGGCACCTACGGTCCTGAGCTGGCTCGGGATGCCGTTATGGGCCAGCTGCGCTGGTCGGCCGGCCTGCTGAAGGCCACCTGCCCGGAGCGGCTACGCCCTGAGCTGTTCTCCGCAGTCGGTTATCTCGCCGTGGTTGCTGGGGCCATTGCCGGGTACGCCAACGCCCATGAGCAGTCCCGTCGGGTGTTCGGCTTTGCGCTGTACTGCGCCGAGCAAGCCAAAGACTGGAACCTGCGCGCCGAGGTCCTGTCGAGCCTGGCAAAGCAGGAGATCCGGACCGGGCAGCCCGATGAGGGCCTCACCCGGGCCGAACTGGCCCTGGTCCGCGCTGATCGGATCACCCCCACCCAGCGGACGCTGTTGCACACCGACCGGGCCCGCGCGCTGGCGAAGATGCATCGGGTGCAGGAGACCCTGAGGGCGATCGGCACCGCCGATGAGCACTTCACACATGCCACCCCGGACGATGACCCACCGTTCCTGGCCTGCAAATACACCTCAGCGCGCCATGGTCAGCTCACCGGGCGACCCCTAGTCGACCTAGCGCTACTGGGTCACGATCCCGGCGAAGCCGCCCAGCGACTCGCGGCGGCAGCCGCCGGGCACTCCGAAAGCCTCCGCTGCGACCGGGCGGTATGCCTGACCAAGCTGGCTAGCCTCACCATGGTCACCGGGGACCCGCTCCACGCCGCCACCATCGGACACCAAGCCCTGGACATCACCGGCACCCTCCGTTCCCACGACGCCGCCGAGGACCTGCGTGAACTGTCCCGCTACGCCGCCGCTCACCAGCACCTGGAGGAGGTCGAGCACCTGCGGCAGCAGATCGCCACCCTGCTGTGCACCGACAACCCCGGGGAGGGATCCTCCCTCAATCCCTCCTCGACCTCTCTCTGATTCCGCCTTAAATTCCGTCCTTGACAATCGCATGATCATGTGATTTGCGGGCGTGTCCTGAGCCGGGAAGCTCAGGACGCCACCGTCGCTTTCACCCGGTGACGGTGCAGCGAGAGCGTGTCCCTCAACAGCAAAACGGCCGGGAGCTCACCGCTCCCGGCCGTTAACGGATTACCTAAAGAGGCTGCCCCTCGGGCCGCCGGTCACGTTGCGGCTGCCTGTCGTGAACTCGACACCACCGACATCCCCGCGCCGGAAAATGTCGGTGGTGTCGAGTTCACGGCACCGGGCTGCGCAGGACCTGATCAGTGCAGGAGATGATCGGCAGAGCGAGGGGCTGGCCCCTAGCCAGGAGGCTGGCATGGTCGCTGACCTGAACTTTTTAACAAGAGTGTACCCAGCGGCAAATTGCAGTAGCTACCGCATCAACACCCTTTCTTATCTCAGCGCCTAAGCCCGAGATAAAATGTGCGACCGTCCCTGTATCTAAACCTAAAAATCTGGCTAAGAGAATGACAACCTCGGCTTCTCGGCTTATTTCCGCGACGCCGGGAACGCCGAGCGCAACTATTGCAACAGCGATAGCCCATACGCCGCCCTTGCAAGCCCAGCAACTGAGTCTTGGTGGACGAAAATCGGCTTCCTGGCCACTCCTGGTTGCGGATAATTGATTTGTCAGATCTGGGTCGATTGTTTGGAAATGCTGGTTAAACTCTGCATCTCTCCCTTGTGACAGGTCAAGGCCGGTCCGTCTAAAAAACGCTGATGGATCAGCGAGGAGATCTCCTGCGGCTTCGCGGTTCGCAATCGCGTCACCCAGTGCCTGTTGAACTGCTGTCAGCGTAATATTCTCTGTAGGCATGGCGTCTTCGCTCTTTCCGTGTGAGGTTGATGGAATTCTGGCCAGTCATGGCGATTATCTAATCACAGCCTCGAGGGTGTGAAGCGCCGGAACCCGCCCTCAGCGTCGATGACCTGGCCGGTGGTCGTCGCGGCCTGGGACGATAGCAGCAGGGCGACGACGTCAGCCGCCTCGGCTGGGGTGTTCCACCGGCCGCGGGGCATGTGGCGGGCGACGAACGAGTCCTGCTCCGGGCTGGCCCAGCCAGTATCGTGGTTCCGGGATCGACGCGGTTGACCGTGATGTCGCGCTCGGCCAGCGCGTCGGCCAGCGTCGTGGTGATCTGGTGCAGCGCGCCCTTGGTGACGGCTAGGGAATCTCCGCCGGTGCTGGGCCTCAGTGCTGGCCAGAGGTGACAGCGCGATCCGTCCACCCTGCGGGTGTGGCCGGTATTGGGCGGCGAATGCCTCTACCAGCAGCAACGCCGCCCGTACGTTGATCGCCCACGTCAGGTCCTGGGTGCTTGCGTCCAAACTCTGCGACCGTGCCCCGCTGCGAGCGTGCGTGGTTGAGCACCAGCGCATCGAGGGTTCCCCAACGCTCAACGGCTTGGCTGATCAGCCGCTCGGGCGCTGACGGGTCGGCCAGGTCGGCCTCGGCGTGGGCCAACCGGTCACTCTCGCCGCCCAAGGCGGTAAGCAGCGCGGTGGCCTCGATCTCGATCAGCATCTCCGGGAGCGCGAGCCGAGGGACCCCGAGCAGGGTGCTGGCCGGGCGACACTGCGCCGTCTCTAAGACACTGCGCCGTCTCTAAGCGGGGCCGTCCCCAGGCGCGGGATGATGAAGAGTAACGCGGCGGACAGAGCATCGACGTCTGTAGTCGCGTGGGCACTTTCCCAGTGATCAGACCGCGCTGAAGTGCCGGTACCTTGTGACCTGCGGCCTGGATCCACCGGGACAGGCCGCGCTCGATGGACGATGCGATACTAATTTACTCTGCGGTTGCCTCACGCGGGTGTGTTGCCGCGATCAGGAGGCGCTCGCGTAGGTTCGTGAGGCGGATGTCGGCGTGGGCTTGGATTTCGCGGGCGAGGTCATGGTACCGCTTGCGTATACGGGTCGAGGCCAGGCTGGTGCCGATCTGTAGAGCATGCAGACCGTTGTGGTAAACGGCGTCGAGTTCTCCGACGGTTAACTGGGCGCGGGCAAGTCCGATGGCGTCGAATACACGGGATCGGACCTTAGATTCGGCTCGGCCTTGGCTGGCTTCGGACAGTAGGCAGATGGCGGTCGAGGCGTGGGATCGGTTGTCGGTCTTGCGCGCGAGGAACAGCAGGACTTCGCCGAGCGTGGCGGCCAGTTCGGGGTAGTCCAGGTAGGCGAGGTAGGAGGGAACGTCCTCGTTGCTGCCGTCTGCGAAGATCTCGCGGGCGTGCTGGACAGCACGCAGACTCCCGCGTTCGTCGCCGAGCAGTGCGGCGAAGCGTGCATCGAGGGCGTGTAGCCCGGCCCGTAGAAGGGGGCTGGCGGTGTTGCGGGCTCCGTATAGGGCGAGCGCGACGCAGTCACGGGCGTGGGCGGGTTTGCCGAAGTAGCCCCAGATACGGGCCAAACACTGCAGCAGGTGCGCAGTGAGGCTGCGATCGTGGCCCTCGCGGGCGGCGTGCACAGCCAGCATGAGGTAGCTGACGGCGGCGGGGTAGTTGCCCGCGTCATAAGAGGCCCAGCCAACGACGCCGGCCAAGTCGGCGAGTTCGGCGTAGAGTTGGCGCCCGGTCGTCTCGTGATAGGTGTTATCGCGCAGCAGACGGGCGGTATCAGCCAGGTGGGCAGTGGCCGAGGAGAGCATGCTCGCTCCGCCATAACGGTTGTCCAGCTCGCGGAAGGTGGCGGTGAAAGCCGCGAGGCGGGCAACGTCTAAGGCACCTAGGGAACTGCAGGAGCGAAGGGGTGCAGGCAGCGGCCGAGAAGGAGCGTAGGCCCAGTTCTCCAGTGCGAAAAGCAGCCGCGTGGTTTCTCGTTCTGTGGCCGGATCAGGCGTGGGATTGTCCGCTTTGATGGCTATGTTGCACGGTCTGTGCACGAGGCTGGCGCTGGTCGCAGTCCGGATACCGTCCAGGATTTCATGCGGGCCGCGGTAACGGGTGTTGTCTGCTTCGAGGTTACCGAGGCCGAGATCTTCGGCGGTGAGGGGACGACCGACGCGTTCGGACAATACCTGCGCGAGCAGCATGGGCACCGGGTTGCGCGGGCGCTCGCCATCTTCGATCCAGCGGCGTACCCGGGAGGCGTCGGGGCGGATCTGGCGGTGGCCGTGCTTGATGGCGAGTGTGGTGACGGCCTTGGCCAGCGCAGTCTTGCTCAGCCCGGAGCGTCGAAACCAGTAACGCAACGTCGTTTCGTGTGCCGGCAAGGCTGACGAGGCCTGTGCTGTTGGGTGGGAATGCGGTGGTTTTAAGGTGTTGTCCATCTGAGCCCCCTGCGAGTTTCTGTGGCGAATGACTACACACCGTCTATTCAAGGTAACAGGAGTGAAGCGAGGTATGGCTGAGGTATGGTCAAGCTGGGCGGTGGCGTTATTGCTCCGGGCAGCCGCCTGCGGTCCGCCGCTCGTTACGCGTGGGTGCGGCCAGAAATTTCGCTAGGTGTTCGGTATCTTTTCCGCCAGTAGCGAAGGTGCCATGCTTTCTTCATGTGGCCAGTGCTCCAGATCACCCCAACTCCCGACGGCTACCGGCTGCAGTTGCCGAAGACGAAATCACCACAACTACACGTGCATAACAACTTCTGAGGCCGCGGTGAGGTCCTTCGACCCGCAGGAGCCTCTGCTTCGCGTGAGCGCGATGCCACAAGAGGACGGCTCACACATCGTCGTCATAGCGGTCGCCCACTCTATTAGCGACGGCACCAGCACGCTCAGCCTGCACAGCTCCCTGTGACGGGCCTACGCCACCTTCGTCAACGGCGCCCCGCAACCCTCTGGCGACAAAGCCGATTGCGGGCTTCCCGAGCCTGCGGCTGCCAGCACAGGATGTTGACCGAGGCTGATCGAGAGGAGATCTCCCGGGGATCGCGGAGAATCGGGAGGGCACGGTGATCGCGGCCCGGATCGGGCGATCTCCCAGTGTGGTGTCCCGGGAGATCGCCCGTCACGGGGGGCGAGCCGGTTATCGAGTCGTGGCTGCCCGCAGGGCGGCCACGGAGCACCGTTGCAGACTCAAGACGCGCAAACTCGACGCTGATGCGGACCTGCGGGATGAGGTGCTCACCCGGCTGCGAAGCCAGCGACCGGGCTGTCATCGTGCGGACAAACTGCTCCAACCTCACTGGGTCGTTGTAGAGCACCTCGAAAAAGTCCCCCATCCGTGTTGTAGCATTACTTTACCATCCGAAGACGGATTCCTCCGCCCGAACCCTGATCCGCCCGAACTAAGGTCACGTGTCGGTCGCGTTACGACCCCGGAAGCACCTTTCGCGCTAGGAAAAATTGAGCACCGTCAAGAGAGGGAACACCGGGCGAATGATCTCCTTTGGGGCTATCGCCCTGTCGGAGCTCTCCACGTAGTTAGGTGAGCTGCGAGCGAATCCGGAATGGCGGCCAACGGGGACGACGAGATGTTCGCCGAGCCCAGGAGGCTGGATATCCACCGGGTGGCGGTTAGCGTCGGTGGACTTCAAGCAGGCTCTGTGCGAAGTATGCACTGGGTTGAGGTGGGATGATCTGTTGCAGGTGATAGCCGGTGGCCTCTAGTAGGGTTTGGTGCTGCTCGCGGGTGCGGATGCGTCCCCCTACTTGCATGAGCATGAGCAGATTGAGTAGGTGCATCGGGGAGGGTTCGGGTGCGGTCGGCAGGACGCCCTCAATCATCAGGAGGCTGGAGCCGGGTCGGGCTGCCCGGTGACAGTTGGCCAAGAGCCGTGATGCGTGCGCGTCGTCCCAGTTCTGCAGGACTGACTTGAGCACATACAGGTCACCATCTGGCGGTACCTCAGTGAAAAAATCACCGCCGACGAGCTCCACCCGATCAGCTAACCCCCGAGCGGTGAATACCGGATGGGCTGTGGCGATCACCTCAGGCCGGTCAAAAAGCACCCCCCTCGCCTTCGGCGCTGCCTCCAGCAACCCGGCGAGCAAGACGCCCTGGCTCCCACCGATGTCGATGATCCGACTGAACCGGGTCAGGTCATAGCAAGCCACAACCTCAGCAGCCTTGATAGCCGACGTGTTTCCCATCGATCGGGAGAAGACCGCGTCCTCCTCAGGGTGGTCCTGGTAGTAGTCCCACAGCTCCTTGCCCAGGGCAGCTCGGGTGCTGGAACGGCCATTCATCACCGTCTCGACCAGGCGCCCGCAGGGAAGCCACTGCCCCGGGGTGGTCGTCACGATGGCGAGGTCGTGAAGGGATGCGGGTTGAGCGTCGGTGGCTAGGAAGGCCCCTAGGGGAGTGAGAACGAACCGGTCTGGTTTGTCCTCAGTGATCAGCCCCACGCCAGTCGCGGCGCGTAACAGCCGGGTGAGCCCATCGAGATCAGCGCCGGTGGCCTCGGCCAGTTCGGCACTGGACCGTGGTCCCGCGGCGAGCCGGTCAGCCAGATCTAATCGAGCAACAGCACCCACCACCTGAGTAACCTGATAACCCAGAATCATCTGGATCAACCGTGCTGCGGGTGGGACTTCAACCGGTGCGGTAACCGACGGGTTAGCGTACGTACTAGACATGAGAATCCTCAGAGCACTGTAGTGTTGACGTATCAGTAGTGTTGACGTATCAGTTATTGATATGTTCCGGACGGGCACCCAGTCCGATAAAACGACCCATGACGTGGCGCAGCGGCGGAAGTATTTGGAACGCGGTGAAGATCGGTGGCGTATAATGATCTGTGTCGTCGTTCAAATCCTTGGGGTAGAGATCGCGCAGCACCACGACTTGGAATTTTTGGGTGATTCTGGTGGGGAGTTCTCGGCGGGCCTGAACCCGTGACATGTCGCTGTCACACACGGTGCGCGAGCGGAGTGTGGGTCCGAGGATGTTGGCGGTGGCCACCGCGTCCTGGATGGCCAGGTTGATCCCGACGCCCCCGGCTGGGGACATGGCGTGCGCGGCATCCCCGATGCACAACAGACCTGGCCGATGCCAGGTCGTGAGCCTGTCCACCCGGACAGTGAGCTTCTGCACTTTGTCCCACGTCTCGATCTCGGACATGCGGTCGCTCAGCGCGGGAGCCAATGCAGCGATCCTGGCGTGGAACTCAGCCAGTCCTGCCGCGCGCACCTTCGCGAAGGCACGAGCCGGAATGACGTAGGCGACCTGCCAATAGTCCCCACGGTTAATAAAGATCAGAACACCTTTCCCGCTCTGGAAGAACTTGACCTTGTCATCGTCCCTTCGGGATACCCGGAACCACAGCACGTCGATGTTCGGAGCTTCGATGATCGTTTCTAGTCCGCTTTGGGCGCGGCAGGTGGAGTCGCGGCCATCGGCGGCGACGACCAGGTCCGCGCGCACATCGAGGGGGCCATCGAGCGAGTTGGCGCGTACTCCTACCACCCGACCTCCCTCAATGAGGAGGTCGCTCACCTCGGTGGTTTGCAACAGCCGGAAACTCGGAAAAGTCTTTCCCTTGGTAGCCAGGAAATCCAGGAAGTCCCACTGCGGCATGAACGCGATGTACGGGCAGTGTACCTTCAACTTACGGAAATCCGCGAACGTAATAGCTTTTCCATCAATCTCGACGGTAACGTCCTCCATTTTTGAATGGGGAATCTGTTGGAACTCGTCGATCCAGCCCAGTTCGTACATCAGTTCCTGGGTTGACGGGTGGATGGTGTCACCCCGGAAGTCCCGCAGGAAGTCAGCGTGTTTTTCCAGCACGAGCACCTCGACTCCCTGACGAGCCAACAACACACCCACCATGAGCCCCGCCGGGCCACCGCCAACCACACAACACTGAACAGTTTCCTGGCGCATCAACGCCACTCCTCACAGTAGCATATGGTGTCGGAGCACCCGTTCTCCAACGTTGAGTGGGTGCTACCGTTCTGTTCGTTGGCCACCGGTGTGATTTCCGGGTACGCCGCAACCGAATCCCGCGGAACGCACGCACCCGGCAGTCAACACCGGTGAGCTTCCAACAAACTCCACGCCGGGTGTATGCCAGCTTGGGGTGAGATGGTCTGTTCCAGTCGGTAGCCGGCAGCCTCCAACAGGGCTTGATACTGCTCACGGGTGCGGTCACGTCCCCCCACGTAGACAAGCAAGATCAAGTTGTGCCGGTGCAGGGTGGAGGGTTCGGATGCGGACGGCAGGAGGCCCTCAATCAGCAGGAGCGTGGAGCCAGGTCGGGCAGCTCGGTGGCAGTTGGCCAGGATCTGTGACACGTGGGAGTCGTCCCAGTCATGCAGGACCGATTTGAGCACATACAGGTCCCCATCGGGTGGTACCTCGGTGAAGAAGTCACCGCCGATGAGCTCTACCCGATCGGCCAACCCCCGGGCG
>JAFATA010000017.1 GCA_019244165.1 Pseudonocardiales bacterium | reverse complement strand
TCTTCTTCACGGCGACGCGGGAGTTCCATCACCCGCAACGCCCAGGGGGCTTGCTTGAGCCGAGGTGCGGGGAAAGCCCGCTCGCCCGGTTCTGAGGGGGCCCCGGCGTGGCAACGCGCCGGGGCTACCCGACAGCTTCCGATCAAGCCGTGATCGCTGAACAGTCACCTCCTGCCGCACTGGGCGCGCGAAACCTCGGGCTAGGCTCGGTGGATGTGGAGCTGCTGCTCTCAGGACACCGGTTCGTGACTGTCGGGGTTCCGCACGCACTCGTACTGGCGACGATCGCCGTGGTCGCAGCCGCGCTCGTGATCCTCGGTTGGAGACACCGTGGTACCCCCACCCCCTGGCGGTTGAGCAGGGTATTAGCGGTGGTGTTCGCCGCAATCCTGTTGTTCAACGAGGTTTACTGGCTATTCTTCGGGCCGTCGGAGATCAAGTATTCATTACCCCTTCAACTGTGTGACTTGGCCGCGATCGCCGCGGTATGGGCCTTGTGGTCGCATTCTCCGACGGCGTTCGCGCTGACTTACTTCTGGGGACTGACGCTCACCACCCAGGCTCTCCTTAGTCCGGAGCTGACCGGACCAGGTTTCCCCTCGCTGCGGTTCCTGTCGTTTTTTGGCCTGCACAGCTCGGCGGTGTTGGCAGCGATCTACCTGACCTGGGGAGTGGGGTTGCGACCGGATTGGCGCAGCTACCGGGTTGCGGTGCTGGCCACGATCTGCTGGGGAGTGGTGATGTTCGCATTCGACCAGGTCACCGCGACCAACTACGGTTTTCTCGATACCAAGCCGCAGGTCACATCGCTGCTAGACGTGCTCGGTCCGTGGCCATGGTACCTGCTCGTCGAGGTTCTCCTGGGCGCCGCCGTCTGGGCGCTGATCACCTGGCCCTGGGTACGGCAGCGGGCGCCGAGCACCCCCGACGCGTCAGCCCCGTGGGCCAGACTGTGACGATGACTTATTGCTGTATGAAGCGACGAGCACGCTTCTAAGGGACGTGATCGACGCCGGCGGTGGCGCGCGCATTTCTGCGACTGAATGATTTGATGATAACTGCGCAGTCTGCGTATGAAAATTTACTTGTTGAATTCCGGCAATAGTGCTGATCGAATTGAGCTCGAAGATGGTGTTGGATTTAATGCTGGAGAGGTCGTTGGACCGCGCGGTGAGATCATCGAATCTGCGTGGCGTGTCGCACGCTGATCTACCCATTTGTTGGGGTTTCCGTCGATACATTTCGGGCATGGCGGACCGACCCCCGTGGTCGGGGTCGGGATCCCTGTCGGGGCGCTGCTCAGGTTCGCTGTGATCGTTGCCTGAAAGCTCATCAACAGTGAGCACTAGAGATAGGGCCTTGGGCCGGTCCTCCCCGTAGCACGGGGAGGACCGGCTCGTCTGCCTGGCGCATCAGGCTAACTGCAAACTATGTGGAGTTTTTGCTGTCAGGTCAGGGGCGGACTACGTGGACATCACCGTATTCATTCTCATAACCTCGTCGATGAGCCAGCGCCAGAGCCGTCTGAACCGAGCGAGCGATAGGTGCCAGCGACGAGAGCCAGAGCGATGGTTTGGGCCTTTCCGCGGCGGCGGGCTGGGATTATTCATCGGCGAGGAAGTGCTCCAGGTGCTCTCGGGTGATCGCGTAGGCCGGGGTGGGCATTCCGCGGGCGGCGAGGAAGGCGAGAAGACCGCGGGCATCCTTACTTGTAGCGGCGCACGGTGGACTCGGCGCGGTTGGCGGCGCCCAGGTGGCGGCGCCAGTCGGGGAGAAGCTCGGAGAGGTCCCCGACGTCCACTGTGGCTGGTTGCGGCGGCACTGCCGTGTCCATCGCAGACAGGACAATCTCTCATCTTACGAGCGGTGTGCTCGGACCCTACCAGTCGTTTGTGCAGGTAGCGCCCCCGGCAGGACTCGAACCTGCGGCCTAGCGATTACCAGAAGCCACTACCGGACAGTGCCGGTCATGACGGAACATTTCTTGTGACCAGCGTAGACACTTCCGGTCGGTGCGTACTGGTGCTGGATGTTGGTGGTCGTTCCGGGTAGGTAAAGGGTGGAGATGACCATGATGGCCGCCTTGCGGGCGGCGAGTGTGGAAGTGGTGATCGGTCGCGTCGGAGAGCTGCCGGTTCGCGCCTCGGTCGTCGGTAAGGTGGTGAGGATGGGCATGGCGGACCTTCCGTCCCTGGAGGTTTCCCTCACCGTGGCCGCCCCGCCGGAGCGGGTCTGGGCGCTGGTCAGTGACATCACTCGTGTAGGTGGCTGGGGCGCTGAGTGTGTGGGGGCCGAGTGGGTGGAGGGGGCTGAGGGCCCTGCGGTCGGGGCCCGTTTCCTCGGTTACCAGGTCCGGGAGGACCAGGAGTGGGAGACCCTCTCGGTGGTTATTGAGTCGGAGCCTGGCGTCAGCTTCGCCTGGGCGGTGGGAGACCCGGCGAACGCCTCCGCCACCTGGCGATACCAGCTGGCCTGCGACGGATCCGGCGGCACCATCCTGCGCTACCGGGCCGTCATGGGCCCCGGCCCCTCCGGACTGACGGCCGTGATCGCCGAGATGCCCGAGCGTGAAGAGAGCATCATCGCCCACCGCCTCAAGGAGCATCAACGGAACATGACCGCGACGCTGGAGGCCATCAAACGAACGGCTGAGCAAGGCTGATGCCCGACGGTTCGCGCCCGTCGGATCATTCGCCCACACCATCGCGTCGTGGGTGGCACCTGGATCTTCCTCGGCGCGCTGGCGCACCCGGTCAGACCGCGCTGCGGCAAATGCCTACAAACGTCGGCAACCTCCGTCGCTGATCGCGCAGCTTCCGACTTTGGACTTGGAGTCTATGGACGACGCGAACTTGATCCGGCTTACAGGCCAGCTCGTCCGCCTCATCCTTCTCCGCCTGCGCGAAGGAAGCTGACCACTGGCGTTGAACAGGGGAAATGCTCTCGATGGTTCTTCGTGGTTCTCAATGCTCCCCGACGTCCGACGGCCCCACGACGGCCCAGAGATCCGCTGCGGATCGCCAGCTTGAAGGCTGCGCCCGTGGGTTGGCTTACTACAGGACGGGAGGTGGGGTTCGGATACCCGAACCCCTGGTGGCCCCCCACTATCCGGGGCCGGTCGTGGACCCATCCCGGAACCGAGGCCCGCTTGTGTGCCGACGGCCGCGAGATTATCGATCTTTGATTGGTCGTGCTCTTCGGTGTGAACGCTGATTCATCATGCGTCCGTCTGTCTCTGAGTGTCGTCGAGCGACCCTGAGCTGG
Source organism: Pseudonocardiales bacterium (assembly GCA_019244165.1). GTDB lineage: Bacteria > Actinomycetota > Actinomycetes > Mycobacteriales > Pseudonocardiaceae. Next base: position 28,629 of record JAFATA010000017.1, on the reverse strand, counting down.
GGTTACGTCCTGGTGTACATCACCCTGCGCGTACTAGTTGCGTTGCTTACGCTGACGGCCTACTGACGATGATCTTCTTAAGCGCGCCTTGAAGGCTCTTCGGCGACGGGCTCTTCGGCGACGGGCTCTTCGGCGACGGCATCGTGGTATCGCTCACAAGCGCCCTCGTTACCCTGACCCTGTGGCGAGTGACGCGGAGCCAAGGCGGGCGTTCTCGGACGAGTTCGACGACTCGTTTCCCGTGGACGCCGAACTGAGCAACAGCGCCTTCTTCGGCCGGAACGTCTTACAAGGGCTCGTCGACGGTATCGATGACTTTATTCAGCTGCGCCAGAGGCGATGGAGTCGATACCGCGCGCTCGGCCCGGCATTGTTGGGTTCCGCCATGTGGATTGACGACCCACAACTCATTAGCAAGATCAGCGAACTATACGCCGCATGCATCGTGGTCAGCAAGCAGGGTCGGAAGCCGCACCAGCTCAAGAAGCTGGATCAGCTGGCCAAGCTCAACGAGCGCACGCCGGGCATGCCCGTCAAAGCTTTCTCAGTCCTGACTGAGCTGGCTCCCAAGGAGGATGGTCTGCCCGTGGTTGTCGGGCCGTACTCGCGGGTCTACGACAGGACAGTCCCCACGATCCGTACCCTCGGCTTCCGCAAGTTGCCCGGCCCAGTGGAGAGCAGCCCGCCGATCCTGCATGCCAAGATGGCCCTGCTCGGTCATCTCTGGTGGCACGACGAGGACGGAATATCCTCTGTCGCAGATGTCGTCGGCTTTCAGGCGACCCGGCTGTGGGTGTCCTCCGCGAACTTCACGAGCTCATCGCGGCGCAGCTTGGAGTTCGGCTACTGGACGGAAGACCCGGCACTGGTTCAGGGCGCAGAGCGGTTCCTGGTCAAGCTTATGCGGTCATCCGAAGCGCTCGATCCGGACTCGGACTCCTTCGATCCTGAGCTGGCGCCCGTCGAATACGACGACGAGGCAATGTTCGAGGCCCTGGCCGACAGGGGGTGGGATGACCCCGACTCGAATTACGATGAGTGATCCGAAGCGCCTTGGGTTCCCGTGCCTGTGTGCTCTCCATAGGGAGCCATCGCTGTCCCGACACTGACAGAGCCCCAGCTTGGAAGGCTGCGCCCACTCGGCTGTCAGGGGCCTCGACCGGTGGTCAGGCCGGGTCACGGTACTCCGTTGTTGACCGTGGTTGACCGGTGGTAATGGCACGCTAATGGCACACGCGGGGTGTTGGCCTGCCACAGGATGGGGGTGGCGAGTGGGTATCCCGTCGCGTCGGCGAGTTTGTCTTGGAGCAGGTCAGGGTGGGGCGTCCAGGTGGAGCACCGCATGCGATGAACGACCTGGACGCCCCACCCTGACCTGCTACACCTCTGGCGCCGATGTGACGGGATACCCACTCCCCTGGTGACCTCCCACTATCCGGGCCTGGCCTGGGAGCCATCCCGGAGCGAGGCCCGCCGGAGGCGCTTGTGGTGGTTGGGAGCTTGGGAACCCTAGAGGGGCGCCCTGGTCCAGGCCGTGACCTGCGGCTGGCCGTGGTCAGGGGTGACCGCAGATGACCGCTACTGACCCCCTGTTGTGGCACGCGTGTGGCACGAATCAAGATCGTCTCTGTCCACTGTGGGAGTGTTGATTTTCCGCAGGACGGGGGTGGGGAGTGGGTATCCCGTCGCGTCGGCGAGCTTGTCTCGAGCGGGTTGGGGGGTGGGGGTCAAGATGGAGCACCCGACGGCTGAACGATCTTGACCCCCACCCCCCAACCCGCTACGCCTGTGGCGCCGACGTGACGGGATACCCACTCCCCTGGGTGACCCACTACGTCTCGGGTCCGGTCTTGGGGATCATCCTGGAGCGGAGGCCCGCCGGAGGCACCGGGGTTCGAGGGGTGGCAAGCGCCGGTCGGTGTTGCAATGTCGGTCCGGGGGTCGGTGCTGGTTGGAGAGCAGGGGTGGTGGGGTGGGATGCTGCCGGTCATGCCTTCATCGTCGGTGCCCCGGTTGGCGCGGCGGGTGTTTGTGAGTCATACCTCGGAGTTGGGGCGCTTGCCTGTATCTGGGGGTGGGTCGTTTGTGGCGGCGGTGCAGCGGGCGGTGAGTCGGGCCGGGGACGCGATCGTGGACATGGCCTATTTCGGAGCACGGGATGAGGCGCCCGCGCAAGTGTGCCGGCAAGCGGTCACTGATTCAGATGTGTATGTAGCGGTCGTAGGGTTTCGCTACGGCTCGCCGGTGCGGGATCAGCCGGAGCTGTCCTACACCGAGCTGGAGTTCCAGGCCGCCAGTGAGGGTGGCAAGCCCCGGCCGGTGTTCCTGATCAGTGATCACGCACACGGGCCGAAGGATCTGTTCGTCGATCACGAGTTTGGGCTGCGGCAGGAGGCGTTCCGGTCTCGGTTGGCCGATAGTGGAGTGACCACGGCGACGGTGAGCACGCCGGAAGATTTAGAGCTGGTGGTGTTCCAGGCGTTACGTGATTTGCCGCGGGCTCGCTCGGGTGGAATGCCGGTGGGGCGGGTATGGAACGTGCCAGCCCGCCACCGCACTTTCACCGGCCGCGAGCAACTCCTGGACCAGCTGCGGGCTGCGTTGGGGGCGGGTGGGGCGATGGTGGTGCAGGCGATGCACGGGATGGGCGGGATCGGCAAGACCACCCTGGCTATCGAGTACGCCCACCGCTACCGCGACGACTATGATCTGGTGTGGTGGGTGGCGGCCGAAGAACCCGTACTGATCCCGGATCGACTGGCGGAGCTGGCCCACGCGCTGGATCTGGCCGGGCAGAGCGATCCGGTGGGGGTGGCGGTCTCGCGTCTGCTGGGTGCGCTGGGGGATCGCAAGCGGTGGTTGCTGATCTATGACAACGCCCAAACCCCGGATGACCTGGCTCCCTTCCTGCCGGGGGGTGCAGGTCATGTGGTGATCACGTCTCGGTACCCGGACTGGCAACAGCTGGCCGTGCCTCTGGTGGTGGATGTGTTCACCCGGGACGAGTCGATCACTCTGATGTGCCAGCAGCTTCCGGGCGTGGCGGAGGGTGATGCTGGTCGGCTCGCCGATGCGCTGGGTGACCTCCCGCTGGCACTGGTCCAAGCGGTGGCGTATGTGCGGGATGGTGGGGTGGCGGTCGGGGCCTACCTGGAGCTGCTGAAGGATCGGGCGAGCGTGATCCTGACCCAGGGCAAGCCAGCGAGCTACCCGGTGCCGTTAGCCGCCAGCCTGCACCTGGCCCTCGAGCAGGTGAGTGCTGAGGACCCGGCCGCGCTGGTGCTGCTGCGTCTGGCGGCGCAATGGGCAGCTGAGCCGATCCCGCTCACGCTGCTTACCACCCACCCCCACCGGCTGCCCCCACCGCTGAAGGAGGCGGCAGCGGATCCGGTGGCCTTTGCCGGGGTGACCGGGCTGGTGCGGCGCCGGGCGTTGGCCGGGGTAGGCCCGGACAGCTTGCAGCTGCACCGGCTGGTGCAGGCCATCCTGCGCAACAACCCCGCCCGGAGCACTCCCACCACTGAAGAGATGACCACTCTCGCCCGTCGGCTGCTGCGCGAGGCGGTGCCGGCGGAGCCCTGGGATAACCCAGCCAGCTGGCCGGCCTGGCGGCAGTTGCTGCCCCACGTCCTGGCCGTCACCGACCCCACCCACCCCACCCACCCCACCGACCCGGATGACACGCTGGAGGTCGCCTGGCTGCTCGACCGCGCCGCGACCTACCTACACACGCGGGGTGAGCCCCGATCCGCCCGCGCCCTGTTCGAGCGCGCCCACCAGCTGCGCCGCTGCAGGCTCGGCGAGGACCACCCCGACACCCTGGAATCGGCCCACAACCTCGCCCGCGACCTGGGTATGTTGGGTGAGTATCAGCAGGCGCACACCCTCAATGAGGACACCCTCACCCGCTGTCGTCGGCTCCTGGGCGAGGACCACCCCGACTCCCTGATCTCGGCCAGCAACCTCGCCCTCGACCTGCATGGGCTGGGTGAGTACCAGCAGGCCCGCACTCTGAACGAGGACACCCTCACCCGCTGTCGTCGAGTCCTGGGCGAGGACCACCCCCGCACCCTGGCCTCGGCCAGCAACCTCGCCCTCGACCTGCATGCGCTGGGTGAGTACCAGCAGGCCCGTGAGCTGGAGGCGTAGATCACGCGCTATCGCGCGGCTTGACCTAGTTTCCTCACCGTCACCTGGTGGGTTGTGTCACCCCGAGGTGGCCACACCGTGACGGGGCATGGCCGATCTCCTCCCCCCGGATGTCGATGCGACGGATGGCGATCACCACGAGCCAGAGGCCATCACCCAGCGGCCATGACGCCGCCGCGTGGAGACGATAAGCAGGAAAGGCCAGTGACGGTCATCCCGATGCGTGCACCAGGATCGCGGTGGGGACAGGGGGAGGCCGCCGATGGTCGGCGACCCCGTGCGCCCGCCGGGCTGGCCCGCGCGAGCACGGCCGTCAGGCCGCGCGCAGCACGCGGGACCGGCCCGGCGGGCACGCGAGAAGACGACAGGCTCAGCCACGTCCGCGCCGCCGCAGGCGGCGGCTTGATCCCATAGAGGCGAATTCGGCAGCAACGTAGGGTGATGGGTTGTGTGGTCCTGTTGCGATGTCCTGTGCTGTCCTGCTTGTGAGCAGCGTGCTGTGAGTGTCAAGCGACAGGTGGGATGGCACAGCGTGCTGTGATCATCCTCGGGCGGGGTGCCGGGGGTTGGTCCCCTTGGTGACTTGATGTGAGGTGACTTGAACAGGGTAGTTCTCTTGATAGATGGGGTCGGGATGGTAGGTGTTAGGTGGGTACTTTGTACTGGAGTATCAGCGTTTCGCCTGGGATGATCGAGATCATTACTCGTACTGCTTTGTGTTGTGCTGTGTAACCGGTGCGGGTGTGTTCTGCCACGGGGGTTATGGCAGGTATCTGTAGTCGCTGGGTTTCGGTAGGGGTGGGCATGCGTGTGATGATCTCGTCGATGTCATACGTTTGGGGATATCCCGCTTCGGCGAGAATGTCTTCACGGGTTGTGTCTCTTGGTTCGGCTAGTTCCGTTCCTCGTACGATTCGTTCGTCGAAGTAGTCGTCGGAGATGATCGCTGGTTTGCCGTCAATGTACCGGACTCTCTGCCTGACCACGCATAAATCGGTAGCGGGGTCAAGGCCGAGTCGTGCGGCTATGTCGAGTGGTGGGGTAATGGTACTTACTGAGAGGTCTTGTCGCGTGGGATCGTGTCCTTGTCGTTCGATGTCTGTTTCCCAGGCATCTGCTGTTGTCGTGGTGGTGTTCTCCGGATTTTCAAACTCCGAGAGGCGCCACCGCAGCCGCTGATGGCTGCGCACGATGCGGCCACGTCGTGGCCGTACGACGACCAGGCCTTCTCGTTCGAGGATTTGCAGTGCGGCCCGAGCTGTCTGGCGGCTGACACCCTGGTCACGGGCCAGCTCGGGCTCAGACGGGAGGAGGGCGCCCGGACCAAGGGTGCCGGTGGCGATCTGTTGCCGCAGCTCAGCGGCGATCTGCTGCGTTCGAGGTTCTGGTTGAGTCATGTTGGTACGTACCTCCTTGACAGGCAAGGGTACGCAGGTCTACCGTCACTTCTTGTCTGTACAAGGTAGTACATACAAGAAGTCAGGCACGTCGAGACGGTGGAGGCATCGCGATGCAGGTTGAGGGTACCCCGCTCTACCGGGCGCGGGACGTGGCCGCGATGGTTGACGTGGACGTGTCCACGATCTACCGGGCCATACGGACTGGTGAACTCACCGCGTACAGGGTCGGCAAGCTGCTTCGCATCCCTGCTACCGCGATCGACGCGTACCTGCACAAACGACCGGCGGCGGCACCGGCCGCCGTGACCAATCAAGACTCGGTGGTGGAACCAAATCTTCCTCATGCCACCCGGCCTGGGTGATCTCGCACGCAACACCAATAAGACGCGGACGGCAGAAGAAGTATTTATCGAGGTGGCGCGCGAATGTGTGATCGAGGTTCGGATAAACGAGGGGGAGCGGAGGAAACCGGAATGAGCAAGTCACCCCACGTGGAGAGCGCTCCGCGGATCACCGATGAGCAGTGGCAAGCCGTCCTGAGGGCTGCTCGGGACTTGGCGGAGAAGGTGTCCGGGCTCAGCCATCGGCTGGCTGCTGTGGAGCGGCGATTGAATTCTGGTGATCGGCTAGCGTCTGTTCGACCGCGGTCATCCGATCGGTGAGGTCGTCCACAGAACGGCTGAGCTGGTGAAGAAGATCAAGAAGTTCGGAGAGAGTAATGGATTCATCTGGGCTGGGTTGGCGCAGGACGTAGGCGCCTTTGCCTTGGCGGGAGATCACCAGTCCCTCGGTCACGAGCTGCCGGATGGCATCCCGTGCGGTCATCACCGCGATGCCATACCGGGTGGTCAGCTCGGCGAGGGTGGGGAGTTGGTCACCGGGATGGTAGGTGCCGGTGGTGATCGCATGGCGCAGGTCGTCAGCGACGCGTTGGTAGGCAGGTCGGGGATCGGCGTGGTCCATCTCCATGGACCAACAGTACCGCATGAGCTAGCAGAGACATAGATCACTCGTAGGAGGTGTCACGAAACATCTTGATCCATAGTTTAGTAGTTGACATGGCTAAGTTGAATGCCTCGTCGCCGGGTGCGGTGGGGCACGAGAGACGAAGGAGTGTCGATCACATGGGTGCGCCCAGGAACCTGCGGCTGCCAGTGGACTTCGATCAGTGGTTTCCGCAGGGCTTGTACCTGGTCGGTGAGATCCAGGCGGTGACCGAGTACCAGTCCCCAGAGGACAGAGCGCGCAACCGCCCCGTCCGGCCCCGGCTGGATGAGGTGACCGGCCACCCGCTGTTCCGGGGGACGTTCGCGGACCCCTCGGCCGAGAAGGACCGGGAGAAGTCGGTCACGGTCGAGTTCGCCTGTGCTTACCAGCCGGTGCCCCCGGAGGCGGTGGCGGGGATGCCGTTCCGGCCGGTGGTGCTGGAGGGCATGACCGCCCAGCCGCGCGCGGAGGCCTCCGGCCAAGCCAAATGGATCACGTGGGTGATCCGAGCCACCGGCATGACCACGCCCAGCACCGCAGCGACATCAGTCAAAGCGGCGTCGGGCAAGCCCGCTGCCGGCACAACAGAGATGCCCGGCAGAGCAGCGGCATGACCCGTTCGTCGGCGCGCAGGAAGGATCGCTATGGAAACACCCGATTGTCCCAGGGGTTCGAATAGGGGCCGCCAGCAACGCCGTAAAGCGATCCCCGGGACGTGTTCGCTGCACCGGGGCCCGATCGGGTTCGCCAACCTCATGGTCAACGAGCACGACGGGACGATCGTCTTCGATCCCCACGTGACCGGTGAATGCCTGATCACGCTCGACGAACAGAGCGCCCGGATGTTACGGGACACCCTGACCGAATGGCTCGGGTGAGCTTCGACTCGCAGCTCACGCCACAGAGGAGGGGAGGTGAGAGATGATGGGCTGGTGCACGCGCTGGGCTGAGTACCGCGAGTGGCGGCGGGCGCAACGGGAACGGGAACGAGGGCGGGTCCGCCTGACCTTCCAGAAATGCCGCCGCTGCAGACGCTCCGCGCTCCTGCCGATCAGCGAAGTGCGTTCGATCTGCGGCCAGTGCCGCAACCGGCAATAACCACCCACCACACCACCACGATCCAGAAGAATATTTTTCACGCACCCGGGGTAGTGCGGTAATACCGCACGCCCTCACCACCCACAACAACGGCCTACGCGCAGAAGCGGAATCTTCGGCTACCAACCTTCTCCGCTTCTGCGCTGCCCACTCAGGGAGTGAACAATGAACACCCTAAACACATCAGCGCCCCGTGTTGCAAGCGGGATCACCCGAAGGAATCCCCATACCGGTCGGCGGTGCCCGCGCTGTCTCCGTTTCGGCAGTTTCGCACCGAACTGCATTGTGTGTGACCAGTGTGCGAGCGCACGGCCGCCGATCATCACCGTGACCGTCACAGTCACCCTCGCCGCGATAGGGGGTGGTCGGTGATGGACGCACACACGATCGGAGTCCTGCTACTGAGTGGCGCGGGCTTGGGTCTGGTGGTGTGGGCGCTGCACAAGATCGGTAAAGCCCTCATCGCCGTAGCCGAAGCCCTCGCCGCGATGGCCGTGGTGTTCGTGGCGCTGTGGTGGCTGCTCAAAGGCCTGGCGTGGCTGTTCACCCAGGTCGTGACCTACTGGCGGACCAGCCTGACCCTGCTCGTACTGATGGCGTGGTGGCAGTGGTGGGGCTGGCCGTCCCTGGCCCTCACCCTCAGCGTGATCACCCTGGTGCTCGGGGTGTGGCGGTGGGTGGACCTGATCTCCTTCGACACCTGGGCAGGTCGGTGGTTGCGGGCGTGGTGGCTGCGCTGGACGATCTACTCGCCCAAGCTGCCCGACTGGCTGCACGCCTGTGGCCTGAGCATCACCGAGGCCACCACCCCCGTCATGGTCACCGTCAACCTCGTTGGGCGTAACAGGATCTGCCGCGATCGGCATCAGTCGAACATCCGGGCGCCGAAGATCCTCGGCGTCAAATCCGGTGCTTCCTGGGATGAGGTCCGCGTCCGGTTGGTGGCGGGGCAGAAACCGGAGGACTTCGATACCGCCACCCGCGCCCTGGCCTGCGCTCGGGGAGTGACCCGATGCCAAATCCGCGAACTGGCCCCCAATGTGGTCTCGATCGATTTCCAGCGCCGCAACCTGCTCGCTAGTCCTGTGCCCTGCCCCGAGCTGACCACCCTCGACGGGGCGTCGGTGGAGTTGCGCCGGGTGTGGGCTGGGCGCACCGAATACGGCCAGGACTGGTACCTGCCCCTGACCGGCCAGGCCAGCCACACCCTGACCGCCGGTGCCACCGGGGCGGGCAAAAACTCGCTGATGTGGTGCCCCCTGGTCTCGATTGCTCCCGCGATCCGCGACGGGCTGGTGCGGGTGTCCGGGATCGACCCAAAGGGAATGGAGCTGGCTTACGGGCGGGGGATCTTCCACCGCTACGCCGTCACCGGTGCCGAAGCGTTGAGCGTGCTCGATGAGCTGGTGGGTGCGATGGCAACGCGGAAAGCAAAATTCGCCGGCCACGTGCGCTCGGTGCCGATCAGCCGTGAGTATCCCTTGGAGCTGCTGGAGTTCGACGAGATCGGGGCACTGACCAAATACATCGACCGTAAAACCCGTGAGGCCATCACCGAACGCGTCGCGTTATTGACCACCCAGGGTCGGGCGCTGGGAATCACGGTGCGCGGTTACGTTCAGGAACCCACCAAAGACACCGTGCCCGTCCGTGATCTGTTCCCTCGGCGGATCTGCCTCCGGGTCACCGCCAAATCCCATGTGGGCATGGTGCTGGGTGACCAAGCCTACGAACGGGGAGCGTGGGCGAATCGGATTAGCGAGGACGAGGCTGGGGTCGGGTATGTGTTCGGGGAGGGCATTCGCGAACCGTTGCGCATTCGCGCCGGCTGGGTCCCCGATCAGACGATCAAGCAGCTCGAAGCGTTTGTCACCCACGGCGATACCACGGTCCGGCCGTTGCCTGCCGGTATGCAAGGAGGTGTGGCGGCATGAGCACGACGGTGATCGATCTGCTGGATGCCCTGCGGGCTCACCTGAATGACTTCGACGTGCCGCCGGTGTGCTCGGTGGAGCTGACCACGACTGCGTACTCGGGGGAAGCCCAGGTGAGCCTGCAACTGGCCGCCCCTCATCTACCCGGGATCGCTGACGGGTTGCTGGCCTGGGCGGACACCCTCAGACAGACCACCACGGAGGCCTGGCGGGTGCCCCGGGGCGACTCGGTGCACCTGTCGGTGACCGGTCGGCTCTGCGGCGGCGTCCTCATCGAGGTGTATGGCGGCCTGAGCTTCACCGAGCACGGAATCGGCGGCGATCTCACGCCCGGCGCCCGCAAGACCGTCTCCCTGGCGGTCCTGCGGGAATGCGCCAACCCGGGAGAGGTGATCCTCTGATGGCCACCGAGCCGATCAGCCTGGATGCCGCGCGCATGACCCGAGCCCAGAGGGCCGCACTGCCCTTGAGCGCCGACGTCATCCAGGCCATCGCCGAGCAGCACGGCGTGTGCACCCGGCCGTTGGCGATGCGCCGGATCGACACCACCACCGGGCGAGTGGAGGTCGTCCCGGTCCCGTGCGGCTCGACCCGGAAGGATCAGTGCCGGCCGTGTGCGGAGAAGGCGCGGCGGTTGCGGATGGCCCAATGCCGACAAGGCTGGCACCTCGATACCGAGCCGGTCATTGAGCGGGCCACTTCCAGTGAGGACCACCAGGCGCTCATGGCCACCCGTGCGGATCTCGCCGCTGCCTACACCGAATGCCGTGCGCGGGGTGATGAGGCCTCCTGTGAGCACATCGCCGAGTCCGTGGCCGAACTCGACGGAGCGCTGCGCGCGTTGGGAGTGCGCGGTCGGCTCACCCCGCTGGACCCACCACCCAAGCCGATCAAACGCTCCACCCGGCGCCGCCAAGACGCCCCGGACCTGCCCCGCCGACCCGTCGAGCACCGCACCCTGGGTCGGGTGTTCGCCGGGCGCTACCGCCCGTCAACGTTCCTCACCCTCACCCTGGATTCCTACGGGCGAGTCGATACTGACGGGGCGGCGGCGAACCCCGCCACCTACGACTACCGGCGAGCTGCCCGGGATGCGATCCACTTCCCGGCGCTAATCGACCGGTTTTGGCAGAACGCCCGGCGGTGTGTGGGGTGGGAGGTGCAGTACTTCGGCACCGTCGAACCCCAAAAACGGGGAGCGCCGCATTTCCATGCTGCGATTCGGGGCGCGATCCCCCGCGCTGAGTTGCGAGCGATCACGGCTGCGACCTACCACCAGGTGTGGTGGCCAAACCATGACAACCTCGTCTACACCGACGGACGGCTCCCAGTCTGGGACACCCGCGCAAAGGCCTTCACCGATCCCGACACCGGTCAACCGCTGCCCACCTTCGACCAGGCCTGCGAGGACCTGACCGAACCCGCGCACGTGGTCCGGTTCGGGGCGCAAGTGCACGTCAAGGGCATCCTCGGTGGCACTGAAGAAGCCGGGCGGCACGTTGGCTATCTCACAAAATATCTTACGAAAAGCGTCGGGCAGGCCGCCGGCCTGGATGAGCGCGCAACGGACCGGCAGCGCGATCACGCCGCTCGGCTGCATGCCGAACTCCAGATCACCCCGTGCTCGCCGCGGTGTGCGGTGTGGTTGCTCTACGGCATCCAACCCAAGGGTGCCCGGCATTCGATGACTCCGGGACGGTGCAAGGGCAAAGCCCACCAACCCGAGCACCTGGGCATCGCCGGGCGCCGCGTCCTCGTGTCCCGGAAATGGTCGAACAAGACCCTGGAGGACCACCGCGCCGAGCGCACCGAATTCGTTCGGCAACTGCTCGAACAGGCCGGAATCCAACCCGCCCAGGGCGTGGAGGACGGGCCGTACCTGTGGGAACGCCCCGCACCCACCGACCCCGACATCCCACCCCGACCCCTGCTGCTGCTGCACGCCATCGCCGAACGACAGCGATGGAAAGCCGAATACACCGCCGCCCAGCTCGCCACCAGCGGAGCACCACCGGACCAAGACCGTTCGGCAACCAACGATCAAGCCGCCTGAGAGGGGAGAAAGACGGTGGAGATCAGACCTCGGCTGTGGACAGTGCAGGACGTCGCGGACTACCTCGGGGTCCCGGTGCGGACGCTGTACGACTGGCGCTGTCGCGACTACGGCCCGCGCGCCCGCAAGATCGGCCGATACCTGCGTTATGAGCCGGCGGAGGTGCGCAGCTGGTTCGAAGCGCTCGACGAGCACGCGGCGTAGGAGATTGTCGATGGGCAGGCCACCGCTGCCGGTCGGCACGTACGGCCGGATCCAGGTGTACCCGCTGAGCTGGGGCGGGTTCCGCGCTCGGGTGCGGTACCGAGACTACGACGGCGTGACCCGGCACATTGAGCGCGTCGGCTCCTCGCGGACCGGTGCGGAGAACACTCTTAAGCAGGCGTTGCGCGACCGCGCACGCGTCTCGACAGATGGTGAGATCACGACGCAAACCAAGGTCAGCAAGCTGGCGGAGTTGTGGCTCCGCGACATCGACGAGTCCGATCGCGCTATCCGCACGAAGATCACCTATCGGGACGTGTGGGACCGGTGTCTCGCCGCACCGATCGGTGAACTGCGCATCGGGGACGTCCGCGTGTCCGGTGTGGACAGAGTGATCCGGGAGATCCGGGAGCGACGTGGGCCGGAGCGCGCGCGACACTCCAAGATCGTGCTGTCGGGCATCTTCGGCATGGCGGTCCGCCACGATGCACTCGACGCCAACCCGGTGCGCGAGCTAAGTCGGTCCCGGAAGAAAAAGCAGCCACGGGCCATCGAGCTGACCGAGGGCAGCCTGGTCGCCCTGCGCCAGCATCTGTACGCGTCGCCGGACGCGCACAAGCACGACCTCATCGACCTCGTGGACGCGCTCTCTGGGCTCGGGTGCCGCATCGGTGAGCTGCTCGCGCTCGACTGGACGAAGGTTGACGCAGAGGCCGGAACCCTGAGCATTGAGGGAACCGTGATTCGCGTGCCGGGGGAGGGATTGATCGTCCAGCCGCACACGAAGTCGAAGGCTGGCATGCGCACGATCCATCCACCAGGCTGGGTGCTGGACTCGTTCCAGCGCAGGCACGCTGATGCTCTCGGTGAGTGGATCTTCCCTTCGACCCGGCTCACCTTGCGCGATCCGGACAACACTCGGGCAAGGTTGCGCGAGGTCGTGCGGGGGACGCCGTGGGAAGGCCTGCACCCTCATGCCTTCCGGCACCTGGTCGCCACTCGGCTCGATCAAGCCGGGCTTTCAGCGCGTGAGATCGCCGACTACCTGGGGCACGAGCGGATCTCCATGACGCAGGACGTTTACATGTCACGGCAGACGACGGGAGTCGCAGCAGCGGCCGCGTTGGACCGGCTCGGGCCGAACGAAAGCGCGGGGTAAACGTGGAGTCGATCTTGAGCGGTGCTTTCCACAGGCCTCTGACCAGTGCCGATGCGCCCCCGGCAGGACTCGAACCTGCGGCCTAGCGATTAGAAGTCGCTTGCTCTATCCGGCTGAGCTACGGGGGCGGGTAGCCGCAGTGAGCAGCGTAGCGAGGACCGGCCGTCTGCCGGCAGCTAGCGGCCGGCTGGCCCAACGCAGCCCAACCCGCGACTGATCGAAAGTGTCCCCTGCTGCTCTGGGCAGGCCAGCCCTGCCCGCGATAGCACCGATCCCCGACAACTCTGGGTTCCGACCGGGGTGCGCCCACGCAGTTGTGCACATCGCCCCGGCCATCCCCAAGTCAATCATGCCCGGCTACCGGAGGTGCTCCTGCTCGCGCAGCCTGAAGGCGTCGGTCGAGGGACCGGCATCCGCCGCGGAGGGCGGGACGGTTGCACAGGAGGGTATTCGATCATGAGGGAGACACCGGTGACTGTGGTGGGAACGGTGGTCAGCGACATGCGACCGCGCCGGGTCGGTCCCGACGGGACGCTTGTGCTCAATTTCCGGGTCGCCTGTAACGAGCGTCGGTTCGACAAGGCGTCCGAGTCGTGGGTGGACGGGGAAAGCTTGTACCTGTCGGTGAACTGCTGGCGCAGGCTCGCCGAGAACGCCGCCTCTTTGGTCAGGGGCGACCCGGTGATTGTCAGGGGAAGGCTGCGCACCCGGGAGTGGACCACCGAGCAGGGCGAGCGCCGATCGGTCGTCGAGCTGGAGGCCAGTGCGGTCGGCCCGGACCTGGCTCGCTGCGCCGCCACCCTGCGCAAGCAGCGGCGTGAGGAGCCTGCCCGCGCCGCAGCGGAGGACGCTCCAGCACCACTCGGAGAGGATCCGTCAGGCCTGCCGGAGAGCACGGGCTCACCCTATGAAGTGAGCTTGTCGGAGCTGGCCGAAGCGGCTCGGCCGCTGGTGGCGGTTCCCGCGTGAGCAGCGCGCCGGGGCCGGGCGGTGGTCGGCCGCGCTGCCCGGCCCCGGCGGCCACTACGATTGCGGCCGTGGCGGAGTTCATCTACACCATGAGGCAGGTGCGCAAGGCCTACGGCGACAAGGTCATCCTCGACGGCGTCACCCTCGCGTTCTACCCCGGCGCGAAGATCGGTGTGGTCGGGCCCAATGGAGCCGGCAAGTCCAGCATGCTGAGGATCATGGCTGGGCTCGACCAGCCGAACAACGGGGAGGCATTCTTGGCGCCGGGCGCCAGCGTGGGTCTCCTGCCGCAAGAGCCCACGTTGGAGGAGGACAAGTCCGTCCTGGACAACGTCCAGGAGGGCTTGGGGGAGATCAAGAGCAAGCTCGATCGGTTTAACGAGATTGCCGAGAAGATGGCCACTGACTACTCCGACGAACTCATGGAGGAGATGGGACGGCTGCAAGAGGAGCTCGACCACGCCGACGCATGGGATCTTGATTCGCAACTGGAGCAGGCCATGGACGCCCTGCGGTGTCCGCCGCCCGACGAGCCAGTGGCCCATTTGTCCGGAGGAGAGCGGCGTCGGGTCGCGCTGTGCAGACTGCTGCTGTCCAGGCCTGATCTGCTGCTGCTCGATGAGCCCACCAACCACTTGGACGCGGAGAGCGTGCTGTGGTTGGAGCAGTTCTTGGCGAGCTACTCGGGTGCGGTGTTGGCTGTCACCCACGACCGGTATTTCCTGGACAACCTCGCTCAGTGGATCCTTGAGCTCGACCGCGGCCGGGCCTATGTCTACGAGGGCAACTACTCCGTCTACCTGGAGAAGAAGGCCGACCGCCTCGCAGTCCAGGGCAGGAAGGACCAGAAACTACAGAAGCGGCTGCGCGACGAGCTCGCCTGGGTGCGATCGGGGGCAAAAGCCCGGCAAGCCAAATCCCGAGCCCGGCTGCAGCGTTATGAGGAGATGGCAGCCGAAGCCGAGCGCAGCAGCAAGCTGGACTTCGAAGAGATCCAGATCCCAGCGGGTCCGCGGCTGGGCAACCTAGTGGTGGAAGTGTCGCACCTGGACAAGGGCTTCGACCACCGTCTTTTGATCAAGGATCTGTCGTTCACGCTGCCGCGCAACGGCATCGTGGGGGTCATTGGTCCCAACGGGGTCGGCAAGACGACCTTGTTCAAGACCATCGTCGGCTTGGAGCGGCCGGATTCCGGCACGGTCCGGGTTGGCGAGACGGTGAAGCTGTCCTACGTCGATCAGGAGCGCGCAGGCATCGAGGCGAACAAGACAGTCTTCGAGGTGGTCTCCGGCGGTCTGGACCACATCCAGGTCGGCAACACCGAGATGCCGTCCCGGGCGTACGTCAGCGCCTTTGGCTTCAAGGGTCCTGACCAGCAGAAATCAGCTCGAGCGCTCTCCGGTGGCGAACGCAACCGGCTCAACCTGGCGCTGACCCTGAAGCAGGGCGGCAACCTGATCCTGCTCGACGAACCCACCAACGACCTCGACGTCGAGACGCTGAGCTCGCTGGAGAACGCGCTGGAACGGTTCCCCGGCTGCGCGGTGGTGACCTCTCACGACCGATGGTTTCTGGACCGGGTGGCGACCCATATTCTCGCCTGGGAGGGCACGGAGGAGAATCCTGCCTCTTGGTTCTGGTTCGAAGGCAATTTCGAGGCCTACGAGCAGCACAAGATCGAACGACTCGGAGCGGAGGCGGCGCGACCACACCGTGTGACGTACCGCAGGCTGACCCGGCACTGACCGGGCCTGAGTGTTGGGTGATCGGGAAAGTCGAGAGGGGTGGTGAGTAACACGGCGCGCGAAGGAGTCCCGACCGGCATGTCGGCTAACGGGGGCGAGGCTGCGTCACTGGTGGAGTCGGCGATGCTCTTGCGCTGGCGAGCGCCAGAGCTGGCGCTCCTGCTGGCTGATCGGGCGGTGACCGCTGCCCAGGATGACAAAATGGCCGTCCTGCAGGCAGACCACTTCGCGGTTTTTGCGCTCAACCGTCTCGGTCGGTACGGGCAAGCGGCTCGCCGACTCTTTCCGACGATTCGGGACGCTGACACTTCACCGGGACTGCGGCATGAGCTGAACGTGGAGCTTGCGCACTGCGCGGCCGCGCTCGGTGAGCCCGCTATAGCGCTTGACGCGGTGCGTGCCGTGCTGGCCGCAGGTGAGGACATCACTCCGATGTTGCGGGGTCGGGCGCTTGTCGCCGCGGCGGAGGCATCGGTCATCCTCGACCGTGATGACCTTGTCACGTCCACGCTCAACGAGGCCGACGAGCTCTATCGTGAGGATTCGAGCCTCGATCACGACACCGCCCTGTTGCTGCGGGCCGCCGCTCGGGCGACGGACGCCACGCGCTACCGGTGCCGCGGGGCGGTCGGGAAGGCTGAGGCGAAGGCTAGGGAAGGCCGCGAGCTGTTGATCGGGCTGGCCGATCCTGAGCACGACAGCGGCGAGGTAAGCGCGCGGCTGATGCTGGAGATCGTGCTTGCCTTGCTCGACCGTGACGCTGGCGAGGCCGCAACGCAGGAAGTACGGCCCCTGCTGAGGCGTCCAGTCCGAGCCGCCGCGGCCGGTCCGGTCGGCAGGCTGCGGCTGGCGCTGGCCACCCGGGTGTATCTCGCCGAAGGCCGTCACGAGCCGGCGCTGACTCTGCTCGCCGATGCGGTGGAGGGAGCCCAGCGCCACGGGGTGGACGCGGTTCTCGCGGAATGCCTCGAGGGCCTGTCCCACGTGCACGAGGCTCGGGGCGAGTTCGTCGACGCCCTGCATTGCATGCGCGCGGCCCGCGCCGCCGAGGGCCGCCATCGCCGCGATGTGCAAGCCGCGCGCTCTGTCCTGCTCGAGAACTGCGGGACCGTGCGCCGTGACGAAGCGCGTGTGGTCGATCAGATTGCCGTGCTGCTCGGCAACGCTGGGACGGGGTGTACTGGACTCGACTCGTGCACTGACCCGCTAACTGTCGAGATTGCCGTCGGTGTCGCAGCGCCCCAGACCACGGTGCCCCAGACCACAGAGCTGGACGTTGCGCAGGTGGAGGTCACCGCGGCGGAAGTCACGGAGGTAACTGAGGTAGAGGCCGCTGAGATGGTGGAGGTCGCTGAGGCGGAAACCCTGCAACTGTCCGCCCCCATGGTGAGGCCCACGGTTGCGGATGTCGCCGTGGCCGAGTCAGGTGTGCCCTCGGAACTGGTTGACCCCCCAGCAGTGGTGGAGCCGGCGACCGAGGACCCCAGCCCGGTACCGCAGGAAGACGCTGATGAGCAAGCTGTCGAGTCGGCTACCGGGCTCGGTTCCTGGCAAGCTGGTGCGCGGCACCGTCGTGGTGCCAGCACCCTGGTGTCTGTGAGTGATCTGTTGCCCGCGTCGGCGTTGTCCTCAGGACGCTCCGGGCGGCGCCGCTCTGTGGAACCTGCTGAGGATCATGCTGACGAGGCATCCGTTGCCGAAGAACACCTGACCGGGGACGGCGGGGACGAGGACGCCAACGCTGGCCCCCGAGGGGTTGCAGGCGCCCCGGACGGCTCGTCGGCCACCGTGGTGGAGGACGACGTCACCGTCACCGTCACCGTCACTGTCCCGTCAGAAGCTGCCGAGCACGTCCCGCCGACCCAGTGGGAGTCCGTGGTTTCCGGACCACCGCCAGCACCGATGCCCCGAGCGCTGGAATGGGACTCCGACGATGAGGACTTTGGGGATGAGTGCCCCGGAAATGAGGACTCCCAGGAAGAGGAAGCAGCCTGCGCGCAAGAGCCTCCCCGGATGGGCCTGGGGGACCTGCTGACCGAGGCGCTCGCTGCGTACCAGGAAAGCCATGATCCACACGCTGATCCCCGCCCGACCGGGATGGGTGGTGCGCCGGCTGCTGATGCCGAAACCAGCCACGACTTGCCTCGCTACCGTGTCCTCGGAACACGCTGGGCGGCTGGCCTGACATTAGCCGCACAGCCGATCGATAGAGACGATCCCGCTGTGGCGGTCACCAACCCCCTGCTGCGGCTGCCGGATCTCACTGTCGAACCACGGTGGGTACCGCCGGGTACGCCTCGCCGGTCCGCCGCTGGCAACTAGCGGAGCGCCCTGCATTGCGCAGCGATCTCGCCGAACTCATCGCGTTGTACTACAGGCTGGTCCCAGCTGAGGAGTTAGGCAGCGTCGAACCCGCTGAGATGGCGGCAGTGGTCCGATCGCATCGTGCGCTGGCCGCCGACAGGGTGCCCGGTCGCTCACTGGTCCGGCTGCTCAATCCCACCCTCGCCGAGGATGGCTGGAGTTCCCGGGACACTGTCGTACAGATCGTGACCGACGACATGCCCTATCTGCTGGACTCGGTGCTTGCCGAACTGGCTCGGATCAAGGTCTCGGTGCGGCGGCTCGTGCATCCGATCGTCGTGGTCCGCCGCGATCTCACCGGCTCCCTTCGGGAGGTGCTCACTGGCTCCAACCCAGACGAAGCGCCCACCGATGCCCTGGTCGAGTCCTGGATGTATCTGAGCATCGAGCGCATTGCTGATCCTGTCCGGGCCCGCCAGGTGCGGCAGCGGCTACTCACGGTGCTCACGGATGTGCGCGAAGTGGTCGAGGACGCTCAGCGGATGGCTGGCGTTGCGGGTGCCCTCGCTAAGAAGCTGGAGACTACGCCACCTCCGCTGCCCGCCCAGGAGGTGGCCGACGGAGCGGCGCTGCTGCGCTGGTTGGCTGACGGACACTTCATCTTTCTCGGCTATCGCCGCTATGAGCTGGTGTGGCACTCCTCTGGTGGCCCTGGCAGTCGCGCCACGCCCGGGCTGCGGGCAGTGCTGGCGTCCGGACTCGGTGTCTTGCGCAAGGACAGCATCGCTGCCAGGAGCTTGAGTACCGGACCTGATGTCGACCCGCTGGCTCGCGATCTGCTCGTGCTCACCCAAGCCAGCGCAGTCGCCACCGTGCACCGCCCGGTCTATCCCCACTACATCGGGATCAAGACCTTCGACGAGCGGGGGGAGGTCTCCGGCGAGCACCGCTTCCTGGGGATGCTCACCACCACTGCGCTGCACCAGGACGTGATGGACATCCCGGTGATCAGCCGCCGGGTCCTCCAGGTGATCCACTGGGCTGGCGTCCCGCTCGACTCCTACTCGGGCCAGCGGATGCTGGAGGTGCTCCAGAGCTACCCGCGGGCCGAGCTGTTCTCCACCGATCCGGACTCGCTCTACCAGGTGGTGACGGGGGTGCTGGCGCTGGCCCAGCGGCGTGCGCTGCGGCTGTTTTGCCGGCGCGATCCCTACGGGCGGTTCTTCTCCTGCCTGGTCTACCTGCCCCGCGATCGCTACACCACCGCCGCCCGGCTGGCCATGCAGGACGTGCTGATGCGCGATCTGCATGGCACCGGCGTGGAGCACAGTGCCCAGATCGGCGAGTCGATCCACGCTCGGGTGCACTTCACCGTGCACACCGACCCCGGCGATGGCGGCGTGCCCACCAGACCAGACGTCCGGTTGATCACTAAACGGCTGGAGGACGCCGTCCGCACGTGGGACGACCGGCTCCTGGACGCCGCCTCAGCCCAGGGTGCGGCGACCGCTGATCTCGCGCAGCGTTACCTGGCGGCTTTCCCGCAGGCCTACAAGGAAAACTTCGATGCTGCCACCGCCCTGGCCGACATCCGCCGGCTGGAGGCGCTAGCCGCTCAGGACGGTCTGGACTTGTGCTTCACTCTCCCCCGGGGAGCAACACCGGGAGCAACGCCGGGACAGGGGCGGCTGACGCTGTACCTGGCGGGGCAGCGGATCACCTTGTCCCACGTGCTACCGGTGCTGCAGCAGATGGACGTCGAGGTCGTCGACGAGCGGCCCTACGAGGTGATCCGCGGCGACGGCGTGCACTGCTGGATCTACGACTTCGGGCTGCGGGTGGACGCCACCGTGCTGGCACAGCAGGCTGGCCAGGACCTCGACGAGATGCAGCGGCGGTTCTGCGACGCGTTCGTGGCCGCCTGGCGGGGCGCCTGCGAGGTGGACGGCTTCAACGCTCTGGTCCTGCGCGCCGGGCTGGACTGGCGGCAGGCAGCGGTGCTGCGCGGCTACGCCCGCTATCTGCGGCAGGTCCGCAGCCCCTACAGCCAGCACTACGTCGAGGATGTGTTGCGCACGCACAGCGGCATCGCCGCCGCCCTGGTCGCCCTGTTCGAGACCCGCTTTGACCCAGCACTGGATGCAGCCACGCGGGAGGCCAGGCACGACAAGCTGGTCGGGCAGATCACCGCCATGATCGACGAGGTGGCCGGGCTGGACGTCGACCGCATCCTGCGCAGCCTGCTCACCCTGATCCGCGCCACGGTGCGCACCAATCACTACCTGTCCGACCCCGACGGCAGTCCCCGGCCCTACCTGGCTCTCAAACTCGACCCGAAAGCGCTGCCGCAGCTGCCCGAGCCGCGACCGGCGTTCGAGATCTTCGTCTGCTCCCCGCGGGTGGAAGGCGTGCACCTGCGCTTCGGCCCGGTCGCCCGTGGGGGGTTGCGCTGGTCGGACCGCAGGGAGGACTTCCGTACCGAGGTGCTCGCCCTGGCCAAGGCGCAGGCGGTGAAGAACGCCGTCATCGTGCCGGTCGGGGCCAAGGGTGGGTTCGTCCTCAAGCGTCCCCCGGCACCGACCGGTGAGGCCACGCTGGACCGGGAGGCCCTCACCGCCGAGGGCATCGCCTGCTACCGGATGTTCGTCTCGGGGCTGCTGGACCTCACCGACAACCTCGTCGCTGGCATGAGCCAACATCCCGATCAGCTGGTGTGCCACGACGGCAGTGACAGTTACTTGGTAGTCGCAGCCGATAAAGGCACCGCGACGTTCTCCGACATCGCGAATGAGGTCGCCGCGTCCCACGGGTTCTGGCTCGGCGACGCGTTCGCCTCCGGCGGCTCTGCGGGCTATGACCACAAAGCCATGGGGATCACCGCCCGGGGCGCGTGGGAGAGCGTCAGACGGCACTTCCGCGAACTCGGCGTTGACATCCAAACCGAGGATTTCACGGTGGTCGGGATCGGAGACATGTCCGGCGACGTGTTCGGCAACGGAATGCTGTGCTCCCAGCACATCAGGCTGCTCGCGGCGTTTGATCACCGACATGTCTTCGTCGATCCGGACCCGGACCCGGCCAGCTCCTACGCGCAGCGGCGCCGGCTGTTCGAGCTGCCCCGCTCATCCTGGCACGACTACGACCGCTCGCTGATCAGCCCCGGTGGCGGAGTGTGGTCTCGCAGCGCTAAACGGATCCCGGTCAGCGAGCCGATGCGCCAGGCGCTAGGCATTGGTGAGGAGGTCACCGAGCTGTCCCCGCCGGAGCTCATCCGGGCGATCCTGCTCAGCCCGGCGCAGCTGTTGTTCAACGGCGGGATCGGCACCTACGTCAAGGCCAGCACGGAAACCCACGCCGACGTCGCAGACAAGGCCAACGACGCGGTGCGGGTGGACGGCGCGCAACTTCGGGTGCAGGTGGTCACCGAGGGGGGCAACCTGGGGCTGACCCAGCGCGGACGGATCGAGTTCGCCCGGGCCGGCGGTAAGATCAACACTGATGCCATCGACAACTCCGCCGGGGTGGACTGCTCCGACCACGAGGTTAACATCAAGATCCTGCTGGATCGGCTGGTCACGGACGGTGTGCTGAGCACCGGGCAGCGCCGCGCGGTGCTGACCAAGATGACCGATGAGGTTGCCGCACTGGTGCTCGCCCACAATGCCAACCAGAACATCCAGCTTGGCCTCAGCCGGCTGCACGCCGCAGCGATGGGGCCGGTGCATAGCCGGTTGGTGACCTACTGGGAGGAGCACCACGGTCTGAACCGGAAGTTGGCAATCCTGCCGACTCCGGCGCAGTGGCAGGAGCGGCAGTCCGCGGGTGAGGGGCTGACCTCGCCGGAGCTGGCCGTCCTGATGGCACACGTCAAACTGGGGCTGACCAGCGAGGTGCTGGCCAGCGACCTCCCCGACGCCGAAGTGTTCCGCGCTCGCCTGCCGGAGTACTTCCCGGCCCCGCTGCGCGAGGAGTTCGCCGGAGCGATCCGCGAGCATCCGCTGCGCCGCGAGATCACTACCACGCTGCTGGTCAACGAAGTCGTCGACCGAGGCGGTATCACCTACGCCTACCGGCTGGCCGAGGAACTGGCGGTCTCGGCTTCCGACGCGGTGCGGGCCTTCGCGGCGGCCAGTGCGGTATTCGACCTGCCGGCGACCTGGCAGGCGATCGCCGAAACGGGCACTGTGGTGACCGATGCCATGATGCTGGAACTGCGGAGGCTGCTGGACCGGGCCAGCCGCTGGCTGCTGCTCCACCGGCCGCAGCCGCTGGCGGTCGGTGCCGAGATCAAGCGGTTCGGTCCGATCGTGCAGGCACTGGCACCGCGGGTGCCGAGCTGGCTGGTCGGCCGCGAAGCGGAGCACGTCGAGCTCGACACCCGCCGGCTCACCCAGCAGGGGGTACCCGAGGAGCTGGCGCGCCGGGTGAGCGCTGGATTGGCCAGCTTCGGGCTGCTCGATGTCGCCGAGGTGGCTGAACTGGCCGAACACGATGCCGAGCAGGTTGCGCAGCTGTACTACGCGCTGTCGGCCCACCTGGACGTTGACCGTATGCTGAGCTTGGTGAGTGAGCTGGAACGTGGCGACCGCTGGCACGGGCTTGCTCGCCTGGCTCTGCGAGATGATCTCTACGCAGCGTTGCGGGAGATCACCCTGGATGCGCTGCACACCGGTGACCTCGGGGTCGCTCCCGAGGCGGTGATCGCATCCTGGGAGCAGAAGAACTCCTCGCGGCTGTCCCGGGCCAGAGCAACTCTCGATGAGATTTCCGAGACCGAAAACCTGGATCTGGCGACCCTGTCCGTCGCGGTGCGGGCGCTGGCGCGCTTGTGAGTGGATAATCTGTCCGTTGGTTCGGCCCGGAGGAGTCTCGTTGCCTGATCAGTCGCCCTACACCCCGCTGCCCCCTCGGGTCGAACTGCCTTCTGTTGATCACGAGGTCTTGGCCTTCTGGCATGCGCGGGGCATCTTCGCCAGGAGCGTGGACCAGACCCTCGGCGGCCCGGAATGGGTGTTCTTCGAGGGACCGCCTACGGCCAACGGCCAGCCGGGCATACACCATGTCGAAGCGCGCGTTTTCAAGGATATCTTCCTCCGGTTCAAGACGATGAAGGGCTTTCACGTGCCCCGCCGGGCCGGGTGGGACTGCCATGGGCTACCGGTTGAGATCGCGGTAGAAAAAGAGCTTGGACTATCCAGCAAGCAGGACATCGAGAAAGTCGGCATCGCGGAGTTCAACGCCCGCTGTCGGGAGTCTGTCCAGCGCTACATCGGTGAGTTCGAAGCGATGACCGAGCGCGTCGGCTACTGGGTCGACATGGCCCATCCGTACTGGACGATGACGCCCGAGTATATCGACAGCGTGTGGTGGGCGTTGCGGCAGATCAACGAGCAGGGCCTACTCGTCCAGGATTATCGCGTGGCGCCGTATTGCCCACGCTGCGGCACGGGATTGTCCGATCACGAGGTCGCGCAAGGCTACGAGTTGATCGTTGATCCCTCGGTGTATGTGCGGTTGCCGGTTGTTGGCGAGTTGGACGGGCTGACCGGGGTGGAGCTGCTGGTGTGGACGACCACGCCATGGACCCTGGTGTCCAACACCGCCGTGGCGGTGCATCCGGAGGTCACCTATGTGGTAGCGCGTGCGCGGCAGGGCACGTTCGTGGTCGCCGAGCCGCTTGTCGGCACGGTGCTCGGCGACGACGTGACAATACTCGCCTCAATGCCGGGAAGCAGCCTAGAAGGCGTGCGCTACCAGCGCCCCTTCGAACTCGTCGACATCCCGAACGCCCATTTTGTGATCGCAGCCGATTATGTGACGACCGAAGACGGCACGGGCCTGGTCCACCAGGCACCCGCGTTCGGCGCCGATGACCTCGCCGCGTGCCGTCGACACCACTTGCCGGTCGTCAACCCGATCGGCCCGGATGGACGCTTCCTCCCCACCGTGGGCCTTGTCGGTGGGATGTTCTTCAAAGACGCCGACCGGGTGCTTATCGCCGACCTCGAACAGCGTGGGCTGTTGTTCGCCTCGCTGAGCTACGAACACCAGTACCCGCATTGTTGGCGTTGTCACACGCCGTTGATGTATTACGCTCAGTTAGCGTGGTACATCCGCACGACAGCCAGGCGTGCTGAGCTGCAACGGGAGAACGAGCGTACCAACTGGTATCCCGAGCACATCAAGCATGGGCGTTTCGGGGACTGGTTGGCCAACAACGTCGACTGGGCGTTGTCGCGGAGTCGGTACTGGGGTACGCCGCTGCCGGTATGGCGTTGCCCGGATGGGCACCTCACCTGCGTGGGGTCTCGGGCGGAGCTGGGACGGCTTGCCGACAAGGATTTGTCCGGCGTCGATCCGCATCGCCCTTATATCGACGAGGTAACTTTCCCCTGTGGCAGGTGCGGTGCGCAGGCCAGTCGGGTCAACGAGGTCATCGACGCGTGGTTCGACTCCGGGTCGATGCCATTCGCCAGCATCGGTTACCCTGAGGCCGCCGGCAGCGTCGAGCAGTTCGAGAAGGGCTACCCGGCCCAGTTCATCTGCGAGGCGATCGACCAAACCCGCGGCTGGTTCTACACGCTCATGGCTGTCGGGACGTTGGTGTTTGACCGCTCGTCGTACGAAACCGTGCTCTGCCTCGGGCACATCATGGCCGAGGATGGTCGCAAGATGAGCAAGCACCTCGGCAACATCATCGAGCCGATCCCCTTCATGGACAAACACGGCGCCGATGCCCTGCGCTGGTTCATGCTGTGTTCGGGTTCCCCATGGTCACCCCGGCGGATCGGCGACGGCCCGGTGGAAGAAATCGTCCGGAAGGTCCTGCTCACCTACTGGAACACGGTCTCGTTCTTCACCCTCT
The DNA here is from genome assembly GCA_019244165.1 of Pseudonocardiales bacterium. Classification (GTDB taxonomy): domain Bacteria; phylum Actinomycetota; class Actinomycetes; order Mycobacteriales; family Pseudonocardiaceae. The sequence continues at coordinate 3,762 of JAFATA010000017.1, read as the reverse complement.
ATGCCGCCATCAGCCCCTGGCTGCCCGGAGCCGGCATGCCCGTAACCGATCGGCCAGTTCTTGACCGGTGGGTGCTCGCTGAGCTCGACCACGTGGTGGCCAGCGTTGACGACGCGCTGGAGAACTTTGACACCGCTGGGTCTGGGCGCGTGCTGGCCCAGTTCATCGATGACCTGTCGAACTGGTACGTGCGCCGCTGCCGCAGCCGCTTCTGGGACGGCGACCCCGATGCGCTGACCACACTGCACGAGTGCCTTCACGTCATCACAAGATTGCTCGCACCGTTCACTCCGTTCATCACGGAATACGTCTGGCAAAAAGCGGTCAAACCAGGGGAGCCCTCCGCTGCGGACTCGGTGCACCTCGCTTCCTGGCCAACGCCCGAGGCGGCCCGCGCCGATGAAGAACTCCGCGCGAACATGGACACCACACGCCAACTCGTGGAAGCCGGCCGCGCAGCACGCAAAGCCAGTAACATCCGCGTCCGGCAACCTCTTCGCCGGGCGTTGATCGGCATCCCAGACGGCGGTGAGCTGCCAGCAGAACTGGTAGCGGAAATCGCCGACGAACTCAACGTCCGCGACGTAACTGCGCTCGGCCAAGCCGGAGAGGTCGTCGATATCACGGTGAAACCGAATTTCCGGGTGCTGGGTAAGCGATTCGGTCCGGGGACTCAACACGTGGCGAAGATGATCAACGCTGCCGATCATGCCACGTTGGCGCGCACGCTGAAAGCAGACGGTCAAGCTGTGCTCAGCCTCGACGGGGAAGACGTCACGATCTTCCTGGACGAGGTGGCGCTCAGCGAGGTTCCCCGCAGCGGATGGGCGGTGACCAGCCAGCAAGACGTGACGGTGGCGTTGGACACCACGATCACACCGGAACTGCGCAGGGCGGGTGTGGTGCGCGAAGTCATCCGGTTGGTGCAGACCGCCCGGAAAGACGCCAATTTCGGGATCACCGACCGCGTGGTGCTGTCCTGGGCAGCAAACGGGGAGACCGCCGACGCGCTCCGCGAACACGAACGGGAACTCGCCGACGCCGTGCTTGCCGTCGATATCGCTGAACACTCGTTCGCGAGCATTCCCGCCGAGGCGGGCACCTCGGACACGGGTGTGCGAGGCGACGACGAACTCGGTGTGCGCTTCTGGCTCGTCAAAGCAGACGCCCGCAGAACATGACGGTTACACGCCCAATCCTATCCCCACGAGCTGTTGATCCAACGCCTGGACCGCTCGGGTGCCCCGCCAGGGCTGCATCTGGGCGCGAGCGGTCCGTACTTCTTTGGCCAAGCGTGCCGAACGGCTTTGGGTGGCCAGCAGCGCGCCGTCGCCAATAACTCGGGCAGCCTCGCTGATCTCGCCGGATTGCAGGTGGGCGGTGCCCAAGCGAAGCGTGCAGAAAGCTAAACTGCCCACAAAAGAATTGTCGAACACTTGCAGCCCTACGCTGGCCTTGGCGGCGGCTTCCTGGAGTCTCCCCAGTCGCAGCAGGCAGTCACTGTGCTGGCTGGCGATCAACCCCTCATGGTACCAATAGGCTGGCGATTCGGGCGACACCTGGCCGTCTGATGATTCAAGCCCAGCCTGCGCCCGCTCAAACTCTGTCATACACTCCCTGTGCTGACCGTCGACCGCGTAAGCGGTACCAGCCCGCTCGGCGACGCAGACCCGGAGCAGCACGTCGTCGGTCTTGCCCACGAGACTCTGGGCCGCCGCGACGAAGTCGAGACCCGCGTGTGTTTCGCCGTGCCAAGAAGCAAAGTAACTCATATTGCACAGCGCGTAGACAGCAAGCTCGGTGTTGTGAGCCTCGTGCGCCGCCGCCCGGGCCTGGTCGCAATAACGCATTGCGCTGTTGACGTCATCGAGGTCGAAAAAGTAAAATCCGGCAGAGCTGGACATATTGCTGTGGACCGACAAGAGGCGAGGACGCAGCGGAGCTGGACAGTCTGTCAGCAGGGAATGAACCAGCTGTCGTTGGCCAAGCACAATGCGCAGCACCGCCTGCGGCCCGAGGGTGTCCTCTAGCCGTTTGCAGTGTTGGAGTATGGCCTCAATATGGCCGATGACCTGGGCATCCACCCGGCTTGGCGAGGCAATAGCCCGCGTGAGGCGCTCCTGCTCGTCGATATCCAGGCCGCCAAGCGGAGAAGCAGCGATGGTGGCGGCCGCCTGACTACCGGCCGCCACGGCCACCCCATCCGCGTCCTGGATGAGGTCCGTGGTAGTCGTGGCGCGCAGCGTCCTTGCTGCGGCGTACGCCTCAGCAAGTTCGGCTTCCCGCCTTCGCCGCTCATAGTCCTGCTTGGCAGCGTGTACCCTTTCGTATCCGGCCAGCAGAGCACCGTCAGCCTGCAGCAACTCGTCGACAGTCTGCCAGAACTCGCGGGTCAGGAGTTGGCGGCCGGCTTCGGCGTGGGCCACCGACGAGCGGCTGTACCCGGTCTTGCGGCCAACCTGTTGCTGACCGACCTCGGCCACGCGACGGGCGGCAGCCAGCTGAGCGCCGAGGGCACTCCTAAGCGCGACCAGTTCCGGAGGTTCCCGGTCCACCGTCGTCGTCCCCCTCTACCAGGCTCAGGTGATCTCTTGCACGGTTGAGCATAGCGGCATGGTCACCGATGTTCAGCGTGTGTTCAGTGTGGTGGAGGAGCCTTGCCCACGCAGGCGCCACGCCGTTGTCTTCTCCCCGGCCCTAGGGCCGGGAGGTACGGGCTACCCCAACGTACGGTTGGTGCCCCTGTCGGTGGTGGTCTTGCGCTTGCCCCCCAGCGCAGGCCACAGCAACCGGCGAGCACCGATCCCCGAGCCGCGCGTTGCTCCAGGACGGACCCGCCCCCGGCCCTGGGTGCCATCCAGGTAGCAATGAGACCAGCACAGGAGCGGAGTGGTAGGCGTGGAGCACGACGACCGGGCGAACGACACAGGGGCGGGAAAACCCCGCAGGATCCCAGTCCAAGGCACAGAGGGGATTACCGCAGACGTGGTCTTGAAGACCTATCGGAGAAAGGTATGGATGTCCTTGCCGCCGTCTACCTGGGGAGCGATCATGGATTCGGCGCAGGTTGATGAGCTGGTGAATGTCCTGAGGTTAGCTCGGGAGGACGCGGCCAGGGATGGTGGCGGCAGGCGGTAGGCGTGCCGTCTGCGGGAACCGTTGTTCGGGCCGATCACGAGCAAGACTATGGCACCCGGAAACAACGTCATGGACACAAAGAAGCCCAGCCGTTGGACCACTGCGGAGGCCGGTCACGGTAGCCGAGCTGTGAGAGCAAGCAGCAACGAAAACTCGGAGCGGTGCGGCTGAATTGGGAGAAAGACGATCCTGGGTGGGGGGCAACAAATGATTGGCCCACCGGCCTACCGGACCAAGGTCGGGCTGGTCACCGAGTAGAGATAAGGACCGATCGAATGAACGAGACGAACGTAGAACCGCAGCCAGCTGATCAGCGCGCTCAGCTCCTGGCCGCCTTGCGGGAGGTGAACCAACAAATGCCGAGCATTGTAATCGCGGCCATTAATGGTACTCTCACTAAAGAGAGTCAATTCAAGTTCGGCCACGCTATCATTGATTGAACCGTTCCGGTTACAATAGAGACCGGGTTGCTTACATTTTGACCATGTTAGCAGGTTCGTTCTTTCGATGGAAGGCGGCTTCGTACTCCACCGGTGGCATGTTGTGACAGGAGCTGTGGATGCGCCGATTGTTGTACCAGTCCACCCATTCGAATGTCGCGAGCTCGACGTCGTCACGTGTGCG
>JAFATA010000016.1 GCA_019244165.1 Pseudonocardiales bacterium | reverse complement strand
AGTTACCAACCAACGTCGTGACGACGCTCAGGAAGGAGAGATCCTCGATGTTGATGCGTACCGACCCGTTCCGGGAGCTGGACCGGCTCACCCAGCAGTTGTTCGACCAAAACGGCACCTGGTCACGTCCGGCGGTGATGCCCATGGATGCCTACCGCGACGGAGAGCAGTACGTCGTGCACTTCGACCTGCCCGGCGTGGACCCCTCCTCGGTGGAGCTCAACGTGGAGCGCAACGTGCTGACCGTCAAAGCCGAGCGTGTCCCCAGCTACGGCGATGACGTCGAGCTGCAGGTCGCCGAGCGGCCCCGGGGGGTGTTCTCCCGGCAGCTGTTCCTCGGCGAGACCCTCACCACCGACCACATCAAGGCCAGCTACGACGCCGGGGTGCTGACCCTGCGCATTCCCATCGCCGAGAAAGCCAAACCCCGCAAAATCGAGATCACCGGGGATGGCGCACCCCAGCAAATCAACGCCTAAAACACCGGGGCGCCCGACGAGCAGTCCCCGTGCCGCCCGCGGGGCCCCACCTGGTGGGGCCCCGCGGGCGGCACGGGCACGGGAACGCCCCCACCGTGTCCCTCCGTGACGAACAGGCCTGTGGCCCACAGCGTGCGCTTCGGCCACCCGCTCAGGGAGACACTCTATGGTCAGATCCCCCCACCCCCTGTCCACGCCGCTGCGGATGACTCCGGCGGCCCGGGAGCGCAGCGGGAGGTCGTGAGCGGTGAGCAGGCGGCCGGGCAGGGCCAGGAGAGCGGAGTAGGCTCGCGAGGCTCGTATCCCCACCACGATCACATGTCATAGTCTCGCTTACCGGTTCTGGTCCTCGCTCAGGTCCTCCATCAACCGAAATGCCCTCGTGGATCACCTCCTGGAGATCATGGTCCTGCTGGGCACTCAGCGGCCATGGGGCTAGCCTTCAGTTTCCGATCAGCTCTCGGATGTGCGCGGCGACCGCGGCATGGCGGTCCGGGTGCAGGGTGGCCACCTGCTCCTGCAATACGGCGCGGCCACCCACACCAGCCGGTCGAGCATGGCTGTGCCCGCATCGACGATCGGTTCACGGTAGGTGCCCTCGTAGACGGCGCGGGCGTTGACCTCGACCGCGATCACCCGCCGGTCCCCGAATGCCGAGTTGTCGGCGTCGTGAAGACACGACGAGATAGTTCATCGGACCCATCACCTCATAGCGTCGGTTGGCGAGTTGATCGGCGTGTTCGGGAATGGTCACGGCGATCCCGCGGCGGGCGAGCATGCGGGGGGGTTGGCAGCCGAAGAGTAGCCCTTGTTCCCGAGAAGCCGCTGGGGTCGGGTACGGGGTCTCGACCCGGGCCACGCCGCGGCACACGGATCTGGGAGAGAGCCGGGCCGAGCATGAGGGTGTCGTTGACGGTGCCGCTGGTCAGCCCGATCGACAACGGAAGACCGCGGCCCTCGCAGATCAGGTGCAGCTTGCAGCTGAAGCCACCCCGGCAGCGACCCTAAGCATGATCAGAGGGTTCTGCGGAACCGCGCCCCACCCACTCCACAGACCGTGCGGGCAGCGGATTCATGTCATTCGATGCTGCCCCCTGCGTCCTCGTCGGACTCGGCGTTGAGCACCCGGCGAGCCCCGGCGGCGTGCTGGTGTGCCCGGTTGATCGGGAATCCACCGAGGCCACCCAGTCTAGGTCACCCGCCGCATCAGCATATCGACACTCAGCTCGGTCAGCAGCCGATCCTAGGTTCCATCCCCCGCCCACCGGTCGTGGCGTTTCAGAGAGTTTGCCAGGGTCCACAACACTCCGGCACATCCCGCCGGGGCGAGCCGGTCCGATATCGCCATATGATGCCCTCGATTACCGTGCGGTGATCACTCCACTGCCCACCCCGCAACCTCTGTGAGCTGGGTAGCAGCGGCTCGATCCGGGCCCACATCGCATCCGAAAGCACACCCGTACGCGTCACGCAAAGATCATGGACTAACTAATGATCAAGATCTGGGAGACGCGCCTTAACAGCCGCCTACGGCGTCATGCCTCGAGCGTAAGTGGCTCGAACTGGTTGAGTTCCCGCACAGCGCTCCGCAACACCGGCACGTGGTCATCACAAGATCAACACCCCACTTTATCCCCATCTTTGGCTGCGAACTGATAGCAAACGATCGATACTGACGAGTGTTTGCAGGTGCGAACCGCGCAGCTAGCGGGCAGTGATGCGTAACACCCAGCACACACCAAACGGTTCGACTCCGAATCGGAAGGTCGGCGGTTCGACCCCGCCCCTGGCCACCACCTCTGATCTGCGCAAACGCGTAGTTTTGGTGATCTTTAGTCGATCTCTGTCCAACTGGCTGTCCAATTCTTCTGCTTACACTGCTCCCATGGCACGTTAGGAAGCAGGCTCCGAAGGACCTCACCGGCATCCGGCAGCGCGGCGGTCGGTACCAGATCCGGCTGTTCGGTGGGCAAGATCCAGTGACCGGCAAGCAGGGGATGCTGGTGTGCCTCCCAGATTCCGGACACCGGACCCAATAAGGTCCGGGCCGGAACAGAGGGGATCAAATGTCAGAACGGCGCAGAAAGTACACACCAGAGTTTAAGGACGAAGCGGCGAGGATGGCCCAGTGGCGAGGGCGCGGGGAGCAACCGGGGCCCAGCGGGGGATGTGCTACCAGGCGAGGCCTCGTTCCTGCCCCAGCGACCAGGTCGGCGGCTTCGGCGCGACCGGTGCGGTGGGCGAACATCGGGTAGGTCGCGGTGAGCTGGTCGCACAGCCAGTCTCGGATGGAGCCGGTGTTGGGGTCCCATCCGTACGCGGTGAGCAGGACCGGCACCGGAACCTGTGTCCGTTGGGTGAACCGTCCCGGCTCCGATGCCCGCGAGCTTCTAGCCGCCTCGGACGCTCCGCGTTGTGCTGTCAGTGCCGGGTTGTCGTCGGTGCTTTGCCAGTTGACCGCCGGGCTGGAGCTGACTCTGATCTCACACGAGCCTCTCCGTCCAGGGTAAGGCTCCTCGACGTGACGGCGGGGTCGACGACGGCCGTCAACCATCGTGCTCGACGCTGGGTGTGGCGTGGATGATCCGGCCCAGGTGCACAGCGTGGTAGTCCCATCGCGCACCGTTAACCGCACCCACTTGTTGTCATAGATCGTGGCCTCCCCGAACGCGGGGAAAGCTCAGGTCGTTGGTGCCCGCTACCTGTCGGGATGATCACGTCCAGTACTCTTCCAACCACATGCCGAAAGCTGCCCGCGTCCTCGCCGCGCTCAAGCGCGATGGCTGGACGGAGACCCGCCGCCGCGGGTCGCATCGTGTCCTCGTGAAGGACGATCGGCAGCGCGTTTGGGCTTACCATGAGGGCGTTGACCTGGGCGGGCCGGCGATGGTCCGAATCGCCAAAGACTACGGCTACACCCTTGCTGAGCTACGCAAGCTATAGGACGATGATCACATGAGTATCACGCTGCGAGCCGAGTTCTTCTTCGATGATGAGGCGAGCACCTGGCACTACCGCGTGCCGGCTCTGCACATCAACGGCGGCGGCACGGCGACCCGCGAGGATGCCCAGCTCGAGTGCCTGGACGCGATCGCGTTCGCGCTGGAGGGTGACCCGAGTGAGTACGACAGTGACACCCAGGCGATCGCTTTGGAGGTGTCTGTCGCCCCTGCCGCCTGACTCCGCCCTCTTCCAGCTCGGGCACTCCCGGCTCACCGGGTTCACGCCCGGCAAGCCCAAACCGGCACCCGACGACCCCCGGGTCCCGACCCTGATCGCCCGGCTGACCCGGAACTCCGCGACTGCCTACGCCGTCAGGGGCGGCCGTGATGAGGCCGCCCGCTACCTCGCCGAAGCGAACAACAGGTGCGAGCCCCGCGACGCGTTCGAGCGCGCGTGTGAGGATCTTGCGACCGCGGGGGTTCAGCTGCGTCTGGGCGAGCTTGAGGCCGCCGAGCGCTTCGCCGCCAGCGCGGTGCGCAGCTTCAGCGAGGGTCACTATCGTCGAGGCCACACCATAGCCGAACTCCTCCTCTCCCAGGCGCACATCCGGGCTGGGGAACCCCAGGGACTGACCCTGGCCCCACGAGGCCATCGCCAAGGTGAAGACCCTGCATTCCGTCGCCGTGCGACGAGAACTGTTAGTGCCACTGGCCGCCGCCCTAGAAGCCCGACCCGGCGCCGACACCCGCGAACTAGCCCGCAAGGCCCGGCAGGTCGCCACGACCGGGATTTGACAGGCTTCTCACCTGACGCACAGCTCGGTTTCTGTCTCATTCGTAGTCGTTCGCCGACGTCCGTAACTCTTACGGCGTGAATTTTCCGACGCAGGTCGTGGGTGCGGTTGTCTCCGAGTCCGTCAGGTCCAGTACTTGGGGCGGGTCAGCGTGACGCCGGGGTGGGAACACCCGCTCCACTACCCCTCCCGTTGATGGTGCTCCCTCTGGTAAGCGCAAGTGCGTACCCCGCTCAGGTGAGTAGCCTGGGCCCAATGGCCCCCACCCCGGGGCCGTTTCTTCGTCCTGGGTTAGGCGGACGGTGAGGTAGCTACTCTCGATCCAGCTGCTGAGAGCCAGTCATAGCCTGGCTGCGCATCGCGGAGAGGGTACTCCTGCGGCCGGTGGCTTTGGCAGTCGTGAGGCCACGAGCCCGGCGGCCTGCTTGTTCACGGCGGCAAGCCACCCTACATAGACCCTCCCCGTCGTTTCTCCGCCGTTGCCGTGTCCGAGCCGCCGGGCGACGGTGCGGACGTCGACGCCGGTGCCAGGGCTACCTTTACCGCCCCCATTCAAGAATGGGCCACTGTTGGAATTCTGGCTGATATCTGGACGTGGCGCTATACGACGCGACTACAGCAGTACTGTATGTTGCCTAACCTGCCTCTTACAGGTTTCAAGCACGCTGCCTGCGGCAGTGCAGAGTTGGCCGAGTTTGCCGCCCGAATCGCTGGCCCGCCGGGCCGATCCCGCTTGCTGCGCGCGGCCTGGCCCGGCGGGCGCGGTGGTCGAGCCCAATCCCAGTTCGCGATGTTGGGCGGATCCGGCGGTGTAGCCGGTCAATCTCACTCGCCTCACCCGGCCAGCGCCATCAGCCCGTCCTGCACGGCAGCCGCGCGGTGGTCAGTGGGGCTCGGGGTGGCATGAGGGATGGGGCGGCGGGGAGGACCGCAGAGCGACTGGCGGCTACGGGCGTTGGCACCGGGTGTTGGCACCGGGGGCTGTGGCGGATGTCACATCCGTAACAAGTTTGGTCTGCGCGGTAATGGGTAGGGCGAGCGGGGTAGGCACCTTTTCATCATTGGTTGAGGTGTCTGGCGGGATAGTTAGGAAGTGTAAGAAATGAAGATGTACCTGTCAGCGCTGGCGCCGGCGGCCGTGCTGGGTCTAACTGCGCTTTTTCCTGGTGTCGCCCTCGCGCAGGGCAGCGGTCCAATCAGTAGTGTGCCGGCCAGTAGCCAGCCGCCGAGTTACTATGCCCAGCTCGTGTCGTTGACCAACTCCAGTGGAATGGGAAGTGCCGGGATTACGTTTGAGGGTGACCGGGCGGCGATTGCCGTCAGCACGTTGGGTCTGTCAGCGACTCCGCACATCCAGACCATTGACCTGGGAACATGCCCGGCGCCGTCGAGGGTCCTGACCACGTTGTCGACGTCGGGCAGCACCGCCCCAGCAGTCGCGACGGATCCGGCAACCGCACCCAGGGGATCGTCATATACCTACCACCGGTTCATCCAGCTCAGCGCGAACACCATAAACGACATCAAGGACGGCCACGCTGTCGTCGTGGTGGACGGACCGCACATCGCTACGTCGAGCCACCAAGCGCAACTGTCGCAGGAGGCTGCCCCCGCCCTGTGTGGGACGCTCAAAACTACTTGACGATGCCCGGGCGCGCCCATCCCGGCGCGCCCAACACTGTGGTGGTGGCGTCGCAGTGGGTCCTGGGCAGGCAGCCGCTCGAAACCAAGTTCATCATCAGAAAACGGTGGGAACATTCAACGAGGTCACTGTGTCGGTAACCACCTTGGCAAGGTCATGGAGGAACCGAAAACGGCAGGATTGGATTTCCGATCCCGTCGTTCAGGCCACCGCCGAGGGCGCCTCCGGCGGACCTCCGCTCCGGGATCGTCCCAGGACCGGGCCCGCACAGTGGTTGGGTCACCAGGGTGCGAGTATCCCGTCGCGTCGGCGCCGGAGGCGTACAGATCTGGGGTAGGGGTTCAGCGCGCCGGGTGCTCCAGCTGGACCCCTACCCCCGTTCTGCGGCAGGCCAACACCCCGTGTGTGCCATTAGCGTGCCATTACCACGCCGCACTGGTGATGACCGTCTTAGGCGTGATCAGCGCTGTCCACGTCATCATCGGCTAGCCGCGGCGCCCCATCTCGCCGCAGAGCTCAAATGCGGTAGGCTTGCACGTATCGTTCCGGGCGGTGATGAAATTCGGTGTGCCACCGTTCTACGCAACGTTCGGCGAATGTCGTCTCGGATGCGAGTACTCCTTCTAACGGTTCCAGGTAGGTGAGCACCGACGTGTGCTCCAGCCCGCCCGCTACACGGGCGGCTAGCCCTTGCCGGGCTAGACGTAGCAACTCGCTTGCAATCTCGGATACCGGAGTTTCGTGCAGCCGTGCTTGCATTCCGTTGACCGCCACATCAGCCATGAGCCTTCGGTAGTCAGCGGCGTTGTATCCCTTGAGCAGCTTCCAGGCTTCGTCGCATGAGGGGGCGTGGTAGGTGAGTCCCACCCAGAATGCCGGGACAGTGGCCAGGTAAGGATAGGGCGGACCGTCCACAGCGCGTAGCTCGAGCGTCTGACGGAGGCGCACGTCAGTCCAGATTTGCGACAGGTGGAGCAGCCAATCAGACCATGTTGGTAGCGACCCGTCTTCATAGCCTTCGTCGAGGAGCGCAGCGAACGGCCGGTTAGGGGCGGCCACGTAGACGCCGTAGTCGTTTTTTCGGTAAATCATCCGCAGCGAGCTAGCCCAGTCGACGAATTCGGAAACCGATGGATGGTCCGTGAGTCCTGGTAGCAGTAGACCGCTACGTTGCGGATCATGCCGTGTCCAGTACTGCATGCGTCGGGACAGCGCTCCCGTCCACCTGCCGCCCTCCAACGGGGAGTTTACGAAGAGTGCTGTGGCGACCGGTGAGGCTGCCACCTGCATTCTCAACTTGCGACCGAGATCTTCATTCCCAGTGTAGTCAAGGGTGACTTGGGTGGAAAGGGTGAGGGCCATTACTTCGCGTGCCCATGCACCGTCTGTGCCCAGCGTGGCAAGGTAGTCCCGCACGATCTCGCTATGACGTTTCGGCGCCCAATGGACATTCGCGACGTCATTAAATGGGTAGTTTCCCCCGGGTAGGAGCGCGATGCCCAAACGCGCAGCGCCCGCTGCCAGATACTTCAGGTCCTCGTCTGCTTTCTCCATGAGCCGGACCACGTCAGCGGTCGGCGCGGACGCATATTCTATTGCCCCACCAGGCTCAAGTGTGATCTGCGTCGCGTCATCTCGCCGCACGCCGACAAGGTTGTCGCCTTCGAGGATCCGGTGTCCCCCGCTACGTTCTAATACCGCTTCCAGAAACTCCCTGATCCCTCTGCTGCCATCGTAGGGACGAGAACGACCGGTCTCGACGTCGACAGCGGCGATTTCTACCTCGATGCCAATCCGTTCACCCTGATCAACCGGCTTGTCGAAAGCCTTGATGAGGTCTTTTCGCTGAAGCCTCATTGCCGGTCGGCCAGTCCTACCACGGGTACAGTCCTACCAGGGGTATTGAGGGTATCTGAGCAGCTCGTTACGCCTGGCCGGCAGCTGGAGGCTGTGGCGATAGCGGGCGGTCGAGCGGTGGGTCGCTTCCTGCAGGGTGATCACCGTGGCGTCCAGGTTGTGTGTCCGCGCCCAGTCCCCAGCGGCTTCGGCGGTGGCGAAGAGGCTGAAGGTGGCACAGAGCTGGTCTGCCGCGGACGTGCAGCTGTTCTGGAGTTCCCTGCTGGGCCACAACACACCGTAACAGCTCGGGGCAGGTTGCTCAGCGGTGAACCTCACGAGCAAGTCCTGCCCGCTGGCCAAGCATCGGGTCGCCAGCGTCCCCCCGGCGCCAAGAGCACCGAGCACGCCGAGACCGGTCTTTGCGCACCACGTCCAGCAGTGCACAGGGCCGACTCGGAGCTCGTAGTCGGCCGGGACGACGCTGACCCCGACGCTCGCGACGATCCGGCCGGCGCCGTCACGGCGGATCCGCCCGAGGCGTTCGAACCGTTCGATCGTCTGGACTACCATGGCTGGGGAATGCCCGAGTTGCTGGGCCAACTCAGGCACCGAAAGCGCTGTCCCGCGGGCCAGGAGCAGTTGACAGGCGCGGTCGAGTGTCTCATCCGGTCTGCTGAGCTCGCCTCCCTCAGCCAGGTTCGGCTCTGAGGTCCCGCTCATGTCAGGTCCAGCTCACGACAGTGGAGTCATCACAAAATCCCATGTTCCACGCCATTGTGGTGCGCTTGGCGCCTGGTGCGCTCGCTTCGACACCGTGCACGTGGCCACCGTTGAACACGTAGATGTCTCCGGAGCGGATCTCCAGCCAGATCGACTCGTGGTCCTTGAGGGCCTCTGGCGGGTATGGGCTGCCAGAGAAATGGAGGCCTAGCCTTTGTCGGCTGGCCAAATCTGGGATCACATTCCAGATCACCAACCGGCCGCCGGCGCCGTTCTGAAGACACATGTTCACCGCTGCCACCACGCGATCCGGCGTGCGTTGGATCTCGAAGTCGGCTTGGTGCGGCTCGCTGAGTTGGGAAAAGTCCTCGTGTGGCTGCAGCGCGAAATCGCCCGTGGCGTCCCAGTGCCGGATCAGCACCGGACAGCCTGGCCTGCCGTCCTTGGCGCAGAGCCGCAGCCGGGCGCCTTCGGTGGCTAGCCGCTCGTTCAGCCGCTCCCGGAACCAGCGCGACGGCTCGCCCGGTACGTCCAGCAGGGCATCCAAGCCGTCAGCGATCTCCGCGCTCTCGTCGAGGTAGGTCTTGGTGAGCTTATGGTAATGAAAGGCGCCGATGTAGAAGCCTTGCGACTCGCACACCTCACCACTGCGCCGTCTGCGGGCCGGGCTCTGCCAGAAGCGCCGCACCAGCTCGGCGGAAGCAGCTGGGTCGATAACTCCCCGGAAGATAACGCCAAGTCGTCTGCCCCGCAGCACGTCGAGTACCGGGTCGGCGTCGAACTCCGTGAACTCAACGAAACTGAAGTAGTCCAGGTCGCCCCGCCAGCCGGTCAACTTACTGAGGTTTCGAGTGCCCACCACGCTCATACGAGCCCCTCCTCACCTGGGCGCTAACGCTGGATGCTCGACCAGGAATTTTTCGACTCGGCGCATTGCGACGACGATCTGGTCGGCCGGCGCGCTGAGCGAAAAACGGATATTTCCTTCACCGCTGGGACCGAAGACACTGCCGGGCGTGATCGCCACGTGAGCGTGCTTCAGCAGATCCGCCGCTAGTTGGGCCGAAGTGCCAGTATTGGCCCACTGCCGGACCAAGACGTAGAAGGCGCCGCGTGGTTGGTGCGCCAGCTGCAGGCCCAGCCGTGGCAGCTCGGCGAGCAGACAGTCCCGGCGTGTGTTGAGCTCCTCGCGAACCTGCCGCTGGATTGTCGCGGCATCGCCAAGTGCAGTGATCGCCGCCCACTGAATGAACGTATTGGTACCGACGAACAGGTCCTCGTGCATCCGGGTCACCGCGGTAACCATGTGCTCGGGCACGATCAGATAGCCCAGCCGCCAACCGGTCATGGCGTACGCTTTGGAGAAACTTCCGACCACGACGGCGTTGTCGGTGAACTCCAAGATCGACCGCGAATGGCACCCGTCGGCTTCCAGACCGTGATAGACCTCGTCAGACACTACAATGGGACCCAGCTCGGCGAATGCGGCCAGCTGCGCGGCATCGGCCACCGCACCAGTGGGATTGTTCGGAAAATTGATCAGTATTGCCTTGGTGCGAGGTGTCAGATGTTCGCGCACCAGCTCTGCGGTGTGTTGATAGCCGGTGACGGCGGAGCCCGCCTGTACCGGCACGCCGCGCGCCGCGGTGATGAAACGAGGATACGCCGGATAACCGGGATCGGGCAGCACCACCTCATCGCCCGGGGAAAGCAAAGCCAGGAAAATCTCGACGAGGCAGGCGGATGAACCGGCATTGACCACTACCCGCCGGGGGTCGATGCGAACCCCGTACTGGCTGGCGTAGTAGTCGCACACCGCCTGCCGCAGCTCTGGAAGCCCACTGCTATGCGAGTACCGAGTTTTATTGGCCAGTAACGCTTCGATAGCGGCCTGCTTCACCGGAGCTGGAGTGTCCAGGCCGGGCTCGCCCTTCTCCAGATGAATCACCGGATAGCCGGCCCGCTCTAGCCTGGCTGCCTCGTCGACGACCCCCATGCAGGTCCTTGGGGCGCTATCAGCTGACGTCGACGAACATTCTACGGCCATGATCGTCACTGCTCATCTGGGTTGATGGGCTCTGCGCTGATGGGCGCGGCCACCATGCAGAAGGACTGGCACATGTCGACCGGCAGTACGTCCACCACCGCCATTCCGGCCTCGCTGACCATCGCTTCCCATTCGGGCCGCGCGGCCAGCCGTTGGTTGGTGTATTCGTGCAACAGCTCGTATTCGGGCACGAAGAGCTGCTTCTCCCGGTACTCGTGCTTGATCGTGCCGGACACCTCGACCATCACTAACCGACCCCGCGGGCCGACCAGCGCAGCGATCTCACCGAGCAACCGCACGGTGCCTTCTCGGCCACGCTGTCGCAGCACCTCATGCAGCAAAAACATCACAGTCACGGTATCCACGCCGGACAGCACATCGACGGGCAACATGGTGATGTCGAAAGCATCGCCGGTGATGATGCTCATCCGGTCGGACAGGCCGCACACCTCGACGGTTTCCCGAGCCACCGCACAAGAAGTCGGATCACGGTCGACCCCGACAGCGCGCAGGGTTGGGTCCAGCTCGCACATCCGCGCCAGCATCCGCGCGCTGCCGCAACCGAGGTCAAGCACCTTGCGAGCGTTGATGTCGAGGACAGCCTTGGTGACCGTGCCCATCATCTTGTCCTCAAGCGCGGTCAATCCCCTGACCATCTCCTCATGCGAGCGGGTGAGGTCCGTGCCGTAGGTGACCGCGCCGGTGACGATCGCCTCTAGCTGGTCGAACACCGGCTCGTACGCGCCGACCATCGTAGACAGGTAGCCGCGATAGGGGTACGCGTCATGGCCGCGCTGGGTGAGCCGGACGGTTCCCCTCGTGGTGTACTCGAGGAAGCCACGGACAATCAGGTAGTTGAACAGCGGTCGGACGAGTTCTTCGTGGACGCCCCATTCCGCGGCAATTGCAGCGGAGTCGAGTTCACCCTCCCGCTCGGCGCGGTCGAACAGCCCGAGCCGCCACATCGCCAGCATCGCCTTCGTGGTGTAGTAAGCCTTGGCCAAGCTGAAGATGTCGTCTTCACCGCTGAGGACGTTGTGACGCTCCATTTCCAGGGTCATGAATGGGCCTCCTCGCTCGGGAGTGCGTCATACCGACGGAGTGAACTGTTCGTCGGTCGGTTCGGCACAGCAGTACCAGGGCTCGGACAGCGACGGCGTCCGGCGCGATGGCACAGCGCGGTCCAGCCCAGCCGGCAACGCGGTGCTCACCCCGCGGCAGGCCCTGCTGCTTACCTCCCACACCCTGGCGAAGGTCTCCCGCCTGCTGGCGTCCTCCCGCTGCGCATGTTTGATGGTCGCCATCACCTCTTCGTAGAGTCGATCGACGCTCGGATCGGGGTTGTGCCACGGGTAGCACAGCGCGGCCTCGTCGAACTCGCCGATGATCTGCCGCACCTGTGCCAGTTCGAGCAACCGTGACCCCTGCGGGATGAGCAGCCGGATCGCGTACTGGATCGGCGGCACGTTGTCGACCAGCTCGAGCTCAGCCAGGACCTCAAGGAGTTCGAGATACCCGAACAGCGTTGTCCACGGGGTGAATGTCACGAACGTCGGGTTCAACGTCAGCCCGAGCTCATGGAAGATCCGGACGGTGTCGATAAAATCCTGGCGGGTGTGTTGCTTATCGAAGTATTCGAGGATCTGCGGATCCACCGATTCCACCGCGCTAGTGACGAACAGGCATCCAGTCTCACGAAGTACCGGCAAATACGCACGATGCTTGACCAGATGCTCGACCTTGATTGTACAATCGTAGGTGAGCTCGGGAAACTCCTCGTGCAACGCGCGCACAATACACATCCCGTGCTTGGGGCCGTTGAGGAAGTCCGGGTCACCAAAAGTAATGTGCTGCGCCCCGGCGGCGACCTGGTGCCGGATGTCGTCGAGCACGACGTCGCGTTGAACGACCCGAAATTGTCCGTTGTAAACCGGCACGATCGGGCAGTGCCGACACAAGTGTTTGCAACCTCGGGTCGCCTCGGTGTAGCCGACCACCTTGCGTTGTCCGTCACCAGTGTCTAGATATGCGTAACTCGACAGCGCCGGCAGTTCAGACCGGTCTGGTGCGCGGAACTGCTGGCGGGCCAGAGAAATCACCGGTTCCACCTGCAGCATCCGGCGCGGTCTAACCTCGGCGGGGGCAGGCTCGTCAGCGATACGTTGCGCGAGCGTACACAGACCCTGCTCAAACTCCCCACCAATCACCGTTTGGGCACCGAGTTTGCGCAGGAAGGCCTCGTTGACCGGGGCATACAACCCATAGCAGCACAGATGCGCCGACGGGTTGAGCACACGGATCCTTTCCAGCACCCGGACTGCTAGCCGCGTCGCGGTATGCATTGGTAGGTACAGGGCGATGAGCTCCGCGCGGCGAATCGCGTCCGCGTCGAGGTCCTGCACCGCGGTGTCCAGGCACGTCACCGTGGCGCCAAAGTCGCGGAGCCAGGTCGCCGGGGACGCGAGCCCGAAGGGCTGGTGCCCCAACTCGTAGGTAGAGATCAGCAACACGGACAGCGGCCTGGCCAGCTGAACCGGGTGGGGCACCCGGTCGCGCTGCATGGCTGCGAACTTGGTCATCCTGCGCCTCCCACCCGCTCGCCAATCCACCTCAGCTCGTAGCCAGGTGACTCGCTCGCATCCCACGGTAGATCTGCTGCATAGCGTCGTTAGCCGCCTTAAGGCGTTCTACGTCGGCGACGAAAGCCGCTAAGCGGACGCCCGGTATCGCCACCAGAATCCGGTCATCGGGGATCTCAGTGAACGTGCGCATACCGATGCAACCCACTGACATTGCCGGTGCCCCACCGCTCATCGCCCTGGGTAGCGCCGCACAGCCTGGGCGACCAGTCACGGTCGTCGGATCCGATGTCCATGCTGCGGAACCGGCGGCCTCACCACACAGCATGGCCTGCTTCGCGCTGGCCCATAACAGCACAAGATCCGGGGTTTGCGGGGTCTGCGACAGCGGGCCGTACACAATGCCAACATGCCCCTTCGGCATGACAGGGATAGTGGCGGCCTCCTCTGGAGAGAGATATCCGCACTCGGCCATCATGTTGACCACCTCGCCCAGCTGCGCCGCGACTTCCGCAGGCAGCGGAAAACCCATCACCATGGCGCCGATCGCGCAGTGTAAATGCCGATCTAACGCGGCATAAAAAGTACGATTTTCCGCCTCCCTCCAGTAACTACACGACGACGGAAGGTCACGACCAACCTCCGAAACATCAACCGGAGCCTCGGAAACGAACCGCAGCGCGACAGGAGGCAGACCAAGTTCGAGTGCAATCGTTAACCGACGCGCAAACTCTTCCATCCGAGCAAACCCCTGACATGAACCTGACAAGCTGATCTCCACTACATACAGTATGCGCAAGCGGAGGGTTAGTCGACAACCCCCAGTTAGGCTAACAACTCGCGCCAACCCCATCACTTACAGCAACCAGGACACAATGATCTAACCGGTTTGGCCTAGCGTGGAGGGCGTAATGGTCCGATCGCGCGTATCGGTCGGACAGGATTAGCCTTGATCTTACTCATTGAATTATTAATGAAGACCACGCCGCGGTTGCCTGGTGTCAATGCCCGAAGTCGTGTGGTGACTGGTCAGGCCTTCGGCGTGGCGAGTTGATCTTTTCGTGGTCTTGTTGATGATGGTTGGGTGCCTGCTGATCGCCGTTCGCCCTATGAGGAGCTTGCTGCAGAGAACGCGCAGCTTCGGGCGATGATGTCGGAGCTGCGGGTGATGGTGGAGGAGCTGGGCGCCGAGAATGCCGAGCTGAAGCGGCGGTTGGGGCAGAACTGGCGGAACTCCTCGAAGCCGCCGGTGTCGGACTCACCGTTTGCCAAGCTTGCTCCGCGACCGCTGCGGCGCGGACGTGGCGGAGGTCCCGGAGGTCGGGATGGAGCGGCCGGGGGGTGTTCGATCTGCCGCCGATGACGGTGCGGGTCACCGAGCACCAGCTCATCGCGCGCCGCTGCGCGTGCGGGGCGGCAATCTTCTCCGGAGATGTTGATGCCGCCCTCTTACTGCCCATAGCCGACCATTCGGGCAACGGCCTCCTCGATCTGATCGGCCGACAGCAGGGCAGGCGGTGCCACGGCGCTGGCGCGGAGCCAGACGTCGCATAGCCACTCGAGTTGCCGCGCACCGTCGTAGGCTTTCTCGAGGTGGCTGCCCAGGCTCACGGTCCCGTGGTGTTTCATCACTGCCGCCGTGCGCGCCGTGAGCGCGGCGGAGACGTTCTCGACCAGTTCCAGGCTTCCGAACGGGGCGTAGGGGGCAACGCTGATACCGCCGCCGAACATGGCGATCTGGTAGTGAACGAAAGGCACATCGTCCCGCAGCAGCGAGAGCGCGGTGGCCGCCGGGGAGTGAGTGTGCACGACCGCACCCGCGCCGTGTCGCTGGTAACAGGCAAGGTGCAGCGGCAGCTCGGAGGTAGGGACGAACCGGCCCTCCACGACGAAGCCCTCGAGGTCAACGACGCAGACGTCCGCCGCCGCTACCTGCTCGTAGCCGACTCCGCTCGGGGTAACCGCCACCAGGTCTCCGATGCGGACCGAGACGTTGCCTGAGGTGCCCACCGCGAGGCCATCACGCACCATCCGCCGGGCGTATTCGGCCACCTCCGAGCGTGCCTTGCCGATCAGAAGTCCTGAAACGTCGTCCGTCATCT
The DNA here is from genome assembly GCA_019244165.1 of Pseudonocardiales bacterium. Classification (GTDB taxonomy): domain Bacteria; phylum Actinomycetota; class Actinomycetes; order Mycobacteriales; family Pseudonocardiaceae. The sequence continues at coordinate 2,596 of JAFATA010000016.1, read as the reverse complement.
TTCGGTCCGGCTTCTTCGCCGAGAGCACTGGGAGCTGCATAGTAAGGGCATGTTGCGCACCATCGACTGGGATGGCAAGGCCGTCACCATTATCGATCAATCCGCCCTCCCCGGCCAGTACCGAACCCTGCGCCTGGACACTGTCGACGAGTTGATCGATGCGATCCGGCGCCTGGCCGTGCGCGGGGCCCCGGCCCTGGGTGCGGCGGGCGCGCTCGGGGTAGCACTCGCCGCGCGCCGTCACCCGCAGGATCCCGGTGCCGTCCGAGAGGAGGCGGAGCGCCTTGCCGCCGCGCGCCCGACGGCGGCAAACCTGCGATGGGGTGTGGAGCACGGCCTTGCGCGGCTTTCCCGAGGCGCGAACGCAGTGAGCCAAGCAGCTCATCAGGTGCTCGAGGAAGATGAGCGGACCAATCGCCACCTCAGTCAGCGAGCTGCGGACGTCATCACCGAGCAGTGTGGCTTAAGACCGTTGCGCATCCTGACGATTTGCAACTCAGGAGCGCTGGCGGCCGTCGCCTGGGGAACCGGCGTTGGGGCGATCCGCGTGCTGGCCGGACGCGGCGCGGTGAACGAAGTCTTGGTGTGCGAAACGCGGCCGCTGCTCCAGGGCGCGCGACTGACGATCTGGGAGCTAGCACAGCTCGGCATTCCCCACCGACTCTGTATCGACTCGGCGGGACCAGCCGCTCTCGCGCGCGGCCTCGTGGACTGCGTCGTGGTCGGCGCGGACCGGATCACCCGCAACGGTGACGTGGCGAACAAGATTGGTACGTACTCTCTCGCCTGCGCAGCCGCGCTCGCCTCGGTGCCCTTCGTCGTGGTCGCCCCAGACGAGACGGTCGACCAGACGATGGCCTCGGGCGCCGAGATACCGATCGAGGAGCGAGCACCTGAGGAAGTGCGTTCCCTCGGTGGCCAAGTCCTGACGCTACCCCAGACTCCCACGTTCAACCCCGCCTTTGACGTGACCCCGATCTCACTCATCACGGCTGTCGTGACAACAAGCACGACCTTCCGCGGAAACGCCGCAGCGACCGGCTCTGCGGTCACTAGCCTTCAGTATTCACCGCAATCTTGATGCTGGGCGGGTGGCCGGGGGAGTTTCACATCCCGGCCACCCGCCCAACTCGGCTTGTCGAACTTCGGGTTGGCGATGTACACGTGGAATCTGAGTTGGGTGCCGAGCAGATCCGCGGAGCGGTGTTCAGGAAGCTGCCATGGTCGTGCCCGTGACTTGGTTCCAGGTGGTGAATCGGGTGCCCATCTCGCACCGGTATTCCTCGGCGGACAGCCGGTTGCGGCGAGGCCGCCCCTACCGAGTCAAGAAAGCAACCGACGTCGGGCATCCGCCACGACGGCCCAGCCACCATCACCCGCGCCCGACATCAACCCGAGCGACCGTATAGCCCGTTTCAGGATTGGCAAACGTGATTCGCTCCAACGCCGCCTCAAACACCGACCCACCACACGGCTCCCTCACGCCCGTCCCTCACCCGATCTCCCACACCACCGCTGACCGCGCCACCTCTATCACCCCCACCAACGCCCGGATGACCCAGGAGCCGGGGGTCCGGTGAGAATGGGGGGATGCAACCCAGCATTATGGTCAGCAACGGTATTGAGATCGCCTACGAGACGTTCGGTGCACCGGGCGATCGTCCGCTGCTGCTGATCATGGGGCTGGGTGCCCAGATGCTCGCCTGGCACCCCGAGCTGTGCGCGGCGCTGGCCGCTGAGAACTTCTTCGTGGTGCGCTACGACAACCGCGACGTGGGGTTGTCCACCCACCTGCACGATGCGCCCGTGCCAAACCTGGACGCGGCCCGGGGTGGGGACCTCTCCTCGGCGTCCTATCGACTCGAGGACATGGCCGAGGATGCGGTCGGGTTACTCGAGGCGCTCAGGCTAAAGGGCGCGCATGTGGTCGGCGCCTCGCTCGGCGGAATGATCGCGCAGACGATGGCCATCACGCACCCCGAGTACGTCCGCAGCCTCACCTCTGTCATGTCCACCCCCTGGATCGGTATCGGATCACCCACCCCGGCGGCCCAGGCCGTCTTATCCGCCCCACCGCCGGCCAGCCGCGCGCAGATCGTGGAGTGGGCCGTAACCATCCAGAAGATCATTGGTTCGCCCGGTTACCCGATGGACGAGGCCTGGGTCCGCCAGCTGGCCGCACAGTCCTACGACCGCAGTTTTGACCCAGATGGCATAGCCCGCCAGCAGCTGGCGATCTATGCCTCTGGCGATCGCACCGCGGCGTTGGCCCGCGTCAGGGCACCTGCCCTGGTGGTGCACGGCGACGCCGACCCGCTGATCCCGCTGCTCGCTGGCCACGCCACCGCCGCAGCACTGCCCGACGCCGAACTGCTTGTGCTACCCGGGGTGGGACATAACCTGCCGCGCGGGGTCTGGCCCCCGCTGGTAGCGGCGATCAGCCGGCTCGCCGTAGCTATTCAGCAGGGTTCGGGGGCTGGTGGTAGCCAGGGTTGGCCGGTGAAGAGTTGGGTGAGGACGTCGAGGGTGTCGAGTCCCCATTTGGTGGCTGTGCTGAGGTAGGACTGGACGATGGCGAAGTCGGCGAGTCCGGTGA
>JAFATA010000005.1 GCA_019244165.1 Pseudonocardiales bacterium | reverse complement strand
GAACACACCTTCCGGTTCCTCAAACAAACCCTCGGCTGGACCCGACCCCGCGTCCGCACCCCCGACCAAGGCGACCGCTGGACCTGGCTCATCATCAGCGCCCACACCCAACTCCGGCTGGCCTGCCACCTCACCAACGACCTGCGCCGGCCCTGGGAAAAACCAGTCACCGAACCCCACCGGCTCACCCCAGCCCGCATCCGCCGAGGGTTTCGGAACCTCCGGGCGAAGACCACCCTTCCGGCCAGCGCACCAAAATCCTCACGACCCGGACCAGGCCGCCCACCCGGATCAACAAACAAGCAGCGCGCTAGCCGCCACGACGTCGGCAAGATCAACCTAACCCAAAACGAACTGGCACATACAGGTTAAACGACAAGCTAAGGCGTCGTCGTGAAGCCTGTTGCGCAGCTCGGAGGCCAGGCTGTAGGCGTCAGCGAGCAGCGCGGCCAGTATCTCGTGCTGCTCTCCGATAGCCGCATCGCAACTGGTATGCGCAGCAGCGATCACCTCTGGGAGCATCCGCGCGAGGTCGGAATAGCGGCAGCCCTGGAAAAGGGAGCGTGCGGCAGCCAACGAGGACTGCACCGCCTGCGCGGAGACCGGCCGCGCGGTCGTGCCCGCTGACGCCACCAGCGACCGATTCAGGGAGCCGGCCGGCGCGGTGGATGCCTGGTCAGGTGCCCTGAGCACCTCAGCACCCGTAACGCCGACCAGGTTAGCCAGCAGTTGGCGTCGCCGCACCGGGTCGTCACCTCCCATGGACTGAAACTGTCACATATGTCACAAGCCTGTCGTACCTGGCCCTGACAGGATGGTACAGATGAAAGGCATTTTCCATGTCGATACGCCAAAGGCGTGATTATGGGAGCCGGTGATTGTTCATGATGCCTGCCGTCTACGGCTTACGACGCCATTTGATGACAAAGTTGAACAAGACTACATCGCTCTCTCGGGGCGCATGACGCCGTAGTTTCACGTCCGGCAAATTATTGCTCATTTAGCGGAACTAGACTTACCTGGTGGCATCACGATCCGGACCTTAAGGTCGGTGTGCTTCTCAATCAAGGCAAGTAGATTGCTGCCATCAATTAGCTGGAGCGGCTTGCCGTCAGCAAACTTGTAGCAGGCTGGAGCAAATCTTGAGGTCGTGACCAGGATACCCTTGTTTGCGCGTTCATGATCCATTGCCCCAAAGAGGTCCCTGACTGCATCGACTTGTACAGGCCGAGTCCAACATTTCGCTTGAATAACATATTTTCCGCCAGCGACAGGCTCTTTTTTGTAGTAGGCAATACAGTCAATTCCGCCATCCTTCCATCTTTGTGTAGGATATGCTTCGAAACCCATTCTATTGAACAGATTGGTAATCAGGTGTTCAAAGGCGACCGGAGTTAGGTCTACAAGGTTAGTGGCTTCACTAAGGCTAGAAACGATGTCCTGCTCTTCGATGAAGCGAGGGTCATTTACATCGAATTCCACAACCGCAGGTATGGGCTGTAGTTCGGTCGGCGCAGAAGAGAAGTTTGCTCGAAGGCTCTGTAGGGCTTTGATTGAATTTAACCGAGGGCTAGAGAAGTCTCGATCAAGGAACTCTTCTCGATCAGCTCGAAGAGAAGTAAGTAAATATTCAGTGGCGCGTCCCGTCGATGGATCAACGTCATTAACGACGCCCTTGAAGCTAACTACTTCAATATGATCAAAGACGTCGATAGTGAATATTTCATAGATCGTCCGCAACGTCACCTGTGCGAGTGCAGATTTATAAATTTTATCCGTATCGGCGGCGCTCCTCGGTTTTGACTCGATAGCATCGCGAGTCTTGATATAACGCCAACTAGCCTCGGGGGGGATAATATCTCGTGCGAGCGGGAACTTGCACTCAATGAGCAGATTTTTTCGGCTAGGAAGATACCTGAGTCCAAACTTGACTACAAAGCCTCGTGGATGCGTTCCTGTTTCTAACGCATAGCGAACGTAGTCCTCTACTGCGTACTGCTTGCCCGTTGCCGCGTCTGCCGCAAGCTCATCCATGCGCAGGTGTTGCCTTTGTGTCTCACTGACCGCTTGTTGATACTTTTTATCACGGTCAGTAAGCTGCTTTATCTGCTTTTTACGTTCTCTTTCAAGGCGCTTCCACTCTGCATGGGTTGCATTAAACTCTTGCTCCCTCTCCCACGCCGTTGGCACCGTAACATCTCCCAAGGTTGCAGACAGCTCTGACAAGATAGTACGCGAACCACAATGGCTTCGCCAAGTCGATTCTATACTCATTGCAAGCAGTGCTGGCTCATCATCTACAGCGGTGATGATCGAGTGGGCTCATCAAGAACCACCCCCCACCAGACGCCGAGTACCGACTGGGCGGATCATGATCTCCAGTCCTTCAACCGGCACAGTGTGGCTCGTATGCTGAAGCGTTAGGTCCACCGCCTTGAAGCATCTGAACCCCCTGTATGGAGGCTGAGCTGCGGTTTTGCTGTTTAGTGAGGGTTGTCGGCGTGGGGCGTGAGGAAGTTGGCTTCGTGCGTGGCTCTCTGACTGTGGGCCAGGCACGGCAAGTAGCCGGATGCGTCGTACTTGAGCCCCGTCGCGTGCCCGTTCAACGAGTCGTTCCGGGCATCCTCATCTACCGATGAGCGGATGACGCGAAACCAGCACGTCTCCCGAACTCGCTTATCCCTGGACGCGTATCCTCCCGTGGCGTTACATCACGCCTGACCGACTGCTCGCGCGAGGGCCTCGGTGCTCTCGTCGTGAGCTGACACGCTGGCCGGACGTGCTGAAGGATGTCCTTAGACCTAGCGGGCTGACCCCTCGGAGTGCCCTCGTGCAACCCACAGTTGTCGCCGCCTCATCGCCTCGGTGAGGTCCAAACTCGTCGCCGTGACCAGTGCGGTCCTCGCGTATTGCGCTCAGCACGGGCTGCAGAAGGTGAAGCTCGGTCAGGTTCGTAGGCGTTCTATGGTGTTAGGTGAGTCACTGTGGCGGAAAGGCGTCGGTCATGATTGTTGCTTTCTCTGTTACCCCGCTTGGCGTTGGTGAAGATGTCGGAGAACTGGTAGCCGATGCGGTGCGAGTTGTTCGGGCAAGCGGCCTGCCCAACCACACCGACGCGATGTTCACCAGTATTGAAGGTGAATGGGACGAAGTAATGGCCGTTGTAAAAGAGGCGGTGCAAGTCGTGGCGCAGAAGACTAATCGAGTCAGCGTCGTACTAAAGGCCGATATCAGGGCAGGTGTCACCAATGGTCTCACTGTGAAGGTGGAGAATCTTGAGGGGTATCTAGCGGAACGCTAGACACTTCACATCGCGCCAATGATTTGGCAGGACTCAGCTATTGCCGCCCGATACTGGCTGACCGATCGACGGTTAGAATGTTTCTCGGGCACGGCAGTGAGGATCTTTTTGCCGTGCCCGAGAAATATCGAAGCGCAGTGTTCTGGTGGCAGGCTTGACAAGGTGTCGGCGGCCAACTCGCATCCCGCGTCGATCTCATTCCTTCGTACCAGACAAAGAGCGCGATCCAGTCGGATTATGGTGGGATCACCCACCACATCGGTCGGGTACAGTTCTAATGCGCAGTCTTGTGCTTGCCAGGCTTCGTCAAACTTGCCAAGCTCGGCAAAAGTCCGTGCCCGATAGAAGCGCCAGCGGCGTTCTGAGAAACCAAAAACGGAATCAATCTTGCCTGCATGGTCGAGTCGGACGAATGATTCTCCGGACTCATCCAAAGCCGCTCTGCGCTCGTCGATGGAACCGAGCTGAGCCAGAATAAGCGCTTTCAAGGTGGCGGCCAGCGCGTAAGCCGGCGAACTTTTCTTAACAACGGAACCGCTCAGGTTGCATGCTTCAACGGCCATACTCAACGCCTCGCGAGAATCGCCAGAATACAGGGGTATCAAGATTCCCAACGAACGAACCTGTAGGCCGAGTTCGGGCAGTCTGGTCTCGTCAGCGGCAACGATCGCGGATTGGTGCCATGACCAAGCACGGTGCGTCTGGCCAAGTACCATCAGTTCATCCGCAACAAGGGCGCCGACCCGCGCGCTACACGCATAGAGGCGAACGAGAGTCGTCGGAGCTTGCACTTGTGAGACCAGCCGTTGGAGTTCGTCGAAATCTGCGACCAACCGACGAAGCATGACCAATGGCGGCATTGTCACGCAAGCTTGCGCGTGCAGCCTGACCATCTGATCAATTTTGTCGACCTGCGATGGAGTGACCGAGCGTTCTGCAATGGCCCGATCCATCATGTGACGCGTTCGGTCGACTTGGATCAGCAGGTCAGACTCCCGTGTGGACAACTCGCTAGTCTGTACTGACGACTCGGCCTGCTTGTGTGGAGTATTTTCCGGTGACGCTAACAACTCGTCAATCGGCGATTCAAAAAAACCTTTCCAAAAGGCGCGCGGTAGCGGGACGCAACTGCTCCGATGTCGACCTGCCGGCGGCAAGTCTTTGCACGTGTCGAGTGCTGAGTGTACCGACTTCGTTATTCTCTCGGGCGAATACTTCCAACTGCTCGCAGAATTCTTCAAAGTTAAGTCGGCGTTCTCGGATACGCTGCACCAGCACCGTACGCACTGGGTATACCCTCGGCATTGCACTACCTCCCATGCGTGTCCCCGGTTTACGACTGGTTACCTAGTGTAGCTCTCGCTGGTCGCAGTCCCGAAGCACCACCATCGCTCTCTGCCCTGACCCAGGATTACAGGAGTCATTACCGGCCGCGCTGTTTCAGTTCGGGTCATGGTTGACCCTGCGGCCCGCGTGGCTGGTGATGTGGCCGCGCGGCCGGTGGCACCGGTCTGCCAGCGTCCAGGTCGATCAACTCGTTGCGGCGGCTTTGGGCCGTCCGCCGTAACGGCTCAGCTGCTCCAGGTCGGCTCCTCGACGACTGGCGGTGGAGAGACTGCCGCAGAGTCTATGGTGCCGTTCGGTCGAGGGAGTTGGCCGAGGTGTAGACCGGATGGTGTCGAAGGCTCGTCGTAGATTCGCGGGCGCCACTCGGGCAAGCTCGTCCCAGCTCTTGGCGCTTTCGGAGCTATCGAAGTGGATGTCGTATTCGCCGTCGACGCGTGGCGGAGCGGCGCGATCGCCACGTTTTGGACTCACTCGCCGTCCTGGGGATCAGGGGGCAGCACCGGGTCGTGGTCCTCTCCGCGGGGTGCCGACAGCAGGGCGTGCAGCTCGGGGTCGGCATGCACCTCGGCGGTATGGCGCCATTCGACGAGCAGTTGAGCGATCGGTGACACGTTGTCGACCGATGTGGCGGCTTCGGTTACGTCGATGAACTCCTGGACCAACAGGTGGCGGTCGGCAGCGGGGAGGAACCGTACCCAGGGCAACACTTCAGGAAGCAGTTCCTGGAGCAGTGCGTGACCGTCGGCGTGCCGGACCAGGGAACTCAGGATGCGGGTGGTGAGTTCGATGACCTCCCGTTCACGCTCCGCCCTGGCCGCTGACATCACGACGAGATCGTCAGTGTCGCGCCGCCGCAGCCACAGTGCGCGCACCGTGGCGAGCCGCCCGGTAGCAGCGGTGGTACTTCAAGGGTTCCAGGCAGTGAGTACGGCGTCGAGCACGGTGATCGCGCCGGCCTTGTCCAGGGGGTCATTGCCGTTGCCGCATTTGGGCGACTGCACGCAGGAGGGGCAGCCCGCCGGGCACTCGCAGGCGGCGATGGCCTCTCGGGTTGCCCGCAGCCAGGGGGCCAGCGCGGCGTGGGCCCGGTCGGCGAACCCGGCGCCACCGGGATGGCCGTCGTGCACGAAGACCGTCGGCTCTCCGGTATCCGGGTGCCGCGCGGTGGAGACGCCGCCGATGTCCCACCGATCGCAGGTGGCGACCAGCGGCAGCAGACCGATCGCGGCGTGCTCAGCGGCATGCAACGCCCCGGGCCACGCGGGGGCAGGCAACCCGGCGGCCTCGAGCGTCTCCTCGCCGACCGTGAACCAGACCGCTCTGGTGCGCAGCGTGGACGGCGGCAGCTGCAGCGGTACCGCGTCGAGCACCTGGCCTGAGGGCAGCCGCCGCAGGTAGTCCACCACTCGCGAGGTCACCTCCACCTCGCCCAGCGCCACCGACACCCCGCCGCAGCGCTGCTGGTGGAGCACCGAGACCACGCGGATGTCGGTGATGGCCCGAGCCGAGGTGTGCCACTGCGGCTCCTCGGGATGCACCAGCGCGACACCGGAGTCCAGATCTAGCTCGTCGACCACGAAGGAATCACCCCGGTGCAGATACACCGCCCCCGGGTGCACCGCGGTGCACGCCGATCCGGGGTCGACCGTGCCCAGCAGACGGCCCGTGCCGGCCTCCACCACCGCCACCTGGGGCCCGCCGCAGCCGCGGATATCCACCTCACGGTGCGGGCGCTGCCGCGGCCCGGCCCAGAACCACCCGCCAGTCCGGCGGCGCAACATCCCGTCGGCGACCAGCTCAGCGACCACCGAACGGGCCGCCTCGCCACCCAGCTCCTCGAGGCAGGCGTCGGTCAACGGCAACTCGGCGGCCGCACAGGCCAGCTGCGGTCGCAGCAGGTAGGGGTTCGTCGGATCGAGCACGGTGGCTTCCAGGGCCGTGCCGAGCAGAGCAGCACTGTGGTGCACCAGGTAGGTGTCCAACGGGTCATCCCGGGCGATGAACACCACGAGCGCGCCCGACCCGGCCCGCCCGGCTCGCCCGGCCTGCTGCCAGAACGACGCCCGGGTACCGGGGTACCCGGCCAGCACCACCGCGTCGAGCCCGGCGATATCCACCCCCAGTTCCAGCGCGTTGGTGGAGGCGAGGCCGAGCAGCTCCCCGGAATCCAGCGCGGTCTCCAGCGCCCGGCGCTCCTCCGGGAGATAGCCCGCACGGTAGGCAGCGATCCGGGGGGCGAGCTCACCGGCGGCAAGGGCGGTCAGCTCCCGCTGTGCCCCCAGCGCGGTCAGCTCGGCGCCCCGCCGGGAGCGGACGAACACCAGGGTGCGGGCACCTTCGATCACGAGGTCGGCGAGCAGCCGAGCGGCCTCGGCACCCGCAGTGCGGCGCACCGGCGCACCGTTCTCCCCGGTCAGCTCCTCCAGCAGCGGCGGCTCCCACAGCGCCACGGTGCGCTCACCCCGCGGGGAGGCGTCCTCGGTGACGGCCACCACGTCCAGGCCGGTGAGCCGGGACGCCAAGACACCGGGGTCTGCGACCGTCGCCGAGGCGAGCACGAACACCGGCGCTGCGCCGTAGCGCGCGGCGAGACGGCGCAACCGGCGCAGCAGCAGAGCGACGTGCGAGCCGAACACCCCGCGGTAGGCGTGACACTCGTCGATCACCACGAAACGCAGTCGCCGCAGCAGACGCGCCCAGCGGTCGTGCCGGGCGAGCAGGCCGTGGTGCACCATGTCCGGGTTGGTGAACACCCACCGGGCGTGCGAGCGCGCCCAGTCCCGCTGCGCCATCGGGGTGTCGCCGTCGTAGCTAGCCAGCCGCACCCCGTCCAGGCCCAGCGCGGTCACCGCCCGGATCTGGTCGGCTCCCAATGCCTTGGTGGGCGCGAGATACAGCGCGGTGGCCTGCTGGTCGGCCAAGAGATGGGCGAGCACTGGCAGTTGGTAAGCCAGCGACTTGCCGGACGCGGTCCCGGTGGCGATCACGACGTGGCGGCCCGCCCGAGCCAGTTCCGCAACGGCGACTTGGTGCGCCCACGGTGCCGCCACACCCGCCGCGGCAAGCGATTCGCGCAGCCGCTCCGGCACCCAGCAGGGCCAGCGCACCGTCGTCGCCACCCGGCCGGGAATCGTCGTGACGTGCCGCAACGGTGACTCGTTCCCGCCGGTGGTGCGGGGATAGCCGGCGAGCAGCCGCTGCAGCAGGGCTTGCCCCTGCCCGTCGCCGTGCACTACCGCCTCCCGATCGCCGGCATGTCCCTGACTCGCACGCTAACGCCCGCATCTTGCGCAGGTGAGCGAGACCGGCGGAGGTGAGCAGCGCCGTGAGGCCTACACTGACCGGCCGTGACGCTGTCTTCACGGGCGGCTCGGTCAGTGCAGTGCACGGCAGTGCACGAAAACCAGCAGGAGGACGGATGTCCGGGTTCATTCTTGCCCAGGGCGGAGGGCTCGAGCTGAGCGGGGGTGATTACACCGTCGTCGGTGTGGTCGCCGCCGTCGCTCTCGGCGCTCTGGCCGTCGGTGCCGTCCTGATGCGGGAGGTCCTGGCCGCACGCCAGGGCACCCCACGGATGCAAGATATCGGGCGAGCGGTTCAAGAAGGCGCCTCGGCGTACCTGAACCGCCAGTTCAAGACGCTCTCCGGGTTCGCCGTCATCGTCTTTCTGCTGCTGTTCGCGCTGCCTGCCGAGGACCTCGGCGAGCGGATCGGCCGCTCGGTCTTCTTCCTCGCGGGAGCGGTGTTCTCGGCGTCGATCGGCTATCTGGGCATGTGGCTGTCCACCCGAGCGAACATCCGGGTCGCGGCAGCGTCCAACGAGCAAGGTGGCCGGGAGAAGGCGATGCGGATCGCGTTTCGCACCGGCGGGGTGGTCGGCATGGCCACCGTGGGCCTGGGACTGTTTGGCGCCTCCCTGGTGGTGTTGGTCTACGCCGGTCACGCCCCGAAGGTGCTGGAAGGCTTCGGTTTCGGGGCTGCGCTGCTCGCCATGTTCATGCGGGTCGGCGGCGGTATCTTCACCAAAGCCGCCGACGTGGGCGGTGACCTGGTTGGCAAGGTCGAGGCGGGCATCCCCGAGGACGACCCGCGCAACGCCGCCACCATCGCCGACAACGTCGGCGACAACGTCGGCGACTGCGCCGGCATGGCCGCTGACCTGTTCGAGTCGTACGCGGTCACGCTGGTGGCGGCGCTGATCCTGGGCACTGCGGCGTTCGGGCTCAAGGGCCTGCTGTTCCCGTTGATCGTGCCGGCGATCGGGGTGGTGACCGCGGTGATCGGGGTGTATGTCACCCGGGCCAGAGCGGGCGAGCCGGGGCTGCGCGCGATCAACCGGTCCTTCTACATCGCGGCGACGATCTCCGCGGTGGCCTGCACCGCCGCCGCCTTCCTCTACCTGCCCAGCAGCTTTAGCGCGCTGGCCGGTGTTACCCAGATCGACGGCCGGCCGACCGATCAGCTCTCCGGCAGCCCGGCGATCACCGCGGCGGTCGCCGTGATTATCGGCATCGTGCTGGCCGGGATCATCCTGTGGCTCACCGGCTACTTCACCGGCACCGAACACCGGCCGGTTCGCAACGTCGGCACCAGCTCGCTGACCGGCGCGGCTACCGTGATCCTGTCCGGGATCTCGATCGGTTTCGAGTCGGCGGTGTACACCGCCTTGGTGATCGGCGGTGCGGTGTACGCGGCGTTCCTGCTGTCCGGATCGGTCACCGTCGCGCTGTTCGCGATCGCGCTGGCCGGCACCGGACTGCTCACCACTGTCGGCGTCATCGTCGCGATGGACACCTTCGGCCCGGTCAGCGACAACGCCCAGGGAATCGCCGAGATGTCCGGCGACGTCCAGGGTGCGGGGGTAGGTATCCTCACCGAGCTTGACGCCGTGGGCAACACCACCAAGGCGATCACCAAGGGCATCGCGATCGCCACCGCGGTGCTCGCCGCCACGGCGCTGTTCGGTTCCTACCGCGACGCCATCCGGGCCGCGGCCGTGAACCTGGACCTGAACGCGGCGTTCAACGTCTCGGTGCCCAACGTCCTGGTCGGCCTGGCGATCGGCGCCGCTGTGGTGTTCATGTTCTCCGGCCTGGCTATCAACGCCGTGTCCCGGGCTGCCGGGGCCGTGGTCTACGAGGTGCGCCGGCAGTTCCGGGACAACCCCGGGATCATGGACTACTCGGTGCGGCCCGAGTACGGCCGGGTGGTCGATATCTGCACCAGGGACTCGCTGCGGGAGCTGGCCACCCCGGGTCTGCTCGCGGTGCTGGCCCCGATCGCGGTGGGCTTCGGTCTCGGCGTAGGGCCGCTGGCCGGTTACCTGGCCGGAGCGATCATCACCGGCACTCTGATGGCGATCTTCCTGGCCAACTCCGGTGGGGCCTGGGACAACGGCAAGAAGCTGGTCGAAGACGGCAACCACGGCGGCAAGGGCTCGGACGCGCACGCCGCGACCGTGATCGGTGACACCGTCGGCGATCCGTTCAAGGACACCGCGGGCCCGGCGATCAACCCACTGATCAAGGTGATGAACCTGGTCTCCGTGTTGATTGCGCCGGCGATCGTGACGGTCTCGGCCCTGCCGAACGCCTTTACGCTGCGGGCGGGTATCGCCGTGGCCGCCGCGGCGGTGATCGTGATTGCGGTGGTGGTGTCCAAGCGGCGGTCCACCTCGTTGGTGGACACCTCGCCGCCTGCCCGGCTCGCCGCCTAAGTTTGGTGCTCTTCAAGGCCGGCCAACCCCGGGGTTGGCCGGCCTTGAAGAGCACCGTCACGGGCAGCATCAGTTCGTCGTTACTCCGGTCGTGCCCCCACCTGCTCGTTCCTCCGGCGTCATCCTCGTGGCTCTCGGCCTCGCCCTGGCTGGATGCGGCTCCGCCGATGTCCCGTCGAAGCCGCCCGCGCCCCAGGGCGCCGACCCGGTCGCCTGGGTGAGCGTGGTGTGTGGCGGTCTCGGTGAGGTGGTCACCGGAGTGTCTGCGATCGCGAAGGCACAGCCGACCCCGCAGGGCCAGAAGGACGGGCTGCTGGCGTTCTCTGACACCATCCAGCGAGCATTTGCCAACACCGCCTTCAAGCTCGAACGGCTCGGCCAACCGCGGATCACCGAGGGCAAGCGGATGCAGGACGCTGCAGTGGGTTTCTTCACCAGCGCGGCGGGGACCGTCGGCATCCAGCGTGCCAGGCTCGCCGCGTTGGACGCCAAGGACCCGGACTTCGCGCAGAAGGCCAGCCATCTTCCTGGCCCCGATCTCGGTGCGGCCAGCGGCCAGATCCGGGAGTTGATCAGCAATAAGGAGCTCGCACCCGCGTTTCAGGTGGCGCCGGCCTGCCAGCGGCTGAATACTGCCGGAGGTCACCGATAGCGGGACCGCAGTGCCGATGACCCGGGGCCGATCGACCTGAGGCCGATCGACCGGGGTGGCATCGCGCAAGATCCCTGGTTGTTCGCGACGGGTTGTGCGACGCTGACTGCCCCCGGGGTTGCCAGGTTGTGCACACTGGGGCGCGGGGATCGGGGAATGATGCAGTCGCATACTGAGGTGAGCTAAGCGTGGCACGATCGAAAACGACAGCAGGCCCGGGCGGCACGTCCGGCGGTGGCAGGCGCCGCACTACCACGGGTGCGTCGGTTTCTGCGTCGGTTTCTGGGCCACCGTCCGAGTCCTCTGCTGGGGCCGCTCGCTCCCGCCGGTCCAACGGTTCTGGGCATCGTTTGGTGATCGTGGAATCTCCCGCGAAGGCTCGCAAGATCGCTTCCTACCTCGGGTCGGGCTACGTCGTGGAGTCCTCGCGGGGGCACATCCGGGATCTGCCCCGAGGTGCCGCCGATGTGCCCGCCAAGTACAAAGGCGAGTCCTGGGCACGGCTGGGAGTAGACGTCGACCGCGCCTTCGAGCCGCTGTACATCATCACCCCGGACAAGCGCTCCACCGTCACTGAGCTGCGCAACGCACTCAAAAGCGCCGACGAACTCTATCTGGCCACCGACGGCGACCGCGAGGGCGAGGCCATCGCGTGGCACCTGATGCAGACCCTCAAACCCACGGTTCCGGTGCGCCGGATGGTCTTTCACGAGATCACCGCGCCGGCCATCCGCACTGCGGCGGAGAACCCCCGCGACATCGACCAGGACTTGGTGGACGCGCAGGAGACCCGGCGCATCCTGGACCGGCTCTACGGGTATGAGGTCTCCCCGGTGCTGTGGCGCAAGGTGATGCCGAAGCTGTCCGCCGGGCGGGTGCAGTCCGTGGCGACCCGTATCATTGTGCGGCGCGAGCGCGAGCGGATAGCCTTCGTGTCCGCGTCCTACTGGGATCTGGCCGCCACGCTAGCGACCTCGGACGATACCGCCACGCCGCCCACGTTCGGGGCTCGGCTGGTTGAGGTCGATGGCCATCGGGTGGCCACCGGGCGGGACTTCGGTCCGGACGGTGCGCTCAAGCGTGCCGGGCGGGATCTGCTGATCATCGACGAGGACTACGCCGGGCGCCTTGCGCAGGCGCTGGCGGATGTCCCGCTGACGGTGTCGAGTGTCGAGGAGAAGCCCTACACGCGGCGCCCCTACCCGCCCTTCATGACCTCCACGCTGCAGCAGGAGGCCGGCCGGAAACTGCGTTTCTCCGCGGAGCGGGCTATGAGCACCGCGCAGCGGCTCTACGAGAACGGCTACATCACCTATATGCGGACCGACTCCACGACGCTGTCGGAGACGGCGATCGCGGCGGCCCGAACCCAAGCCCGTGAGCTCTACGGTGAGAGTTACCTGCACGACGGGCCGCGGCAGTACCTCCGCAAGGTTAAGAACGCCCAAGAGGCGCACGAGGCGATCCGGCCCGCCGGAGAGACCTTCGCGACACCAGGGCAGCTGGCTGGCGTACTGGACGCCGACGAGTTCCGGCTCTACGAGCTGATCTGGCAGCGCACCATCGCCTCCCAGATGGCCGACGCCCGTGGCAGCACCATCAGCGTACGGATCACCGGCGCCTCCGCGACGGATGAGGAGTGCACGTTTGCCGCCTCCGGTCGCACCATCACCTTCGCGGGATTCCTCAAGGCCTATGTCGAGACCGTGGACGACGAGGCGGGGGGGGAGGCCGACGACGCCGAGCGCAGGCTCCCCGCACTGACCCGCGGCCAGCCCCTCACCGCCACCGAGTTGGTACCCGAGGGGCACACCACCACCCCACCGCCGCGCTACACCGAGGCGAGCCTGGTCAAAGCCCTCGAAGACCTGGGTATCGGCCGCCCGTCCACCTACGCCACGATCATCAACACCATTCAGGAGCGCGGGTATGTGTGGAAGCGCGGCTCAGCGCTGGTGCCCTCCTGGGTGGCCTTCGCCGTGGTCGGACTCCTGGAGCAGCACTTCGGCTGCCTGGTCGACTACGACTTCACCGCCGCCATGGAAGACGAGCTGGACTCCATCGCCTCCGGTGCGCAGCACCGCACCGACTGGCTGACCGGCTTCTACTTCGGCTCCGAACACGGAGGCGCCCTGTCGGTGGCCCGCTTCGGTGGGCTCAAGAAGCTGGTCGGCGTGAACTTGGAAGAGATCGACGCGCGGGAGGTCAACTCCATCCCGTTGTTCACCGATGACGCCGGGCGAGACGTGGTGGTCAGGGTGGGCCGCTACGGTCCGTATTTGGAAAGGACCGTTGGGCAGGAGCAGCAACGGGCCAACCTGCCTGAGGACCTGCCACCCGACGAGCTGACCGCCGAAGTCGCCGAGAAGCTCTTCGCCACCCCGATGGAGGGCCGCTCGCTGGGCACCGACCCGGTGAGCGGGCACGAAATCCTCGCCAAGGAGGGCCGCTACGGGCCTTACGTCACCGAGGTACTGCCCGAGGAGGCCCCCGCCCCCGGCCCAGAAAAGAGCACAGCAAAGGGTGCTGCCAAGAAACCCAAGCCGCGGACCAGCTCGCTGTTCAAGTCCATGAGCCTGGAGACGGTAACCCTCGAGGACGCGCTGCGGCTGCTCTCGCTGCCCCGGGTGGTCGGAACCGATTCGGACACCGGCCAGGAGATCACCGCACAGAATGGGCGCTACGGCCCCTACCTCAAGAGGGGAACGGACTCGCGTTCGTTGGCCAACGAGGAGCAGATCTTCACGATCACCCTCGACGAGGCGCTCAAGGTCTACGCCGAGCCCAAGCGCCGGGGCCGCCAAGCCGCCGCCAAACCCCCGTTGCGCGAACTGGCCCCGGATCCGGTGACGGGCAAGCCGATGGTCCTCAAGGAGGGCCGTTTCGGGCCTTATGTCACCGACGGAGCGGGCGTCAACGCATCGCTGCGCAAGGGGGACAGCGTGGAGACGCTCACCGATGAGCGCGCCGCTGAGCTGCTGGCCGCCAAGCGCGCCAAAGGCGTCGCCGCCCAGCCCTCGTAAGTGGGAAAGAGCACGCTCACGGGGTGGCCCGAGCGTGGCACCATAGCTTCATGAGCGAGCCCCTGATGAGCGAGCTGTCGGATGCCTTGTTTGGGGTTGACGGCACCGAGTTGCCCGAGCCGCTGTCTGACTCGTCAGGGCGTGGCGCGTCGGGCTTGCTGCCGTTGACGCTGCCCGCCCTCCCTGACTCGCGCATGACCCGGGAGGAGATTGCCGCTGCGCTTGGTGAAGATCCCACCCGGCCGGTGAACCAGGACCCTGATGCGGCGCCTGCCCAGCGAGGCACGGCTCCACCAAGTGCCACCCAGACCGACACCCCTCCGGTCAGTGCCTCCTCCATCGGCGCCCCCCCGGTTCCCGTCCCGCCGATCACTGCCCCCCCGGTCGCTCCCACAGCCTCGCTGCCTACCCACTCTGCTCCGCAGGCACCAACGGCCGGCGCGCCGGGTCACCCCTCGCGACCGGTCGCTCCCATGATGGCCCCACCCGTCCAGCCCACGCCGGGCCTGCGTTACCGCCCGCCGCTCGCATTCGGGTCCCGCATGCCCCGGCAGCTTGACCTTCGTCGCCGAGCCGGCCGCCGAGCTGGCCGCCGAGGCCCCGGTGTGCCAGCGCGTCCCCGGACCAATGGGGGCGCGACCCTCTTCTTCCTCGTCGCGGTCATCCTCTCCGGGGCACTGACGTACGGCATCATCGCTGGGATCGTGGAATCACTGTCCAGGCTGGTGCCGTAACCTCCAGCCACTGGCCTACCCCGCTGAACCGGCAGGGTGCGGGTGCATGGCAAACTCCTCGCCCTGGTACTTGGGGGTTGCCTGCGCTTGGGAGCTGTGATGCGTGCCGTCTTGGCTGTGCTGGCATCGGTCGCTGTGTTGGCCGGTTGCTCGGCGAGCGGTGAGCAGCCCAACGATGCCGACGCGGTGCCGGGACCGTCGGCCCCCACGCCGGATGGTCCGATCCCGCCGGTACGAAATCCCAAGGACCTGACCGCTATTGCGCCATGCTTGTTGCTTACCCCAGCGCAACTGGAGGCCAACCAGATCGACCAGCCCGGCGAACCCAAGAATGCCCTTGGCAACACCGGATGTGAGTGGAGCGACAAGGCACACACCCGCGAGTTCGCCGTGTTCGTGGACATCGGCAACGACGTGCTGCGCAATGTCTATCGCCAGCGAAACGCGATCCCGGTCCTCGAAATCACCCAGGTGGGGGGGCAGCCAGCGATCCGCACCAAGGACGACGTGGACGGCGCCAGCTGCTACTACCGGGTCGCCGCGGCCAACGCGCAGACACTGATCGTCCGGTTCACGTCGCTGCGCCCGGGTCACGAGGACCCCTGTGGCGCGGCGAGGGAGTTCGCCGAGGCCGTCATCGACAACCTGCCGCCCCTGAAGGGCTGAGGAGGACACAGACTTGCTTAACTCGATTCGGATATAACGGTAATGCGCCATCACCGCTAACCACGTGGAGCAGCATGGGCCAGCGAGCCGAGCACGACCGGGCGGGGTCCACCGCGCAGCGGGTGCGCGGGGTACTGGCCATTCCCGCCTTCCGCCGGCTCTGGGGCGTCACCGCCATCACCGCGACCGCGGAGTGGCAGTCGCTGCTGGCGCTGTCCGCGCTGGCCACCCAGCTGACGAGCGGCTACCAGGCGCAGAGCTTCGCGCTCGGCGGGGTGGTCGCCACCAAGCTGCTGCCGGCGATGGTGCTCGGTCCGTTGGCCGGGGCACTGGCCGACAAGCTGGACCGCCGGCACGTGATGGTGGTCTGTGACGTGCTGCGGGCTGCCCTGTTCCTGTCTATCCCACTGGTCGCAACGCTGGCCTGGCTGTTCACGGCGACCTTCCTCATCGAGCTCTGCGCCTTGTTCTGGATCCCGGCCAAGGACGCCTCGATCCCCAATCTGCTGCGCCGCCCCGACCAGGTCGAGACCGCCAACCAACTCTCCCTGATCATGACTTACGGTCTGGCCGTCCTGGTCGCTTCGGGAATATTCACCGCGCTGTCGAAACTGAGCCCGGTACTGGTCCATAGTGCCGAAGAATCGGCCTACCTGGCGCTGAGCCTCAACGGCATCGCCTACGCCTGCTGTGCGCTCACAGTCGGAACCCGGATCCCGGAGATCTCGGGCCGGGCTGTGACCCGGCGTGATGTCCAACCCGGACTGCTCGCCATGTTGCGCGACGGGGTGGCCTTTGTCCGCGGCACACCTCTGGTCCGCGGCCTGGTCATCGGGATCCTCGGCGCCTTCGCCGCGGGCGGGGCCGTCATCGCGTGCGCGAAGCTCTACTCCACCAGCCTGGGCGGTGGCAACGCCGCCTACGGGCTGCTGTTCGCGTCGCTGTTCGTCGGTCTTGGTCTGGGTATGGCGCTCACGCCACTGGCGGCCCGCCGGGTCCGGCACCGCGGGTTGTTCGGGCTGGCGATCGTGGCGGCTGGGCTGGCGCTGGTCATCGTGGCGCTGGCACCGCAGCTGATCGTCGCCCTGCTCGCCGTCATCCTGGTGGGCTGTGCCGGGGGTGTGGCGTTCCTGACCGGTCTGACCATCATCGGGGCTCAGGTCACCGATGAGATGCGGGGCCGCACCATCGCGTTCGTCCAGTCGCTGGTTCGGCTAGACCTGCTGGCTTCGATGGCCCTGGTCCCGTTCGTGGTCGGGTTGGTCCAGCAGCGCACCATCACCCTGTTCAACGAGCGGATGACCATTGATGGCACCCGCCCCGTGCTGCTGTGCGCCGGGCTGTTGGCGGCCGTCGTCGGCCTACTCGCGCACCGCCAGATGGACGACCGGCTAGACGGGTCGCTGCTGGCCGACCTGCGCACCGCACTGCGCGGGCCTTCCCGGTCTGACTCCCCGGCGCTGTCTGACTCCCCGGCAGGCCGGCGATGAGCGTGTGGGCCGAGCTGGTGGGGCAGGATCCGGCGGTTGCCGTCCTGATCGAGGCGGCCCGGTCGGCAGCCGCCACCGGATCGGTGGGGGCGATGACCCATGCCTGGCTGTTCACCGGCCCCCCCGGCAGCGGTCGGTCGGTCGCGGCACGGGCCTTCGCTGCCGCGCTGCAGTGCACCGACACGCAGACCGGGCCGGGGTGCGGTGCCTGCCAGGGCTGCCGGAGCACGTTGGCCGGCACCCACCCCGACGTCCGTCACGTCGTCCCCGAAGGCCTGTCCATCTCGGTGGCGGACATGCGCACGCTGGTCCTTGACGCCTCCCGCCGGCCCTCGATAGGCCGGTGGCAGGTGCTGCTCATCGAGGACGCCGACCGGCTCACCGAGGGCGCGGCCAACGCCCTGCTCAAGGCCGTCGAGGAGCCCCCACCGCGGACCGTGTTCCTGCTCTGCGCGCCCTCGGATCACCCCGATGACATCGCGGTGACACTGCGCTCACGCTGCCGGCCGGTGCGGCTGCGGACGCCGCCCACCACGGCGGTCGCCGACGTGCTGGTGAGGCGGGACGGGGTGGACGCCGACACCGCGCGCTGGGCTGCCTCGGTGTGTGGCGGCCACGTCGGCCGCGCCCGACGGCTCGCCACTGATCCGCAGGCCCGGGCTCGCCGGGAGGCGGTGCTGCGGGTACCGAGCACGCTGCGCTCCCTCGCAGATGTGTTCGCGCTGGCTGATGAGCTGCTCGAGGCCGCCGAATCGGAGGCAGGCGGCCTGACTGCGGCTCGCAATGCGGCCGAGACCGAGGAACTGGAGACGGCCCTGGGGGCCGGCGGAACCGGGAAGGGCGCCGCGGCAGCAACCCGAGGCGCCAAGGGCGCTCTCCGGGAGTTGGAACGCCGGCAGCGCTCCCGGGCCACCCGCACCCAGCGCGATGCGCTGGACCGCGCCCTGGTCGACCTGGCCGGCTTCTACCGCGACACCCTGGTCACCCGGTGGAGCGCCACGGTAGCCCTGACCCACCCCGATCATGCCGCCGACATCACCACCCTCGCCGCCCGCTGTAGTCCCGAATCGCTGCTCCGGATGCTGGAGGCAGTCCTGCGCTGCCGCGAGGCACTGGGGCTCAACGTCAAGCCCCGGATCGCCATCGAGGCGCTGACCAGCGCATTGCACAGCCACCAGGCCGGCCAGGGGTAAAGCCCGTACGCTCGCTACACTAGTGGCTGCCGCCGAGCGGCATCGCCGCCTTAGCTCAGTCGGTCAGAGCGGCTCACTCGTAATGAGCAGGTCCGGGGTTCGACTCCCCGAGGCGGCTCCACCCCTGACCAGCGTTTTCCCGTCCTGTGGGAGGCTGGTACAGGCCGGCTGTTCACCACGATGTTCACCAGTACCGTCCGGCACGTGGCTCAGAGACGTGCGCGGGGAAGCGTGCAGCGACGTGGCAACGCCTGGCTGGTTCGGGTCTCGGCCGGTACCGACCCGGTCACCGGCAAACGGCTATGGCTGTGCGGCACCCGCGAGAGCCAGAAGGAGGCCGAGAAGCTGCGCACCAAGCTCCTCGGCCAGGTCGATGAGAAGAAGGCCAGCCGGACCCGGGCCAGCCTGGGCGCGCTGCTCGAGGAGTGGCTGCCCGGCGCGGAGCTCTCCGCCACCACCCGGGACAACTACGCCGGGCTTATCGACCGGTTCATCCGCCCCGCGCTCGGCGCGCTGCCGCTGACCAGGCTCACCCCGCCCGGGATCGAGCGCTTCTATGGCGAGCTGCGCCGCTGCCGGGCCCGCTGCGACGGGCGGCCCTTCCTCGAGCACCGCCGGCCCGGCGAGCATGACTGCGCCCAGGCCCAGTGCCGCCCGCACGAGTGCCGGCCCCTGGCGGCCTCCTCGGTGCTCGTGCTGCACGCCATCCTCAGCGGCGCACTCGAGGCGGCCCTGCGGTGGGAGTGGGTCAGCGTCAACCCCGCCCGCGCCGCCCGCCGCCCCAAGCCGCCACCGCCGCACCCCGACCCGCCGACCCCCGAGCAGGCGGGGCGCCTTATCACCGCGGCCTGGGCACAGGACGAGACGTGGGGCACCCTGGTCTGGCTGGTCATGACCACCGGGATGCGCCGCGGCGAGGCACTCGCGCTGCGCTGGCGGCACGTGCACCTCGACCGCCAGGTCCTCGAGATCCGCCGCAGCTACATCCAACGCCGAGGCCGCAAGATCGAAAAAGACACCAAGACGCACCAGATGCGCCGCATCGCGCTTGACCCGGACACCACCACGGTGCTCGCCGAGCACCGCGACCGGGCGCGGCAGCGGGCCACCCTGCTCGGCGTGGCCACCATCGACGAGTGGTACCTGTTCTCCAACGACCCCGCCCACAGCCAGCCGCTGCACCCCGACTGGGTCACCCACCGATACACCGCCATGGCCGCCGAGGTGGGTATCACCACCCACCTGCACGCCCTGCGGCACTACAGCGCCACCGAGCTGCTTGCCGCCGGCGTCGACCTCGCCACCGTCTCTGGCCGGCTCGGCCACGGCGGAGGAGGCGCAACCACCCTGCGCGTCTACGCCGCCTGGGTCGCCGCCTCCGACCAACGGGCCGCCGAAGTGCTGGGCGCCAAGATGCCCAAACGCCCACGCACGGTGAGATCAACCTGAAGGCCTTGACGCTTCGGCTCGAAGGACCTGGGACTGGTCGGCCATGGTGGGTGGTCAGTCCATGGGTACGCGGTAGGTGAACAGGTGGCGGGGTCCGTCGAAGATGAACCCGCTGTCTTGCGTGGAGGTGGCCAATACGGAGAGTCATGAGGTGCGCTGGACGGTAGTGAATTTTGGTGGCATCGTATGCACATGGCGACGTACCGGGAGACGCTCCGTGTTATCCAGCCCATCATTACGCCGACCTTCAGGGCTCTGCGGGTGGGCCTAGAGGGTACGGCTAGTCTTCACGAGCGCGAAGGGTTGGGTCGTACCCGTGATCCTTGGTTCTATGCCCACGCGGCCCGGCGAAAGGCGGCAGATGAACTCAAAGAGTGTGGGTTACTTGTTGAGTCGCCGAGGGGAGGCCGGCCATTACACGCCATGTCCGGCCTGCTCGTTCGGTTTAAGACCGTGGCGATCAGGATCTATAGGACGAGCCTGACGCCGAGTGGTCAGGTGATCGTTCCCATTCCTGGGCGCTCTCGCCGCAAGCAGCGCTTCTGGAGGCAGGAGCAGGATCCGACCCTCGACGGGATGGAACAGGACAACCTTCTCCTGCTTTGGAGGGACGATGCTGGAACACTGGTCGATCCTCTGACGCTGGTTCGTCCTATCGGGGGAAGTCATCGCAGGGATAGTTTGCAGCTGGACTGGAGGGGGCCGCTGAGCGAGCACATGGCATCGCTCCGTGCCGCCGACCTCGACGGGCTTCGTCCGACTATTGAGTACCCAAGGTTGGGAGATGAGGGAGCGGGATGATCGTTGGTGAGCGTATAAGGCAGGCGCGTGAAATGTTCCAGTTTACACACACTGCGCTCATCGACGAGGTTGGGTTGCCTGGCTTTAACCAGTCTCGACTCTCTCGTATAGAAAACGGTTTAGCTGATGCTGATCCTGAGATCATTGAACTGCTAGCAGTGGCCCTACGAGTCAGGTCTGACTTCTTCGCTCGTCCTGCCCTGCCGGCGCTAGCCCCTCAATCTCCGCAGTTACGCGCGAGAAGTCGGCTCACGACCGCGTCGAAAACAGCCGTGATGCGGTGGGCTCAGACAATCCTTGAGGAGTATTATCGCCTTGAGCAGTCCGCAAGTCCACTCATGTCAGGTTTGGAGGATATGCAGGACGCGAGGCCCGCTGAGGCGGCTGGGCGTATGCGTCAGCTACTTGGTTTTGATGATTTTTCGCCTCTCCCGTACTTGGTGTTGGCTGTTGAACGACTTGGGGTGTCAGTTCTTGGGATACCCCGCTCTGAAGATCATATGGATGCATTTTGTGCGTGGAGCGGTGATCGTCCCATCATCGGTATTCTGGCAGGGACGCCGGCTGACCGTCTTAGATTCAGTGTAGCGCATGAACTCGGGCATCTAGTACTTCACCGTCACGTGAACAGGAGACCGACTGTCGAGGCCGAGGCGGACAGCTTCGCGTCTGAGCTGCTTACTCCACGTGCAGCGATGGGCGTGGTTCTGTTGCGAAATCCGACTCTCAGTCAGCTGGCAATAATCAAGTCCGAATGGGGTGTCTCAGTGAAGAATCTTATTCGACGATCTCGCGAGCTGGGATTTATTGACCAGGATCGAGCGGTCAGCCTGTACAAGCAGATGAGCGCTAGGGGTTGGAATAAGAAAGAGCCGGGATTTGTTTCTTACGAGAAGCCGCGCGCATTTCGCAAGTTGGCTGAGATCAGTCACGGTCCGGGGCCCAACGTGGAGGCTATGGCGCGATCCGCAGCGTGGTCGGAGACTCTAGTTATGGACGTACTTAATCGTCACGCGCGAATTGACGAACTGCCTCATGAGTCCGCGCCTATACGGCACGTGAGAGGGATCAATGTGGTAGATCTCGCCTCGGTTCGCCGTAAGCAGCAGGCCACAGGTTCACCTGTTAACCGAATCCTCCTTTAAAAGCGCCCGACAATGGCACGGTGCTCCTCAGCTCGTCCCCAGGGCGCTGTAGCGGGGTCAGGTGCGGGGCAGCGCTGTAGGGGTTCTACCCGGTAGTGGCCCGCCACTACCTACCGCCGGACGGCCGGGGCCTGGTCGGTGGGGTCGGGTGTGCGGTATACCGGGTGCACCTGAGCGGGTTGGGGGGTGATGAGTATGGGCAGGCACGATGAGCCAACGCCGCAACCAAACCCGATTCACGATGGTCATAAGCCGGAGCAACCGTTCCCGCATCGTCAGCCCGGTAAGCATGAGAAGCCAGACGAGCCCGAGGAACGGCCAGGTGAGCGCGAGAAGAAGTGATGCGCGGTGAGCAGCCTGGGCAGCTGCGGCGGCAGATGGTGGACGCGGTATTGGCCGATGAGTTCGTGGCGGGGTGGCGGGCCGCGGTCGCACCGTGGCAGCCGTCGCTGCTGGCGGTGCCACGGCATGAGTTTCTTCCCGACACGGTGTGGGTGACCAACCATGAGGATGGTGGTTCGCCGGCTTATGTGCCGCTGGATCGCGAGCAGGGCCCGGATCGGTGGTTGCGGTTGGCCTACGCAGCAGACGATGGTGTGGTGACGCAGGTCGATGATGGGTGCCCGGCTGGTCCTGGTGGTCGGGGTTCGCTGCCCTCCAGCTCGGCGTCGGGCCCGGTTATTGTCGCGGTGATGCTGGCGGCACTTGATGTGCGCGAGGGGCATCGGGTGCTTGAGGTAGGTACCGGGGCGGGGTATAACGCAGCGTTGCTGGCTCATCGCCTCGGTGCTGGGCAGGTCATCAGTATCGAGATTGATCCGGAGATCGCTACCCACGCCAGGAAAGCGCTGTCGGAGGCCGGGTTCGGGGCGGTGACCGTGGCCACTGGTGAGGGTGCGCTCGGCTACCCGCCCGGCGCCCCGTATGACCGGGTGATCGTCACTGCGGCCTGCAACCGGGTCTCGTACGCCTGGGTGCAGCAGACCCGGCCGGGTGGGCGGATCGTGGTGCCGTGGGCAGACACCTAAGCGGGCGGGTTGTTAGTGCTCACGGTGGCCGAGGATGGCACCGCCAGCGGCAGGATCGTGGCGGAAAGCAGCTTCATGTGGTTGCGGGAGCAGCGGGCAACCCGGGGCGCTGTCAAACCCGCGATGGATGCTGTGAGCAACCCCCGGCGCATCGCCACTCGGGTCATTGCCGCTCGAGTCACCACGCTGCATCCCCACCACGTCACTGGGCCGCACGGTGCACGGATTGCCATCGGCCAGCGTGTACCGGGGTGCCAGTGGCGGTACTACCCCTGGGAGCCCAGTGAGCCGGTGGGTGTGCTGTGGTTGGTAGATCCCTGGGGGTCCTGGGCCAAGCTGACCCATACCAGCCCCACTGCTGACCAGGACGAGTTCCCGGTGCTCCAGGCCGGGCCGCGGCGGCTGTGGGATGAGGTCGAGGCGGCCTGCCGCTGGTGGCTGGACGCCGGAAGCCCCGGAGTCGAGCGTTGGTTATTCACCATCACCCCCACCGGGCAGCGGGTACAGCTGGAAACCAACACCACTGTTGGCGTTGCTCTGCATTGAATGCTCCGGTTCTACAGCAGGTGTCTACGCCTGTGGCGTTGCCCCGGACTGCGCGGCTTTGACCCGTTGCCGTGGAGCCTTAAGCGCTAAGACGTAGAGTTGATCTGTGCCTGTCCCCGACCCAAGTTCGTCCTACCAGGAGATCGCGTCCACGCTGCGCGATCGAATCAACACGGGCGTATATCGGCCAGGAACGAAGCTGCCTACCGTTGCCGAGCTGATGCGCGAGTTCCGAGCGTCGAACACGGCTATCCAGCGGGCCACCGGTCTGCTCAAGCACGAGGGGCTCATCGCCGGTCGGCAGGGGAAAGGGATGTTCGTCCGCGAGAGGACTCTGCGTCGTCCCCGACCAGCGGAGTACCTGCGCGTGCCGGTGCCGGGAGAGCCGGATCACTGGACGACATGGGCTACGGGAGAGGGTCGGGTCCCTAGCCAGCGGTTGCTGTTCGTCGGGGAAGTCGTACCGCCGCCCGATGAAGCCGAAGCGCTTGGTCTACCCGCTGGAGAGCCAGCGGCGCTCCGATCGCGATTGCTGCTGCTGGACGACGAGCCCGATCAGCTAGCGCACTCGTACTACCCGCTGGCCATCGCGCGAGGGACAGCCCTGCTCGAATCCCGCAAGATCAAGGGTGGCGCGATTAGGCTTCTCGCGGAGAAGGGCTTCGTTGCCCGTGATCCGCTCGCGGAGGAAGTCCGGGGCCGGATGCCGACCCCGGAGGAGGCACGGCTGCTCCGGCTCGACGAAGGTGTGCCGTTGCTAGAGGTCTTCCGACCTGTCGTGACGGCGGATGACGTGGTGTACGAGGTAGCCGTGATGCTGTTTGCCGCCGACCGTCATGCGCTGAGGTACTGGCTCTCAGCGCGCTGAATCGTCGCTGACCTGGCGTTTCACCCCGCTCGGTCGTGCGCGTTGACACTTTAAGCGTAAACGCTTAAAGTCGATGTCGCGGACCCAACGACAGGGTTCGGTGAACGGGCCGGCCTAGCGAGAGGAGCGATGGCGTGGGCGAGTTGGGCGGCGGTAGCGATTATCGCCCGTTCTTGCTCGGGCGCTCGGGTCTAGCGGCTGAGGGTAGGGCGCGCGAGGCGGCGGTCGCGGATGTAGGTAGATCCGCCCTTGACGGCGGCGTCCAGACCTTCGGCTCGAAGGACTTGGGACTGGTCAGCCACGGTGGGTCAGTCCATGGGTACGCGATAGGTGAACAGGTGGCGGGACCCGTCGAAGATGAACCGGGTGACCTCGACCGGGTTGTGGTCCTGGGCGTAGATGGTGCGGGTGAGGTCCACGATGGGGGTTCCGGGGGGAAGTCGCAGAGTGCGTGCCTCGGTTGGGGTGGGCATGCGGGCGATGAGGTCCTCGGTTGCATGGGAGAGGGTGACACCGAGGATGCGGGCCAGCTCGGCGTGGACCCCGCCCGGGATTTTCTCGGACTGCGCGATGGGGGTGCCCCGCACGATCTCGGCGGGAAAGTAGCTGTCGGCGGTTTGGGCTGGTTCGCCGTCGAGGGTGAGCAGGTGGCGGCGGATGACGACCGACGACTCGGGCGGGAGTCGCAGGCGGTGGGCGATGTCGGCGGGTGCCGGCCCGGTGGTGACCTCAAGGAGGTCTTGCCCGCGTTGAAAGTTCTGGTCCTGTGCCTCAGCTTCGAGGGGTGCTGTGCCGGGCTGGCGCTGCGACCTGAGATGGCGGCTGGTTCCCTCGCGGCGCAGCCGGCGTGGTTTCCGTACGTAGGTTCCCTGGCCTTGGCGGGTCATGATGATTCCTTCGCTTCGGAGCTGGTCGAGCGCCTGGCGCACGGTCCCGGCGGAGGCCCCGTACTCCTCTTCCATCTGACGCAGCGAGGGCAGCGGTGCGCCGTCCCGCAGCTCGTCGCGCTCGATTGCCCGGCGAAGGTCGTCGGCGATCTGGATGTAGGCGGGTGTCGGATCGCTGGGGTTAACCCGCATGGCTGGTCTCCTCCTTCCCTTACCCGCCCCGTCTCGTGGCAGCTCGACCTACTCTCCGGTCAGTTCGTGGTACTCCAGCTCATACAGGTGTGCTCCGTTGATCAGCACGGATGCCTCTACTGGCACGTCACGATCGGAGTAGATGACCCTGAGGCGGCGGATGACGGAGACACCGTCGGGCAGCTCCAGTCCCAGGAGTTCCTCGGTAGTCGGCGGCCGGGCGGATACTCGGTCCACAAACCGCCTTTGTGGGTAGCCAAGATCTTCCAAGACGCGCGGCGCGCCTCCGGAGATCTTGGCGCGGCTGGCAAGGGGGCTGCCGACCGCGATGGCCGCCGGGTAGTAGGACCACGACAGCGCGACCGGTTCGCCGTCGTGGAGGTTCAGCCGGTGCCGCAGTACGGCGGTGTTTCCTGTGGCTATCCCGAGACCGTTCGCTACGTCCGCGGGAACCGGGGCGCCTTCGTCGACCCCCAAGATCTTGAACGAGAACCCGCCGGGTGTAGGCGCGGTGTAGGCGCCGACGCGCACGACGAACGGCTGTTTGTCGCGCACGAACACGCCCCTGCCGACTTGGCTGATGACAAAGCCCTCGGCCTTCAGCTGGGTGAGCGCGCGCTGGACTGTCGTGTTGGCAACGTGGTGTTCCTCGACGAGCTGCAGTGTCGAGGGGAGCTGCGTGCCGGGCGCCAGGTCCCCGGACATGATCAACGCTCGGAGACTGGCCGCTATCTGGTCGGAGCGGGCCCGCGGGTCGTTACGCCTGCGCATCGCGGCCGGACCCGGGGTTCTCCCTCACATGGTCACTTTATCGCCACCGCGGGGGAGACAGCAGGGTACGAGACGGTCATTCGCACCTTACCGCATGTACCACCATTTGCAGTATACCGCTTAAGGCATTAAGGTTGGATCGGTCCTGCCGGATAGGTGGGCCAGGTGAGCGAGAGGAACCAGGTAAGCGGCGGTCGTCGCGTGTCGGTCACGCGCTGATCATCACCGCCTATCAACTCCATAGAGCTGGCGGCCTCGGGTGCTCTCGTGGTGCTTCCCCGACCCCACGAAGGGCTGAGTAGCCGCCATGTGGCCGGTGATTCGGCGATCGTCCGTGCGCCCGACCGGGATGTCGAAGGGTCACCGGCCACACCCACATGGGGAGCAGTAGAGCCCAAAAAAGTATGACGGCCCAGGCGGGGTGGCACCCCCGGCCCGGGCCAGCGCACCGAGATTGGAGTCCTCCGATGCACCACCAGGTTACTGCAACCGTGGGCGCCCATGCGGCGTCGGTATCCGCTGCCCCCGAGTGCGGCGAGGCGACGGCCGGGGCGGATACATCGAACTTGTTTGTGAAGGCGCGTGAGGTTATTCCCGCTGGCCAGGATCTTGATTTGTGTTGGGGGCGGGATGAGTTCACTCATCAGGTGTTGCGGGTGGTGCAGGACGGGGTTGTGCTGCGGTGTCCGCGTCGCGGGGAGCCGGGCGGGTGGCTGGTCATGGTGTGTGGGGATGCGTACCGGGCGACGGAGCTGACGCGGATGGCTTTGTCGCTGTTGGCGTCCGCTGGGTTGCTGGAGTGGGAGGCCTACAGTGCCGCATGGGCGCTCAGGGGTACGGAGCGGGCGCTTCTCACGGCGCGGGGTGGGCGGTTGTTGTGGCGGTTTGATGGGGAGTTGGGGCTGATTCCCCGTCCTCGTGGTGGTGACCGGGCTGTCGATGGTGATTCTGCTTGCCCCGCGGGTGTTGTGGGGTGATCACTGGTGAGTTATGGTCACGCGGAAGCGCTCCAGCCAATTCTGGATAAATGGAATGCGTTTTTGGATCGACAGAATGCTGAGATCACGTGTGGGCGGTGTGGTCGCGTGTGGCCACCCTGCGAGTGTGTTACCCAGGGCTCGCAAACAGTCATCAGTCAAGGCGATTGATACGGAGAGCCGGTGATCCGGCGAACACCCGTCTGCTGAATGACTAGCGACTGACGAGGAATGGAGGATGAGACATGTCGGCACAGAGTGAGGAGGCTCCCCCACAGGGTTGCCCTTCCTGCGGCGGGACCGACGCTCCTGACGGATGGTGTCACGTTGAGAACTACGGATGGTCACCTGAGTCAATGATGGACAACGGGGTAGCAAATCGCCAAGCGTGAGGGGCCCCGGCGGTGCGGCAACACCGGCCGGAGCGGATACATCGAACCGCGTTGAAAGGAAGGTGGGTATCGATGCAGGTTGAGCATAGCCGCGAGCTGGGTCAGCCCGGTGGTGGTGTGTCGCCGTTGGTGGTGCGCAAGCAGCAGCGGCCGCAGTTTTTGACCGCGGGTGAGGCGGCGGAGTTGATGCGGGTCAGTGATGACCTGATCTATGACTTGATTCGGTCTGGTGAGTTCCCGGCGATCAAGTTGCGGAACCGGTATGTGGTGCCGTTGCTGGCGTTGCAGCGGTTGGAGGCCGACGCGCTGGCGGCGGGGTCGATGGTGGACGTCGCGGAGTGGACCGGGGCGTGGCTGGAGCAGCAGCGGCAGCAGGTGAGCTCGGCGTGGGCCGG
The DNA here is from genome assembly GCA_019244165.1 of Pseudonocardiales bacterium. Classification (GTDB taxonomy): domain Bacteria; phylum Actinomycetota; class Actinomycetes; order Mycobacteriales; family Pseudonocardiaceae. Next base: position 37,092 of record JAFATA010000005.1, on the reverse strand, counting down.
CTGAGCTCGGCGATGCCGGTGGTCGTCGAGCCGGGCGCGACGGTGCGGGCGATGACGGACCGGCAGCTGATTGAGGTGCTGACCCGCTCTCCGGCCGATCTGAAACCGTGTACCCGGGTGGGTGCGGACCGCGAGGAGTGGCAGCGGCAGGCGTCCTCGGAGCTGGCTGACCGTCGGGCGGCGGCGGGTGAGGAGATGCGGGCCCGGCGGTTGTGCGCGGGGTGCCCGGTGCGCCAGGAGTGCCTAGAGCTGGCCCTGCGTGGTGAGCCTGTGGAGGGTGTGCAGGGCGGAACGACCGAACGCAGCCGCCGGACCCTTCGTCATCGCCGCGCCCGCGACCCTCGACGAGCCGAGATGGTCGGTTTGGCTGGTCTTTCTCGCCTGCACCGACGCAGTGTGATCGTTGCGGGGGGATTGCGGTGAACGGTAGCCAACGGGCCCCCTGGGGAGAGCCTCAGGGACTGTGCCAGCGGTGCAGGCGTACCGGAACAGTGCAGGTGGACAGGGAAGACGCCTACGGGTTCATCACGAAGTGCAGCGCTTGTGCCGACGAGCTTTATCACTCCTGGCCTTACAACGGAGGCAGATCATGATCCGTGTCATGGTCGAAGATGACGAAACGTTGACCACCACACATCTTCGACTGAGCCATCAGGAATGGACCACAATTACTGGTGTGGAGTTGGCTGCACGGTTGTGGTCCAACCCCACCGCCAGGGAAATCACCCTGATTACGGATTATCTGACGAAACACCGCAACACGGCGCTGGGACAGCATGGTGTGCTTGCCTGCGGCTGGGGTCCGAGTGGCGCATGTGGCGCGCCGGCTCGGGCGGTGTCCAGCAATCCGAGAGGAAACCGAACGTGACGGATTCTAGTACCTCCTCATCTCATCCCGGCTGGTGTGACCCGCGGTTCTGCCGGGAGTCGGACATCGACGTCCATCACCGCTCCGCTCCCACCGTGCTGCCGCTGGTGGACTACGTGTGGCGGCTGAGTCTGCTGCGGTGTGATGAGGCCGCTGAGCACGGGGGCCTGGAGCCGGGTGAGGCGGAGCTGCACGCCGTGCTCTCCGATGCGAGGGTCAGCCACCCCGTGGTGCAGGTCAGCATGCTGGTCGATGAGGTTCCGGAGGTGTGCGCGGCGCTGATGCGCCAGTACCACCGCGCCCAGATGCTCACCGCGGCGCAAAAGCGAGCGGCGTCATGAAGCTCAAGCCAGTCGTCGTCCATCGCCTCATGCCGGGTTTGGCCTGCTGGCGTGCTCGCCGCCAGCGTTTCACCGCCTGCTGCGCGATCTGTGGCCGGCAGAGTGAGGTGGCGGAGGTGCGCCGAGAGATCGCGGAGTGGGTGACCCTGGTGGTTCAGCACGAGCGATTGGCCGGCCGGGGTGCGATTGAGGTAGTCAACAGCGACGCCCTGTTCTACTTGTGCCTGGGCTGCGCCGCGACCGCCACGGACAAAATACGAGCCGCCGCCGAGCGCGTCATCGCCGGCCGTAAGGCTGTCGACCGGCTTATCGGGTGATAGCTGAAGTTATTCAGAGAGGCAGTTTGTGGAATGTCAAGCAAGCCGGATGAGCCCACGCCCGTTGGTGGCCGGGATCCCCTGGAACTTGCCTACGCTGCTTGGGCGCGTTATGCGATGGCGTATGTCGGCGCTACTGGGCAGGCAGCGCCGTGCTGGCTTGTCGATAAGCTCGCGGAGCTGCGTAGGTGTCGTGGTGTTCGGTTCTCTTTGTCGAAAACTGGGTAGTGGCGTGCTCTACTTCTCAGATTTTTTAAGTCGTTCGTACTGACAAAGGTAGGGCTGGGGTTAAATGGATATGAATGACGAGCGGTGGCGCGGCCGAGGTGTCCCTGTGGGGCGTGAGGTTGTGGAGTACCACTGGCCTTACGACGGGCCGCACAGCCCTGATCACGTGGTCGAGGCCGCGAGTGCGCTGTCGGCGTTGGTGCGGTACTTGAGCAACGCCACCCGCCCCGGGCAGGCGTCTCGCACCCTGCCGTATGCGGCGTCGGTACATGGGGTGCTCGACGGGCTCGGCGGGGCGGTCGGTGGCGTGGAGCAGCTGCTCCGTCAGCTGATCGTGGTGGTCCGAGATCAGTCCGCTTACGTGTATGACGACCGGGGTGATCGGCCGGGGTCGGCCACCGCCGCGCAGTTGGTCGCGCGGCTCAGCCGGGTGCACGGCGCGGTTCTCGGGCTCGGCCGGGAGTTGGTGGCGGCCCTGGAGTTGTCGGCGCATCTCGGCAACCGCATGGGGGTGTGATGTGAGCGCCGCCGTGAGCAGCCGCCGTATGGGTGCCCTGGTGCGTCGCGGCACCGCGTTCACCCAGCTCGGTGTGGGCAGGTCGCGACGGGTGCCGGTGGAGCTGCTGTGGTCGCCCCGTGACCCGCTGGCGGTGCGACTGGGGTTCCCGGACGAGCACCTCGTGTGGATCCTCTCGCGGGAGTCGCTGTTCGACGCGCTGGCCGGCTCCGGGCGGGTCGGTGAGGGGGACGTGCGCTTCTTCCCCGACCCGGGCACCCGCGGCCTGGTACTGGAGCTGCGGGGCGTCGACTGCACCGCAGCTTTCCAGGTCGAGCGCGGGGTGCTGGCGGCGTTTCTGGCCGTGACGGTCGCGCAGGAGTCCCTGGACCCCTGCGTCGCGCTGGATGCCTGGCTGGTGGGTGGTGCGGGATGAGCACGCTTACTCAGCGGCTCGCCGCGGAGGCCGCCGAGGCGGCCCGGGTGCGGGACGCGCTGACTCACCCGGATGTGGTGGCGTTGCGGGTGGATCGGGTGCGGCTGCTCGCGGACCGGTTCATCTGGTCGGGGATCGCCGTCGGCCTGCTCTTCACGATGATCAATGTTCAGGTGTTCGCGGCGCAGGACGCCGAGCGGTTCAGCTTGGGGTGGTGGGGAGCGTGGTTCCTCGATCCGGCGGTCACGGTGATCCTGCTCGGGGTCCTCATCGCCGAGGGCGTCACCTCCCGCTGGCAGGTCCACATGGGTGCCTGGGCGCGGGGGGCGAAATGGTCCCTACTGGCGGCCACGTACGTGATGAACACCTGGCAGGCGTGGGACGCTGGATGGTGGGCCGGGGTGGTACTGCACTCCGTGCCGCCGCTGGCGGTGTTCGTCGGCGCGGAATGCCGCACCGGCATCCAGGACAAGCTCACCGAGTGCGTGCACGCCGCACGCGCCCACGCCACCCACCGCACCGAGCAGGCCGCCACCCAGACCACGCCTCGCAGCGGCGCGGAACCGGGTGAGGCCGCTGCCGAGCGCCCCACGGACTTTCTGGCGTCCCAGGCGCCGCGTCCCGCACCCAGCACCCCTGACTCGACTCTAGGGCGTCCCAGCCGTCCCAGAGTCGGCGCCCCAGCCTCACCTGCCCGGAGACCCAGTCCCGTGGCGGTGACCGACGAGCTGCTGAGCCAGGCCCGGATGATCCGCACCCGGCTGCTGGCGCAGGGCAAGACCGCGGGCCGCGCCGTGCTGCGGCAGGAGCTGGGCGTCTCCGAGCGCACCGCCCGTGAGCTGGTACGGCGACTGGACGACCAGCCGCTGAGGATCGTCACAGGAGCCAACACATGAACGCCCTTGGCAAGCTCAAAGAACACTGGCGCCGCCGTTGCGAGCGTGACCACCATTTCGCTCTGGACCGCACCGCCGGCCACATGCTCGATGACTACCAGCGTGCCATCGCTGAGGGTGCCTCTCGCCAGACCCTGGCGGAGATCCTCACCGGTCTCGCGGGGTGCGAGCTGGCGATGTCCCGTACCAACCACGTGGGCTGGGGAACGGACTGGGACGAGGACGGGTTCACCGTGGGGGAGTCGTGCCGTTGGTCGGGGCTGTTGGTCCAGGAGATCGCGTACTGCGCGGGTGATGAACCCAGCGACGGCCTGCCCGAGTACCGGGGTGTCCGGGCGTTCGAGTTCCAGACCGAGCAGATCGCCGAGGCGCTCACACGCCTAGCGCTGTCCTACCGGGGCCGGGCGGCGAACACCGCGGGGAACCTCGGTGTGCCCGGTGAGCCTCCATCGGTTGGGCAGGCGCTTGACCTGTTGTGGCACGCAGTCGCTGCAGTGATTGGCGGGCAGGCGGCTGAGGTCCTCGTCCCGCTGATGGTCGCGCACGGGCACGACCCCTATTGGGAATTCTACAACGATGACGCCGATCGGACTATCACGTTCGCTGCGGAAATAGCGAGCAACCCGACCCAGCAAGGAGATGCAGGTGCTTGACAGCGGTAGCGTCTATAAACGGGTGGGAGGTGACATGTCTGAAGGCGGCGTGACCCGATACGAGTCGCGGCGGTGGCTTGTTCAGGAACCACCGGTTGGTGTGAATTGGGACTCGAATTCTGATCTCGCGGGCATTGTTGCCGCGGCCGTGCGATCTGGCGCGGATCTGACCATTGAGCAGCACACGGTCACAGTCCGGACCTATCTCACCGTGGCCCCCACCCCAAAGCCGACGCCTGAGCCGCTGCCGGCCTATTCGGCGGTTCCGGTGCGGAACTTGCAGTGGACTGCGGACAACATCAGCGCGGTCGCTGTCCTCGTCGGCGCCAGCGGCCTCCTGGCGGCCCTGTTCTGCTCCAACGCCTTGCTTCGGGGACTTGTTGCGGTCCTCACTCACGGTGTCACGGCCCTGTCCGTGGCCCTCACCGTCGCGGCTGGTCTCGCAGTACTGGGGCTGGCCCGTCCAGAAGGAAGGAACAGGAAACCATGGTGACCGGTGAGACGGGTCCGGAGCATCTGACGATCGAGCAGGCACTGGGCTACTGGGTGGAGGTCGCACGCACGCTCGGCACTATCCTCGGACAGCTCGATACCACCACTCCCAGTATCGATCAGTTCGATGGGATGGTGGACGACCTGCGCGAAGTGATCACGACGTGTGTTGTCGGTGCGAACGCGCTGGTGGGTCACTACACGGTGCGTTCTGACTGCCAGCCGGCCCCGGTGTCTGTGGGGGTATCGCAGCAGGTCAACCAGGCTGAGCCGGCCCCAGTGGGCTATGTGCCAGTGGGGCGGGTGGCGGTGCTACCGAGCTACGACCAGCATCCGCAGTCAGCTGGGAGTCGGTGATCGGGGATGTCCGGAGGGATGGAGGCTGTTAGCACCTCGGTCGCTGCGGCGGAAGAACCCCAGAGACGCGCTGTGGTGCGAGTGAGGTCGAGCGGGGGTGGTCTGCGGTATGCGCTGCTCCACGGTGTGTTGCTCGGTTTGGCTGGGATGGGTGCTCTTTGGTCGGCATTCGGGGTTGGTACGGCGCTGCTGGTCGGAGCCGGTACTGCGGCTGGCGGTGGTTTGTTGTATGGCGCCAGTCGTTTCCAGCGTCGGGGCGGTTCCCGGGGGAGTGGCTCGCGTACTACTCGTGAGTCCCGGGGGCTGCTCCGCAGGTTGACCGGCACTGGTGCTCGCCCTGGTGGTGGCCGGGGATTGCTGCGCAGGTTGACGGGTCGTGCTGGTGGTGGGTCCGGGAGCCGGGCGGGCAGCGGTGGTAGTAGCAGTGGTGGCCGCCCCGCTGGTGGTGGCCGGGGGCTGCTGCGCAGGTTGACGGGTCGTGCTGGTGGTGGGTCCACCGGGCGTCGGGGTCACCTCGGTCGCATCAGCAGGGGCCTTCGCCGCATCGACAAGCGCAGCGGCGCGCTGCTCAAGAAGCTCCTCCCCCGTCGACTCCCGCTTCCCAAGAAGCTGCTTAAGAAGGTGTTCCCCAAGGGCCACGTGCCACAAGACCAGCAAAGGCTAAAGACCCCTACGCCTCCTGACCTGCCAAAAACGACTCCACGACCACAACCTCACAATCCAGGAGTACCCCTCAACGAAATACCCCTGAACACGGAAGGAGGCGCCACCATGGGCGCTATCACCGACGCCGCCGAAACCCTGGCGGCGGGAATCCAGAAAGCAGATATCACATCCGCCCGCAAGCTCCTGAGCCTCTTTGTCGAGCTCGGAGAGTTCGAACGGATCGCAGCCGCCGCCAAGCAGACGCTAGCTACCCGGCTTGAAGAGGAGTTCCCGACCGTCCCAGCCGTACCGGAGATGCTCCACCGGCAGGCGTCTTCGGGAGCTCGGTTCGAACACGACATGGCCGAACTCATGTCCTACTTCCGTCAAGCACACCAAATGGAGCTACAACGACTCGACCAGCCCAGGCGTGGTGAGCGTGCTTGGGACACGGATGTGAACGAGGAATGAGTACGGCCAACCTGAGCAGCCCGGACCTCGTACCCGACGTCGTGTTCGAGGGCCCCTGGATGTCTGCGGCGGCGCCTCACCAGCGCCGCCCAGGCAGTCGGTTGAGAGCTGCTGGTGTGCTTCGTGACCTGCCGGCACCACCACCCCATGCTGGTCACCCCCTCCTCGTCGCCTCCGCCGAGCTCGCCGCTGGGTCTTGGCTCCACGCCCTGCACACACCATGGGACTTGGTCGCTGCCGTCACCGGCCCAGCCACCTTGACGGCGGCGTTCGTCACCCACCACCTTTTCGACGAGAGCGGTAAGGAAGCCACGTTCGCTGCCACAGCGGTAGCGGCAACGGGGGGATGGTTGATATGGGTCGCCCACACCACACCCTGGTCTGCTAGCTCGCTCGGTGCTCTCGTCGCCATCAACACGGTGCTGGGTCCGATCTACGGGCTGCTGCGGTGGCGCCGCGACGCCCACAACCGCAAACGCCTCGAGGCCCGCGCCCAAGCACGGGAGGACGCGAAGCGGCACTCCTGGGAGGCCATCCTGGCGCGGGCCGGCGCGAAGGACATCACCGTTGGCCCCAGCACCGTATTCCGGGCAGGGTTCACGCTGCCACTGGTACTGGGGCCAACGTCACCGGATTACCGCACCCTGCAGACAATGATCCCCAGCATCGAGCGGATCGCAGCCAGCACGACCGGGTTGCCGATCCGGGCCGGGAGTATCCAACTCCTCCGCGGAGAGGACATGATGGCCCACCAGGCCTACCTGGTGGTACCGACGCGGGACGTACTGGCCGAGACGATCGAGCTTCCCGAGTGGATTGGCCCAAGGTCTATCACGGAACCCTTACTGACCGGCCAGTACGTGGATGGCAACGACGTGCAGGTCACGCTCCGCGGGTTCCACGGGATGTTCGCCGGGATGACCCGCTTCGGAAAGACAGCCCTACTGAACACTCACCTCGCGCAGCTTGTGCGCTGCATCGACAACGTGACATGGTGCCTCGCCGGTAACAAAGCGGTCCGGTGGCTGCGGCCGTGGTTGCTGCCGTGGCTGCGTGGGTATGCTGCGGTCCCCCCGATCGACTGGGTGACTTCGACGGTTGATGAGGCTCTGCTTGCGCTGCTGGATCTCTACCGGGCAATCGACGGCCGCCAGGCGATGGTGGGTAACGGGAAGACCGAGTGGGAGCCAACCCCGGAAGCACCACAGATCACCGTCCTGATCGATGAGTCCACTGACCTACTGGAATCGACGGTCAAAGTGGTGGATCACAAGGGGGCGAAGCAAACTTTCTCCAGTCTCCTCTTGACGATCATTCGGACGGCTGGGTCCGAGGCCATCCACGTGATCTTCTGCTCACAGCGTGGCACCGCCACCCTGCTAGGCCCTAACGGTGGTGACCTCAAGTCGCAGCTCGCCTACCGGGTTGGGTTCCGGGCTGCTGGCAACATGACCGACGTCAACGCCGTCTTCAGCAGCAACACCACCGGCGTTGACCTGTCCGTGCTCCCCAAAGGAGCGTGGTACGTCGAACTCATCGGCGATGAGCGACCCCGGCTCGCTAAGGGCTACTGGACCAGCCCCGACCGAATCAACACCATTGCCATCGAAGCAACCGCGTACGTGGGTGGGGTGGATGAGGCCACCGCCTCCCACATGCAGCACTACGCCGGCCGCTGGTCCCGCCCTAACCAAATCGAGTTCCTGCAACGGATCGCGGGCGGACCGCTACCGGAGGGCTTGCTGCGTGTCCTCACCAATAGCGGGATGACACAGACGCCCACTCAACCGCCTCAGGATGGGGCACACACCCCTGATGATTACGGGTACGACGCGAGTGACCTACTGCAACAGATTGCTGACTGGGCGGAGCATCGGGCCACCGCAACGGACCCCGCGATGCTGGAGATGCTGTTTGCCCAACCGGCCATCCCAGACTACGACCGGAACACCGCTGAGGCGTTGCCACCCGACACGCTTCAGATCCTCGCCGCACTCCACGCGTCCGGGATCTTGTACCAGGGTTCGGGTGAGGAGTGGGTGCCAGCTGTTGATGTGCGTGCTCTCGCCGTGAAGGACCTTAGGTGGGCGGATAACCCTGAGGGGGACCGCCGGGTTTCGACCGCCCTGCGCGCGATCGGGATCACGTCCCGCCGACGGGGTGTGTCCCGAATAACGGTGTACTCGATCAGTGAGCTGCGTAAGGCAGCAAAACGACACAACGACCCCGGAGGGAGCACAACCCGATGACGGAGTCCAGTGAGGGCCCAGGCGCAGACGCGTGCGAAGAGCGGGATCGTGCCCAGGAGCTACTGGATCATCGTACGCAGGCGCTGCGAGAGCGTATTGAGCAAACCGGTCGCGACTACGCGGCTGGTGTCGGTCCGTGCCTTGATCAGATCCGGGAATGGAGTGAGCAGCGAGCCGCGCAGGCCGCGCAGGTTGAGGCGGAGCGGACGCGCCTTGGGGAGGAGGCTTTAGCGGCTCAGGCGGCGCGACTCGCGGAGATCCATGCCATCCTCGATGCCCCGTTGCCTGGTGCCGGGGTAGACATGTCTACCCGACGGGACCTAGACGCGTCTAGGTCCCGTCTACCCCAGGCGACAGGACCTAGACGCGTCTACCCCGACAGGGTCGTGACCTGCGGAGACAGGAAAACGACGGGACTGGTGGGTAGACACGTCTACCTCGGAGGGAACTCATTGGAGGCGGGTTTTCCGGCCCGAGACCCCGATACCTCACCCTGTGCTGGGGTAGACGTGTCTACCCCAGTAGCGGCGGGGGCTGAGGCCACCCCGGTCACAAGAGGGGCTGTTCGGAACCGGTGGTGGTCGCCGTTGGTTCGCGCGGCCTCGGTCGCCCTGAGAATCCCGGTCTACGGCTGCCGTAAGTGCGAGCGTGCGCTGTCGCACGTTTTCGGGTGGGACTCGAATACACGCCGTAGGTGACTTTCTAGCCCCGATCGTCCTTCGAAAGCAAGAAGAAAATAGGAATAACGGCCCGATCGGGGTGGCACCCCCGGCCCGGGCCAGCGCACCGAGATTGGAGTCCTCCGATGCAGCACCAGACTACTGCAACCGTGGTCGCCCAATGCCGCGCCGACATCCGCTGCCCCGAATGCGGCTATCCCGGCGCCCACCGGCTGCTCGGCCGCGGCTGGCTGGAGTGCGGCAACTACTACCGCACGCGCGTCGACGAGCACACGTGGCTGTTGTGCGGGGCCACGTGGCGTCTTCCCGTCTGCCGGCGTGGGTTCGATGAGGTGACCGAGCGGGTGATCGACCTGCTTGACCAGCACGATGACGTCGCAGTGGCCGACACTCGCTGCGGGGGCGCGGTCCTCACCTGGGAAACCACCCTCGACCTTGCCCGGTACATCGCCGCCGACCCTCAGCTCGCCGCGCTGATCCGCCAGCGGGAAATGGTGGGTGCGGCATGAGCGAGCTGGCTGCCCAGACCAGCGGTGTCCGCGCGGATCCGGCAGGACGCCTCGTGGCGCTCCCGGGTCGGCGAGCGCCCAGCGTTGATGTGACCATTCAGCCTGAGTCCCGTGACGTCTGCCACCGCGCGCTGCGGGTGGTGGACACCGGCACCATCACCCGGGAGCACACCGACCACGGGCGTGGCACGTGCTGGCGCTTACTGGTGAACGGCATTCCCGCCTCACCCGCCGTCGCCTTGGCCCTCTCCTGCCTCACCGAGGCTGGGTTGGTCGAGTGGTGGGCTGCTGCCGCGTCGCGGACCGGTCCGCAGCGGGCGATCGTCAGCCCGGTTGGGGCGGAAACCCTGCGGCGCTGGGACGCCGCCACGCTCGCGGACATCGACTCCGGCCCCACCGTGGTCGAGCTTCCCGGCCCAGCGCGGCGGGGTGGTGAGCAGCCATGACCACCCTGGAGCTCGCCGCCGAGCGGATCACCGGTGAGTGGGCGCTGGTGCACCGCGGCCTCGTCGGCGAACGGGAGCAGTCCCTGGTGCTCTACACGCTGCGGGTCCTCGCTGACCCGGCCAGTGATCACGGCGCCGTGCTGGAGGACATCACCCGGTGGCGCCGGAGGGCCGGGGTGGTCACGTCATGACCAACCTCACTAGTGGCGGTGGTTTGATGACCGCCCCCGTGGTGAGTGCCCTGGACTCGTGGGAGTTGGTCGCCGCAGCTCAACGGGGCGAGAAGGAGGCGTTCGGGTCTCTTTACCGGCGCTACCGCGATCTCGTCTACCGCTACCTGATGTCCCGAACTGGCAACCGTGCGGACGCCGAGGACCTGACCAGTGAGACGTTCGCCCGGGCCTTGCGCTCGATTGGCTCCGTGGCCTACCAGGGTCGTGATGTCGGCGCCTGGCTGATCACCATCGCCCGCAATCTGTGGACGGATCAGGTGAAGTCGTCACGGTGCCAGCGAGAAACACTCGTCGCGGAGTTCGCCGACGCGGTCTCCGACACGGACGGCCCGGAGTCGCGGGCGATGGCCGCCGCCACAGCAGCCGAGGTCGGGCGACACCTGGCGCAACTTCACGACAATTGGCAGGAAGTCCTGCGGTTGCGTTTCTGGCAGGGCTTGTCCATCGCCGAGACCACTGCCGCCATCGGAGCCCCCAGCACGGGCGCGGTGAAGGCGACCCAGCACCGTGCGGTGCAGCGGCTGGCCACACTGGTGACCACGGCGATGATCTCATGACCGACGCCGAGGACGACGTGGTGCAGCTACTGCCCGTGCGGGGGCAGAGGCTGGAGCGTGCCCTGCATGTGCGCCGGGGGTTTTGCCGGCCGTGCGGGAAGTGGGGATATCCGAGCCGGAAGCAGGCCCGCAAGGCACGGTGCGCCCTGCATCCGGGCGAGGCGGTGGACACCTACCGGTGTCCAGCGGATGCGGCGGTATGGCACATCGGGCACCGGCAGGACGTACTGCCAGTCGCCCGGCACTCGCTGCGCGGCTACCGACAGGCCGCAGCGGTGAACAACCACCACCCAGGCCTGCCGCGGGCTGATCCGTCCGCTTGGTCTGCGGTGGCTGCCCTAGGGGTTCGCCGGACGGCGGACTAACTCATGGTCGAGCTCCGGGCTCCGGTGACCACCTCGCCGCAGCTCTATGCCGCCGCCCTGCACGGCCACACGCCCGCCGAGGCGCTGGTGCCGGCTGACCAGCAACGGCTGCTCACGGAGCTGTGGGCGCGCGGCTGGACTGATGTGCAAATCGCTACGCACACGCGGTGGACAAGCTACGTGGTCGGCCGGATTCGGGAGCGGCTCGGCCTGGCGCCGAATGGGGTTCATGGTGAGGAGGGAGGGGTCGCGTGACGCCGAAGGGATGCCGGCCCGGTGATGTCGAAAGCGGTCAACTGGGCACGCGAGCAACGCACCGGCGGCCCTGCGGAAAAAGCCGTGCTCCTCATCCTGGCTGCTGCGGTGGACGGCTCCGGAATGTGCACGATGCCCACCCGGCTAATAGCCGACCAAGCCAATACCGACCGCCGGACCGCCTGCCGAATACTCGACCGGCTGCGAGACCGAGGACTCATCGAGTGGACAGCTGGCGCCGGACGAGCACCCAGCACCTACCGCCTTCCGGTGTCCGCGCTCTCCCGTAGCTGGGGGTCTCACCCCCCACTACAGCACTCGTAGTGGGGGGTGAGACCCCCAGCTACGGACACCGGATCTGCCCCGTAGTGAGGGGTGAGACCCCCAGCTACGGGTGGTCTCGCTTCGGCATGCCTGTCAATGCCTTTGTTCGGCCTGAAGGCCGAAGGAGTTTGGGAGGGGCTTCGCCCCCCCAAGCCCCCCGGAACGGCTCCGCTGCGCTCCGCCGACACGAGCCGGCCACAGGCCGACTCGTACCGAACTTCACAGGGTTGATCAAGCACATGGCTGATTCACAACTCACGTTGTCGACGTAACCACAGACCGCGCGCGCGGAGTAAAAAGGAGCGCCACAGTGCGAAGTTTGATCTGGCAGCGGATGCGTGTCGCCGCGTTGCGATTCCCATGCGATCACTGCCACAAACCGGTGGACGAACTGTGTGTCAATCCCGCAACCGGTTACGAATTGGAACGCCAGCCCGCCCATCTCAAAAGACTCCAAGCCGCTGGCTATCACTCGCCGGAGACTCAAGACTCCACAACGGCCGTTGTGGGTGGCTGCTGTGCCTAGTGGGTGCCTGCGCCACGGGTGGCGCCCGGACGGTGGGCCGGGCGTCCGGATGGGCGGGGGTCTGGCCAGTGGGGCATCAGGGTGGCGAGGGCCTGGTCGGGGTCGCACTCCAGCCAGCGCAGGCAGGCGCGCAGGAAGGCGCTCATGTGCCCGGCCGTGGGCGTCAAGCTGGGCCTTGGCGGCGGTGTACTCGTCGGGTTCGGGTCGGAACGATCGCGGCTTGTGGGCGTGCTGCACGTCGTGCGTGAGGTGCGCGATGAGAACACCAGCCTCAGCCAAGGCCAAGGACGACCTTGACAAGCTCGCCCGCGACATCGCCACCGCGCAGCGCGAACGCCAACACGGCGAAGTCCGGGTAACAGCATTAGCGGACTAAAAACCATCGCGATGTTGGGTGAGTGGCCCCATGGTGGGGATCGTAGGGTTGGTGGGTGCCAGTCCGGTTCCTGTCGGATGTGCGGGGTGAGCAGGTGTCGGGGTTCCAACAGAGATCAACGATGAGGCTCAGACGGCTTCGCCACGCTCAGCGGCGCCGCGACGTGGCCGAAGCCCGCCAGCGCCGTCGCGATGGGACCGACTGGGCTGGTCGTTGTGGCTACGCGGACTGCGGATGCTGGGATTTTGCCTTGATAACCCGGCCACGACTCCGGTCTGCCGACCCGAAACGGTAGTTTTTAGTTCGCTAATGCTGCTACCCGACGAGCAGAACGACGACGCATCGGCCCACCCTGCCCGAACCCGCCATCCATCAACGCAACAGTGCCATCGGAAGCGGTTAGTGCGATGCTACGAGGCGTGTCGTCACGGCCACGGCGAGTGTTCCTGAGCCATACCTCGGAGCTGCGGCGGTTTCCGGCTCGCCGGTCGTTCGTTGACGCTGCGGAGCAGGCGATCACCCGGGTCGGGGACGCCATCGGGGACATGGCGTATTTCACGGCGCGGGACCAGTGCCCGGAGCAGGTGTGCCGGGAAGCGGTGCTGGTCGCCGACATCTATGTGGCCATCGTCGGGTTCTGGTACGGATCTCTGGTGCGGGACCGGCCGGAGTTGTCTTACACGGAGTTGGAGTTTGAGGTCGCGGGTGAGCGTGGCCTGCCCCGGCTGGTGTTCCTGCTGGGTGATCAGGCGGAAGGCCCAGAGGATCTGTTCCGCGACCAGGACCACGGTGCCCGTCAGGACGCGTTTCGCGCCCGGCTCGGGGATAGTGGGCTAACCACCGCCACGGTCACCACCCCGGAGGAGCTAAGCGAGAAGCTGTTCCAGGCGCTAGCGCAGCGGCCTGGGGGCGGGCGAGTGTGGAACGTGCCCGCGCGCAACGCCACCTTTACCGGACGTGAAGACCTGCTCACCGAGTTGCGCACGTCGTTGCGAGCCGGCCGGGCGACGGTGGTGCAGGCACTGCACGGCATGGGCGGGATCGGCAAGACCGCACTGGCCACCGAGTACGCGCACCGCCACGACACCGACTACGACGTGGTCTGGTGGATCCGTTCCGAGGTACCCACGCTGATCCCCGACCAGCTGGCCCAGCTCGCCCACGCCCTGGGCCTGGCCGAGGCCACCGACCCCATCGCCTCGGCGGTGGCGCGGCTGCTGGGGGCGCTGCGGGAACGGGACCGCTGGCTGCTGATCTACGACAACGCCGAGGACCCCGCCGCGTTGGCCCCCACCCTGGCCACCGGTGGTGGCGGGCAGGTACTGATCACCTCCCGCAACCCCGCCTGGCGCGATCTCGCCACCCCGCTCGGGGTAGACGTCTTCGACCGCAGCGAGTCGATCATCCTGCTGCGCCGCGTCCCGCGACTCACCACCGACGACGCCGCCCGGATCGCCGACGCCCTGGGCGACCTGCCCCTAGCGCTTAGCCAGGCTGCCGCCTACCTGACCGAGACCGGCATGTCCACCAATGACTATCTGTCCTTGCTCAACGAGCGCACTGCGGAACTGCTGGCTTATGGAACGCCCGCCACCTACCCGGTGTCGCTGACCGCCAGCTACCAGATCGCCTTCGACTGGCTCGCCAAGCAGGCACCGGCCGCGCTGGATCTACTCACCCTGGCCGCGTATTTGGCCCCCGAGCCGATCCCTCTCGCCCTGTTCACCACCCACCCTGATCGGTTACCCGACCCACTGGCCACCACGGCCCGTGATCCGCTGGCCTTCACCGAGCTGACCCGGCTCCTGCGCCGAGCAGGGCTGGCTCGCGTCGAACCCGGCAGCCTGCAGCTGCACCGGCTGCTGCAGGCCATCCTGCGCGCCCACTCCAACCAGCACGACATGGCCACCGTCGCGATCCGGTTACTCCGTGCCACAGTTCCAGCCGACGACCCCTGGGACAACCCGCCGACCTGGTCTCTCTGGCGAGAGCTGCTCCCGCACGTCCTCGCCGCCACCGACGCCCGCCACACCCTCGATCCGACCGGGGACGACGTCGGCTGGCTGCTTGATCAGGCCGGGACGTATGTGCTGACGCGAGGGGAACCTGCCTCCGCTCAGCCGTTGCTCGAACGGGCATTGCGCCTGCGTCGCTCGGTGCTGGGTGAGGACCACCCCGACACCCTGGACTCGGCCAACGATCTCGCTCTAAACCTGTACGGGCTGGGCAAGTACGAGCAGGCTCTCCAACTCGACGACGACACCTTCACCCGCTTCCGCCGGGTACTGGGCGAGGACCACCCTCACACCCTGGCCTCGGCTAGCAATCTCGCCCGCACCCTGCGCGTGCTAGGCCACCACGAACAGGCCCGCCAGCTCCAACAAGACACCTTCTCCCGGAAGCGGCGGGTACTCGGCCATGACCACCCGAGCACCCTCGTCTCGGCGGGCAACCTCGCTGTTGACCTGCACGCGTTGGGCCACTACGAGCAGGCCCGCCAGCTCCAACAAGACATCCTCACCCGCTGCCGCCAGGTGCTCGGCGACGACCATCCCCACACCCTGGCCTCGGCCAGCTACCTCGCTCTTGACCTGCACGCGTTGGGCCAGTACGAACAGGCCCGCAGGCTCCAACAGGACATCCTCACCCGGAGGCGGCGGGTGCTCGGCGACGACCACCCCTACACCCTGACCTCGGCTAGCAACCTCGCCCTTGACTTACATGCGCTGGGCCAACACGAGCAGGCCCGCCAGCTCCAACAAGACACCCTCACCCGCCGCCGCCGGGTGCTCGGCGAGGACCACCCCCGCACTCTGGCCTCGGCCAGCGACCTCGTCGCCGACCTCCGGGCCCTCGGTCGTGAGGACGAGGCGAACCAGCTGGAGGAGTGGGTCCGCTCCCATAGCTGATCACACCTACCTCCAACAAGATCATTTTTCGTGCTTCGGTGCGGGCCTCCCGGTAGCAAACGCTGAACTTTCAACGAGTATCTACGTTCATGCAGGTCATGACCCTGCCGACGATCTTCATGTGTCGAGCTCAAAAGATCTTGGTCGCTGGAGCGCGAACTGGGTGAAGAACTGGGCGCGACCGCCTGGATCGGAAGCCGGGTGTTGCTGGTGTCCACGCCCTCGGACGAGGGGAGACCGTGTCCGTGCGGGAGGTGTTCCTGGCTTGGCTGCGCACGCTGCGGTCCGCAGACCGGACCGGCGCGGAGTGGAGTGATCCGTCCCGGGGCGGCTACGAGGTGGTGCGCATGGGCATCACCGGCGTCGGGGAGATCGACCTGAGGCCCACAGCTGCGTGATTTCGTCATGGCTAACGTTGACGCGCTGGTCTGGGAAGCCGCGAGGCTGCCCTAACGCGAGCGCCCCACGCCGGCCGGGGCGAGGGTGAAGGACGACGCGGCGGCGAATACCGGACTGGACACCACGAGCGCGGGCGCGGCGGCGTGCAGGTGCGTGGCTGCGGCGAGGACCTGGTCGTGGCCGACGTCGGCGAGCGGGGTGTCCGGGCGGACGTGCGCGTGGGGGTGGTGAACTCCGTCGTGGCTGGTGCCGTGTCGCATCCATAGCACCGAACCGGCGTGGGCCGCGCCGTCGTGCGGCCGGGTGCTGGTGGTGCTGGTCAGGTCAGGCACCAGCCGCCGTCCACGGTGAGGGTCTGCCCGGTGATGAAACCCGCGTCCGGGGAGGCGAGGAAGTCCACGGCCGCGGCGATGTCGTCGGGTTGGCCGCGGCGCTGGATCGTCTGGCGGGCGAGCTGGCGGCGGGTCATGGCTGCGTGGTCGTCCGGGGCGATGACGGCGTGCTCGGCTGCCACGGCGATTGACCCGGGGCGGACGCAGTTGACGGTGACACCGTGCTGCCCGAGTTCGCGGGCCAGGGTGCGGGTCAGGCCCTCGAGTCCGGCCTTGGCGGCGATGTAGCCGGCGAGATCGTGGCAGCCGACGGCGGTGAGTACTGAGGAAATCGTGATCAGCCGTCCGGCTGGGCCGGCGGCGGTGAGTGCTGCGGTGGCGGCGTGGGCGAGGGTGGCGTGGCTGACCAGGTTGAGCTGCACCTGCTGCTCGAATATCAGCGGGGTGGTGTCGGCCCAGGCGATGCGCGGGTAGGCGCCGGCGTTGGAGATCACGACCCGCAACCGCGGGGCGTGGCGGCTGATCGCGGCGGTGAGCGCGTCGCGGTGTGAGGTCGGTTCACGAACATGTTCACGACCCAGGGCGGGGGCGGCGCGTTGCAGCGTCTCTAGCCAGTTCGGGATCGGTCCGACCGCTGGTGGCGGCTGCGGTAGACGCGAAGCAGGCGCCTCGTAATGAGCAGGTCCGGGGTTCGACTCCCCGAGGCGGCTCCACCCCTGACCAGCGGTTTCACCCCATACGGAACCGCTGAGCAGGCGTGATCATGCCCGGTGTGGTCGCAATGTGGTCGCATGATGCGCCGCACGCTGGTTCGCAAGATCCGTAGCTGCGGCGTCCAGTGCGCTACCGAGGGAGTCTGCGGCGGCCAGTGCCGCCTCCGATGGTGAGGTGCCCGCAGAGGTCTGCGGTGATTCCGGAGGTGGCGTGGCGCAGGGTCTTGGACACCAGGGCCAAGGGCACACCAGTTGTGATCATGATGGTGGCGGCCAGGTGCCGCAGATCGTGCAGCCGGACTCGGGGCAGTCCGGCTCGCTCAGTGAGGTCATGGAAGCGCCCCAGCACCCAGTCCGGGCGCAGTGGTGCCCCATTGACTCGGGCGAACACCAGGTCATCATCTTCGTAGCACTCAGCCCACTCAGCGCGCTCGACAGCCTGGCGGGTAGCTTGCTGCTGGAACGCAGCTACCACCCGTTTCGATAAGCCCACCCCGGCCGCGGAGCCCTTCGTCTTGGGTGCGGTGAACATCAGCCGTCCAGCAACGTCGGACAGTGTGCCCCGCTCCGGGTGGATGACCAGGACTCGGGCCGTGAGGTCGACGTCCGACCAGCGCAGCGCCAATGCCTCACCCCGGCGTAGCCCGGTGCCGATGATGACCTCGAACAAGTCGGCGAGGCGGTCATTGGTGCGGTGGGTATAGTCCAGGAATGCGACCGCCTGCATCACTGTCCACGGTTTCCGCTCGGCAGTGTTCATCGGCGGTAAGGCGGTGTGCTGCGCAACATTGTGAGCCAGTCGCCGGTGCTTCACCGCATCCGACAACGCCGAGGACAACACGGCGTGGATGTACCGAATAGTGGGGGAACCCCGATTCGCTTCCGTCAGGTCGGTGATGAAGGCGGTCACGTGCTCGTGGTGTAGCTGTTCCAGCGGCAGCGCGCCGAGCGCCGGTATCAGTTCTTTGGTGACGATTTCAGTGTACCGGTGCAGAGTCTTGGGTTTGAGCGCATGCTGTTTGCCGTCCAGCCAGCCCGCCAGGTAGGCGCTCACGGTTTGCCGATCGTCCACCTTAATGCCGGCCCCACAGCGTGCCAGCACGGTGGACAGCGCACGCTGCGCGGCCCCTTTCGTGGGGTATCCACCGCGCCGCATGGTCTTCCGGCGCCCGTCCGCGCTGGGTACGTCTACCGCGAAAGTCCACGTACCGTGTTTGCGATCACCCTGCGGTGCGGGGCAGCGCGCGCCGAGCTGGCAGCCGTCCTCATCGCGACAGGCGCAACGGCGGTACACCCGGCCCCTGCTCACGGTTCCACCCCGTCGGACCAGGGTGTGGCACCCCTCGGGATCGGAGGGTAGGCGCAAATGTCGCTCGCAACGCTCGCACCTGGGGGTATAAGACCAGGTCAGCATATGTGTGGAGGTGCGAGCGACAGTGCGAGTGACAACCCCCGGTGCGAGCGACATGCGAGCGACATGGAGCGACAGTCAAGCGACGCTCGCAGCGTCGCTCGCACCCCCACACCACCCCTGAGCAGCATAAACAGTCGCTTTTGCGAGCGACATTTACGGGCCTTCTCCCCTGAGGGGTGGGAGGGGGTGGGGAGAACTCCCCCGGGCCCCTCTACCTCCCCCGATGATCAGGAGTGACGAGAGATTACAAAACACCTCTGGGTAGCTACTGGTGGTGACATCGGGGACCGACACCAAGCGAACTTTCGTGGCTCCGTAAAGCTGGAGGCTGAACCTTCAAGACTTGATGACGATTAACCTAAACAGCCCAGCCGTGGGAGGAGAAGTTCGCGTGAGCAAAGATCAACGGCGGCTTTACATCTGCCCGCACTGCAACGGAGCCCAGCTGATCGTGAAGTGGAAACAGGCGAAGCTGGATCAGCACCCTGAGGTAGACGAGCTTCCGACGACGGAACTCTGCCCAATGTGTGATGGCTCGGGCCAGCTCCTGGGGCCTTCTGATTAACCATCCGTCGTACTAGACTGCTGCGGTGCCTCGCACCGCGATCCTCTACGCCCGCTCCCACCGTCGCGACAATCTCGCCCGGCAAGTCCGAGAACTGGAGGACTGGTGCGACCGTGCTGGGGTGGTCCCCCTCGAAACCGTGGCGGAGGTTGCGCTTGGCATCCGCGCCTCGAAACGCTGCCGCCAACTCCTCGCTGACGTGGCGGCTGGCCGAGCCGACCTCCTCTTGATCCGCGACGTCGCTCGACTGTCCCACGACCCCCGCCAACTCCAACAGATCATCAACCAGTACCGGCATCAGATCGCCATCAGCTGGGACGACCGCGACCCCTCCCGATGGTAATGCTCGGGAGGCTTCGAACATCTCAACAGACCACAGGCCGCCGTCGAAAGCGCCCCCCGTATCAGGCTCACTCCGCATTCCCGGTCTCATAGTCAGGGTTGGGGGGCCGTCTGTGGTCGCGGGAGGCACGATTACCCGTGCGTGAAGGTGGGTGAGCGTGGCGTACCTCGCCGTCTTTGACCTGCGAGGACGGGGAACCGTGGGCACCGTCGGTGAGTGAAGGACTTGACTCGTAATGAGCAGGTCCGGGGTTCGATTCTCCGAGGCGGCTCCAGGTCAAGCCCCGTCCACCGCGGTCCGGGCGGGGCTCGGCTGGCCCGGCGAGTGACTAACTGAGTGACTACGGGGCACTGACCTGCTCACCGTCTCGGGTGGGAAACAGGCGATCCATCGCCACCGCCCCATCGTCCACCACAGGGCGGATCTGTTTCCGGTAGACCAAGCTCGGTCACCGACGTTCCGCTGTGGCCCACCAGGCGCGCAATTCGCTCGATGGACATGCCGTCGTCGGACAACAGCGACACGAAGCTGACGCAGCCGGAATGCCCGTCGATCGACCCCTCGCCCGCGGCACCACCATCGACGCCCCCACCAAGCTGGAGTAGATCATGGCCTTTTGGTCGTACAGCGTGTCGCGCGCTTGTTCGCCAGCTCTGCGGCTGCGGCATCGAGCACGTTCCCGAGGGAGTCTGCGGCGGCCAGGGGTGCCTCTGTGGTGAGGTGCCCGTAGAGGTCTGCGGTGATGCCTGAGGTGGCGTGGCGCAGTGTCTTGGACACCAGGGCCAAGGGCACACCTGAACGGATGAGCTATCCGGGCAAACCGGCTCGGCGGGCCATCTCCCGCAGCTCCACGCCCACGGCGTCGTGACGAGCGCGGCTCACCAGCTTGGCGATCACCTCACGGGCGTACGGGTTGCGGTGCACGCGGCGCGGCGAGATCTGCTCCGCCTTACGGAAGGCCCTCACGGCGTCGTCGTGCCGGCCCCGTATCCGGGCCAGTGCACGGCCGTAGTCCACCCAGTACATGGCCTGACATCCCCGGAACGGGTGGGCTTCCGGGTGCAGCCCCTCGGCGATGGCGACGGCGTGCTGGTGGTCTCCGGCTTCTAGCGCCACATTCATGCGCCAGAACCCGGCGTTGGTGGGGCCGAAACCCATCCAATAAGCGTTCCCCTCCCCGGTGCGCTCGGCCAGCTCCATGGCCATCTCCAAGGGCGCGGTGATGTCGCCGGGGCGGGAATCGGCGGCGGCCACCAGCGACCGGGACAGCGCGAGCATACCCGCGAGTTGCATCGACTCCGGGGTGTTCATCGGCACCGTCACCGAGTCCAGCTCCGCCTGCGCGAGGTGGAACTCGCCCGCTGCGAGCATCACGTGTAAACCACCCCATGCGGCGACTCCCAGCGCGGCCGGTGAGTCCCGGTGCTGGGCCGACTGACGGGCCAGCAGCACGGCTTGCTCCCGCAGATCTATCTCGGCGCCTGCGACCCGCAGCCACCCGGGGGTAGCTCCCGCGTGCAGGAGCACCGCCAGTTCGAGCAGCGGGGCCACATCCCGACCAGCCGCGATGCTGGTGTGCAGGTCGCGGATCAGGCCGGGCAATGCGGCACCGACCTCCTTGTCCTTCCTGCAGCTGTAGTGAGCAGCAAGCATCGCCGTGACCCTCTCCCGCAGAGCGTCTACCGGAACGATCTGCCCACCGGGACGATCTCGGTTGGCCGCCATCAGCGCCCGACGCACCGCATTCACGGCGCTGTCCGTGGGTCCATTGGCGGGTGCCGGGAGTGGCAGCCTGATCAGCTCGCTCGGCGCGACCTGTAGCGCGTTGGCCAATGCGACGATGTCCGAGAGGCTGTCTAGCGCGACTTCGCCCCGCTCGATTCGGTCCAGCTTCGACTTGCTCATCCCGGCCAGCCCAGCGACCACCACCAGTGACTTACGCCGCGCCTTGCGGACCCGCCGTAGCCGCTGGCCAATCGTCCGCGCGTCCTCAACATCCACCGAGGCATCACTCCATCACCGAGGTTGGAAGCCCTCGCCGATGCCCCAGGGAGCCACTCCCGGGGTGTGTACCTCGGCGAAGGAGTACCCGGCCAGGCTACGCGGCGTGCTCCTCGCGGTCGCAGGATGTGTGGTTATCGGTGGGCGGGGATCGTCTGCCAGTGCGGCGATCGCGGGCAGGATGCGTGCGGCGACCTACGGATCCAGTCGGTTGAGGTCCTTACGGGCCGAGGGGCGTCAGGTCAGGGTGTAGCGCGCGGTCACCGGGTCTGGGTGTCGAGGTAGGGACCGAGGATGTCGGCGTAGTCGGCCCAGACTTCCGACATGGGGATGTCTGGGCTGGAGTCAGCCAGCGCGGCGCGGGCAGCGCGCACGTCTTCGGCGTCTTCCAGCGCTTCGATGGCGGCGGCGCCCGCGGTGGCCACATCGGCGGGCACGATGGCCGCGATCGGCTCCCCGTTGCGGGTGAGGTAGACGACCTGGCCGTGTTCAGCCTCATCAACGGCTTCTGCTGGAGCGGAGGTATGCGGAGGAAGCTCGTAGGCGGGCGCCGAGGTCACGGCCTCGGCGCGCAGCGCGCTGGCGTCGTGCACCGACCCGTCGGCGGTGACGGTGCGCGCGAAGGTTTCCCGGGCCCGCCTGCGGCCCGACCGGGTCGGTGACCTCGATGGAACCGGGTCGGGCAGGTCGAACAGACCGGCCTGGTCGCTCATGGGCTGATTCTGGCAGGCATTCTGGCAGGCACTGACAATCCCGGCCCTCCAGGGCCGGGATTGTCAGTGGGCCCCGATAGCGTGCGCCTCGTCAGCAACGAGAGGGGTTCGGATGTCTGTCGGTGTTGTGGAACGCCCGGTGGTGAGTGATGAGGTGCGTGCGCTGTACGCGCCGCTGCTCGAACGGCTGGTCTGCTCGTCGGAGGTGGATCCGCGACGGTCAGCGCTGGTCGACGAGGCGGGCGAGGTGTGGAGCCGGCCGGGTTTCGACACGGTTCTCTCGGCGTCCCGCTTGGGCTTCACCCCGTTCGACTACCAGCTCGCCACGATGCAGACGGTGCTGCGCCGGATGCGGGGGCGGGCGATCCTGGCCGACGAGGTCGGTCTTGGCAAGACGATCGAGGCCGGGCTGGTGCTCTCGGAGCTGCGGATGCGGGGGCTGGCCGACCGTGCGCTCGTTATCACTCCGGCCGGGTTGGTGGGCCAGTGGCGTGAGGAGCTGGAGCGCAAGTTTGCCCTGCCCACCACGATCGCGGCCCGTGGTGGCTGGGAGACGAGAGCGGACCGCCCGGTGGTGCTGGCGTCGCTGGCCGCGGCCCGGCGTGACCCGCTGCGCTCGGCGGTCACCGACGGGCGATGGGAGGTGGTGATTATCGATGAGGCCCACCGCTTGCGCAACCCGGCCAGCGCCTCGGGGAAGCTGGCCCGCGCGTTGCGCACCCGGTACCTGCTGCTGCTGACCGCCACCCCGGTGGAGAACCGGTTGCAGGATCTCTACGAGCTGATCAACCTTGTCGCGCCGGGCATGCTCGGCACGGCCGCCCAGTTCCGTCGCGCGCACGGCTCTGCTGGCTCCGGGGCTGACACGGGGGTCGAGGCTCTGCGCAACGTCGCGGCGTTGCGCGCCCGCACCCGCCAGATCATGGTGCGACACCGGCGCAGCGAGGTGGCGGTACTGCTGCCGCAGCGGTTGGCCGAAACTGTCCTGGTTACGCCGTGTGACGCCGAGCGCTCGCTGTACTCCGAGCTCACCGCCCGGATCCGCGACGAGGCTCGCGGTGCTGCGCCGACTCAGCGGCTCACGCTGCGCAGCCTGGCGCGGCTGGCCGGTTCCAGCCCGGCCGCAGCGGCGCCCACCCTCGACAAGGTGGGGTGGCATGATCTCGCCGAGCGCGCACGAGCGATCGAACGGCCCCGCAAAACCGACGAGCTGATGTCCAGGCTACGTGCCCATATCGAGCGTGGGGAGAAGGTGCTGGTGTTCACCGCGTTCCGGCACACGCTCGATGCGCTCGCCGCGGCGCTCGCCGCGTCCGACGTCCCGGCGGCCTGCTACCACGGCAGCCTGTCCCGGCGCGACAAGGACGCCGCAGTCGCGGCGTTCGCGGGCGACATGCCGGTCCTGCTGTCCACTGAGTCGGCCGGCGAGGGCCGCAACCTGCAGTTCTGCCACGTCATGATCAACGTTGATCTCCCGTGGAACCCGATGCAGATCGAGCAGCGCCTGGGTCGGCTGCACCGGGTGGGGCAGGAGCACGACGTGCTGCTCGCCAACCTGGTCTCCCGCGGCACCATCGAGGAGCGCATCCTGCATGTGCTGGAGTCGAAGATCAACCTCTTCGAGCTGGTCGTCGGGGAGCTGGACATGATCCTGGGCCGGGTCACCGACGACTTCGACTTCGAGTCCTCGGTGTTCACCGCTTATGTCACCGCCGCTGACGACGCCGCGTTTGCTGCCTCGCTGAGGAGTCTGGGCGCCGACCTGGCCCGCGCGCGCAGCGACTACCTGCGCACCCGGGGTGCGGTCGACCAGTTGGTGGGGGAGGACTGAACATGGATCCGGGCCTGCAGTTCTGGCTGCGCTACGTCGATGACCACGGCGGGCTCACTGAGCCGGCGACGGACGGCACGCTGGTGGTGCTGCCGCCCGCGGTGGCCGCCGAGTTCGACCTGCCTGACGAGCTGATGGTGACGTCCGACCCCGATGTCGCTCGCGAGGACGGCACGGTGCTGCTCACCACGGGTCATCCGGTGCTGGTCCGGGCGGCCGACACGACGCTGACCGGCGGCGACGCCGGGGTGGTCGCGCTCGCTGCTCCGAACGCACCCGCACCGGGTGCCGACTACCTGCAGGACCGGGTCCGGGAGCAGTTCCCAGTAGATCACGGGCGAATTGACGTCACGGGCCTGCCCACTCGGGTCACCCGCCTGGTGCTGCGGGTCGGCGCGCTGGTCACGTACACCGTGTCAGACGAGGAGTGCTACCAGGAGCGGCTGGAGTGCTGGGTCGACGCGCTGTCGGGGCTGTCGCTGGGCGACGACGACGTGGCCCGGCTGCAGCGCGCACCGCGCGCCATCAACACCGCCACCTTGCCCGCCTCGCTGCTCGCCGCCGCCGGCACAGCGGTGGAGCACGCGCACCGCGTCCTCGACGCTGCGGCGAACCGACGGCGGCGCACTCTCTCGGCCCAGGCAGCCGACGCTCATGGGCAGGAACGCACGCGCGCCCGTGCCTACTACGACGACGTGTTGCGGTCGTTGGAGTGCCGCCGCGCCACGGCCCACCCTGACCGGGCCGAGCTGCTCGCGGCTCGCGCCGCGACCATCCGCGAGGAGCGTGCCCGGCGGTTGCTGGAGATCGACGAGAAGTACCAGGCTCGCCACGACATCCGTCCGTTCCGGCTGCACGCCCTACTGGTGCCGGGATGGCGGGTGCCGGTCGACATCCGGCGGGGGGCACGGCGCTATCCGTCCACGTTCGACTGGCTCCCCGCGCTGGCCAGCTACGCCAACGAGGGCTGCCCGCACTGCGGCGCGACCGCTCCGTTGTCGGCGAGCAAGACGCGACTCGGCTGCATTGCCTGTCAGCCCGGTCCGGTCCCGCACGCCGTGCCCGCCGGCCCTGTTCAGCCGGCCACCCGTGCGCCCTGGGCGTGACCCGCCCGTCAGTCCGACCAGCGGCGCGCGGACACCGCCACTTCATGCATTACTGCTCGTCGAGCGCTTGATCGATATCCTCGCCGGACACGTCCTCGATCTCCCAGCGTTTCAGGATCCTCGCCGTTCTGAGGTCGGCGTCGCATCGCGCGCCGCACGCTCGGCAGCAACGGCGTCCAAGACGGCGCCCCGGGTGTCGGCGGCGAGCGCCGCTTCCCTCGTTAGGCGCCTGTAGCGGTCCGCAGTGATCCCCGCTGTGGTGTGCCGCAGCGTTGTGGACACCAGGGGCAACGGGACACCCGAGGTGAGTATCAGCGTAGCCGCCAGGTGCCGCAGGTCGGGTAGCCAAACCCGGGGCAGCCCGGCCGCCACGGTAGCCGTCCTGCTCTAGGTTGGTGGGCACCATGGTGGCTCCGCTACCCCGAACCGTGATCGTTTGGGGAGGGGGTAGACCTCCTTCGGTCCAGCTGTTTCCGAGGGTTCTGGGAGTGTCTCCAGGTATGCTCCCAACCCCCCAACACCGCTTTCGCAGCGAGAGGTCACAAAACACCTCTGGGTAACTACTGAAAGTGACATCAGGACCAACGCCAAGCGAACCCCGTACCTACGTAAAGCTAAGGGCTGAATCCTCAAGACTTGATGACGATCAACCTAGACAGCCCAGCCGGGAGGAGAAGTTTGGTGTGAGCAAAGATCAACGGCGTCTCTACATCTGTCCGCAATGCAACGGCGCCCAGGTGATCGTGAAGTGGAAACGGGCGGAGCTGGGCGACCACCCTGAGACGTACGAGCTTCCGACGACGGAGATCTGCCTGATGTGTGACGGCTCCGGACAAATCCTGGGACCTTCGGATTAACCACCCCGCCTCACTAGACTACCGGCGATGCCCCGCACCGCGATCCTCTATGCCCGCTCACACCGCCACGACCAGCTCGCCCGGCAGATCCGGGAACTACAAGACTGGTGCGATCGTGCCGGTGTGGTCCCCCTCGAAACAGTCGCGGAGGTCGCGCTCGGCATCCGCGCCTCGAAACGCTGCCGTCAACTCCTTGCTGACGTAGCGGCTGGTCGAGCCGACCTCCTCCTGATCCGCGACGTCGCCGCCGGTAGTGCTGCTGGCGCTGGTGGTCATTGGTGTGGCACTGTCAGCGGTGTGGTCGCGTAAACCGGATCGCCGGAAGGCCGCAGCTGCGGTGCTGAGTGAGTCGACATTACCCAGGCCGCGATCACCAACTCCAGGAGAAGGTGACCAACGGGCCACTGGCAAGGTCGTCCTGATCTCTGCGGTCGCCGCTATCGGCGGGCTGCTCTTCGGTTTCGATACTGCCGTGATCAATGGCGCGGTGGACTCCATCCAGGGCACCTTTCACCTCAGTCCCGCCCTTACCGGTTTCGCGGTGTCCTGCGCGCTACTCGGCTCGGCCTTGGGTGCCTGGTATGCCGGCCGGGCCGCCGACTACCTGGGTCGCGTGCGGGCCATGCTCGTGGCCGCGGTGCTCTTCGCGATCAGTGCGGTTGGGGCCGGGTTGGCGTTCTCGGTGTGGTTCTTGATCGGGTGGCGGTTCGCCGCCGGTGTTGGCATCGGGATGGCCTCGGTGATCGCTCCCGCCTATATTGCCGAGGTCGCGCCCTCGCGCATCCGTGGCCGGCTCGGCTCGCTGCAGCAGCTCGCTATCGTATCCGGGATCTTCCTCGCATTGCTGTCCGACGCCTTTCTGGCCGACCTTGTCGGCGGGGCAAGCCAGCAGCTCTGGTTCGGGCTGGCGGCCTGGCGCTGGATGTTCCTCGCCGGGCTAGTCCCTGCCCTGGCCTATGGCGTGCTGTCGCTGCAGATTCCGGAGTCGCCGCGGCACCTCGTGGCTAAAGGAGAGCTCATCCGAGCTGGGGAGGTGCTGCGCGAGGTGCTGGGCTCCCGCAGCGCCGAAGCCGTGCAGCGCAAGGTTGCAGACATCGTGGCGAGCGTGCGAGGTGACAGCCAGCGCGCGCCGCGGTTGACAGACCTGCGCGGCCCCCGTTTCGGGCTGCTCCCGATCGTGTGGGTAGGGATCCTCCTGTCAATCTTCCAGCAGTTCGTCGGTATCAATGTGATCTTCTACTACTCGACCAGCCTGTGGCGCTCGGTCGGGTTCAGCGAATCCGACTCGCTCACGATCACCGTCATCACCTCAGTGACCAACGTCGTCGTCACGCTAGTCGCCATTGCCATCGTGGATAAGGTCGGTCGCAAACCGATGCTGCTCGGCGGGTCACTGGGCATGACGGTGACCCTGGCCACGATAGCCGCATGCTTCTCCCAGGCAGTCGGCAGCGGCAAGAACGTGAGCCTGCCCCAGCCGTGGGGAATGATCGCGCTGATCGCCGCCAACCTCTATGTCGTCTCCTTCGGCGCGACCTGGGGCCCGGTTGTCTGGGTACTGCTCGGCGAAATGTTCCCCAACTGGATCCGGGCGGTCGCGCTCGCCGTGGCCGCCGCCGCCCAGTGGCTGGCCAACTTCGCCATCACGACGACCTTCCCCATCCTTTCCCATGCCGGTCTGTCCTTCGCCTACGGCCTATACGCGGCGTTCGCCATCATCTCCTTCGGGTTTGTGCTCACCTCGGTCAGGGAGACCAAGGGCCGCGAACTGGAGGACATGACGGGCTGAGATGCTGGCCGCATTCCGGAACTCCCCTCGGCCAGCTCGTCCAGGGTGGTCTCGTCCAGCACGACTTCTTGCGCGCCGTCAAGGGCCGCCTGCTGGGCCAGTGCCAGCAGGCGACGGTCCCGCCGCGAAATCTCCGCGGGAGTGGTTGGCCGACCAGGCTGGCAGTAGTGCGGGGGAAACCCGAGTCCACTCACAGGGTCGACGAGCTGGTCGACCGAGACTAGGCAGCCCGCCCCAAACCGGTCGAGGAAGCTGGTGTGATAGTCACGAAGTGCCGGATGGCCAGCTGGATTCGGGCTCAGCCGCAATAACGCTCCAGCGGCTTTCTCAGCTTCGGACGCGACCTGCGGGGGTAATACCACGGTGCAGCCGAGCCGGAGATCTACCATCAGCGGCTGCTCGACACCACCCGACACGGCCCGCCTGCGCGTGGATCCCGCGCAGCTCTCGCACCAGCGAGGACACCTCCTCGACCGTGTCCGCCTGCACCCCTTCGAGCTGTTCGAGGACGTGGGCAAGCCCACCGGTGCTGGTTGAAGGAGGACGCAGACAGGTGATCAGGACACCGCGCATCACCAGCTCAGCCAACATGGCGTCAATCGCCGAGACGGCAGCACCGGGGATCTCGGTGGTCAGCTTGTCGAGCAGATCGCCGACCCGGATAGGTAATCGAGCACCATGCATGATTGTCTGTACTGTTTTGCTGTGACGAACCGACACCTCCGCCGAGGTGCTCCGATCCCGGTTGCCGGCGTGCGGCTGCCACGGCACTACCAGCCGTTCACCCCGTACGAATGCAAGATCGTTCATCATGACCGTAAGACAAGGGTGTTGCTCTCCCGCGCATCCGCACCAGATAGCGAGCCAGCGACAACGCCATTCGCCGCGCCTGCCCAGCTCCGGGCCGCAGCCCTGCGCACACCGCCGCGACGCGAGATGCCAACACCGGGCTGGCTACGGTAACGGCCTCCGCGACAGGAGGCCAGACCTCGGCAAACCAGGCGCACCACCGGTCAACCTCGGCACCATCCCCCGGCTCAGACCAGGGCCCAACAACGAGTTCCCCTGAATAGGCCGTGCCGCGCACCAGCGCCGCATCAATATGCCGATACCACCGCGAACGCTTGCCCGTGCTCAACCCGATACTTCCTCCCCACCCAGGAACCGCCTCCGTAGAATGACCACCCGGTCAGCAGTCGCCGTCCTTCCGGGTGTCACACCCGTTGTCCGTGCTACACAGCAGCGCGTTGATCGCGTCGCCTTCCTCGACAATCCGGACATCGAGGTCGAGGGCGTCGGCGCCGACGGAGGTCGGCGTGTCGTCTACGGCGATATTGTCGATGGCCATGTGGGGCCGGGGAGCGTCCTCGGTGAGGATTGCCATGAGATCTCCTTGACCGGAACCCATCCTAAGGGGCGGAATTGAGATTTCCTTCCACCGCCGCTCCTGCTCGCCGTACGGCAGGCGATGCGGCCCGTCCACTTCTGGCAGTGGCTGTTTCGACATAGCTTGCTACCTCAGTCTCCAGTCAGTCGATAGACCCAACCCACGGTGCGGGTCAACTATGCACGCGGCGCCATGGTCCAGACCAGCGACAGGTGGTGTCAGATTGCGTGAGGATAACCTGTGAACTACCCCGCGGTGGGGCAGTTCGCAGATCGACGTAGAGGAAGTCGGCGAGATCGCGAAGTTCCTGCGGAATGGTGCGCTTGGCCGACCGCAGCAACGAACTGGTGATGGATTTGGCGTAACGCTGGTGCCGTAACCAATTCGGTGCAACGCGCCGAAGTGCCAGCAGTACGGCTAACGCTTCGTGTTGTCGGCGTAGTTCCAACAGTGCGGACGCCATGTCGAGCCGGAATCGGTGGTGAGTGTTGGCCGGTCGAGGTGGCAGGGCCACCTGCCGGGCAATCCGCAGAGCCGTGACAGGGTCCCCGGTCACAACCGCCATTTCGGTTCGACGCATGGCGATTACGGACGGCCCGAACGAGCTCCACTGCTGGTTTCCCGGGCCATCAACCTCGATGCGGGCTGCCGCCGCGCTCGCGCGTCGCATTGCGTCGGTCATCAAGTCAGGCTGACTGTTGCGTGCCGCTGCTCCGGCGACACCAAGGTTGAGCCAGCCCCACGACGACAAATGCCGCCGGTCCGCCGTGCAAAGCTGGGTTCTAGCCGCTGGGACGCATTCAACGCTACCTCAATCGCATCGTCCAAGCGACCTTGGCGCATCAGCAACCACCGGCCCCGCGAAGGCGGGCGTGGGCGCGAACAGTTCCATGGTGGGCACACCCAGTGCGAAGGCAAGTTTTCGCACGGTGGACAAGCCAGCGGAGTCCCGCTCACCCCGTTCGAGTTTGCGGATGACCGACACACTCACACCGGAACGCTCGGCTAGCGCTTCCTGGGTCATCCCGCGTCGGCGTCGCAGCTGCGCGAGCCGTTCGCCGAGCCTCCGGTCTCGTCCCACCATCGCTAGCGCCTCTCTTCGCAGAGTAGGTGCCCCTTCGTGTGCACCCCATCGTTAACCGGGGCCGTCCCTCCGTGAAGAGGTACTCCCAGCGTAACGACACTGCGACCGGGTTAATGCCAAAGCCGTTCAGTTAGTGGCGGCTGCCGGCAGTCAAGATCGTTTTCGGCGTGTCGCGGCATGAGGTAGCGGAACTCCAGGTATGAGAGGGCGTCGACCAAGACAACCTCGCTATCGGGAGTTCCGCTGAGCATGGATTCTGTCATCAGGCGTGTGGTCAAGGTGGCTGGAGGGCGGTACGCGCCGGGCCATATTGGTGAGCTGACCCAGATCGTCCCGTTCGAGATGGTCGATGCCGCGCTGGCTGAGACCAACAGCGTCCAGCAGCGGCTGCGGGCGCTGCCGTCGCGGGTTGTGGTCTATCTGCTGCTGGCGGCCGCGTTGTTCGCCGAGCTCGGTTACGGCCAGGTGTGGGCGCGGATGTGTGCCGGGTTGGGCGGGCTGGAGGTGGCCTGCCCCACGTCGAGCGCGCTGGCCGCGGCGCGCCGTCGGATCGGCGTCGCTCCGTTGCGGGCGTTGTTCGATCTGCTGCGCGGGCCGCAGGCCGGTACGGGGCTGCCGGGGAGCCGGCGCGGGGTGTACTGGCGCGGACGGTTGGTGTGCGCCATCGACGGCACCATCCTGTGCTGGGCGGATACCGCGGCCAACCTGGCGCTCTACCGTCGCGGCAACGGTTACCAGGGCGGCACCGGCTACCCGATGGTCCGGCTGCTCGCGCTGCTGGCCTGCGGTACCCGCACCGTCATCGACGCGGTGTTCGGCACCGACCGAACCGGGGAGATCAGCTACGCGCACGCCCTGGTGGGCGCGCTGCATCGCGGGATGATCGTGCTCGCGGACCGCAACTTCGCCGTCGCGGCCTGGATCGTCGCCCTCGCCGACACCGGCGCCGACGTGCTGGTGGGAGTCAAGGCCAGCCGCCGGCTGCCGGTGTGCCGCCGCCTGCGCGATGGCTCCTCCATGTCCCGGCTCGGCCCACTGGAGGTGCGCGTGATCACCGCCACGATCACGATCACCACCAGCGCCGGGCGGCGCACCGAGGACTACCGGTTGATCACCACGGTGCTCGACCCGGACTGCTCGCCCCTCGACATCCTCACCCTCTATCACCAGCGATGGGAGATCGAGACCACATTCTTCGAGCTCAAGTCCACCAGCCTGGGCGGGCAGGTGCTGCGCGCCCGCACCCCGACCGGAGTGAACCAGGAGATCTACGCCCTGCTGATCACCTACCAGGCGCTGCGTATCGCGATCAGCGACGCCACCCTCGCACGAGCCGACCTCGATCCCGACCGCGGCAGCTTCACCGTGGCACTACACGCCGCGCGGGACCAGCTGATCGCCGCCACCGGAGTCATCGCCGACACCACCATCGACCTGATCGGTGTGATCGGCCAACACGTGCTAGATCAACTCATGCCTGCCCGCCGGTCACGGACCAACCCACGCGTCGTCAAACGAGCGATCTCCAAATACGCCGCCAGCAGCGCGAAGAGACGCCACCGCGGACCCAGCCACAAAACCACCATCAACATCGACATCAAACACGCCGACACCGGTCCTTGACCCCGCCGCCCAAGACCTAACTGAACGGCTTTGGGGTTAATGCGGGCAACATCACCGGCGCAGTAGTTCTCGCCGCCCGTCACCATCGCCGAGACGGTCAGCGACATCCGGGTAATCCGGTGCTCCTCACCCACCTGGTCGAACTCACACGGGCAGTCCCGGTCCGCTAGGCGCTAGACGTTGGTCTAGCCGGACGAGAGCGTCGATTTCCTCCCCGTAAGAGCAGGCGGTGGTCTCCGCTGTCTGCGAGGATGGTCGTCATTGGACGGCCGGTCCGCGTGGAATGTGGAGTTAGCTCATGGCCGATACCGACACCAACGCTGCCATCGACCGGACGCGCCAGCGGCTCGAAGAGGAGCTGGCGCAACTTCGGGCTCGACGCCGGGCCCTTGCCGCCGAACTCGGCGAACGCGATTCCGTCGGAGACCGCGCCGACCAGGCTGACGTCCTGGAACAGGCCGACGACATAGTGTGGCTGGACGAGCGCATCGCCGAGGTGGCGGCCTTAATAGCCCGCGCTGAAGTGCCCGAACCGGCGGAGGGCCGGCTGCCGCACGGTGCTCAGGTCACGCTCCGCTTCGATGACGGGGAAGTCTCGACGTTGCGCGTGGTCGCCATCGCGGAGGAGGTCGCCGAGGACGATGGGGCAGGGGCAGTGACCCTCAACAGCCCGCTCGGTCGTGCCCTCGCGGGCAGCAGGGTGGGTGACGTCGTCGAGTACGTGACGCCGTCGGGACCGGCGCTCGTCGAGGTGCTCGCTCTCCACATGCCGGGGGAGTAGCCGCGCCCTATCGGTGGCTCGGCTCCTGCGGCCCATCCGGGAGTCACGCGGCGTGCGCCTCGCCAGCGGGGGCGGTGCCGTCGGGCAGTGCCGCTGCGACGAGGTCGCTGACGTCGCCCACCCCCCGTACGTTCAGCTGGTCCCGGACGTGGGCCGGCACCTCGTCGAGGTCGGGCTCGTTCCGGGTGGGCAGGAACACCTCCGCCAACCCGGCGCGATGAGCAGCGAGCAGCTTCTGCTTGACCCCTCCGATGGGCAGCACCCGGCCGCTCAGGGTGACCTCACCGGTCATGCCGACATCGGAGCGTACTGGTTGCTGACGGGCCAGCGACGTGAGCGCGGTGACCATGGTCACCCCCGCCGACGGCCCGTCCTTGGGTACCGCTCCGGCGGGTACGTGCAGGTGGATGTGCTTGCCGGCCAAGGCGGCACGGTCGATGCCGAGTTGCTCGGCGTGCGCGAGGACGTAGGACAGCGCGATCCGGGCGGACTCCTTCATCACGTCGCCGAGCTGCCCGGTGAGCGTCAGCCCCGGTTCGCCGTCCATCGCGGTGGCCTCGACGTAGAGCACGTCCCCGCCGGTGCCGGTGACCGCGAGTCCGGTGGCCACCCCGGGCACCGCAGTGCGCTCGGCACTCTCCGGGACGAATCGTGGCCGGCCAAGGTAGCGGGTCAGGTCGCCGGCGCTGATGTGCACCGGAGTGGCGGCGCCGTCAGCGAGCGCGACGGTCACCTTGCGCAGCACCCGGGCGATCGCCCGTTCGAGCTGGCGGACGCCAGCCTCCCGGGTGTGCTCAGCGGCGATCACCCGCAGTGCCTCGTCATCGACCACCACGTCGTCGGTAGCCAAGCCAGCTCGGTCGCGCTGCCGCGGCAGCAGGTGGTCGCGGCCGATGACGACCTTCTCGTCCTCGGTGTAGCCGTCGAGAGTGACGAGTTCCATCCGGTCCAGCAGCGGTGCCGGGATCGTGTCGGCGACGTTCGCGGTGGCCAGGAACAGCACGTCGGACAGGTCCAGCTCGACCTCGAGGTAGTGGTCGCGGAAGGTGTGGTTCTGCGCCGGATCCAACACCTCCAGCAGCGCCGAGGTGGGGTCGCCACGCCAGTCGGCGCCGAGCTTGTCGACCTCGTCGAGCAGCACGACCGGGTTCATCGATCCGGCCTCCTTGATGGCCCGCACGATCCGGCCGCCCGTCGCGCCGACGTAGGTCCGGCGGTGCCCACGAATCTCGGCCTCGTCGCGGACGCCACCGAGCGCGACCCGCACAAAGCGCCGCCCCAACGCAGCAGCGACCGACTCGCCGAGACTGGTCTTGCCCACGCCGGGCGGGCCGACCAAGGCCAAGACCGCGCCGGCGCCTCGTCCGCCGACGACGTGCAGCCCGCGCTCGGAGCGGCGGGCCCGCACCGCGAGGAACTCGATCAGCCGGTCCTTGACCTCATCCAGGCCGTAGTGGTCGGCGTCCAAAACGGCGCGCGCGGCGTGCACGTCGGCGTTGTCCTCGGTGCGCACCCCCCACGGCAGCTCAAGAAGCGTGTCCAGCCAGGTGCGAATCCAGCCGGCCTCCGGAGACTGATCGCTGGTCCGCTCCAGCCGGTTGACCTCGCGCAACGCCGCCTGACGGACCGGCTCGGGCAGATCCGCCTCCGCCAGGCGCGTCCGGTAGTCAGCGGTGGCGTCCGTATCGTCCTCGCCCAGCTCCTTACGGATGGCGGCCATCTGCTGGCGAAGCAGGAACTCCCGCTGCGTCTTGTCCAACCCTTCCCGGACGTCCGTGCGGATCCGTTCGGCGACCTCCTGCTCGGCCAGGTGCGCCCGGCTCCATTCCACCAGGCGGGCCAACCGGGTCTCGACGTCGACGGTCTCTAGCAGCTCCACCTTCTGTGCCAACGACAGGTACGGTGCGTAACCGGCGGAGTCAGCCAGCAGTGACGGGTCGGTGATCGACTGGACCGAGTCGATTAGCTGCCAGGCACCGCGTTGCTGGAGGATGGAGATAACGACACCCCGGTACTCACCGGCAAGCTTGCGCACCCGTTCCGTTGCTGCCGGTGTGTCGACCTCGGTCACCTCGACCCACAGTGCCGCACCGGGGCCGGTCACTCCGGCACCGACCCGGGCCCGGGTCACTCCGCGCAAGACCGCGGCCGGAGCACCGCCAGGTAGCCTCCCTACCTGATCGATCACCGCGATGACGCCGAGCGTGGCGTACCGACCGTCGGGGCGCGGAACCACCAGCAGGCGCTCAGTTCCCGCGGCGCGAGCAGCATCAACCGCTGCTTGTGCCTCACCGTCGAGCTGGACCGGCACCACCATGCCCGGCAGCAGCACCAGCTCGGCCGACGGCAGTAACGCAAGTTGTGTAGCCACGCAGTCTCCTCACAGTTGAGTCTTTATGGCTCAACAAAGTGCTCTGCCGCGATGTTCCCCACCGGCGGCGATCGAGGCGGTTCCCACCCGGGCCAGGTGGTGCACCCGCCATGCCACAGCCAGCAGCAAGATGCCCGATACCAGCGCGTAGACACCGAGCATGAACGTGAGCACCAGTGCACCGGAGAGTGGCCACAGCAAGATCACGATTCCGGCGATGATGCCGGCAAGCCCGGAAAGGACCAAAAAGACCTCTCCACGGATGAGCCTTCTCAATCCCACAGCGATGGCGATCTCGGCGACTCCGACGCCGATCAGCAGGATAGCCGCCACGATCGTCAGCACGAGCACGGTGATGGCCGGGACCAACACGGTGACCACTGCGACGGCGATCCCGAGGAGCCCGGCGAGAAGCGACGGGACCCAGTCATGCCAGCGCGCATGGGCCCGTCCCTGCCGGAAAGCGTTGGCGAGCAGGGAGATTCCGTCCAAAAGCGCCCACGCCCCGAACAGCAGCGCTAGCACGAGCAGCGTGATACCCGGCCACAGCAGGGCGACGATTCCGAACAGGATCGCCAATATGCCTCGCAGCGCCATAACGGGCCACATCTTCTGCGGATTGAGAAACAGGATGATCCCGCTCGCGGTCGCTCCGGGAGGTGTTCCCTCACGGTTGGACATGGTGTGCTCCTCAAGAACCTGGATCAAGGAATTGGTGCTGTGCCGGAACGTAGGAACCCACGAAGGTGGCTGGAAACTGACGGGTACCGGTTGCTGGGCGGACCTCGAAGGAGGCGGACTTGCCGACCACGTGGGCGTTGGTGACGATGTCACCGTTGTCGTCGAGGATCACCCCGGATCCCAGCCCACTGGGACTGACGATCTCCACAACGGAGGGCAGGGTCGCGCGGACGACCTGGGTGAAGTCCTGCTCCAGTGCGTGTGCGCTGCCTGCATCACCGAACTGTGGAATGACGCTATCGGTCGTCGAGCTGGTGCAGTCGAGGGCCGTCAGCAGCACGATCACCAAAGTGGCCAGGGTCACCAGGACGCGCTGACGACACACCGCAGCCCCTCGCCGGTTGTTGCCGATGGCACCGCGCACGCCAACCTACCACACCCTGGGCGACCCTCGCCGCCGCTCGGGATGCGACGAGCCTCGCAACGCCTGGCGGCACCCACTTCGGCCTGAGCGGTGCAAATCTCCTCGGGACTTTTCATCTGCTGGACCAACTGGGCTGTCCAGGAATGGGGATTGTCCGCGTCGCCCCGGTCTGGCAGGTCGACTTTTCGCCCGACATCCGTACCGCGCGGCCTAGTTAGGCGGCGAGGGCAAAGCCGCCGAGCTTCGCAGCAGCCGGACGCGACAGCGGGTACGACGCCATCTACCTTCCAGGCGGTCACGGGCCCATGGAGGATCTTTCCCGGTGTGCGGCGCTCGGCGAGATCATCACCGAGTTCCATGACGCAGGTCATGTGGTGACCGCGGTGTGCCACGGCCCCGCTGGGTTGCTCCCGGCCAACCGGCAGGACAGCAGCTGGCTGTTCCAAGGCCGGCGAATGACGGCGTTCACCGACGAAGAGAAGCGCTTAGCGGGCCTGGCGCAGCGCGCCCGTGGCTCCTCGAGGATCCGCTGCGAGAGCGGGGAGGCCTGTTCTGCGCTGGTTTATCCTGGCAGTCGCACGTCGTGGTGGACGGCAACCTCATCACCGGCCAGAACCCAGCGTCCTCCCAGGCCGCCACCGACCGCACCCTGGGCGAGCTGAAAGCCCGAGCGTAACTGCGTCACTGAGGGGTCACGGAGGGGTCACGGAGGAGCCTTCGCTCCCTCACGTCACTCAGTGGTCGGCGCTATAAGTCCGTCGGGGGTCTGTCGGGGTTGTCGGGAACCTGGCTGGGGGGGAAGGCACCGTCAGCGTTCTGCTGTCGCCGAGGGACACTAAAGATCTTGTTGTCTGGTCGGGGGAACGCCCGAAATTGTCAGGGGTGGGGTCGATGATGGGGGCGTGCTCGACACCCGGCTGGACCCCCGGCAGGCGATGGTCGCTTGCCTGGATCAGTGGCGGGAGTCGATCGTTGGGTGCGAGGACGCGGGGTTGCAGGCTCAGGTCCGGAACATCGAAACGGTCTCCCGCATGCTGCATGCGGTGATG
>JAFATA010000048.1 GCA_019244165.1 Pseudonocardiales bacterium | reverse complement strand
AAGTCCGATCACCCTGGATGACCGGCCGTGCCACCCCACAGCGGCCGGTCAGACACCGAGTCTGCAGATGCGGAGCGAGCACGCCCACCGTACGCCGGGGGAAAACTTGACTCAAGCGTCACAGTTTCGGAGATCTAGTTGATCTAGCCGGGCTCGGTCCTGGTTGGTTCCGCCGTCCTCGGTTCGGTGAGCTGGCGTTGCTCGGCGAGCAGTTGGTCCACCGAGGCGGCTCCGCTGGCATATCGGGAGCCGATCTCGGCGTTGAAGGTGTCCAGCACGCGCTGCACCTCACGATGGCGCGCAGAGACCGATTGCTCCTCGGTGCCGTAGGCCTGCAGAGCGCCCTCGAGCTGCTCGCCGGAGAGCGCCCCGACGTTAGAGAGATCGACGTCGGCGACCAGCGCCTCGACATGACGGCGGTGCGCCTCGGCCCGCGAGGGCTGCAGCGTGTGGACCCGGCCCGAGCCGGGGTTCGCCTCCACGGCGTTCACTGCCAGGATCTGGCCCAGCTCGGCGACGAGGGGAGCGCCGCCACCTTCGCGGCGGCGTCGTTGCTCGGCGCGCACGATGTCGATCCGGGCCTGCAGCAGCCGCCGCAGGTAGGACAGGTCGGTCTCTTCCTGGGCCGCGTCGTCCCGGCGCGCGCGCACCTCTGCCAGCTCGAGCTGGTCCAATCCGGCGACATAACCGGGGTCGAGCACCCGGTCGATGCGCCGTCGCCCCCCGGGACGCACTTCGATCATGCGACCATCCTGCCATCTCTCAGGACCGCAGCCGGCGCAGTGCTGCCCGGCCGGGGGGTTCTCCGGTGTCGGGGGGGACCGAGTCCGGGTCCACCTGCGCGGCGGTGTGGCCGGCCAGCAGGGGGGTGTCGGGGTGCACCGAGTGCTTGAGCAGGGCCAGCGCGATGGGGCCGAGCTCGTAGTGGATGGCCACCGTGCCGACCCGCCCGACCAGCCGTTCGCCGGCGTGCACCGGATCTCCGGTGCTGGGCAGAGTCTCGGGAGAGGCCAGGTGCAGCAGCACCATTCGCCGTGGTGGGCGACCCAGGTTCGACACCCGTGCCACGGTCTCCTGGCCCCGGTAACACCCCTTGTTCAGGTGCACTGCGGGGCCGATCCAGCCGACCTCGTGCGGGATGGTGCGCTCGTCAGTGTCGATTCCCAGCCGCGGGCGCAGCGTCGCTACCCGGATCGCCTCGTAGGCCCAGGTGCCGGCTGGGGCGGCACCGGCCGAGACGAGCGCTCGCCAGGCGGTGGTGAGCGCGCCGCGGGGCACCAGCAGCTCCCTGCGGCCCGCCACGGTGCGCGCAAACCCACCCTGCTCGCCGGCTCGCGCGATCACCTCGTCGGCGAGCGGGCCCAGCAGCGAGAGCACCGCCAGCTCCGAGGTCGCATCGCGCGGCGCCACCTTCGACCAGAACACCATCGAGTTCAGGTAGGCCAGCAGTCCCTGGGCCCGGCCAGGATCGGTGTCCAGCCATACCGTCTCGTGCAGATGGGACACCACAGCGTGGTGCTCGACGTGTCCCCGCAGGTCCAAGACCAGAGCCTCGGTGTGCTCGCCCTCACCCAGCGCGAGCAGGTGCTGGGAGGTGATGGTGTGCAGCCAGCTCAACCGGTCCTCGCCCGGCACGGCGAGGAGGGCGCGGTGTGATCGGTCCACCACCGCAGCGGCGTGCTCGGCGGCGCGTTGCTCACCCAACGGATCACCGTGGTGCCAGGCCACCCCAGGGTCCGGGGATCCCTCGGGTGGTGCCACCGCACCCGGCAGCTCCAGCAGCGGCGAGGTCACGAGCCGCTGGCCTCCACCGCAGCCCCGGCGGGCTCGGCGCAGGCCCGACAGCGCCCGGACAACGCCAGGTGGCTGGGGTCCAGCACGAACCCGAACCGCTCCTGCATCCGTTCGATCAGGTCGGTGAGTTCCTCGGGGGGTACCTCGGTGACGTCTCCACAGTGGTGGCAGACCAGGTGGACGTGCTCATGCGCGCGGGTGGAGTAACTGGGCGCACCGTGCCCGAGGTGGGTGTGGCGCACTAGGTCGAGGCCTTCCAGCAAGTCGAGGGTGCGGTAGACAGTGGTGATGTTCACCGCGGGCGCAACCCGTTGGACGTGCCCGCAGATCCGTTCCGGGGTGGCGTGCTGCAACTCCCGCACCGCATCGAGCACGAGTTGCCGTTGCGGAGTCATCCGCATCCCCCGCTTGTGCAACGTGTGGCGCAGGCTGGTGTCCACACCACGATGGTAGCGCCACGGTCCCGCTCGAAGGGGTAACGCGTTGCTGAACTCGCCGCTGTCCGGTTAGCGTGCAGGTACACGGGAAAGGAGGTGGTCCAGGTTTGAACGGCTGTGGGACTCGTGAGGTGGCTGTCAGCTAGAGCCGCCGACGGCCGTGGAACGCCACCTCCACTTGGACGGCGTTGATCACAACGGCGGACCGTGCGAGGCGGCCGGCGAATCCAAGGCAGTCACCCGGCCCCCGGGATTCCCGAGCACTAGTCCCGCTCGGGCACGCCGCTGCTCGCGGCGATCCCGGGGGCTGACTCCTGTCCGCGCCTCGATCAGCGGACTGGTATCGGTACCTGACCCCAGGGCGCGTCACGTGAACCACGTCCTTCTTTAAGTTTCGTGACGTTCACAGCTCTAGCAGGCAGACCGGACCGACGACTCAAGATGGAGCGCCGCGTAAAAGAAAGCATTCTTGCTTTTGTCTCCGCATGCCATATGACGGTATGCGTCCGCCAGTTTGTGAATATCAATAAAGCCATAGTCCGCCAAGATAGACTCACGAAGAAGGCGTTCAAGAATTTTCAGGCCATATCGTCGCAGTCCATATTCCATCACGTGGCTGAAGTTTTCTTTCAGTGGTGGTGCGATCCATTCTGGCGCAAGGCCTAAGCGAGCCAATCTCTCACGATGCAGAAATTTGTCTCGACGCCATTCAAACGGCAACGACTCCGCGAATCGGATCAGATTCGGTGAACATAAGGGTGACACCGGCCATATTTCGGCCGCTAGGAAGGCTGGGGCGCGGCATGCTGAGGCAAGCAGGCTGGACTCCGCGAGCACAGCCCCAGGAGCGGTTCCGGTATCCACTTCCACAAACGCTTGTTTGGCGCGCGGACCAAGCCAAGCGGGCACCGGTCGCCGTGCCTCGGCAACCGCTGGTGGGATTTCCTGCTCGGCGGCATACGGGGCAACCAGCTCGTCCCCGCCGATGCCGGTCATCGCAACCCTGGCCCCAGCGCGTTGGGCGACGGCCAGCAGCGACTCAAAAGCCTCACTGTAAGGCTCATCATAAGGGCTGACGGGAAGCCCTCTGGTCCTTCTCCCATCAGGGTGAAACGGCGGGTGCTCTATCGCTGCGACGCGCAAGTCTCGGAAGCCGCAACGGTGTACAAGAACTTGCCGTCGGTTGGTCTGTTGCTGTCCTGCCGGGCCATCGAGCATGAGAGCATAACTTGAGCAGCGGCTAGGATACAGTGAAGCTACGGTCATGGCGACATTCGCCGAATCAAGCCCACCGCTGAGTTCGACTACGATCTGTTCGGGGGTATACTCTCTGGCTTGCACCGCTTGTGCGAGTAGCCCTTCGTAGTAGTCCAGCACGGCAGCACCAGAGCGCAGGGTCCGTGGTCGGGCGTGCAGCGCCGCCGTCGGATATGTGATTGACAGCCCTGTGCTGGTCAGCTTGGCTTGCGCGCGCTCGGTCGGGCGGTACACGCCAGAGAACACCGTCTCACAGCCGTAGCGATGCCTTAAAGCCAGAAATCGACACACTTCGCGATCCACCAGGCCATCGACGCCTCGGCGTTGCGCCAAATCTGGTAGGAGCCATGACCCATATAGCGTACCGTCAATATCGGACAAATAGACCGGGGCGCTGCCCCACGCGCCCGTTGACACTTGGGCGCCAGCTCTGTTAATCTCCACCAAGGTGAAGTCAAGGGGCCATTCCCGCATCGCATCGAGGGAGATTCGATACATGCTGGATTCTAGTAGTTCCACGTCGCCGGGGGATGGAAAAACCGAGTTCTTTCGTGGGTTGCGTTCCCGAACGCAGAAGTAAATACTCTCTGCGTCGGTGGCCGCAAAATGCTCCAACGAGGAGTGAGTGAATGGTTCGATCCAGGAAGAAACGTTGACGTATCTTCCATTTGTCCACGTCCAGCCTGTGATCGGTGGACGTGAGGGTATTGCGAGTTTGAGCATTCTTCGAATTATGCAGTTAATGAGGGAATGGGGCAAGGTCCTCCGAAATCGTTCTGGTAGGCGTCGTTGTGGCCCGTGTCGCCCTCTCCGGGCTTTTTGATGTAGCGAACCATGAAGGACTGCGGAGCCAAAACTTCCTGGTCGGTGAATAAATCGTTCAAGTCATACGTGTTCATCTGTTCATTACCTGCCTTCTTGCTTCTATTCGGTGTACGACACGTCAGGTCGCTCCGCAATTATACAGCGACCCGACATTAGTCTGTCTAGATACTACCGACCGTGTTCTTATGTGCCAGCGGTCGTCGCAGAGCGTGCAAGTTATGGCTATAGTACCAGCCGACAGGCCGGGGCTTGTGGGCGTGCGGACGGGGTAAACCGCCAGGTCACTGTCCTGCTGCCACTGCTCCGACCGGGTCATTCTTGTAGTGAGCCGTCCAGTGCGCGCCCGCTGGTGAAGTACGGGGTAATCTTGTTGTCGAACATGCTCAACGCAGATCCGATCGCCATGTGCATATCCAGATACTGGTAGGTTCCTAGCCGTCCACCAAACAGGACGTTCCTTACCCTCGCCTCTTTCTTGGCCAGCTCGCGGTAGCACTCCAGCGTCGCGCGGTCCTCCGGCGTGTTGATCGGGTAGTACGGCTCGTCGTCCTTCTCGGCAAACCGTGAATACTCACGCACGATAACCGTTTTGTCTGTCGGGTAGTCTCGTTCCGGGTGGAAATGACGGAACTCGTGGATCCGGGTGTAGGGCACGTCCTCGTCGGCGTAGTTCATCACCGAGGTGCCCTGGAAGTCGCCGACCGGCACGACTGCCTGCTCGAAATCCAAGGTTCGCCAGCCTAGCCACCCCTCGGAATAGTCGAAATAGCGGTCCAGCGGCCCGGTATAGACAACCGGAGTACCCTCGCAGATGTCGTCGCGCACCTCGAAGAAGTCCGTGTCCAGGCGCACCTCGATGTTCGGGTGATCAGCCATTTTCTCCAGCCACACGGTGTAGCCGTTGACCGGCAGGCCCTCGTAGGTGTCCTTGAAGTACCGGTTGTTGAACGTGTACCGCACCGGAAGGCGGGTGACCATCGCGCCGGGAAGGTTTTTTGGGTCGGTCTGCCACTGCTTGGCCGTGTAGCCCTTGAAGAACGCCTCATACAGCGGGCGGCCCACCAGGGCGATCGCCCTGTCCTCGAAGCTGTCGAGGCCAGTGCTTGCTGCCTCGCTGGCTTGCTGGGCGATCAGCTTAGCCGCCTCGGCTGGGTTCAGGTACCGGCCGAAGAACTGCGACATCGATCCCAGGTTCGGTGGGAACGAGTACACCTGCCCTTGGTAGACGCTGAATACCCGGTGCTGGTAATCGGTGAACTCGGTGAACTGGTTGACGTAGTCCCACACGCGCTGGTGGGACGTGTGGAAGAGGTGAGCCCCGTACTTGTGGATTTCGATGCCGGTCTCCGGATCCTCTGCTGAGTACGCGTTGCCTCCGATGTGCGAGCGGCGCTCGAGTACCAGCACCCGCGTGTCCAACTGGCTGGCCGCGCGCTCGGCGACCGTCAGCCCGAAGAACCCCGAACCGACAACGATGAGATCATATCCGGCGAAGCTCATGGCGGCGTAGCCTACCCGGTTCCGGCGCAGCCATCGTTATGGGCTCGGTGGAGAGCCGGTGCCATTGTGCGGTGCCACGGCAGAAAAGGTCCTGCCACTTCAACCTCGGGGCTTGGGTAGATGTGCTCTTGGGGCACCGAGTTCGACAGCAGAGCTTGTGAGGAGAACCACGGACAACTCCGATGTCGAGCTCGGAGACCAAGGAGCAGGCGGGGCACGCGGGAGCATCCTTGGGCAGCGGGCTGGCCAATCCAAATCCGGGGGGTCAGCCGGCTATCCGGTGCAGGCGGGCGGAGACGTGCGGCTGCATGGGTTGGCCGACCATCGCGCGTTGCTCGACATAGGCCAAATCACCGCATTCGACGATGCCGTAGAGCCGGTGCGCGGCGCTGACCTCCTTGGCCGAGGAACTCCGCACCACCGCGTCGGTGGCCAGTTCCCACGAAACCTGGGTGCGCGGCCTGCCGTAGTAGAGTTCCACGATGCCGGTGCCGTGCACGGCGAGCAACTCGATGGTGTCATCGGCTTGGGGCCGCCAGAACCCCGTCTCCCGGGCCGCTGATCGAATCACCTCGCCGGCCTCGTTGAGCAGCCATGCCCGCGACTCGTAACGCAAAAACGGCCGCCCGTCGTGACAGAACACCACCTGCTGGCCGAAGTGGTACGGCCCGTCGATGGTCGGGTAGACGACCTCCCCCTGGCCGCGCCAGACCCCCACCAGCGGGAGCAGCATCAGGCAGTGTGGATGCAGGTCAGGGCCCTCGCGCAGGTTCGCGGTGTCACTGGGAATCGGCAGGTCAGTGAAATCGGGAAGGTTGCGGATGCCGGTGCTGCGCGCGCGCTTCGCGGCGGCTCGCACCGCCTCGTCGCCGCAGGAACCGTTGGAGCCGACGGTCACCCCTGAGATCCTAGGCCCTCCGATCGGGAGGACCATCAGGCGCCACCTGCTGGCCGAAGCGGCCAAGATCGCCGGCACGACGACCAAGAAATCGACGGTGGAAACGGCGCTGCGTGAGTTCATCCGGCGGCACAAGGTGCGACGGGTACTTGAACTGTGGGTAACTTCGACTGGGAGGGCGACCTGCAGGAGATGCGCCGCAGTCGCTTCGAGTGATCTCGGTTGTGGTCGATTACAGTGCTTGGATCGCGGACCGTGGCGTCCGGTTCGGCGATAGTCGCGCTCAACGGGCGCCCAGCTGCCCAGCAAGTGGCACAGAACCCGAGTGCCATTGTCGGATAGGGCTGCTGGGCTCGCGGTGCGAGCGGTCAGTGGGCAAGTCGGGCTACGAGGTCCGTGCCTTCGGATCGGAGGTGCTTTTCGGTCTCGTCCAGGTCGCTGCCTTCGCCGATGACCCATAGGTAGCGGCAGATCGCGAAGAGGAG
Source organism: Pseudonocardiales bacterium (assembly GCA_019244165.1). Taxonomy (GTDB): domain Bacteria; phylum Actinomycetota; class Actinomycetes; order Mycobacteriales; family Pseudonocardiaceae. The sequence continues at coordinate 29,492 of JAFATA010000048.1, read as the reverse complement.
CGCGATCTGGCCGGTGCGGGTTTGCAGGACGGGCATGGCGCGAATCCGCCGGGCCGTGGGTTGGTGCAGCAGGCTGTTGCAGTACAGGGTTGCCGCGTCGTATCCGGCTGGTGCCGGCCGCCAGCTTTCCCAGTCCAGAATGTGTAGTGTCGGCCCGCGCAGATTTCCCCAGTGCAGATCTGCATGAGCTGTTGCCCATTGCAGGCCGGCGAAGGTGTGTTCGGTCAGGGTGGCCCCAAAATGTTCGCGGACGCCGTTGATGGTGTAGCGCACGGCGCCGAGTTCGTGGTCCAGGTTGACTGGGTGCGCGGCCAGCGCGGCCAAGGCGGTGTCGAGGTCTGTCCACCAGGACGGTGGTAGGTGCGGGTCGTCGAGCAGCACGCCACCTGGGGCGATTGTTGACCCCGGGGCCTGGGTCATCACTTCGCCCCGGAGGCGGCGGCCCGCGAGGTAGCTGTCGGTGTGGTGCCAGTCGGCCCATCGCAGCACCTGGGGTTTGGGAACACCGCTGATCGAGTTGGCTTCCACGTTGCCCTCCCAGCGGCAGGCCGGCTGATAGTCGGGGTCCTCCACCACGACGCGCAGCCACACGGCGCGCTCACCATCGTGTGCGGGCGCTCCGGCCGAGCGCATGTCAAAGGTGTTCACCACCTCACCGACCAGTTCGACGCCGAACCGGACCGCTGCCGCGTTGAGTTGGCCCTGCAGCCAGACCCGGCGTTGCTCAACGGCCTGCTCGACCTCGTCGGTGTTCATGGTCATTTCTTGGTGAACTCCCCGTCCTTGTAGTGGCTGCCTTCCCTGTGTCCCCAATCCTGGCAGCTCGGCGTGTCCGCGTTGTCGCCGCCATGGTCAGCGATCATGTCTGTCCACAGGGGATCAACTGGGGCGGTGGCCGCGAGCCGTTCCTGAACCGTTATTCCTGGCTCCTTTCCCTTCGGCAAATCCGCCAGCGCCAACACCGGTGCTTGCGCTGACGTTCGGCAATGCTTGGTTTCGGTAGCCGTGAACGTGCCATGCTCAAAATACCGGTCTCCCGCGTGCGCACCCTGGCAGTAGGCGAAAAACTCACACGTCGCCTTGCACTGTTCCAGGCCGACCAGAAACTCCCGAACATAGTGCAGGTCGCCCGCGCGATGGAAAATGGTCGGCAACGTGTCGGTCATGACGTTTCCAGCGACGAAATCGTGGTACGCTGCGTCGGCGACGCCGAGCAGTTCCGGCGAGAGCAAGACGACATCACCATTCCACGCGATCGTCGGAATCAGGTCATGCTGAGCGTCGGCAGCGCGCACCGCCGGCTCCAGACCGAGGAACCCGAGCAGCCGTTGGACTTCCCGCACCGTCACGTCACGGTTCTGCTGGCACCACGCAAAGGTGTCCCGCCAGAAGCGGCGCGCATCCTCCAGGGTCGGTGTGTCGCCGAGAGCGTTCGCGCCCTCGTTCGCCTCGATGTTGAACCCCACCCACCGGCAGCCAAGATCCCGCAGGAAGTCCAACACCTCCACGGCCCGGTGTGTGCCATCCCGGCTGACTACGGCGAGCACGATGAACGGAATACCGTGCCGCTTCAACGTCTCGATGCCGGCCACGATCCGGTCGAACATCGGCCGGCCCGCGCGGTCCACCCGGTGGCGGTTGACCGAGCGCGCACCGTCGATGCTCACCCCCACACCGACCTCGTACTGCTTGAACAATTCACACCACGCGTCGCTGATCAGCGTGGCGCCGGTCTGCACCTTGTGCTACACCCGGCCAGCCCGCCGTAGCGGCTCGAACGGCTCCAGTAATGCCGCCAGCCGCTGAGGTCCGACCGCCAATGGTTCGCCGCCGTGCCACGCAATCTCCACCAGCGGCCAGTCCGGCTCGATGCCCGCGGCAACGGCAGCCGCGACGGACGGCGACATGTCCTGCTTGAGATGCCGCTGCGGCAGATAGCAATACGTGCACGCCAACGGGCACAAACTCGTCGGCTGCACGATGATCGTCCCCGGGCGGCTGGTCAGCCAATGGCCGGCACCAAGCATGGAACGCCCGTTATTCATGCTCCCAATTCCCTTTTCTCGAAGTAACTCCGTATTGAGGGTAGGAGCCAGGGACCGGACAGCGCCGACCGCCGTGGTCAGTCTGGTCGGGTGTTGCCGCGTCTGATGAAGTCGGTGATCCGCTCGTCCAGCTCGCGCAGGTGCGGGGAGCTGGCGCGCAGTGGCTGGATCTGCCGTTTCAGTGTGTGCAGCCGCTGGAGGGTGCGGGCGGAGCTGACCTGCGCCGCTGTGCGCAGCGCATCCCGGCCCAGGGCGACGGCCTGCTCGAAGTCACGACCGACCAGATGGGCACCGGCAAGGTCGGTCTGGGCGAAACAGCGGGCACGGAGCCGCCAGGGCTCATAGTCGCGCAACACCACAGCACTGAATGTGATGGCCTGCTGAGGATCGCCGAGGTCGCTCAGGCAGCGGGCGAGGTCCGCCGAGAAGGCGGCTTCGGTATAGAAATTCAACCACGGCGGCTCCTCCTCGGGGCGCACCGACTCGTACAACCGCCGGGCATCCAGCACCGCGCGACGAGCCTCCCGGGCGTCACCACACAGGGCGAGCCCGCGCGCTTCCAGCGCATGCAGCTCGGCAGCCTGCGCCGGGCTGGCGCTGCCCTGGGTGACGGCCAGCCCCGCCCGGGCCAGCGCCACCCCCTGTCGCCCGTTGCGGAACTGATCGTCTTCGGTGAGCGCGTTCTGCCCGATCTGCACCGTCAGGCGGCTCATCTCGCTGAGCACCATGGCAGCGTAGCGCCGGTCGCCCCCCGCCATCGCCAGGTCGAGCCCCTGGATGTAATAGCGCTGCGCCAACGCGGGCCGACCCACATCGGCCGCCGTGACACCCGCCAGCTTGGTGGCCTGCGCGACGGCGGTCAACAAGGCCTTGCCGGTCTTCTCCGAATACGTGCCGTGCAGGAGCTGGTTGGCCTCCCGGTGCAGCAGTACCACCACCTGCTCCCGCAGCCGCCCCGAGCCGTAGCGGTAGTCGAGCTGACGCAGCTGGGTGACCTGCTCGGTGAGGATCTCCACCTCGGCCATGCCGATCCGTCGGCCGGCCACCCGGGCGGTGCTCGGGGCCGGGGGAACGGTCAGGGCGAACAGCGCAGGTTCGGAGAAGGCCGCCGCGCTGAACACGGAGCCCACCAGCAACTTCCGTCGGCGCATGTCATGTCCCGATAACTCGACGACCGTGCGGACCGTGCCATCCAAGGTCCCAGAACACCTCAGACTATCGTCCTGATCCTCCACCACGGGAGTGCGATCAGCGAACCCACACTCCATCACACTGACCTCGCGGCGCAACCGCCGGGACAGCACCGTGGCCACCAACCGGGGCACCGGCCACCGCGGCTGGCACCCATCCAGCATCCGCCGCACCGACGTGGTGTTCGTCCCGACGTGCCGGCCCTCCTCGGCACCTGCGGTCACCACCGCCCGAGCCAGCGCGGCATTGCTCAGCCCCGCCTCCGCCACCAGCACCCGCAGCGCGCGATTCCCACTCGCCGCCGCACTCCCACTACCCACGATGCCCCCGGATCTGTCGTCATCAGTGCTCAAGCCGCTAATCATGATCGGTCCTGGGACACCGTGTGAAGCCATGACGGGAAGTGAGACGGAAGTGGGACCCCGGCCGCCAACCGGTGCCATTGCCACACTATCTCGACTATCCATGCGCGCAGTCGCACGCTTCACTGACGACGTGAGTGCAATGAGCGAACCAACTACCGGTATCCCGAATGCCGATAAACCCGGGTGGTGGATCGTGCCGCCGTGGCCGGTGCCCGCAAGCCTGCACGAGGTGGCGAGCCACTTCCTGCGTTTCTTGCCAAGAGACGACGCCAGTGTTACCGAAAAGCTGGCCTACTACCAGGGGTACCTGACGGCCATCGAGGCGGCGCCAACACAGGAGCTGAAGGACCGCTGCGACTGGCGCTGGTACGAGGATGTGCGCGATTGCATAGGCCGCTGCGTCAGCTTGTACCAAGACAAGCACGCAGCCGACATCCAACGAGCCAACCGCAGTGTCCGGTCGTTGCCGCCCGCGTTACGGACCACACCTGCCGCACCAACACCTCAGGAACAAGCGTTCTGATCAAGCCGGGTGAGGGAACTTGCCTAACCACCGAGGGTATGCTACGGAGCGTGTGCAGACGCTTACGGGTCGCAGTCGCCTTCGTCGTCGGTCTTCTCGTCCTTACCGCTTGCGGCTACGGACCTGGGTATGGCGGCCTGCCGCAGCGTCCGGACGCCGTCGGTGGCCCCGCCCCGCTCGGTCACATCGCTTATCAGCCACCGCTCCTACCCATCGTGTTCTCCATGGACACCAATGGCGCCGTCGCGATTACCCTTAATCCAAGGTTGGTCACTTTTCTCGGGGCTGTCACTGACAACGGGCCTCCTGCGAAGCTGGAAGCCCTCGGCCCGGCCCGTGTAGACGTCGAAGGGTTCCAGTTCAACGAGACTAGCAAAGACACCGACGTCGACCTGGAACGTTCACGCTCGGGGACAACCACTGACCTATCGTATGACCATATGACAGCCGAGCTGAAACCAATCCACGGAGCGAAGGTCGCCACCTACGCTACGCGCAGCTCGTGGGAAGCACCCACCGCGAGAAGTGACTACCCCAAGCGAACAAGAGTGCCTACAAAAACGTCGCGAGGACTGAAGTAATACCTTCAATGGGGGCGATCTCAAGGCAACATATAGTATTTTCTGTATCAAAACAGCCGAGGGGGATCTCGGTTTCCTGTTTATCAAACCCGACTTTGACCAGAAGCCAATCGCCTACTACGTCTACACCTATACTTGGGTCCGCTGATTGTCGTGGAGCGAGGCCCTGATTGTGGCGGCGTCCAGGCGGCGGTGCACGGTCAGCATCGCCCCCTGACGCGGCACCATGGTGACGTGGTGGGGCCGCGCCGGCTCGTCCGGCGCGGTGGTGGGGGACAGCTCGAGGCGGCGCAGGACTTCTCGCAGCACGGTGCGCATCTCGACCTGGGCGAAGGTAGCGCCCAGGCAGCGGCGCACGCCACCGCCGAAGGGCAGCCAGAGAGCCGGATCGGGTCGGTGATCGAGGAATCGCTGCGGCCGGAACTCGTCCGGATCGGGGTAGTGCCGGCTGGCGTGGTGCACCAGGTTGATGCTGGGAGTCAGGATGGTGCCGGCCGGAATGCGGTGCCCGGCCAGGTGTACCGGGGCGGTCAGTTTGCGACCGAACTCGAAGACCACCGGTCGCACTCGCAGGCTCTCCTTGCACACCGCCTCGAGCCAGGCGTCCTCGCCGTCCGCGGCGGCCTGCGCGGTGCGGCTCAGCAGCGTGGGATGGCGAGTCAGCCGCTCAAAAGCCCAGGACAACGCGGTGGCGGTGGTGTCGTGCCCGGCGAGCAGCAGCGTGATGAGCTGGTCGAGCAGCTCCTCGTTGGTCATCGGCGCGCCCGTGCCATCGACGCTGCGCACCAGCATCGCCAGCGCGTCGGTCCGCTGCGCCAGCCGCGAATCGGCGCGGCAGCGGGTGATCTCGTCGGTGAGCAGCGCCAGGGCCGCGGCCCGGCGCTGCGCGCGGCGGCGCCAGGGGCCAAAGCGGAGCAGCATTCGCGGCGGTGGGATCAGCTCCAGCGGCGAGCCGATCTCCAGCAGGGGCGGCAGCGCCGAGCGCAGCTCGGCAAGCCGGCTCTCCTTGCGCACCCCGATCACGGTGCGCAGGATGATCTCGAGGGTGAGCCGTTGCATCCGGGGGTACACCGGGAAGGACTCGCCCACCGGCCACTGGGCGACCTCGTCGGCGGTGACGGCGGCCATCTCGGCGATTTGCCGGCGCACCGCCTCGCCGTGGAACGCCGGCAGCATCATCCCCCGGCTACGCCGGTGCTTGCCGTCGTCGAGCGTGAGCAGCGACTGCCTGCCCACGACCTGGTGCAGCGGTTCGGCCGCCTCCCCGGCATGGAAGACCGCCGGGTCACCACGGATCACCGATCTGATGTCATCCGGGTCGGCCAGGTAGACAAGCGTGCCGATGCGGGGAATGCGAACGGTGAACCGATCGCCGTAGCGCTGGTGGCAGGCGCGCACGAAACGGACGGGGTCCCACCAGATCAGGCTGGCTTGCGCCAACGCGGGCAACGGCGGGCCGGGGGGCAACGTGCACGCCATACCTGGGCAATATACATACGTTTGTCTAGCCCCAGTAGTATCGCCAGCCATGGGACACCGGGAGGCGCTGCTCGACGGCGCTCGACGCTGCCTGTTGGAACGGGGGTATGCGCGCACCACGGCCCGGGATGTGGTGGCCGCCTCGCACACCAACCTCGCCTCGATCAGCTATCACTTCGGCTCCAAGGAGGCGCTGCTCAACGAGGCCATGCAGCAATGCATCGACGAGTACCTCGAGCAGATCACCCGGATTGTGTTCGCCGATCCCAGCGCGACACCGTTGCAGCGGGTCCGGGCCTCCTGGCAGGCGCTGGTGGACACGCTCGAGCAGTACCGCTCGCTGAAGGTGGCTTTCGCCGAAGCGCTGGTCCAGGCCGAGCGGATGCCGCAGCTGCGGGCACAGCTCGCCGAGTGCTACGAGCGGGCTCGCAGCAGCGTGGCGGACATGGTGCGCGCCTCGGTCGAGGGCCTGTCCGATACCACCGCCCGGCAGGTGGCCTCGTTCCTCATCGCGGTCTACCACGGCCTGCAGACGCAGTGGCTGCTCGACCCGCAGCGCGCCCCGGCTCCCGATGAGCTCATGGCCGCCCTGCAGCTGGCCCTGCCCGCCGCCTGTGTCACTGAGCGGGCCACCGAGCGGGTGCGACCAGCCTCGCCCCCACGCGATGGCTCACGACACGGTGACCTCGACCGAGAACAGGCCTGGGCCCGGGGCGCTCAGGGGCGTCTCGCCGGTGCCCAAGGGGTGCAGGGCCCGGATGGTCCAGTCGCCGGGGGCGGCGAAGAACCGGAACGCTCCGGAGGCTGAGGACACCACCTCTGCGGTGAACTCCCCCGTGCCGTCGAGCAACCGCACGAACGCGCCGCCGAGGGTTTGCCCAGCGTCGTTCGGCCCTGGGTCGATGAGCACCGTGCCGGCCAGCACGGTGTGCCGGCTCAGATCCGTCCCCGGCGGCAGTTCCAGGGTCTGTTGCCCTGCTCCGCACATGACGATCAGCCCTTGGTGCCGAGCTCGATCGGTGCGCCGACCAGCGAGCCGTATTCGGTCCAGGAGCCGTCGTAGTTCTTGACCTCGGAGAGTTCCAGCAGCTCGTGCAGCACGAACCAAGTGTGGCTGGAGCGCTCCCCGATCCGGCAGTAGGCGATGGTCGGGCGGCTGGCGTCCAGCCCTGCCGCCCCGTACAGCGCCCGCAGATCCGCGTCGGATTTGAAGGTGCCGTCCTCGTTGGCCGCTTTGGACCAGGGCACGTTCAGCGCGGTGGGAATGTGTCCGGGACGCTGGGCGCACTCCTGGAGCAGGTGTGCCGGGGCCAGGATCTTGCCGGAGAACTCGTCGGGTGAGCGGACGTCGACCAGGTTCTGGGTGCCGATCGCCTCGAGCGCCTCCTGGCGGAACGCCCGGATTGAGGTGTCCTGCTCCTGGGCGGTGTAGCTGGTGGCCGGCCGGCTCACCTCCTCGGTGCTCAGGGGGCGACCGTCGAGTTCCCACTTCTTGCGCCCGCCGTCGAGCAGCCGGACGTCACGGTGCCCGTAGAGCTTGAAATACCAGTAGGCGTAGGCCGCGAACCAGTTGTTGTTGCCGCCGTAGAGCACCACGGTGTCCTCGTTGCTGATGCCCTTGTTCGACAGCAGTTTTTCGAATGCACCCCGATCGACGAAGTCACGGATCACCGGGTCCTGCAGCTCAGTCTTCCAATTGATCTTCACTGCTCCCGGGATGTGCCCCGCGTCGTAGGCGGTGGTGTCTTCGTCGACCTCGACGAAGACGACGCCATCGGTGTCCAGGTTCTGCTCCGCCCAGTCTGGTGTGACTAGGACGTCTTCACGGCTCATCTTTCACAGCTCCTCGTTTGGTGTTGACGTTGTTCATAGCAGTGCTCCCCGGCCGCGCAGTGGCACCACTAGCCGCCAAGCGGAGTTTGGGTCATGGTTGCTCCTGGCCGAGGGAGGCGGGGTATCCGGGGGTTAAGACGGTGACCCGGCTGCTCACCGGCGATGGCGCGGGAGTCACCGCCCGGTCAGGGCAGCGGGCAGAGACTGCTGCGCAAGCGGCAGAAGTCGACCACTCGGCGCTTGGTCAGCAGCGAGCCCACGAAGGCAAGGCTACCGGAGACGCTCGGTCGATGGGACCGTCGTTCCATAAACCGAGTGAATCTAGCAGTGCCCGGGTGATGGGCCTGCTGGCATCCCACGGTGTCTGGCCCAAGAACGGGACCGCTCGCCCGCCGCGCTGCGGGCGACGGTGGGGGCAGCTCACTTGGTCGTCAGTGATCGCCGGTGGTGAGCCGTTGCTGCCGCATGCGGGCCAGTCGCAGGAGTGGCATAAGCTGCGTGGGTGACGCTTGTTCCCCTTGATATCGTGCTTGTCCTGCCGCCCAGTCTTCGCGGACAAGCTATCGCATGTAGCGACCTCGTGGCTGAGAAGATGAGAGCGGGAAGGTCGTCATCGCACTTCCGGCTCGGTAAGCCGTTTCCGGGGGAGGCTGGAGACTGCGAGCCCCATGTGTCGCTGTTTATGCTCGCCGTAGCAGAGGCGGAGGTGAACGAAGTCGTCCGCGTCGTCGAGGGGCTGGCGCCAAGGTTGCCAGCCCTCGAGGCGGAGGGAGCGGAGTACCGTTATAATCCGCACGGCGCGGTAGAGGTGTACTTCACGAAATCGCCGGCGTGGTGCGATTTTCAACGTGACGTGATCAGGTCAGTCGAACCGCTCCGCCGAGGACGTTTGCGTGAAGTGGACCCGTCCGGCGCCCGACTTCGCGACCTGGTGGATAACGCATCGCACGAGGACTCCAGACGGCAACAGCTGTTGCGGTATGGTTACGACGAGGTTGCCGATGAGGAGAATGGCGGGTGCGATCGCTTCAACCCGCACGTTACACTGGCGTGGCCAGATGATCATAATCATCGCGTTGCCCTTGATGGTCTTCCCTCTCCTCGTTCGTTCAGCGGCGTGCTGACGGAACTGGCCGTGTTCGGCATGAGCGCCTATGGCACCTGTACAAAGAATTACGGCGTATTCTCGCTTAAAAAGTGGGCTTCGGGCGCCAGTTGGCGAACCTCCGGTAAGTAGGAGTCCAGTTCGCCGGTCTCGAACCGACACATATTGATCACGTTCCAGAACTGTCCGCCGACATTGCCTTCGAGCTTGTAGCGGCCGTCCGGCGCCAGCGCGGCCCACCCCTCGGGTAGCCCAAGCAGGGTCAATCGCGCGGCTGGCTCGTCGCTGGTGATGGACCACAGTCGGGTGGTCCCATCGTCGCTGCCGGTCGCCAATAAACCCCCTGATGGGCTGAACGCCACCGACCACACGCTGCGGGTGTGCCCGGTCAGGGTGTGCAAGTTTTGTCCGGACCGCGGGTCCCACAGCCGGATAACGAGATCGTCCCCAGCCGTGGCCAGCAGATTTCCAGAGGGACTGAACGCGGCGGTCCACAACCGCTGAGTGTGGCGCGTCAACTCATGCAGCATCCCTCCGGTGTGTACATCCCAGATACGGGCCGTTTTATCCCAGGAAGCGCTGGCGAGCATGCCGTCGCCGAAGTCGACGGCATAGACACGATCGCGGTGGCCCCGCATCGTGCGGATCAGTTCCCCGGACTCCGCGTCCCAGAGCCGGACCGCCGAGTCGTCGCACCCGGTGGCGATGAAGGCACCGTCAGCGCTGAACGCGATCGAGCGCACCCGTCCACGATGCTCCGCCAGGGTGTGCACCAACCGCCCGGTGGTGCGGTACCACAGCCGGACCGTGTCGTCGTCGTTCGCGGTGGCCAGCTCTTCCCCAGAGGGGCTGAAAGCTACCGCCCAGACAGGAGCGGACACGACGTCGAGATGCCGTTCGTAGCGATTGGTGTCCAGGTTCAGCAGATTAAGCCGCCCGTCGTTGCTCACCGTGACCAGGAGGTGGCCGGATGGGCTAAAGATTACGTCCTGCAGCATAACCAGGCGGTTGTTCGCCTCAGGGAGCCGCCGCAGCTGCCGACCGGTCATCGAATCCCAGAGCCGGACCACGCCGTCGTTACTGCTCGTAGCGAGCGTCGAGCTGTCCGCACTGAACCGTACTGAGGTTACCCGCCGCCCATGCCCGGTCAGGGTGTGCCGACACTGGCCGGTCCCAGGATCCCATAACCGGGTGGTGAACTGGTCATCACTGATGGCGAGCTGGGCGCCGTCGTGGCGAAAGACGAACGGCCAGACCGACCCGGTGTGCCCGGTCAGCGTATGGCGGAGCCGGCCGGTCGCGCTCTCCCACAAGTGGACGGTTCCCGCCCTGTCCCCGGTGGCCACCAGATCCCCGGACGGGCTGAAGGTGACCCAGTACATCGCGGCCTCGTGGCCACTCAGCGTGTGGCGGAGCTGGCTGGTCATGATGTTCCACACCCGCACACCCCCGCCGGTGTCACCGCTAGCGAGCAACGGCTCGTTCGGGTGAAACGCCAGCGTGTAGACTCCTCCCGTATAGCCTTGCAGCTGGAAGAGCTGGCGGCAGGTCGAGGGGTCCCACAGACCTAGCGATCCACCATCGCCACCGACGGCCACCGTGTCGCCGGCGGGGTTGGCAGCGACTCGGTACGCCGAACCGGCCGCGCCGGTGAACTCACCGCGTAAGACGCCGGTCGAGGCGTCCCAGCAGCGAACGTTCCCGTCCTGGTAGCCGGCCACGATCAGGGAACCGCTGAAGGCTAGGCTGAAGATGAGGCCACCTCCGGCGGGGAACTCACGCCGCAGCGAGCCGCTCGCGATGTCCCACAGCCGTAACACGCCCTCGGCGTCCCCGGTGGCCACCTCCCCTGCCGACGGGCTGATCACCACCGGCCACGGCCAGTGCTGGTGCCCCTGAAGGACATGCCGGCAGCGACCAGTGGCCGCGTCCCAGGTGCGCACGGTGGCATCGGTCGACCCGGTAACCAGGATGTCCTCACCATAGGCCACCGAGAAGACGCGTCCGCGATGTCCCTGCAGGGTGCGTAGCGGTTGACCGGTCCTGGTGTCGCAGATGAGGACGCCGCCGTCATCGCTGCCGATCGCCAGCATGTCGCCATCCCGGCTGTAATCAAGGACCTGGGGAAGCCGGCCCACCACGGCATGAAAGCCGTGCCGTACCCCGATCGATGCCGGCGAGAACTCTGTTTCGACCGGGTGACCGGGTGCCACCGCTGCCCCGCGCAGCTCCGGGGCGTCCGGAACGCCCGTCGCGTCGATGAGCGCTGCCCGGGTCCACCGGCTTCCGGTTACGGTCGCGCCGCTGAGGTCTACCCGCGCCAACCGGGCCCGGCTGAGGTCGGCGCTGGTGAGGTCGGCGCCGGTCAGCTGCGCCTCGTCCAGCCGGGCTTCCACCAGGCGAGCATGGTGCAAGGTTGCGTGTCTGAGATTGGCGCCCACCAGGCGAGCGCCGGTGAGGTCGGTGCCGGTGAGGTCACTGTCTCGGAACTCGCGGTAGCAAAGGTCCTCGCCCCGCAACGACGCGCCGCGCAGATCGACCGTTGGCGGGGTGCGCAGCCGGGTGCTCACCTTGAGGGCGTTGGTCCGTGCCACCTCATGGGCGTCGGCATTCGCGAAGACGGAGTCTGCCCAGGTTTGGCAGGCTCGAGTGTCGGCAAGGTCACAGAGGAAGTAGATGGTCAGCGTGGACAGCGCGCGCTGGTGCAGTTCCGGGGGCGCGGGGGCGCCCGAATTGAACTGCCCCGCGATCATGTTGGCAACCAGCCACTCCGCTACGGAGCTGGGGATGAAACCGAACAGACCCTCCTCGGTGCGCACCAGCAGACTCCCCTGGCCCACGGCATGGGCCGTCTGGTCGGGGGACAGCCGGCCATCGGCGAGGCCGGACAGCGTCTGTGCTATCTCGGTGAGCTGGGCCAGCCGCAGGTAGTGCTCGCCGGCCTCCCACAGGTGCAGGGCGAGCGTGGTCACGGCTTGCCACAGGTCATCAAGGCGCAAGGTGACCGCGGTGCCGCGGCCACCGGTCGCGCGGGTCGCCTCGTAGGACAGCCAGGATTCCAAGATCTCCCGATACAGCCCGGCCGCGCTGATCGTGTGCCGGGCGCCGGCCGCAGCCCGCAGCCGATCCTCGTCCAGGTCGGCAATGAAACTGAGCATGCGCGGATTCTGGGACAGGCCGAGCAGATCCTGGATGTCTCTGATCATGTTCAGTCGGCTGTCGGCCTTCCGCTGGTCGCCCCCATAGCGTTTGATCAGATACTCGCGGATCTGGGCCTGGGTGAAGTCCTCGACGCTCAAGATCCACCGGTTGGGCAGTGCACCGACGCGTTCGCCCAGTGCCGTGAACACCTGGGTATCGGACTTGAAGTGCTGCGTGCGGCTGGCAACGATGATCTTCGCCCGGTCCTGGACGGCCTCCAGCAGCGTGTCCAGGTGTTCGGCGGCGCGGTCGTAGGTGAGCCGGGTGACCAGCTCATCGAAGCCGTCGAACAGCAGAACGGTCCGGCCTTCCCGCAGCATGTAGTCGAAGGCTTTCAGATTGATCAGGTTCTCGCCGTGGTTGGCCAGGTGGGCGGCGACCAGACCATGGACCGAGTGGGCCTTGTCCAGCTCTTTCAGCTCAATCAGCATCGGGATCAGGTGCGGGGTTGTCTCGGCAATGCGCCGGGCCACCTCGCGTAGCACGAATGTTTTGCCGCGCCCGAAGTCACCCAGCAGCAGCACGAATCGTGCGTAGTCGGACGTGACCAGACGGATGAGTGCTTCCGCCAGGTCGTCGCGGATGGTCTGGTCGTTGCGATCCAACTCCCGGAAACGCTGAGGCACGTACAGGGCCGGTAGGTAGCGGGGGTCGGTGCGCAGTCGGGTCGTCTGCCGAACGAGGTAGCCGCTCAGGTCGAGCAGGCCTTGGAAATCGAGGAAGCTGCGCAGCCGCACTCCCCGCCGCGATGCCTCCTCCCGGAGCGCTTGGGCGGGTTCGGGGCCCTGGTAGACCAGTTCCGAACCGGGACTGGGCTCATGCAGCAGGAAACTGTCGAGCACTTCCCGGGTCAGTTCGCCCACGTGAGCACCCACCCATTGCTGGGGGTTGAAGCCCTCCTCCTGGCGGGTGACCAGCAGGTGAGGCGGATCCGCCTCGATGCGACGGATGTTGATGTGCTCATACCTGGTCTTGCAGACCTCTTCGATGCGCTCCAGCAGCAGGCTCTGCGGGTCAGTGCTGCGAGGTGGCACGGGACGCTCCGGGACAAGGTCACCGTTGCCCGCTTCGAGTTCCGCTGCCTTACTTGTGGCGAAGGTACCGCCGATGGCGTGCCACTCATGGGTGATAAGTGCCGATGGTTTTCCGTCACCATAGACTGAGAAGCGCCGGAAACCCTCGGCGGTCACCTGGATGATCTCTTCCTGACCGGGACCGGTCGCGGGCACCACCGGCAGGCCAGAACCGAGGAAGCCGATGCTCGTGCCACCCGGACCCGGGCCGTGCAGGAGCAGGTTGAGGCGAGGTCCGAGCAACCGGTCGAGCGTCTTGGCGTCCCGCAGCAGGGTGGGGTCGGAACCGGCCGAGCCGCCGCCTGGGTCGGGATCATGGCGGATGATCCCGACCCGCAGCCATCCGGAGTCTTCGAACGGCAGTAGCTGCTTGGCGAACCAGGTGGCCTGCTCCTCGCCGATCCAGCCGTAATCGTCCTCCGGCCAGTGTGTGAGGGACATCGTGGAGTTCAGGCCCGCGATGGCCACCCGGAGTTCCGGCACGGCGAACAGCGTCCACGGCTGCGCGCTGTCGAAGAGCGGCCCGTCGAGGCCCTGATGGAGCTCGTCGAATAGTTGAGCGTAGTTCTCCAGTTTGGGGAAGTAGGGCCGTTGGGGTTGGACGTCCCGGGCCTCGCACTGGAGGAAGTAGGCATGGCAGGCGGCCCTGGATACGTCGTGGCTGCCGGGGACGATGAGCAGCCGGTCGGGTTCCAACCCGAGCAGCACCCGCAGTCCGGTGAGAAACGTCCGCGCATCGTCCCGCTCGCGCGGTCGACCGGACTCCATGAGGTCGCCGGTGACGAGGATCAGATCGGGAGTTGGCGCGCCGGCATCGATCAGCTGGGTCACATGAGCACAGATCCGTGACTGCAGGTCACCGGCGGTCGCAGGCTCGGCGATGCCTCGCCCGAACCGGGGCCCAGGCACGTGCAGCAGCGCGATCGCCTCGCGGGGGGCCGGTAAGGCGGGACGATCGCCCGGATAGGAAGGGGGCATCCGCGGGATACGGCGGATGCGGGGCGGCTCGGGCCACCGCGCCGGGGTGGGTGCGTAGTCGGCTGGGCGCTGGTGCGGGAAAGTTTCGCCCGCACCGGGGGACGGTCCCTCGATCACGGTAGCTGGATGTGCCGGGAACGTCGGCTCTCGGGCGGGCTTGGCCCGCCCCTCCAGCGCGTGCCGCAGCCGTGTCAGCAGCCGTTCGCGGGCCAGGTCGGGGTCGGTGATCTCTACCAGGTCCAGGTAGGTGATCGTGGCGAGCAGCCCCTCCAGCGGGCAGTCATCGATGCGGATCGGGATGAGCTTTGCGGGGTCAGTGCGTAGTGCGGCTTGCCACTCCATACGCGCGTAGTCCGACTTGAGATAGTTGCGGGACAACACGGCCACGAAGATGGCGCAATTCCGCACGCCCCGATCCATAAAATCGATGAAGTTAATACCGGGAACGAAGTCCCATGCCTGCAGGAGTGTACGGTACTCTGCGGCTTCTAGCTGTCCGGCGATCCAGGTGGCCCAGTGCTCGTCCGCCTGTGAGTAGCTGATTAAGAAGTCGATCGAAGAGCCCGAGTGCCATCGCATACCATCAGTATGACGTACGCGCCGAGTCCGTGTGTTGACGAAAGTGACCCAAGATCATGCCGTGTGTGCCCAGCCGTGTTGCGCCCGTCCAGGGGGATGCTCCCCAGCGAGGGCGGGGTCTGCGCGCAATGCTGCGCAAGCCCAGCGTGCTGGACTGGATCAGGATCGGGCTGTTCCTCGCGGGGATCTTGTGCGTGGTCACCGGGCTGTTACCGGCCGCGCAGGCCGAGGGCAACCTCCGGCGAATTGCACCGCTGCTGTTGTTCTTGGGCAGCGTGATCGTGCTGGCCAAGCTTGCCAGGCAGGCGCAGGTCTTTGACGTCATCGCGGCCAGGATGGCGATCGTGGGACGGGGCAACTACCTGGCGCTGTTCTTGTTCTGTGTGGTCTTCGCCTCCCTGACGACGATGTTCCTCAACCTTGACACGACGGCCGTGTTACTCACTCCAGTGATGCTGGCCCTGGCGCCCAAGGCGCGGATCGCCGCCCTCCCGCTCGCGATGAGCACTGTCTGGCTGGCCAATACCGCGAGTCTGTTCCTTCCCGTTTCGAACCTCACCAATCTGCTCGCGGCTAACCGGGTGGCGCTCGCGGCACCCGCGTTCGCTGCTCGGATGTGGCTCCCACAATTGGCCGCCATCGGGGCAACGATGTTCTTTCTCTGGGCTTTCAATTGGCGTCGCAGAGAACGGGGGGCCGATCGCTACGTTCCGCCACCGCCGCTAAAATTTGATCACCCCAGACAGCGCGTCCTGTTCGGGGTCGCGGGGGTGGCCTGCGTGTTGTTCATCTTTGCCATCCCGTTCGTCCACGATCAGATCGGCTATGCTGCCGCTGCTGCCGCGCTGATCGTCGTGGTCGCCTTCTTCGTCCTCGATCGCAGAAAGCTGCGGCTGAACCTGATGCCCTGGCAACTCTTGGTCTTCGTCACCGGGCTGTTCCTGGTGGTTCCGACGCTGAGCCGGTATGGCCTGGCCGAGGTCATGACCGCGCTCATCGGCACCGATCACAACGGGATCGGTGCGTATCGGGCCGCGGTGGCTGGCGCCGGATTATCCAACGTGCTCAATAATCTGCCCGCCTATACCGCAGGAGAGGCCGTCGTCCCCGCAGGGAACAGCAATCAGTTGTTAGCTCTGCTCATTGGTACCAACGTGGGTCCGATCGTCACTCCCTGGGCGTCCTTGGCGACATTGCTGTGTCTGGAATCCTGTCGTGATCATGGTCTTCATGTCCCGCTGCGCAAGTTCATGCTCACTGGTCTCGGCCTGGCGGCGGTGGCGTTGGCAGTGAGCGTCGGGGCTCTGCTGCTCATCCGGTGATTCCGCGCCCACCGTGGTCACGGTCTTCGCGCGTCCCACCGGTCCTCCCGGTCAAGGGTGCAAGTCCTCGCGAGCCATTCGATGACCACCCGGGCCGCGTGGGCGGTTTCATCGTGATCACAGCGTTGCCGCCGTATCCGATGGGTCGTCGTATTAATCTCGCCGAGCGAGAAATTCATCATTCCTCGACGACCGCTGCCCAGCGCCACCGTGGCCGCCTCGCCGTGGATCACTGTGGTGTGGAAGACCCCCGCGGGTAGGGAGTACATGTCACCCGGGCTCTTGAGCTCGGTAGCCCTGACCTCACTTCGAACCAGCCGTGGGGTCTTGCGCAGCTCGTCGATGCCTTTACTGCTTCGTACCTCGAAAACGCGGTACGCGGCGTTCTCCGGCGCGTCGACGACATCGATGATCTCGTTGCGCACACTGCCATACAGTACGTAGCTGATCAGGTCCCAGCTATGGGCGTGCACCGCTGAGGTAGTCAGGCTCGCGCGCGTGAGGTGCTCGCTCCATACGTGCACACAAACCCCCGCTTCGCTGATTCGCTCGATGGGAAGGCACACGAATCCTAGCGGGTGTCGTACGCCGACGATGCTGGTGCGGTGCTGGGCGACCGCGCCGAGAATATCGTATGCCCACCGCGGTATGTCCCGCCCGGCCGTGCCGTTGCGCATGGCTCGGTAGCAGCTGTCGTAGGCTGTCACGACGATCATCGGTTCTGAAGATCCACTGTTCGGTGTGGCGGTGGGCTTTGGCGTGCTCCTGGCCAACCTGCACACTGCTGAGTTGCCGCACAGCGGAGGCGTCGGCCGCAGCCCTCATTATAAGACTTTAGCCTCAAAGGGGAGTCGAGTATTCGGCAGATCGCTCGTCAGATATGAGATATGGCTGGGAGCAGGAGCCGAACTGGATCCGCCCTAGCGCAAGGTGACGTCGGTGGCCCTGCCCTCCACGACCACCGATCCGGTCTGCACCCAGACCCTGGTGGGGGTGACGGCGAACGGGAGGGTGCCGGGTTTCACGTCGGTGCTCAGCGTGGTGAGCAGGGCGTGGCGCAGCGCTGGCGGCAGGTTCACCGCACCGGCGCCGGCCTGGACGGATCGCACCTCATGGATGGTGATCCGCACCCGGTCCCCGGTGAGCTCGATCACGCCAAGCCCGACGACCTCGAGGGGCTGGCCGGCGAAGTGCGTGGTGGCCGCCAGCTGGATCGGCGCGCGGGTGTCCGAAGCGGAGTCGGTCGCGGAAGGGGGCTGCTGGATCCGCAGGTCGTCAACCCCGATCACCCGCCCCAGGTCGGCCTCCGTGATCCGAACCCGACCCTCCACCCGCGCCACCCGTACCGACTGCAGGTTTCCCGAGCTCACCTGGGACAGCCGCCATATCTGGGGCGCATCGACGTCGTGCAGCGTGGCCTCCACGTCGAGGTCGTGCAGCTGCTGCACGGACAGGCCGCTGGCCCGCACGTCGATAGCGGGATACCGGCCGACCAGCGCCTGGGTGAGGAACGGGAAGCCGTCGATCCGCACGGAGGGGTCGCGGGGCAGTCCCGCTTGCTGGCGCAGCTGCGTGGCCACCATGTGCTCGGCTGCTGCCGCGGCAGTGAAGTCCGCCGCCACGGCCAAGACCACGACGGCCAGCACCACGATGATCAGTTTACGCACCCGCTGTACCGTCCTATCCGTTTTGTGCTGTTCGTTGTGTGATACCGGCCCAGCGGCACGGTATTCTCCGCAGAACACCTGGCAGGTCGCGGCCCCACCGTGACCCGGTGATGAGACCGCTGGCCTGCACCGGCAGGAGGGAGCGGGCATGGAACTGCTGCTGCTCACCGCGGACCCTAGCCCGGCCTCGGTACTGCCTGCGCTGTCGTTGTTGGGGCACGGCATGCGCTCGGCCGCGCCGGAGGTCGCCGCCTTGCTAGACGCCGGCCCGTACGACGCGGTCCTGGTCGATGCGCGCGCGGACCTGGCCGGTTCGCGCAGTCTGTGCCGCCTGCTGGGGTCCACTGGGCTGGATGTGCCGGTGGTCGTTGTGATCGGTGAGGGCGGGCTGGTGGCGCTGTCCGCCGACTGGGGTTCCGATGAAATCCTGCTGCCCACCGCGGGCCCGGCCGAGGTTGATGCCCGGCTTCGGCTGCTGGTTGCTCGCCGGGCCGCCGAGTCCGCCGTGAGTCGCGGCAGCTCTCTGGTGCTCGGCGAGCTGGTGATCGACGAAGCCACCTACACCGCCCGGCTGCGCGGCCGGCCGCTGGACCTCACCTACAAGGAGTTCGAGCTGA
This sequence comes from Pseudonocardiales bacterium, assembly GCA_019244165.1. Lineage (GTDB taxonomy): Bacteria > Actinomycetota > Actinomycetes > Mycobacteriales > Pseudonocardiaceae. The sequence continues at coordinate 10,933 of JAFATA010000048.1, read as the reverse complement.
TCAAGTACCTCGCGCAGCACGCCGGCCGGGTGTTCACCCGCGCGCAGTTGCTGCAGGAGGTATGGGGCTACGACTTCTTCGGCGGCACCCGCACGGTCGACGTCCACGTGCGGCGACTGCGGGCCAAGCTCGGCCCGGAGCATGAACAGCTCATCGGCACGGTGCGCAACGTCGGCTACAAGTTCGTCCGCCCGGTACGTACCATGGGCTCCCGGGAGCAGACCGAACCCGACCGTGCTGTGGAGCATACCGTCGAGCGCCATGCCGTCGATCATGACACCGAGACCGCGGACAGTGCTGATCCAGAGTGGGCAGATCGAGAGTGGGCCGGCCCGGAGCGGGGTGGTCCGGAATCACTGCCCGTGCAACGGCGTTGACCAGGGCGTGACCCTGGCGCTGAGCTGGATCGACCAGCCCTCCGGCGGGCAGGTCGCCGCCGTCATGGCCCTGCTGGACGCCGTCGCGGCTGCCGACGGCGTCGCCCCGGTGTCGGAGGCGGCCGCGCTGCGGCTGCACCGTCCCGGGGCCGGGGTGATGCGTCACCTGCTGGCCCACGACGGCGCGGGCGCGCTGGTCGGTTATGCGGGACTGGCCGAACGCCTCGAGCGTCGCACTGCCGAGTTCGCGGTGCACCCCGGGCACCGACGCCGCGGGGTGGGCGGTGCGCTGCTCGCGGCGCTGCTCGATCGGGTGCCCGGGCCGCTGTGGATGTGGGCGCACGGTGAGCACCCAGCGGCACTGGCCCTGGCGGCGCGGGCTGGGCTGGTCCGCCGGCGCGAGTTGTGCCAGTTGCGTCGCGCCTTGGCCGAGCCGCTGCCGCTGCGCGTACTTCCCGACGGGGTGGCGCTGCGCGCTTTTGTGCCCGGCGAGGACGAGGCCGCGGTGGTGCGGGTGAACAATCGCGCCTTCGCCTGGCATCCCGAGCAGCGGCGATGGGATAGCGGTGAGCTTATGGCGCGCGAGGCCGCGTCGTGGTTTGACCCCAAAGGGTTCCTGCTGGCGGTGGACCCGGCGGACCGGCTACTCGGTTTCCACTGGACCAAGGTGCACCCCGACGGCCTCGGCGAGGTCTATGTGCTCGCGGTGGATCCCGAGGCCCAGGGCACTGGCTTGGGTAGCGCGCTGACCGTGGCGGGACTGGCGTATCTGCGAGAGCGGGGGATACCCGAGGCGATGCTCTACGTCGAATCCGACAACGTCGCCGCCCTGCGGACCTACCAGAAACTGGGTTTCGCCTACCACCACACCGACGCGGAATTCCTGCGCCCTTGACGGGTGATGAGGCCGAGCGTATCAAACGGCACTTGCGGGACAAGCCACTCTAAGATCAGCGTTTGTGCATGGCTGCGACCACCATACGCAGGTCGGTGGCCCCCGGTGTCCCCAGGGCGAGCAGCGCGACGTAGCGCTGGCCATCATCCGCCCGGCCAGCCGAGCGGCCCTGAGGGGAACGCCACGGTGGTGATCCCGGCCATCGGCGCGCGCGACCGGCTGTGGCATTTCCGCGGATCGTCGTCCACCTACCTCAGATCAGGCAGTCCCGCTACATCAGATGAGGTAGTCTGGGTGGCTTCTACATCTGTGGGTTGTCGGCCATGAGGGTGTTGTCTCCGAGTAGAACGAGGGTAACATTATCGGTGGATTGATTGGGGGCCTGTGACATGCCTTCCCGCTGAGGATCGGAGACCGCAATGATCGCTTTTGAGAGGATTTCCACAAGGAGTGTCCGTGCCCTACCGCGGCACCGGCGCGCCGTAGTAGCTGTCATGGCATTTTTTGTCGCCATTGGCGCTGTCGGGCTGACGTCCGCGAGCGATCATTTCTGGTACCCGTCGAGTCACGTCGTCTCCGCTTGTGGCAACGTACCTGGTACGTGTTAATGTCTCCCGGGCCGTCGTATCTCGCTCGAGGCCGTACCGCGATGTCCGAAACGGCAAACGTAACGGTGGAGCTAGCCTCCGGTGTGGTTGGCCATGCCACCGTTTCGCGTCGTAGTAAGGAAACCCGATGAGAACTCCGGGTTGGATGCCGAGAAGCATCCACATACCACCGCTGACGACACGGGATGTGTTGCTGTTCTCGGCGCTCTACATCTTCAACTTCGTCATTTATTCCACATGGGTTGCGCTAGCTGAGGTGCCGGCCAGGCCATGGGTGCTCCTCCCGTGGTTGTACGGGCTGGTCATGCTCATACCGCTGGCCTGGCGGGATGAGGCACCGATGGTGGTCTTCGCCACCCAGTGGGTGCTCACCGTGGCCGCCTTGCCGTTCATGCGCTATTACACCCCCGTGGGCGGGATTGTGGTCGCCCTGTACGCGGTCGCCGTCCACCGCAACAGGAGAGCGTCGCTGCTGGCGCTGCTGGCCTCCTGCATCCCCCTAGGACTCGAACTCATCGCAATATTAAATGCCAACGAGAGTCTCAACACCCCCTTCCACCCTCAGTACGCGGTATTCGCCAATAATGGGACGCTTCTGATCCTCTCGGCCGGGTTGGCGTGGGGCCTGGGCCGGGTGAACCAGGCCAGCCAGCGGCGGGTGCAGGACCTGGAACGCGAGCGGGAGGCGTCCTGGGAAGCCGACGTGCTGGCTGCCGAGCGCCGACGCATCGCCCGGGAGCTGCACGACATCGTCTCCCACTCGGTCACGGTGATCGTCCTGCTGGCCGCTGGCGCGGCCCGCGTCGCCCATATCGACTTCACCCAGGTCACCCGGTCGCTGGCGCAGATCCAGACCGCCGGTCAACAAGCCATGGCCGAGCTACGCCGCTTGCTGGGGGTCCTGGAGGATCACGACGGCGCCCGCCACGAGTTCGACGACGATGAGCTCAAACCGCAACCCGGGCTAGCGAACCTGCCCGAGCTGCTCAACTCCCTGCGTGAGGCCGGGATGCCCGTCACCGTCCAGGTCGAGGGCAGGCCAGCGGAGCTGGACTCTGGGCTCGACCTGACCGCCTACCGGATCGTGCAGGAAGGCCTGGTCAACGTCCTCAAGCACGGCGGCAAGGACGCCAATCCCCAACTGCGGCTCACCTGGGAGGCGCACCGCCTGAGCATCCAGATCGACAACGACACCGTTCCCGCCAGGACAACCACAACGCTCTCCGGTGGTCGTGGCCTGGTGGGTCTGCGCGAACGAGCCCACTCCGCCGGTGGCACCCTCTGCGCGGGGCCCCGCCCCCAGGGCGGCTACCGGCTGACCGCCACCATCCCTCTTGCTCCTGGGGTCTTGTCCGTTCCGCGTGCCTCCAGCCAGCACCGCGGGAACCAAGGGAAAGTATCAGCGTGATTCGAGTCGTAGTAGTCGATGACCAGCCGCTCGTCCGGGCTGGCATCACCATGCTGGTCAACGCCGAGGACGATATCGACGTCGTGGCCGAGGCCGCTGACGGTCAGGAAGCCCTTGCCCAGATTCGCGCCCTGCGTCCAGACGTGGTCCTGATGGATGTGCGCATGCCGGGCATCGATGGCGTCGCCGCGACCCAGACGGTGAGCAACGAGGGGCTGACCACGGAGAACGGTGAGCCCATCAGGATCATCATCCTCACGACCTACCACGTCGATGAGGCTGTCCACTCCGCATTGCACGCCGGAGCGAAGGGCTTCCTCCTCAAGGACGCCGCCCCCACCGAGATCGTTGCCGCGATCCGTGCGGTCGTCGCGGGCGACGCCTGGCTGGGTCCCGCCGTCACCCGCCGGCTCATCGACGAATTCGCCACCCGACCTGAGTACAACACACCCACACCAGCGGAAATGGCCCAGCTGACCCCCCGCGAGCGGGAAGTCCTCACCCTCATGGCCCGGGGCCTGTCCAATGCTGACGTCGCGGTACAGCTCTTCATCAGCGAAGCCACCGTGAAGACGCATCTTGCTCGCGTGATGGCAAAACTCAACGTCCGGGAGAAATCCCAAGCTGTGGCTGCCGCCTACCAGACCGGACTCGTCCAGCCCCCACCGCCACGCCCGCCGCGCTAGCCCCCGCCTCACCTCCACCACCGGCGGGCGCTCCTGGGCCAAGGTCGGGGGTCCCGGCCCAGGAGCGGGAGTCACTATACACGGTCAGGCGATGCGTTCCGCACCACCCCGGCCACTGGGCGGTCACCAGATGGTGACGCGTTGGTCAGGAGGGCGGAACAGCTTGTCGCCTTGCTTGACGTCGAAGGCCGAGTAGAACGCGGGAACGTTGCTGACGACGCCGTTGACGCGGAACTCACTGGGGCTGTGGGGATCGCTCAGCAGCTGCTCGCGGAGCTGCTGGTCCCGGATCTTGCTACGCCACACCTGGGCCCACCCCAGGAAGAAGCGTTGCTCGCCGGTGAATCCGTTCAGCACGGGGGCCGGTTGGCCGCCCAGCGACAGCTGGTAGGCACGGAACGCCACCGTGAGGCCCGACAGGTCAGCGATGTTTTCCCCCAGGGTCAGCTGGCCGTTGATGTGGACGCCGGGCAACGGCTCGTAGGCCGAATACTGCGTGACCAGGGCGGCGGTCCGAGCGGTGAACCGCTGCAGATCCTCCGGGGTCCACCAGTCACGGAGATTGCCGTTCCCGTCGTATTTGCGGCCCTGGTCATCGAATGCGTGGCTGATCTCGTGACCGATCACCGCGCCGATTCCGCCGTAGTTGACCGCGTTGTCGGCGGTCGCGTCGAAGAACGGTGGCTGCAGGATCGCGGCCGGGACGGTGATCTCATTGCGTGATGCGCTGTAGAAGGCGTTGACGGTCTGTGGGGTGGCGAGCCACTCAGCGCGGTCCACCGGCTTGCCGAGCTTGTCAAGGTCGCGCTGGTAATCGAGCTGAGCTGCGCGCAGCACGTTACCCACCAGATCGTCACGGACGACTCTCAGCGTCGAGTAGTCCCTCCACTTGGTCGGATAGCCGATATTCACCTGAAGCTTGTTGAGCTTGTCCCTAGCCTGCGCCTTGGTCGCGGCGCTCATCCAGCTCAAGCCGTCGATGGACGAGCGGTAGGCAGCGACCAGCTTGCTGGCCAGCGCGTCGGTTCGCTGTTTGGCGTTGGGGGGGAAGTACCGTTGCACATAGCGCTGGCCGAGCAGGTCACCCATCGCGTGGTTGACGGCCTTGACTCCCCTTTCCCAGCGTGGGCTCATTTCTTGCTGCCCGATCAGATCGTGGCCGTGGAACTCGAAGTACGCCGTGACGAAGTCATTGCTCAGGTAGGGGGCGAGGCCGTCGATGAGCTTGAACTTCAGATACGAGCGCCAGTCCGCCAGTGGCAGGGTGGTCAGCGCGGAGCCCAAGGCGGTGAAGAAACTGGGCTCCGCGACAACGAAGTCGGTGCTGTGCACGCCTGCGGTGTTGAGGTAGGCCCTCCAGTCCAGCCCCGGTGTCCGCGCGGTGGCATCGGCGACGGTGAACTTGTTGTAGGTCGCCGTCGCATCCCGCTCCTGTGCCGCACTCCACTGGACCTGGGCGAGACGGTTTTCCACCGCGAGCACCCGGCTGACCGCGGCGTCCGAATGGGCGATGCCGGCCAGACCCAACATGCGGGCGACGTAGGCCCGGAGCTGGTCGCGGATCGTCACGAACGTCGGATCAGCTCTCAGGTAGTAGTCCCGGTCGGGCAGGGTGAGCCCGCTTTGTGAGACATCCGGTAGGTAGGCGGCGGCGTCCCTGGCGTCCTGGTCGATGGACAACGTGATGGGGCTGGGGGTGCCGGTCGCGGCGCCCTCGGCGAAATATCGCACGAGATCGGTAGGTTTGGCGAGCGCATCGATGCGCTCCAGCGACGCCTTCAGCGGGCTGGCCCCGAGCGCGTTGAGCCGCGCGGTGTCCATGAAGCTGGCGTAGAAGTCGCCGATCTGCTGGTCTGGCGATCCGGGTGCGCCGTGCCGGGCCGCGCTGTCCTCGATAATTGTCCGCAGGTTCTGCTCCGCTTGCTCGCTCAGCGCGTCGAACACCCCGTAGCGGGTCCGATCGGTCGGGATGCGCGTGGTGCGCAGCCACTGACCGTTCGCGAGCTGGAACAGGTTGTCCTCCACTCGCACCTGGCGGTCGTAGCCGGACAGCAGCAGTCCCGACCCCAGCGACGGTGGCGGGGTGCCCGAACAGGCAGCCACCGCCCACACCAGGGTTATGACGAGCACACCAAGGCGTAACCGAGTTCGAATCACCGGACCCCCACGGAAGATGCTCACTTGATCGGACCCGACGATAGACCAGAGGGCCGACAACAATGCCGATGGGGCCGATGGGATGGCTCCCATGGCGGTGACTCGGGTGACTCGGGTAACTCGCGTGCTCAGGCGAGTGCGGCAAGCGCGGCGTGCACCAGGACCCGCACGCCGACGGGCAGCGCGCGCTCGTCGAGCTGGAAGGTCGGCCGGTGCAGATCGGAGGGGGCCCCCACCCCGGACCACACACCGATCCGGGCGTAGGAGCCGGGCACGTGGTCCAGGTACCAACCGAAGTCTTCACCGCCGGAGGACAGTTCGGTGGTGACCAGCGCGTCCGGCCCGAGTGCGGCCTCGACGCCCGTGCCCAGCAGATCCGTGCTTTCCGCGTCGTTGACGACCGGGGGCCCGCCCCGGCGGTGATCGAACTCGAAGCCCACCCCGGTGGGCGCGAGCACAGCGCTGAGCAGTTCTTCGACCAACGTCTGCAGCCCAGCCCAGACTTCCCGGTCGCTGGTGCGCAAGGTGCCGCGCAGCATGCCCTTCTCCGGGATCGCGTTGAACGCCTCTCCGGCGCTGACCGCACCCCAGGTCAGCACCATGCCCGAGCGGGGGTCCACCCGGCGGGCGAGCAGCGCCGGCAGACCCGTGATCACCAGTCCCAGCGCGTAGACCAGGTCCGCGGTCAGGTGGGGGCGCGAGGTATGCCCGCCCGGCGAGCTCACCCGCAGCTCGAGCAGGTCGGTTGCGGACGTGATCGCGCCGACCCGGGTACCGATCCGCCCTACCCGCAGCCGTGGGTCACAGTGCAACCCGAAGATTCGCTCGACACCCTGCAGCCCCCCTGTGGCCAGCACGTCCAGCGCACCGCCTGACTCCTCCTCGGCGGGTTGGAACACCAGACGCACCCTGCCTGGCAGCTCCGGCGCGCTGGCCAGCGCGAGGGCCGCGCCCAGGAGTGCCGCGGTGTGCGCGTCGTGCCCGCACGCGTGGCAGACGCCCTCCACCGTGGACGCGAAGGGCAGCCCGGTGATCTCGGCCAGTCGCAGAGCGTCAATATCCGCGCGCAGCGCCACACACCGCGGTCCCTGGCCTACGTCGCAGAGCACGCCCGTGCCCACGGGAAGCACCTCCGGTCGCAAACCGGCCTCCCGGAGGATGTTGACGACGTACTCGGTGGTGGCGTACTCGTGCCGGGCGGGTTCGGGATGGGCATGGATGTGTCGACGCCAGCCGACGACGAGGTCTGCGTTGTCGTTCAGCCACGCGTCCAACCAGGACGGTCCGTGCCCGGCACCGAGATCCTCAACGATGGACATCCTGTTATCCCCCATGCCGGTGCGTCGAGGTGCTCGGACAGGTACAGCGCGGATAAGGTACCGGGCGGCGGGCGGCGCAGATCCAGCCCGTCATCCCGCGTGCCCGCGCCACCTTGTTCTTTCCCCCAGAGCCAGCACCCAACCGGCGGCCCGACGGCGCACGAGCTGGAGTTCCCAGACGCGCAGGGCGCGCAGCGCGAGGAGCAGGATGGTGCCGCCCAGCAGGGTGGCGGCGGCGAGCTCGGCGGCGGCGCGCACCGGGGGCGGCGCGTGGGGTATGGCGAGGTAAACCAGGCGCAGGACGGCGACCCCGGCGGTGGCGGCGACGCCCGCGGCCACGGTGATGCGGGCCACCGTGTCCGCCACCACCCGGGTCTGCAGATGACCGAGCCGGTGCCACAGCCACACCTGGCCGATCGCGGTGCCGATGACGAAGGAGGCCGAGTTGGCCGCGGCGAGCCCGATGACGACCTGCTGGGGACCCAACAGGACCGGCGCAGCGAGCGACAAGCCGATCTTCCCGGCAACCATCAACGCCATGATCACCGTCGGGGTGCGGGCATCGCCCAGCGCGTAGAAGACCCGGAGCTGCAACAGCACCACGGCGTAAGGCAGCAGGCCGAACGCCGAGGCGGCCAGGGTGTCGCCAAGGCGGTCGGCTTGGGGGAGGTCGGAGTGGCCGTAGGAGAACAGCACGGTGGCGATCTGCTCACCAGCCACGGTGAGCAGCGCCGAGATCGGCAGCAGCAGCAGCGCGGAGATCCGGGTACCCAGGGACAGGTCGGCGACCACCTCGTCGATCTTCCCGTCGGCGCTGGCTCGGCTGATCCGGGGCATCAGCGCGGTCAGCACGGAGTTGCCCAGCACGCCGTAGGGCACGATCAGCAACATCCAGGCATACGCGTAGGTGGCCACGCCGCCAGCCGCGGTGGCGCTGGCGATCCGGTAGGTGATGACCAGCCCGACCTGGCCGGCCAGCACGTAGAGAGTCACCCACCCAGCCAGCCCACCGAACGATGACAGCCGCGGATCCCAGCCCCACCGCCACCGCCACCGAAAGCCCGACCGGCGCAACGCCGGCAGCAGCACCGCCGCCTGCACGACGATCCCCAGCGTGGTGCCCACCCCGAGCACCCACAGCTTGGGCTGGTCCATTAGGCTGGGGTGGAGGCTGATTCGCCCGGGAGTGAGCGCATACGCTCCGACCACCGCGATGACCACCAGGTTGTTGGCCACCGGCGCCCACGCGGGCGGGCCGAACACGTTGCGGCTGTTGAGGACCGCGCCCATGAGCGCGGCCAGCCCGTAGAACAGGATTTCCGGCAGCAGCAGGTAGGCAAACGCCGTGGCCAGCGCGGGGCTGGCGTGCGGGCCGCTGCTCAGCGACAGCCGGGTCAGCAGGGGTGCCGCGGCCACCGCGCCGAGGGTGCCTACCACCAGGGCGAGGGTGCTCATCGTGAGCAGCCGCTGGGTGTAGGCCTGCCCGCCGTCGGGGTCGGTGCGCTGGGCGCGGACCAGCACCGGGATCGCCACGCTGGAGAGCACCCCGCCCAGCAGCAGCTCATAGACCATGTTCGGCAGCTCGTTGGCGATGTTGTAGGAGTCGTTGAGCACTGCGAACCCCAGTGCCGCGGCCAGCAGCAGCTTGGCCACCAGCCCCGTCAGCCGGCTGATCACTGTGGCCAGCGCCATCGACCCGGACGCGTGCGCCAACGAAGGACCGCCCGAGGTCGCCGCTGCGGTGGACGCCGGGGAGGGAGCCGCCGGTGCGGCCGGGGTGCGCGGCAGGTGGTTCATCGGCGGCACGCCCACCAGCACACCATTCCACCCTCCGGTCACCCACGGCGGGGCAGCAGACAGAGGGGGTCAGAGGTCTCATTTCCGTCGCACTTCGCGCCAGTACCTTCCCCGGGCATCGCTGGGACGGGCGTGCGCCTGCCCTGCTCGGAGAGACCCGGGAGGCTCGCCACGCGGTACTGACGGCCCAGCGGCCGTTCGAATCACTGCGCCCCGACGACGATGCGCCGGTCTTCCTAGATGTGTCGGGGTGGGCGGCTATCGTGGTGGCCGTGACCGCGACCTACGCCGACGGCGAGCAGTCGGCGAGGCACCCGCTGGCGTCGGGTACCTCGCCGGGCCATATTCGAGACGCTTGAGCGCTGGCGGCGCATCGCGGCGTTGCAGGCTGACCGGGACAACTTCTGGCCGTGCATCGGTTCGGGCCGAATGGGCTCTACCTGCTTGACGAGCCGGAGGCGGCGCTGTCGGTGCCCGGTTGCGTGGCGTTGCTGGCCAGGATGCATGATCTGGTCGCGGCGGGTAGTCAGTTCATCCTGGCCACTCACTCCCCGATCCTGCTGGCCTACCCCGGTGCGACGATCTACCCGATCAGCCATGAGGCAACCTTGGAACGCGTCGACTATGACGACACCGAAGCGGTGCGGCTGCACCGGGACTTTCTCGCCGACCCGGGTCGATACCTACACCACCTGTTCGCCGAGGAGTGCGAGCGGTTCTCGGGTTCCTGGAGCGAGGCCGTATGTGGCGAGCCCCTGGACTTGCCGGATCGTGGCGTTGAGCACGTCGTGGATGACGACCGCCCCCAACTGCCGGTCAAGTCGGTGGAGCGCGTTGAAGTGCTGGTGCAGGAGTGTGATCGTCGATTGGTCGACGCGCCGGGTGGCGTCCAGGAGTTGGCGCAGTTCGCTGGCGGGATCATCGCCGTCGCCGGTGGTCACGGTCCTCGGTGGTGCGAGGAGGGCGGCGATTGGTTCGCCGAAGATTCGTTCGAGCAGTCGCGCGGTGGCCGGCCGGAGCGGGCCGAGATGCTGGCCGCTGGCGAGTCGCTGCAGGTGCCGCAGGCTCAGGGTGCCCGGTTCCTGGTGGTCCCGGGCGAAGACTTCGGCGTACTGCACGAATTCCTCGTAGGTCAGGGATAGCTCCCGGATGCGCTGTTCGAGCAGTGTTCGCGCCGGTCGGTCGGTCACCCTGCTCACCTCCTCGGTGCGGGACGTGTCGTGGCGTCCTGATGGCAAGCGGCGGTCGTTCCGTGAAGACCACCCCGCAAGCAAGATTATTTCAGCTCGTCGCAGAGGGCGACTGAGCCGGGTGCCCCGGTGCCGCGCCCGCCCAACAACGCCGCTGGGGCACGACGTCACGGCTGGGAGCCCGGTGAGTCCCGGCTCCCAGGCCGTGACTCCAGCGACAACAGAGGATGAGGTGCGGACATGGGCGAGCACGCCGCGGACCAACTGTGGTAAAGGGACGCGACGGCGGGGAAACCCGGCCGGTCTGGGTCACCTCGGTCACCGATGGGCTGGACCACGCGGTCACCTCTGGCGCGATGGAATCGGCGCTCGCCACCAGCCGTCCGCAACGGCCGTCCGCAACGGCCGTCCGCAACGGCCGTCCGCAACGGCCGTCCGCAACGGCCGTCCGCAACGGCCGTCCGCAACGGCCGTCCGCAACGGCCGTCCGCAACGG
>JAFATA010000075.1 GCA_019244165.1 Pseudonocardiales bacterium | reverse complement strand
ACGACCAGCACAGGACTGGCCGTCCGCTGCGAACTCGACCCCAACCTCTACCCAACGAAAATCAAACTCACCGACCAGCAGAAAGATTCTATACCCATAATCCGGCACCTTTTCCATGGCGACTGGAATTACACTATCACGTCACGCGCTGAATAGGTTAATTCATTACGGCTACTTAACTTGTCCACTGTGGCGTTAGTGCGAGGGTTTCGGTGCTCCTCGACCTGGCTGGACAGCCGGTGCGCAGATCGTTCAAGATTTCGTTTGGAGAGCGTTCTCTCTCGGAAGAATGGAGCCGACGCGGGGACTCGAACCCCGAACCTACCGCTTACCAGACGCCCCATCCACGTTGACCTTGACTGCTACCAGCGACTTCGCTGTCTACAGTGATCGTTCTGGTGGCCACAGCGGCTCCGGTGGGCGCCAGTTCGCGTCACATGTGGTGTCACGTCGGCCACACCAGCGTTGTGATCACTCGCGCAGCTCGGCGACACCGGGGCTGGTGTGCAGGGGTTGCAGTGCGGTATTCAGGACCCGCAGCCGGTCATAGGTCTGGAGGAGTGCAGTGCCGTGACCGCATCGACGGCCTGATGACCGACGGTGACCGCGGTGTCGATGTCCCTGGCGATCGCGTGGGCTCCGGCAAGTTCAGCGCCCACGCTCGAGTGTAGCTGGAACCGAAGTTCTCCACAGCGTGACGTAACAAGGGCACCGCCCGGCTGGCGGTGCGCAGGTCCTGCAGCGTGTAGTGGGCGGCGCCGCTGAAGGAAGCGAGATGGGTCTCATCGAGGATCATCCCTGGTCCCCCCATGTCCGGGTCCGGCCGCCCCGCCCCGGTGGACTGGGGGAGGCAAGGGCGGGGCGACCGGGGTCTGGAGGGGTTCCGGTGGGCGAATTACTCATGTTCGGGGTGATTCTGGGTAGGACCTCGATGTCGTCCGGGTTGGTCCGGTGAGTCGCCGTCCCGGGTGTAGTGGATATCCTCGGTGGGGATCAGTGGGCCGACCGGCGCCCCCGGTCTGCCCCGGGACGCCAGGAACCAGTCCGGTTGGCGCAGCCAGAAACTCGCCTCCCGGTGCACCCCACACGGCCGACGACGCCATCCGAACATCGCACCCGGACGACGACACGACTGACAGCGTCCCTGCTCATCCACCTGGTGGATGAGCAGCAGGACGTAGAGCGCACCGCTGACCCGGCACCGCAGCGAGCCAATCCCGTCCTCCGTACCCAGCCCGGCCCGCACCCCATCAGCCAGAGCTTTGCACAACACTTTGCACATGAACTCACCATTGGCCTGATACACCGACGGACCACGGCGGATCACCAGCACCACCCCGCCACCGTCGGCCCGACGACCGACACCCGGTCATAACTCCTCCGGTGCCCACTCAGACTGACATGATCTTGCTTTGTGACTGGCATCGTCATCATCGTCCCGCCCTCGGTGTGGTGGCCGGTAGCCACGGGGATCACAGCGGCCATCCCGGCTCTGAACGGAGTACGCGGTGCCGCGCCACTGTCGGGGTTTGTGGTGCAGCACCGCAGCGCTAGGTGCCTGAGTACGACTGTAGGCAGGTGACTGGCCGGTAACCCGGACTGACAGCTCGGGTTGACTCGCGGCTCGGGTCTAACTGATAGGCAGGGCAAAGCGATCCGCGAGCTGCGCGGCTTCAGCGGCAACGCCGCGCCGACCACGGTGGATGACGGTGCGCAGGAGCTGGTGAGCTGCCGGCCGATGGGCCATATCCTCTGGTGCTTCCCGGCTGACCCGCTGGAGCAGCACCAAAGCACTGGCGTAGTCCCGCCGCTGCGTATAGCCCTTGGCCTGTTCGATCAGAAAGGCCACCCGCCGTTCAATCGATGGGGAGCGATCGGGGTCGACCTGCTCAGCCAGCCGCAATGCTTCAGCCGCCTCCCCCGCCTCGACTTCCACGCTCACCGCGTACATGGCGACGTTCGTTGGTCCAAACGCTGTCCAGTAAGCGTTACGTTCACGGGTTCGCTCCGCCAGTTCCACCACGGCCCGCACGCGCTCCCGAGCCGCCCAGACCTGACCCTGCCGGACGCTGGCCAGGGCGCCGAGCAACCTCAACCCCCCGCACAGCGCCATGGCGTCCCCATCGCCGGCCTGCACCAAGGGAGCAATTGTCTCGGCCGCCCGCACGGCGACGGCTTCCGCGCCCTCGGGTTCATGGTCAGCCAACAGAACATGCGCGAGGTTCCACTGCGCCGCAGCCAGACGATGCGGATCACTGGCAGCTTCGGCCGCCCGGATCGCCCGGTCCGCCACCAGCAGAGAGAGATCGACACGGCCGACCCGCTTGGTGACCGTACGCAGCAAGCCATACAGATCAACGGCACAGCACTGCACCTGCCGACGTTCCGATCGCTCACCCTCGCGCTGGTAGCGCTGTTCGGCCAGTTCGGTATCCGTAATCAGCACCGGCAGCTGACGTGCCAGCTCGCTGTAGCGGTACGGGGAACTCTGCCAGATCCGCCACGCCGACCGCACGCGCTCCCCCAACTCAGCAACCGGAGGCGGCTCATCCGACTCGTCCGGCACAACCGATTGGGTCAGCGCCCGATACAGCACCATGCCGACATCGGTCCCGCCCGGCCGCTCGCTGGCGGCAGCCTCCGGTCCCTCCAGCAGCCTGGACACCGGCACGCCGAGCACTCGAGCAAGCTGAATCACCATGGGAATAGCAGGAAGCTTCCTACCGCGTTCGATCTGGTACAAGTAATCAGTCGTAATGCCGCTCAAGCCCGCCACGACCACCCGAGTCTGGTGCTTGGCCACCCGAATAGCACACACCCGCGCACCGATTAGCCCAGCCAACCGCTCGTCCACCCGTTCATCCCCTCCCCAGCGTCGAAGCTCCTGGGGCGTGAGCGGCGCAAATCGTACACCGCCGATCAGCCAGGCTAACGATGGCAGACTGCGCTCATGCCCACCGCACTCCCCTCCCGGCCCGCACCCCGCCTGCTCGTGCTGTGGGACCTCGACCACACACTGATCGAAACACGGGGCGTCGGCCGCGCCCTCTACGATCGAGCCTTCCCCGCCGCCACCGGCAAACCCCTCGCCACCCTAGCGACGATCTCCGGCCGGACCGAGCTGGACATCATGGCGGAAAGCTTACGACTCAACGACATCACACCAACCAACGAAATGATCACACGATTAGCGCGAGCCGTAGTCCAGAACTACCACGACGCACGGGACGAGCTACGCACGATAGGCCGAGCGCTACCCGGCGCACACGACACCCTCGCCAGCCTGGCGCACTGTCCCACCGTCTACCAAAGCGTGTTAACCGGAAACCTGCGCGACGTGGCCCGCATCAAACTCGAAGTCTTCCACCTGGACCACTACCTCGACCTCGACGCCGGTGCCTACGGCGACGACGACCCCGAACGACCCAAGCTAGTCACGATCGCCCAACAACGAGCAGCCCAACGGACTGGTGTGATGTTCCGGAACGACGCCACAGTCCTGATCGGCGACACACCGAAAGACGTGGAAGCGGGGCTAGCAGCCGGGGTGCAAGTGATCGGCGTGGCCACCGGCACGACCAGCACCCAGGAACTGCGAGATGCCGGCGCACCGCACACCGCAGCCAACCTCATCGAATGCCAAGCCATTCTCAACCAGCTGATCCACAACAACAACGCCTGATGACACGCGGTCTGAGCTTCCCTCGTAGCACGGACATCCTCTCCACCGCCGCCAAACACGGCAAACACTTCTTCGATACCCTCGTTATGCTCGCCGAGGGTCTTGATCAATCGAAGGAAGTAATTTCCCTGGTAAAACTGGAGCCGACGCGGGGACTCGAACCCCGAACCTACCGCTTACAAGGCGGTTGCTCTGCCAGTTGAGCTACGCCGGCGGACGCGACAGTCATGGTAAGTGCACCGCAGTGTGGCGGTGTTGGGCAGCCGTCCCGGTGACGATCAGCGGACCGGCAGCCCGCGCCGCTAGTCTCGGTGGGTAGCGGTGCGGACAAGGAGGGTAACCCGTGACCGACACCACGAGCACGGGGGCAGATTTCGTGGTGGCGGCCAACCGGCTGCCAGTGGACCTGGAACGGCTGCCCGATGGCACGCAGCAGTGGAAGTCCAGCCCGGGCGGGCTGGTCGCCGCGCTGGAGCCGTTCCTGCGCTCGCGTCGCGGCGCGTGGGTCGGCTGGCCGGGCGTCCCCGACGTCGAGGTGGAGCCCATCACCGATGGCGACATGACCTTGCATCCGGTGCCGCTGTCCAGCGCGGAGCTCACCGACTACTACGAGGGCTTCGCCAACGCGACGCTCTGGCCGCTTTACCACGATGTGGTGGCTCCTCCGATGTTCCATCGACACTGGTGGAACGCCTACGTCAAGATCAACGTGCGATTCGCCGCAGCCACCGCCAAGGTCGCCAGCGAGGGGGCCACCGTCTGGGTACAGGACTACCAGCTGCAGCTGGTGCCCCAAATGCTCCGGGGACTGCGGCCGGACCTGCGGATCGGGTTCTTCCTGCACATTCCCTTCCCGCCCGTGGAGCTGTTCATGCAACTGCCCTGGCGCGCCGAGCTGGTCCACGGGCTGCTCGGCGCTGACCTGGTCGGGTTCCAGCTGCCCGGTGGCGCGCAGAATTTCCTGATCTTGGCACGCCGGCTGACCGGAATGTTGGCAACCAAGAGCGCGGTGGGGATGGGTACCAAGCCTGGCCAGGTCACCACTGGCGACCGGACGGTCCGGGTCGGTGCCTTTCCGATCTCCATCGACTCCACCGCGTTGGACAAATGCGCCCGCAGCCGGCCGATCCGCCAGCGCGCCGCGGAAATCCGCAAGGAACTGGGTAACCCGGCGACCATCGTCCTCGGGGTGGACCGGCTGGACTACACCAAGGGCATCGACGTGCGGCTGCGCGCGCTGGGAGAGCTGTATGCGGAGAACCGGATCTCCGCCCACGACGTCGTCATGGTGCAGCTGGCTACCCCGTCGCGCGAGCGGGTGGAGCACTACCGGCGCATGCGCAACCACATCGAGCAGGCCGTCAGCCGGATCAACGGTGAGTTCGGCCGGGTGGGCCACCCCACGGTGCATTACCTGCACCAGTCGATGCCGCGTAACGAGCTGACCGCGCTCTTCGTGGCCGCGGACGTCATGCTCGTCACCCCGGTGCGGGACGGCATGAACCTGGTGGCCAAGGAGTACGTGGCGTGTCGCCACGACCTGAGCGGCACGCTGGTGCTCTCCGAGTTCGCGGGCGCGGCGGCCGAGCTGACCAGCGCGTTCCTGGTCAACCCGCATGATCTCGACGGCATCAAGAACGCCATCGAAGCGGCCATCACCGCCGATCCCGCGGAGGGGCGCAGGCGGATGCGGGCCCTGCGCCGGCAGGTGATGACCCACGACGTGCAGCGTTGGGCGCGCTCCTTCCTGGACGCCCTCGGCGCCTCGTGACCCCTCGTACGAGACACGCCACGCTCCGCCGCCAGTTCTGTCAGACCCTCGCCATACGATCTGGCCATGATCCGACCTGAGGACAGTCCCGCCGTCCGCAAGGAACGCGGTGCTTTCTTCACCCCGCCGCAGATCGCCGACTACCTGGCCGACTGGGCGGTCGGTGGTGACCGGGATGCCCGGATTCTGGACCCGACCTGCGGAGAAGCGGCCTTCCTGCGCTCGGCGGGGCTACGGTTGCGTGCGCTCGGCCAGGAGGACGGCGACCTGGAGGAGCATCTCTTCGGTGTAGATCTTCATGAGGCCTCGCTGGACCGGGCAAGCACCGTCCTGGAGACCGAGGGCCTGAGCGCACACCTGCTGGCTGCGGATTTTTTCGATATTGCTCCCCCGGGGGCTACCCCGGAGATTGCTACCCCGGAGCACCTGGGTGCGCCGCTGCCCGTGATGGACGCCGTGATCGGCAATCCGCCTTTTGTCCGTTATCAGCGTCATATCGGCGAGGCGCGAGCGAAATCGCGGCAGGCGGCTCTCCGCCAACACGTCCGGCTGTCCGGTCTGGCCTCATCCTGGGCGGCACTTCTCGTCCATGCCGGTGGCTTCCTTCAGCCGGACGGACGACTGGCGATGGTGCTGCCCGCCGAACTCCTGACCGTCGGGTATGCCGATCCGATCCGCGCGTGGCTGCGGCGGCGTTTCGAGCAAGTGCACCTGGTGCTTTTCGAGCGGTTGCAGTTCCCGGACGCGACCGAAAAGGTGGTCTTGGTCCTGGCGAGTGGCAGCGGTGGCTGCGACGCCTTCTCGCTCTACTGCCTTCACGACGCCGCCGACCTCGTCTCGATCCGGCCCATGACGAACCTGAGCGTCACGCCCTCGGACAGCGGCAAGTGGACCGACTTGTTATTGCCGAACCGGCAACGACGTTTGTTCAAGGCCGTGAGCAGCGAGCGCTTCACGCCACTGTCCAGCTACGGTAAGCCCGAGCTGGGTACGGTGACCGGTGCGAATCACTACTTCACGATGTCGGAGCAGACGCGCGTGCGGTACCGCCTCATTGAGGGCCGCCACGTGATGAAGGTCTGCCCGCCGGGGACGAAGCACCTACGGAGCCTGGACTTCTCCACTGAGCGGTGGACTGAGCTGCGCGCTCAAGGCGAGCGGGTGTGGCTGCTCTATCCCGCGGCGAATGATCGATCAAGGGCTCTGGCGGCATACCTCGCCCGGGGACGGGAGCAGGCAGTGCACGAGGCTTACAAATGCACGATCCGCTCCCCGTGGTGGCGGCCCCCCGCTGTGCCACCGCCGGACCTTTTCTTCACCTATATGAGTCATCGCTATCCCCGGCTGATCGCCAACACCGCCGAGGCGACCTTCGTCAACTCGATGCACGGAGTTCGACTGCTGCCAGGCGCACCCCGGATCGCGCGCTCGGCCCTACCGCTCGTGTCTCTGAACAGCGTCTCCTTGCTGGGCGCTGAGGTATTCGGCCGTTCTTACGGTGGGGGCATCCTCAAGATGGAGCCACGCGAGGCAGCCCTGCTCCCGGTGCCGGCGCCGGATGACCTGCAGAGAGCCTGGGAACGGCTGGAATCATCGAGCAGGCTACTCGACGAGTGGCTGGCAGCCGGTCGCTGGACTGAGGTGGTCACGCAGGTGGACGACGTGCTCCTGCGTGACGTCATGGGAGTGGAGCCCCATCACGTTAAGCAGCTTCTCGCGGCCGCCGACGCGTTGCGCTCGCGTCGGCTGACCCGGTCGGAACCAGCGCCCGCTGCCGAGTAGCTGAGGGATATAGCGCGTGGCGAAAGGCGATGTCTTCGACATCTTCGAAGACGCTATTCGTGGTCGCGGTGGCATCGGCAATCCGTGGCATATCACACCAGCGGGCCGTCGCTATGAACCAGACTACGACCTGCTCCGGATGCTGCTGGCGATCCCGATTGACGCCGGTAGCGGCTCGGAGTCCGGTCGGTTCGCTAACGCAATCGATGCGTGGGTTGCCACGGAGCTGCGGCGGGCTGGCTTCCCCGCGGATGAGGTCTGGCCACGCTTGACCAAACCCCGCGTGCTGCCGCGCGAAGTGGGCCTCCTCCTGCGAAGCTTGCCCCAGCGGCTGCGTGGTGAACTCGAGGCCCAATTGATACGCAATGCGACGGTGGCGCCACGCGATGCCAAGGTACTCGGAAGAGCCTACGCCAAACAGGTCGATGTTGTCATCGCGCAGTGGTCACGTGGCCCCGAGCTGATGGTGTCGACGAAATCAATGGTCTCGTCATTCGGCAACAACTTGAAGAACCGTTTCGAGGAGTCCTACGGGGACGCAAAGAACCTGCGTGCTCGGTTCTCGCTCGCTGCGACCGGGTTTCTGTTCGTGTTTCGCTCGACGATTCTCAAGAAACCTGGCCGTTTCGAGTCGGCGATTGACATGCTGCGAAAGCTGCGCTCCGAGATGGACGTTTATGACACCACCTGCATGGTGGTCGCTGAATGGGGAGAGGAGGGGGCGGCGCCTGTTTCGAGGGAGTCACTATCCGGAACGATGTGACGCCGCCGGATCTGCGGGCCGACCAGTTCCTGGCTTCGATGATCGAAACGGTGCGCGATCGGACGCCAGTCGAGGCGCACGTCGAGGTGCGCGAGCGTCACGAACACCGGCAGTTTCCCATGACAGAACCCGACGAGGAGGACGGCCCGGACGGCTCCGAGGGGTGAACCGACGTTGATGAGGGCTCATCGTCGCGGCACGCTGCTTGCAACGCATCGACCTGGCCGTCGTCAGGCTCTCCTGCGACCTCTCCGGCACGACCGTCTGCTCCTTGTCGTCGATCCGGTAGATGATCCGGTAGCTGCCGCGCCGAGCGCTATACCGATCATCCAGTGGCGCCAAAAGACGTCGGCCCACACGGTGTGGGTTGTCCAGCAGCGGTCCGTTGATGAACTCGAACGCGGCGAACGCGACCGACTCGGGAAGCCGCTCAGTGAGCGCTCGCCGGACGGCGGGAGTGACGCGCAGCGAGAAGCGCTCCACCGACTCGTGGCTCACGCCGAGTGTCGGCGTCGTGCCGCCATCGACTCAGCCAACTCCTCAGCACCCACTACCTCGCCTCGCGCCAGCTCGGCATCGGACTGAACCAAGCGCCGCAGAGTTTCAGGATCGGACAGAACCGACAATGTCTCCTCCAACGCCTCCAGATCCTCCACTGCGATGAGCACCGCAGACGGTCGGCCGTGCACCGTCACCGTGACTCGTTCGTGATGCGCGTGGACCCTCCCCACCAGCTCGGATAGGCGCGCCTTGACATCGGCGAGTGGCATTGTCGTCATGGTCAGAAGTATGACTAGAAGTTGCCAAGCCGTCGACCCACGGGCTGTCCCCTCGCGATGAGCTGGCCCGATGACGATCATATGAGCCCAGTGTGGCCATCGCCGACCGAGTAGGGGCGTGCCGTCTCGTCAATCGCTTGGTGAAGCCGCGCGAGAGTAGCGATGGGGAGGTCGATGAGATGGTGATCGGTGACGCTGGTGGTAAGTTGTGTCTGCTCGATGAGCGTTCGTGCCTGGTTCTTGGTCAGTTCGGTTCCGTGCAGTCGGGCTGCGGCGATCAGGCTTTCGCGCCAGGTGGTGGCGGCCCTGCTGTGTGGGCGGCGCCAGACATTCGTCGCGACGGATTCCGTGGCGGTGCGTCGAAGCTCGACAACGGCGGAGTCGGTGCCGCAGAAGGAACGCTGAATGTTCTCGACCTGGTAGCTAGGTTCCAGCGCCGCGCGGAGATAAGCGGACTCGGTCGCCGAGTGTAACCCATAGGCATCCCGAGGCGCGATGATGATGGTCCGCTCGCTGGTCGCGGTCAACGCGGCCCGGATGAGTGACCACCCGAACAGCGGCCGGAGATCGATGATCGTTGTTTCGGCCTGCCGCGATGATTTCTCCGCAGACAGGAAACCCTCGATGGGCACCACGTTGTGTCCCGCCCAACCGGCGCCGACGAGCAAGGGGGCAGTGCCGCCACCGAACTGCTCCACCACACTCTGAGCCACGGTGTCTTCTGCGGCTGCTCTGGTGCTGCCGTCGCGGCTTTCCTCGGATTGGCTGCCGTGGGTGTACATGGTCTTGCCGTACCGGGCGAGGGCGCGCAGGGCGATTCGGTCCGTTCTTTTGGTTGGCCGAAGTCGGTAGAGGTCAGCCCGCGAACCGATGGCCTGGGCGCCATCGTAATGGTTAAAGTCGGGCAACACGGCCTCGAACAGCAGCTCCAGATCGGTGAGGGCGCGTTGCACCTTGAGCCCCAGGGCCGGTGTCGACTCCGAATAGCCATACGCCACCAAAATCCGTCCCTTGGCCGGTTCCGTCAGACCCTCCACCGCGCGCGCGACAAACAACCCGACGCCGTCAGCGGTGTAGGGCGGGTCGGTGAACGCCACGTCATGCGCCGCCCGCGCCGATTCGGGCAACCCAAGCCGAAGGTCGGCGAACAATGGGGTGATCGACCCGTCGGCCGCCTGGGGCTGGCCGGCAAGGAAGGCCAGTAGCCGTTCGTCGATATCGACGACGGTCACCGAGCGCGGTGCGACACCGAGCACAGCGAACGCCAGCGACGTGCAGTCGTGATCACCGATGAACAGCAGACGCGTCTGGTCGAGATTGAACTCGCGGGCGAGGTATCGTGCCCGCCGCAGCACCGTTTCCGCCGTCGCCGGAACCTGGTCAAGTCCATGGATCGGCGGTGGAACGCGAGCGAGAATGCCGCGCATCCGCTCCACAAGAACAACAGGAACAGAGTCGTCAGCATGACTCGAGGACGCCGATTCCGCCGCGATCAGCTCCTGATAATCCCGCTGGACGCCAGCGAACCACACGGTGTCCCCGTCCCACCCGATGTCAGCCCCCGCGCTGCGCAACAGACCGAGCACCAACTGACGCGACAGGCCACAACTGCGCACGAGGTGCGGAATTTCGTGCCGGCCACCCGAGACAACCAGACCGAGCACGGCACGCAGACGCACCGCCTCCGGAGCACGCCCCGCGATCAGCGCGGCAACATGAGCAGCCCCCTGGCCAGCGGCGGCATCAGAGGCATTCGGCTCGGCCTGCTCAGACATCAGTCCAGCCTACTGGCATCGATCAGCCACCGATGACCTCCTCCGGCCACTGCACGGCGTCACGCAATGTCGTAGCTCATCCGCTCGGCGCCCGAGAGCCATTCCTCGACCGCAGCCACCCGCGCGAGGAGCAGCGAGTCTTTTTTCCGAACAAGCTCGAGATCACGGTTTGTGTGCCGTAGGCGACACGTATTGTCGCCTACGGCACACAAACCGTGATCAGTCCTTGCGCGGATGTGCCGTTCACTCTCCGGAAATAGCTCCACTATCAGGCGCTTCGCGCGCCAGTAGGCACACTTCGCGCGCCCGCGATGCTTCGAACGGACTCGCCCATTTGATTCGGGCCAGGTGTGGGAACCGGACGCCCGCGAGCCATCGAGTCCCATGCCGCCATAGCAGCCCAGTCTGCGTGACAATCCCGATGCCAGGACACCAGACCGTCAATCCACCGGTCTATCCGCTGCTAAACGATGTCGCGGTACCGCACCCCGATGAGCCGGGGAACGCTCGCCGTTGCCAGATGCGGGCAATCCGCCGCGAGGTAGGACAGTGCTCGCGTTCGCCCAGGCAGCCACGGCGCAACCAACGCCACGCCCTCACGCAACGCGGCGCCATCAGCACCGCTACCGTGCAACACCAGCGTGGCCCCAGCCGTAGCAGCGCGTGCGCATACGAGCCGATTCACCTCGGGTAGAGCATCAAGCCTCGGCCCGTCTGGAGACCAGGTAGGAGCCGCATCCGGCGACTCGTGGCGCCGCACAACGAGAAGCTCACAGTCGAGTCGCAGATCTCGTAGCAAACGCTCAAGCACCGGAACGTTCGACAACCCGCAATCGTCGGTCATCTCGGCGCAGACACCGAGCACCCGGCGGCCGGTCCCTGCGGAAATCTGACACAACCGGACCAGCACAGCCAACGAATCCAAGCCGCCCGAAACTAACACCGCGCACACATCGGCGGCGTCGATGGTTTTGCGCATCCGGTCCTCGCTGTGGGCCATCAGGTGTCGGTGGGTGGTCGGGTCTGGCCAGGCTCGGCGTTCCAGCGGGCGGCCTCGCGGACGCATTCTGGGCAGTACGCGGGGTTGCGGACGATGTCGCCGTCATCGTCGTCGTAGCACAACGGTGGCAGGTCCGACGCGGGCACGTCCTCCCCGCAGACAGTGATGTAGGTCCCATAGAAGGGATGGCGCACCATGTTGTCGGCGGTCAGGAGGTGAAAGACGCCTTCCGGCAATGGTTCGCTCACCTCAGCCACTCCCCGAGGAGGTCGAACAGTTGCTTCGCGGCGGTTTCGTCGAGGCGGATGACGCAGGTCCCGGTGACGTGCGGGTCAAACTCGATGAATTCGGGCGCCACAGCGGAGGGGGCCTCCACCTTGCGGACGGCGAGGTTGACGAAGCCTATCGGGCCTTTGTGCAGCATGCACGTGGCGTGGAGCACCCGACGATTCCGGCGATTGCTCGTGGTCATGAGCGATGACCATGGTTGATCAGCAGCAGTGGATCTCCCCTCAAGGGGAAACGTCCCCCGGATGGGTTACATCGGCAGACCAGCGCGGTAGGCCATCCCCCGCAGCTCCCGACCGATGGGGGTGTCCCGACGCCACCGGACTACCAACTCGCCGAGCACGTCGCGGACGAACGGGTCGTGCTGCATGCGCGTCGCGTAGAGCATCTCGCTGCGGCGCAACGCCAACACCGCATCATCCTGCCGTCCCCGCACTCGGGCCAGCGCCCGACCGTAGTTGCTCCAGTACGCGGCCTGACGCTCCCGGCTGGGGTGCTCCCGCGGGTTCAGGTCTTCCGCAACGGCGGCGGCGCGCGCGTAGTCCCCAACCTCCACAGCATCGTGCAACCGCCAGATGCCCACGTTGGTGGGGCCGAACCACAACCCGTAGGCATCGCCCTCCCCGGTGCGTTCGGCCAACTCGCTGGCGTGGTCCATGGCCGCCTCCACGTCCGCTGGGCGCTGGTCTACCGCGGCCACGTACGTACGACTGGCACAGGGCGAGCTCGCCCGCCATCTGCATCGACTCTGGGGTGTTCGTCGGCACGGCGACCGCGTCCAGCTCAGCCCGGGCCAGCTCGACGTCTCCGGCTGAGAGCATCACCAGCCCGTCACCCCACACCGCGAGACCCAGCATGGTCGGGTCGTCGCGGTGCTCGGCGGCCTGGCGGGCCACCAACATGTTGAGCGAGCGCAGCTCCGCCCCAGCACCTATGCCCCCCAGCCATGCACCCGTGCCATTTACGTGCAGCATCACCGCCAGGTCGAGCAGCTCGGCCACGTCCCGACCGGCCCTGATTGAGGTGTGCAGATCCCGGATCAGCCCGGGCAGCGCGGCATCGACCCCGACCCATCGGCACTGGCGGTCGGCGTCCAGCACGGCCCGGACCCGGCTCCGTAACTCCTTGATGCCGAGGACCTGCCCGCCGGGCCGGTGGCGGCTGACCGCGACCAGCGCGCGCCGGACCGCTTTTACCGCCTCGCCTTCCCCAATACCGGGCGCGGGTACGTCAACGTTGATCAGCTCAGAGGGGGCTACTTGCAGCGCGTTGGCCAGGGCCACGATCTTGGATCGGCGGTCGAGTGCGCGTTGGCCGAGCTCGATGCGGGACAGCTCCGACCTGCTCATCCCAGCCAGCCCGGCAACCACCTCCAGGGACTTGCGCTGGCTGCGGCGGATCAGACGCACCTTCCGACCGATCATGAGCGCATCCTTGTCCGTCTACCTGCCGTGATCATGGGGAGGCTCCCACAACGGGTGTGTGGAGCCACCACGAGCCGGGTGAACTGCTTGTCCATGACCTGCCCGCCTGCCAGTTCACCCAACGGCACGCCTGCCAGGTAGGCGGTGATGACGGGCTGTTCGGTGCGGTCGCGGTCCCAGGCGCGGATCTGGTCGCACACGCGTTCGGCAAGCTGCGCCCCGGCGGGGCCGTGGCCGATGGCACCGAGTTCCCAGCGGCGTTCGACGGCGTCGGGCTCGGGACCGCGCAAGGTGAGATAGGCCAGCGAGTCGCCTTCGACCACGCCGGGGCTGCGGTAGGCGAAGGCGGGGCTACACAGGTCGGAGTTGATAGCGTCGGGAGCGGCGGCGAAGCGGCAGGTTCCCGGCTCGGTGCCGGTCAGACGTAGCCAGATTCGATCGGTGGACTCATTGGGGACCACCGACGCCCCGGACCACACGGTGGTCCCAGGCTCCTCGAGGACTCCCTGGAGCGCCTCCACGTCGATGGGCTGGTCCCGGTCCCAGTACAGGGCGACACCCTCGGCGATACGACCGGTGCGCTCACCGTCCTGCCCCTCGCCGATCATCGGGATAAAACCGCAGAGCTGGCTGTCGCGGGCCTGCAGAACACCATTCTCGTGGACGAAGGCCACGCTTCGGGCCTGCCCGCGCCAGTGCAGCGGCACCACTAGACGGCCACCGGGAGCGAGCTGGTGCAACCAGGCCGGCGGTAAGTCCCACGGGCCGACGGTGACGATGATGCGCTGGTAGGGAGCATGCTCTGGCGCGCCGCGCACACCGTCGCCTGTGACGACGTGCACGCGTCCGTAGCCGGTTGCCTCCAGTGCGAGCTGGGCCTGCCGACTCACGTCCGGGGCGATGTCGACCGTGGTCACCTCGCCGCTCGCCCCGACGAGTTCGGCCAGCAGCGCGGCGTTGTAGCCGGTGCCCGCACCGATCTCCAAGACGCGATCGCCGGGGCGGGCATCGAGCTGGCCGAGCATCATCGCCACGACCGTGGGCTGGGAAGCACAGCTCGCGGGCCTGCCACCCTCGGGACCGGGCTTGGTAGTGATGGCCTTGTTGGCGTAGGCCTCCTGGAGGGTGGCCTCGGGCACGAACAGGTGGCGGGGCACTGTCCGCAGTGCTCGTTCGATGCTGCTGGAGTGGAGGTGGCCAGCTTCCCGGATGTGGTCGATCAGGCTGTTGCGCAGGTCCTCGGCCTGGGTATCGGTCGTGGTCATCCAGCTCCCTCCGGATTAGTGCTGCCGCACTCGCCAGGTGATCGCGGCCTGCCGGGCCAGGCGGCGGCACGTCCGCTCACTGACCGGGTCGATGCCGATGGCCCGATTGTGGTGCAGGTGCAGCAGGGACTCCACCACGACGTCTATGTCCGCCTCCGGCGGCAGTTGTGTGTGGTAGGCAGCCAGCGCGTCGGCGCGTGCCTGCCACGCCTGGCCAACCTCGTCCGCCCAGCCGGGCAACTTCCGCAGCTCATCGGCCATGGCCAGCCGAATCGCCTGGTCGGTCACCGCCCGTTCCCGTGCAGGCGTGGTGGGAGCCGGCCGGGCGGCCAGCCAGTCCATCGCTTCGGCGATGCCGCCGAGGAAGCCGCTAACAATGCCCACCATGTTCGCCACGGCCAGCGCGGTGGGGTGGGCGGCGGTGGGCAGGATCCGCAGTCCAGCGGCGGTGGCGCGCGAGTCGGTGGCGAAGACGTCCTCGGCCGCCTCCAGCGCCACGCCGTGCCCATAGCGGCCGATCTCGGGGTAGTAGGTGTCGAGGACCAGCTGTCCGACCATCCCCGCCTGTCGCATCCGCTGCGTCCACTTACCGACTGCGCCCGCGTAGGCAGCGTAGTGGTTGCCCTCGGTGCGGATGCGCAGGCGGAGGTGGTCGGTCTCCTGCGGGCTGTGGTAGCGCAACCACCAGCAGGACGTGGTGCCCAGAGTGGCCAGGAGCGTGGGCAGGTGCTCGGTGATGATCTCGTTCATCCGCTCGGGATGGGTATAGACCTTCGCCGAGAGCCAGGTCGCCTCCGGGGAGCCGGGCAGGTGCCCGTGGGTGTTGGTCACCTCGGGCAGGCAGCCGCGTAGCGGGCTGGGTGCGGCGGTGCGCGTCGTGACCAGGGGCAGCGCGACTTCGTGGGCATGGCCATCGATCCACTCGAACTCGGCTGCTGGGGTGGCCGCGGAGAGGATGGCCTGCCCGTGCCGCCGCAGGTGGGCGTGCAAAAGAGTGGCGTGGACAGACTCATTGAGGTTAAGGCGCAGCGTGCGGTCCGCGTCGCGCAGCTCAACCGCCTCAGGGCATCCCCATTGGCGCCGCCACCGCTCAAGAACCTGCCGCCACGCACTCTGACCAGCCTGATCGGGGGGTAAGTCCTCGGCGGCCAGCCGCCACTGCGCGGGGGACAGGATGGTGCGCTGGTAGCGCACTTGGGGCAGAAACGGCAGCCCGACGTGTGGACCCCAGTCGAACTGGTACCAGGCGGCGCTGAACGCCCGGGGCAGTTGAGCCAGGAACCGCGCCAGCGGCGGGGGCTGCTTGTCCAGCGCGAGTGCGTGAAACACCTGCGGCTCGACCACCCGGCGACGCGAGATGCTGACCAGGTGCAGGCGGTCCTGGGTCGCGGTGATGGCCAAGTCGTCCACCGTGAGCAGCGTGTCGTCGCCGGGCTCACGGTGTTCCCCGAGCGGGAGCACGTGATCTAGGTATGCAGGGACGCGGCAGACGTTCTCCGCGTGCGGGTAGAGCGGCCCGAAGCTCAGTTGCGCACGGAGTGCGCCTTCGGTGGCGGCAGGCAACGCCCGGTACGTCCCCGCCAGGCCAGATCCGGTGGCCATCGGGGTGAAGCGGCTGGTGAGCGTTCCGGCGGAACGGGCGGGGGCGACGGTGAGAGTGAACTCGCCGCGCTCCAACTCCTGTGCGCTGGCGGCGTGGATGCGGGCGGACAACTCCACGTGCGGCGGGATGTACCGCTGATCGAACGTCTCGTCGGTCAGGTCGAGAACCTGTTCGTCGGTGAGGATGATCTCGCGGGTACCGTCGGCCATCGCCTGCCAGGCCATCGCCAGTAGCCGTTCGTCACGCTCCGAAATGTCCGCCGTCGGCGCGGGCAGCACGCTACCGCGATACCCCGCCGGGTACCCCAGGCCGGCGTCCGGGTCGAGCATGGCGGTGAGCGGCACCAGTGTGTCGGTGCCGTACCGGTCCACGAATGCGGCATGGTAGTGCCGCCAGGCCGGTTCACCGGTCGGCCGCCGTGTAAGGCGCAGCAGCGCGCTGGCGGCCTGCTCCATCTCCTGGGCGACGTGGTGGGGCAGCCGGACATCACAGTCGAGTAGCAGGTCCGCAGCCAGTGGGGTGCGCCCGGCCTGGGATAGCCCCCGCATGTGGCGCGTGATTGTCTCGCGTACGCGGCGCTGCTCGGCCCTCGTGGTCATCTTGTGGTTATGGCGGGCCAGCTCGGCTTGGACGGCTTCGAGTTCGCGCATCAGGGGTGCGGCGGCGGGGAGGGTGTCCGCTTCGACGTCGTGCAGCCGATCCACCAGGTGAGCGAGCGGATCGGTGACCGTGAACGGGGCCCGTAGGTTGGTGAGGAGGTACCCCTGGCGCACGAGTTCGGTGAGCAGGCCCCGGACGGTCAGCCGGTCGACGGTGAAGTCCTCGGCCAGCTTGTCGATCAGGGCACCGAATCGGACCGGGGTTGCCGCTGCGTCCCACACTGCCGCGACCGCGCTGGTGTACCGGATGCTCGCCCGGTTGGGCCCCTGCGGCACTTCGAGTCGCTCACCGCGCCGCACCGCGAGGTCGGTGACCACCACGTGAAGCCGTTCCAGCAGCTCCGGGCATCCCTCAGCGCGAGCGATGATGTCGGCCAGCCACTCGGTGTTGACGCGGGCAATGGCCCGATGATCGTCGCCCCAGCGCACCTGAGCCGTCTTTCCAAAGGTCATCGGTGCCACACCGGCGAACAGACCGAAGGGCGTGGGGCGGCCGATGCTACGGAGCAGGTAGCGCGCGGTAGACAGGGTGGCACTGCGGATCTCCTTGTCGCTCACGGCCTGACCGGCACGGATGGCGTCCACACGGTCGCCTAGGGAAGGGCTGGCCTGCCGGACAGCGTCGACGAGATCGACTCGGGACCACATCTGATCTAACCAGCCGCGACACGCCCTGGTATCAGTCAGGTCGGGCCACTGGTCGGGGGCGTTGGTCAACGGCGCGGCGGCGGCCCGAAGCAGCGCGACGTCAGTATGTCGGTAGAGCGACTTCATTGCGGAACGGCGGGTCTCACATGCCGCCGGTGACGCACGCGGAGGCGCAGCTGGGGTCGCACCCGTCATCGGTATTGCCTTTGCAGGCGGCGAGCGGGTGGCCAGGGGGAACGTCGTTGATGATCCGCAGGTCAAGGTCGAAAGCGTCCTCAACCCCGGCGGGGCTCTCGGTTGTGGTGGCGATCATCGTTCCCTGGCTCCCTTGCTGGCCGGAGGAGTTCCTATTCCGGGCTCAGGGCAGAATTTTCCATGATCCCGCTGTCATGCGACATCTCGTGCCGCCCGCCCGAGACAACCAGACCGAGCGCGGCGCGCCGCCGCACCGCCTCCGGAGCGCGCCCCGCGATCAGCGCGGCAACATGATCAGCCCCCTGCCCAGCGGCGACATCGGAGACGTTCGGCTCGACCCGTTCGGACATCAGCCCAGCCTACTGGCGTTCAAGGTTGCTCAGGTTCGGCGTTCCAGCGGGCGGCTTCGCGGACGCATTCGGGGCAGTAGGCGGGATTGTGGTCGAAGTTGTCGCTATTCTCGTCATAGCACGAGGGGGGCAGGTCCGACGTGGGAATGTCCTCCCCGCAAACAGTGATGTGGATCCCGTGGTTTTGGCGTACCAGGTTATCGGCGGTCAGGAGGTGGAAGACACCGTCGGGCAATGGTTCGCTCATCCCAGCCCGATTCCGGCGATCGACTGTGTCCGCCGGTGCCCTGGTAGGTCGTTAGTCGCGTTGGCCATGAGCGACGACAATGGTTGATCAGCAACAGCCGGTTTCCCCATAAAGGGAAACGAGGGGGAGTGCGCCTCGGATGGGTTACACCGGCAGGCCGGCGCGGTAGGCCATACCCCGCAGCTCCCGGCCCACCGCGTCTTGGCGGGAGCGGACCAGCAACTCGCCGAGCACCTCACGGACGAACGGATCGCGCTGCATCTCCAGCGCATTGAGCAGCTCGCTGCGGCGCAGTGCCACCACCGCGTCATCCTGCCTTCCCCGCAGCCGGGCCAGTGCCCGGCCGTAATCCATCCAGTAATGAGACTGACGCGACCGGCTGGGGTGCACCCGCGGGTCCAGGCGTTCCGCAATGGCGGCGGCGCGCGCGTAGTCCCCGACTTCCGCAGCCTCCTGCAGCCGCCAGAGGCCCACGTTGGTCGGACCGAACCCCAACCCGTAGGCGTTGCCCTCCCCGGTGCGCTCTGCCAGCTCGCTGGCGTAGTCCAGGGCCGCATCGACGTCCGCCGGGCGCTGGTCTACCGCAGCCACGTACGATTGGCACAGGGCGAGCTGGCCCGCCAGCTGCATCGACTCCGGAGTGTTCGTCGGCACGGTGACCGTGTCCAGCTCGGCCTGGGCCAGCTCGAAGTCCCCGGCTGAGATCATCACCAGCCCGTCACACCACACGGCCAGGCCCAGCATGGTCGGATCGTCGCGGCGCTCGGCGGCCTGGCGGGCCACCAATGTGTTGAGTGAGCGCAGCTCCACCCCGGCGCCCATGACCCGCAGCCATCGACCCGCGCCTGTCACGTGCAGCGTCACCGCCAGGTCGTGTAGCTCGGCTACGTCCCGACCGGCGGCGATCGAGGTATGCAGATCCCGGATCAGCATGGGCAGCGCGGCACGGATCTCGATCCACCGGCACTGGCGTTCGGCGTCGAGCACTGCCCGGACCCGGCTGCGCAGCTCATCGACGCCGAGTACCTGCCCGCCGGGCCGGTTGCGGCTGACCGCCATGAGCGAGCGGTGCACCGCCTCCGCGGCAGCGTCATTGTCCCCGTTGCCGGGCGCGGGTACGTCAACGTTGGTCAGCTCGGAGGGGGCTACTTGCAGCGCGTTGGCCAGGGCCACGATTTTGGAGCGGCGGTCCAGGGCACGTTGGCCGAGTTCGATGCGGGACAGCTCCGACTTGCTCATCCCGGCCAGCCCGGCGATCACCTCCAGCGACTTACGCCGGGACTTGCGGATCAGGCGTACCCGCCGGCCGATCATGCGCGCATCCTCGTCAACATCCACGAACAAGCCCCCTGCTCCGCGGCGATACACGATGTTTGCTCACCCCGCACTGGACGCCGCGCCGATCATGTTCGATGCTCTGCGGGTGAGCTCATCGCAAGACTACCCAGGCACCCGGGTCGGCGTCCCGCGGGAAACGCGGGACGGTGAGCGCCGGGTCGCTCTGGTGCCCAAGATGGTCGAGAAACTGGCCGGCCAGGGAATACGCGTCGTCGTCGAGTCCGGTGCTGGTGTGGGCGCGCTGATGTCCGACGAGATGTTCATCGAGGCCGGAGCGAGCATCGAGGACCCCTGGGACGCCGACGTCGTGGTCAAAGTGAACCCGCCGACCGACGAGGAGATCGGGCGGCTGCGTCGCGGGACCGTGCTGATCGCCTTCCTGGCCCCCCGGTCCGACCCGCAGATCGCCACCAAGCTCCGGGAGGCGGGCGTGCGGGCCTTCGCCATGGAATCGATCCCCCGGATCTCCCGCGCCCAGTCGATGGACGCGCTGTCCTCGCAGGCTAACGTGGCCGGGTACAAGGCGGTGCTGCTGGCCGCTGAGCTGTCCACTCGGTTTTTCCCCATGCTCACCACGGCCGCCGGCACCGTCAAGCCGGCGAGTGCGCTGGTGCTCGGGGTCGGGGTGGCCGGGCTGCAGGCACTGGCCACCGCCCGGCGACTGGGGGCCAGAACCACCGGCTACGACGTCCGGCCCGAGGTCGCCGACCAGGTGCGCTCGCTGGGCGCCAAATGGCTCGACCTGGGCATCGAGGCGGCGGGCGAGGGCGGCTACGCTCGTGAGTTGACCGAGGACGAGCGAGCCGAGCAGAAGCAGCGACTGACCGAGGCGATCAGTGGTTTCGACATCGTGATCACCACCGCGCTGGTACCTGGACGCAAGGCCCCCATCCTGGTCACCGCTGAGGCGGTGAAGGGCATGCGGCCCGGCAGCGTGATCGTCGATCTGGCCGGGGAGACCGGGGGCAACTGCGAGCTGACCGAGGCGGGCGAGGTCGTGGTGCGCCACGACGTGACGATCGCCTCGCCGCTGAACCTGCCGGCGACGATGCCCGAGCACGCCAGCGAGTTGTACGCCCGCAACGTGCAGTCACTCCTGGAGCTGATGGTGGACGATCAGGGCCGGCTGCGGCCAGACCCCGATGACGAGGTACTGGTGCGCTCCTGCGTCACCCGTGAACCGGAAGGGGGCGAGGGCTGATGCTGCTGGCCAACCTGGCGATCCTGGTGCTAGCCGGTTTCGTCGGCTTTGCGGTGATCTCCAAGGTGCCCAACACCCTGCACACCCCGCTGATGTCCGGCACGAACGCCATCCATGGCATCGTGCTGCTTGGCGGCATCCTGGTGCTCGGCTTGAGTCACGATCTCACCCCCTTTGACAAGCTGCTGCTGGTCGTGGCGATCGCGTTCGGCACCATCAATGTGGTCGGTGGCTTCCTGGTCACCGACCGGATGCTGGGAATGTTCAAGGGCAAGCAACCCGCCAGGGCCGGCACCCGGGGTGATCAGGAACAGGGTGACGAGCAGCGATGACCACCCCGACTGTGGCCCTCTACATCGTCGCCTTCGCGCTGCTCATCTATGGCTTGATGGGTCTGACCGGGCCGCGCACCGCGGTGCGCGGCAACCTCATCGCGGCGGTGGGAATGGGTGTCGCGGTGCTGGCGGCCCTGATCGTCCCCGGGGTGGGCAACTGGGCGCTCATCGTGCTGGGCGTGGCGCTGGGCACCGCGATCGGGGTGCCGGCCGCCCAGCGGGTCAAGATGACCGCGATGCCGCAGATGGTGGCGCTGTTCAACGGTGTCGGCGGCGGTGCGGTCGCGCTGATCGCCTGGGTGGAGTTCAACAGCACCGCCGCCTTCAGCGGGGAACCCACGTACGTGATGGTCGCCTCGCTGTTCGGCGCGATCGTCGGGTCGGTGTCGTTCTGGGGCTCCCTGGTGGCCTTCGGCAAGCTGCAAGGACTCATCCCCGGCCGACCGATCAGCCTGGGGAACTCCCAGCAGCTGCTCAACGCGCTGGTGGTGCTGGCGGCACTGGCCTGCGCGGTCGCGATCGGTCTCGGCAACGACTCGGAATTGTTGATCATCGGGACGCTGGTGTTCGCCGCGGCGGTGGGGTTGCTGGTCGTGCTGCCGATCGGCGGCGCCGACATGCCAGTGGTGATCTCGCTGCTTAACGCGCTGACCGGGCTGTCGGCCGCGGCGGCCGGGCTGGCGCTGAGCAACACCGCAATGATCGTCGCCGGTATGATCGTCGGCGCTTCGGGTTCGATTCTCACCAACCTGATGGCCAAGGCGATGAACCGGTCCATCCCGGCGATCGTCGCCGGCGGGTTCGGCGGGGGTGGTGCCGCAGCCGGTCGGGAGATCGGGGAGCGGACCGTCCGGGAGACCAGCGCCGCCGATGCGGCAGTCCAGATGGCCTACGCCAACCAGGTCATCGTGGTGCCCGGGTACGGGATGGCGGTGGCCCAGGCCCAGCACGCCGTGCGGGACATGGCCAAGTTGCTGGAGGAGAAGGGCGTCGGGGTCAAGTACGCCATCCACCCGGTGGCCGGCCGGATGCCCGGCCACATGAATGTGTTGCTCGCCGAGGCCGACGTGCCTTACGAGCAGCTCAAGGAGATGGACGAGATCAACGGCGAGTTCGCCCGCACTGACCTCGCGCTGGTCATCGGTGCCAACGACGTCACCAACCCCGCCGCCCGCACCGACTCCAGCTCGCCGATCCACGGCATGCCCATCCTCAACGTCGACCAGAGCAAATCGGTCATCGTGCTCAAGCGCTCGATGAACCCTGGTTTCGCCGGCATCGAGAACGAGCTGTACTACTCTCCGGGCACCGCGATGCTGTTCGGTGACGCCAAATCCTCCGTTGAATCGGTCATCGAGGAGCTTAAGGTCCTCTAACCCATGATCAAGGCGCTACCGGTACCAGCAAGCGGCACCCGGGCGGCACCGGCCCCGGCGGCACCGCATAGCCTGTCCCTGAGACCTGACAGAGCGCAGCGTTCTGGCCACGGACAGTCGCAGCGCTCGTGGGTGACTGGGTCTTGGAGGGAGTCTTGCCATGGACGACGGCCCGGTAGAGAACAGCGCCGTGGAGAACAGCGCTGTCGCGGACGGCGTTGTGGAGAACGGTGTTATGGCGGACGGGTGGGGCGCCGCCGTACGCAACCTGAGCGTCTTCGATGGTCTCGCCCTGATCATCGCCTTGGCGCTGGTCGGCGTGGGGTTCCTCATCGGCACTGCCGGCGGCGGTAAGACCGGGGCGACCACCTCGGTTGAGCTCACCGTCGCTCCGGACAACGACACCCGCAGCCTGCCCCCTGGAGCCACGAAAGCCTTCCCGCTCTACGTCAACAACACCAATGACTACGGTGTTCAGGTCACCTCGATCAGCGCGGGCACATCGCGGGCAACCCCCGGGGGGTGCCCCGCCGGGACCGTCACCAGCCAGGAAGTCGACGCTCCGGTGGGCTTCATCAAGCCAGGAGGCATCCGCGCGTACATCATCCGCGTGACGATGGCGGCCAATGCCGACCGCAGGTGCGCGGGCCAGTCGTTCACCCTGCCGCTGACGGTCACGCTCGCCTCTGCCGCTGCTGACCGGCACTTCTCCTTCGGCACCTCGTGAGTCAGGACGTCGGGGTGAGAAGCCTGGCGCGGAGCGCGGCAAGGTCGTCGTCGCCAAGGCCAGCGGATCGCAGGTAGGCCGGGGCATCCAGCGAAGCCAGCGTGGAAAGGATGATGTCGCGAGCGCAGGTGCCCGAGCGGGCCAGGAACTCCTCGATCACGGGGCCTTGATCCTCCAGCCCGAGGCGGCCAAACAGCGGCGTCAGGCCATGAGTGCTCAGCACGTAGTCGGCGGCGATGTCCTCGGCTGGCACCCCGATCAGCGCCAGCAGCATTAAGGCGATCAGCCCCGTGCGATCGCGCCCTTGGACGCAGTGCACGAGGACGCCGCCCGGGCGGGCATGGGCGATGGCGCCGAGGACCCCGGCGATCAGATGCGGGTAGCGGTCCAGGAAGGGCCGGTAGTACAGCGGGGTGCCGAACTGCCCACCGGTGGCCCAGCGCTCCCAGAATGCGGCGTCCTGCGCGGCGTCCATCGACAGACGGACGATAAGCAGGTCAGCCGGGCGAGGCGCGGTGTCGGGTTGGATCTCGTCGTCGTTCCGTAGGTCGATGACGGTGCGGATGCCGTGCTCCTGCAACGCCAACCAGCCATCCGAGGTAAAAAGGTGTGGCGCGGCCGAGCGGACAACGGCGCCCCAGCGGGTGTGGCGACCGTCGGCGGTGCGCAAACCGCCCAGATCGCGGCCGTTGTAGCAGCCGTCCCACTCCAGGCACCGGTTGCGCTGCACTACCACCGGTGGCTCAGCCGGGGGACAACCGGGAAAGCAGCGTCCGCACACTGGTGCGGGAGCGCATCGAATAGGCACGGGCGAGCGCCCATTTTACGTACTCTTCAGCCTCCCGCTCACAGATCGCCCGTTGGCGCTCGAAGTACGCGTCGGGATCCCGGACCACGTCGGCGGCTGCCCGCTCCGTTTCGGGGTCCACGCTGGGGATCTTCTGACTGGACACCTCACCTGTCACCATGGGTGACTTCCAGCCGGCCATGATCCCTCTCTTCCCGCGTACTGTGCTCCATCTTACCTGGTCCAACGCTCAGGAGCCACTGGATGCAGCAGGCCAGCCTGCGGCTCGCTCAGGCGACCCACAGCGTCCTCGCGGCCCTTAATTCTAGCGGATCGTTAAGCACTGAGGAACGATCGTTACTCGATCGATTATCTTCTGCGGTATGGATAACAGCGGCTGGCCACGCTTGCTGCACTGGTGGGGTGGCACCGTCCTCGCCGCGATGTTAGCCGGCGCAGCGTTCGTCCTCCAGGCTGAGGCCGCCGAGAGCTGGCCGCTGTGGGCTGGCTGGTCAATCAAGCTTGGCGGTGCTGGCGCCACCATGGTGGCACTGCTCCTGCCGGCTCGTCAAACGTGGATCGAGGTGCGGGCGAGAGAAGATGCCGAGCAGCTGGCCAAGAAAGCTGTTGCCAATTATCAGCTCGCCCTCAGGTCTGTCCTGCTGCCGCTGACGGACATTATTGACCGAATTATCACCGCACCCGACGAGACCGAACGGATGGAAGCGAAGGGGGCGGCAAAACAGGCGGTGGTGAACTACGTCGCGCAGTTTCCTGGTATAAAAGGAGCGCGCTCGTGCTACTTTGAGTACAAATGTAACGACCACGAGAGGGAGCTGGTCTGTCGCGTCTACACCGGACGTGACTCGAGGCCGCAAACGACGTTCTCCAGCACTAATCCCGCCCACGCGGAAGTCTTTAAGTTGCTGGAGAGCCGCCAGACGGAATTTAGGCAGAATATCCATCCGGAAAACTCCTTGAGGTTCCCGGCTGACTACGGGGCCTACATCTCCGTTCCGGTTGCCACGAGTACAGAAATTTTTGGCCTGCTGACCCTCGACGTACTTCACGGGGATGAGCTGGTGGAGCAGCACCAGAAGGAAATGCTGCTGATCGCACAGCTGCTCGGGATAGCCCTCGCTTGCCAGGCGTGATAACAGCGCCGCAGGGGCCGCATCAGGATGCGGCGGGTACCCAGTTGCCGTAGAATCCGTAGGGAACCCGGTACGGCAGGTGGATCGCGGCGTCCTCGGGGGCCTGTGGTGCATGGGGGATGAAGATGAACTCGGTGATCGGGTTCGGACCGTTGCGGAGGTAACGCCCGTCGAGATGGGCCGGGATGCTGCCGGGGACAGCCAACTGGGTGATCGTGTGCTCCCGCCACACCGGCGCGTAGTTGCCCTCGAGGCAGCAGGAGAGTCGATCGCAGACGACGAGATCTACGAGGCACGTCCTAGCATCTGGCGTCCAGCTCTTGACCCGCACTGAAAGGCGACTTACCCTGGCACCTGGTCGGGGCTGGTACTATTGGGGGGGTTCAAGCCTTACGTCGCAGCGTCCCGCGTTCCCGCCGTCCACGAGTTCTGCTGAGCCTGTCACTACCTGATTTTGCGATTTCTCTCGCGTGCGCAAATCCGGTTTGATTCCTGTGGGGTCGAGTCGAGGGGGCCTTAATGGACGTCCACTGGATACGTTCGAATCGAACCATGCTGGCCTTTCTGGCGACCGCCGCAATGGCCGTCGGTGTACTGACCACCCTGGTATTAAACCAACAACGCCACGATGAGACCGTGGACTATGGACAGACCTCTCTGGTGACAGTGCCCGCGGCAGGCGCTCCACCAAAGGCGAGCATGCCTATTCCGGTTCCGGCCAACGTACCGGCGCCCCCTGTGGTGTCCCCAGCAGTTCCTGCACCCCGAGTAACCCCGGCGCCTAAAGTAAAGCCTAAAGTAACCCCGGCGCCCCAGAAACCGCTGCCGTCAGCACGCCCTCAGCCACGAGCCCTCCCGGCCCCGCTACCCCCACTAGCCCCGAGCCACGCCGTAACACCGGCACCTGAGACTGCTGCTCCCGCCGACTCCGCGACTCACCTATCCACCAAGGGGGGCCCGCCGGAGCTCGACCAAACCGCAACCGAATCCGGCACAACCGGTAGCACCACTACTGGTACCTCGGGAACCAGTCCGACCGTCAAAGCCCACTCCCCGACCAAATCCAACACATCCACCAGCGTTGTCAACGAGCCATCGAATGGTGACCAGCTCCACCAAACCAGTTCCACCCCCCACAGGTCGTCGGGCACGTCGGGGCAGCGAAGCGCCGTAGAGCGTGAATTCCATTCTGACGCCCAAAGGGAACTCCCGTCCGGGACAGCGCTGGATTCCCCGTCCACTGGTTGAATACCAGGCACCACCAAGGCTGGACAAAACGTCCGGTATCCGTATTGTCTGGCTACCGGCAAGGATTGATCGCTTTTTGTGTGCGTTCGGCGACGCATCCTGTCGCCGAACGCACACAAACAATGATCTTATTAGCGCGCGACGGGAACGGCCGCGTTCACCACGTCGAGAACGGCTGACCAGGGCAATTCACGTCCTGGTGCGCTGCGCGGCTCGTGGAGCGGCCACACGTCATCGCCGTAAACAAGGTGTACGCCAGCCCGGCGCAAGGTATCAAGGTGGCTGTTCCACGACGGGTGCCGGGCGTGTGCAGCGTTGACACGGGGAAACACTACCCACGCTCCTACCTCACCGTCTGTCACTCACTGTAGTCCGACATCTCAGCACCGGTGGTCTCCCAGGTAGCTACTTCGGACTGGAGCGTTTCGGCCCGCTTGGTGAGGCCGATGGCGGTGTAAATGTGGATCGCCTCGGCCATCTCCGAAACGGCGTCCGCGCGCTTACCCGTGGCGATTGCTAGCCGGGCGCGCGAAACTAGGGCGTTCGCTTCGCCGAGCCGGTCGCCGATCTGGCGGTAGATCGGCAGTGCCTGCTGGTAGTGCTTAGCGGCCTCCGCATAGCGGGCCTGCGCCAGCGCCACGTCACCCAGGGCCTTGATCGCGTTCGCTTCGCCGAGCCGGTCGCCGATCTGGCGGTAGACCGGCAGCGATTGGTCATACTGCCCAGCGGCTTCGTCGTAACGGGACTGTTTCAGCGCCACGTCACCCAGTCCTTGGATCACATTAGCTTCGCCGTGCCGGGCGCCGATCTGGCGGTAGATCGGGAGTGCCTGCTCGTAGTGCTCGGTGGCCTCTTGGTAGCGGTTCTGTCGCAGTGCTACGTCCCCCAGCGCTTTGATCGTGTTTGCTTCGCCGCGCCGGGCGCCGATCTGGCGGTAGATCCGTAGTGCCTGCTCGTAGTGCTCCGTGGCCTGTGCATAGCGGGCCTGCATCCGCGCCGCGTCTCCCAGTGCCTTGATCGTGTTTGCTTCGCTGTGGCGGGCGCCGATCTGGCGGTAGATCGGCAGTGCCTGCTCGTAGTGCTCTGTGGCCTGTGCATAGCGGGCCTGCCGCAGTGCTACGTCCCCCAGGGCCTGGATCGCATATGCTTCGCCGCGCCGGGCGCTGATCTGGCGGTAGATCCGTAGTGCCTGCTCGTAGTGCTCCGTGGCCTCCTGGTAGCGGGACTGCTGCAGTGCTACGTCCCCCAGCGTTTTGATCGTATTCGCTTCGCTGTGGCGGTCGCCGATGTGGCGGTAGATTGGGAGTGCCTGCTCGTAGTGCTCGGTAGCCTGCGTATAGCGGGCCTGCCGCAGTGCTACGTCCCCCAGGGCCTGGATCGCATATGCTTCGCCGCGCCGGTCGCCGCTCTGGCGGTAGATTGGGAGTGCCTGCTCGTAGTGCTCCGTGGCCTCCTGGAAGCGGGACTGCCGCAGTGCTACGTCCCCGAGCGCTTTGATCGCATATGCTTCGCCGCGCCGGTCGCCGCTCTGGCGGTAGATTGGGAGTGTCTGCTCGTAGTGCTCCGTGGCCTCCTGGTAGCGGTCCTGCTGGAGCGCTACGTCCCCCAGCGTTTTGATCGTATTCGCTTCGCCGTGGCGGTCGCCGATGTGGCGGTAGATCGGGAGTGCTTGTGCCAGCAGCTGCTGCTCTCTTGGCCAGTCGTGCGCAAAGGAAGCGGCTCGGGCCAGCAACGACAGCAACTCCACCCTGATTTCAGGGTCCTCATCCGACCGGCCGGCGAGTTCGGCCTGGACGTGGTCGAGAATTTCACCTCGCTCAAGCTTGGATGAAGCCTCCAACGACCAGTCGTAGTCGATTCCCAGTCCGGCCAGGGTTTCGTGGATGTCGTCGCGGTCCCCGGTGAAGCGATACACGCCCGTTCGTCCCGACCAGAAGTCGGGAGCCTGACGAGCGAACTCGCGCACGGCGAACAGCGGCGCCACGAAGACGACCGGCCACGGGAAACGCTGCCAGCAATAATCCCGGTTGAGGTTGAGCAGGTCCATTGCCGGAGACTGGCGCAGGCGTAAGTCGAGCAGGGATTCCAGCCCGTAGACGAACAGCGCGGTCGGCTGATCCTCGCCGACCGCTTGCTCTAACTGCGTGACGATCCCCTCCGGCGCACGCCCATCGAGCGTGAGCTCCCGGGGACGCACGCCACAGGTCCGCGCACAGTCCCGCGCAATCCGGCTACGCAATGACGGGTGGTTCGCGACGACGAATCCCAACCGGAAACCGCTGGCTCGGGTCAGCATCCGGCATAGTGCCGCTAGCTCCTGGCTATTCTCCTCCGCCGGTGTCGTGGCCGCCGCGTTCATCGATGTCTACCCGACCCACGCAGTCCTAGCAACGGATTCCGGTCATACCAGTGACCGTCTTCGTCCTCGTAGGCCAGCACGAACCGGTCACGCAGCAGCTCGTTCCAGACATCGTGATCCTCTCCCACCTTGTCATGAGACTCATGGACGCACGCCAGCAGCTCCCAGTCTGGCGGGCGCAACGGCACGGCCAGGTCCGCCGCGGCGCGCCGCAGCCCCCGCTGGGTGATTGCTCGGCTAATCGGCAGCTCCGCGGCGCGGTGCAGGATCGACTGCAGCATCACGAATAGCCCCCGAATGTGCCCACCCGAGTACCGCAAGACGTCCTCTAGCAGGTCCCGTTCGGCGAACACCTCATCGAGAGCGACACCCGCCTTGTCCACGCGCCGCCGGACGATCTCGCGCAGCGCCGCCACGCCCGCGGGGAACTCGCCACCGTCACGAGTGGCGACCGGGACCGCGGGCAGTGCCAGGATCTCGCTGCCGTAGGCGTCCTGCAGCCGGGCATGCGCCCGACTGTAAGCCAGCTCGATCGGAATGGTGTAGAGCACATCGCAGTTCAACGCCCGCAGGGCTCCCACGTGGTCGAGGAAGAGGTTCTCGTGATTGGTGTAACCGTTGAGCTGCTTGCGCGGAATGCGGTCAAGCTGATCAACGATAATCGCGATGTCGGCGTAGCCGCCGTGCTCCGGCTGCGCTAGCCACTCTCGCGCCTGGCGCAGGATCTTGTCGTTGGTCAGGTCGTAAATTGTCGGCAGTAGGCCTTGCAGCAGCTTGCGGAACTCCTTGCGAGCGGTCGGGAACGCCTCGAACCGCAGGCTGAGCTTCACCGGGTCGATCCCCACATCGGCCTTGTCCAAGGCAACGTGGCTCTTGAAGAAGTCACGCACACTTCCCAGCGCGGTGCGGAATTTCGTCTCCGCAAACGAGAAACCGGCCTTCGTGAGGTCATCAACCAACTGGCGAACGATCTGGTAAACTAGATCCTCGGGCTGGACGTCATTGAGATGGACCCAGCGCTCGGCGAACAGCATCGACACGAACACCCGGCGACCGCCGACGCCGTCCTGAAGACGCTGGCGCACCCGGTTCAGCTCGGTCGTCTTGCCGGCACCGCGATGCCCGGTAAACAGGCGCGTGACCGGCACCGAGCTGCGGGCGATCGAGTTGGCCAACCGCACCTTGACGTCATCAGCGGTATCAAGCTGATCCTGCCAGTCCACGTACAGGTCGGTTTCGTTCGCCTCCAGCGGGCGCAACGGGTCAAACTGCGCCGACAGCGCGGTCAGCGGGTCCACGGTGGGATCCTACTGAGATGTAACCGCCCTGCTCAGCGGGGAGCTGATGTCCTCTGGCACCATGCCGCGGTGGCCACGACTACGGATCTGGTGTTGCCTCAGCGGAGCCCTGCGGCGTCCCGCGGGGTGACGTCGCTGGTGGCCTGCGGCGGTGCCGGTGCTCTGGCGGGAGGCCTGCTGTTCCTGGTGGCTTACCGCGGATTGACGGACGACGCCTACATCACGCTGGACTACGCGCGGAACCTGGCGTTCCACGGGCATTGGGGGGTAATCCCCTCGCTGACGGCGAACACCGCGACCTCGCCGCTGAATGTGATCTTGCTGGCGGCGATCATAGCGGTGGTGCGTGCTCCGGTGCTGGCGGTGGGGCTGCTGTTGATGGCCACGATGGCCGCCTCCGCGGTGTGGCTGCTGCGCATCGCGGAGCTGACCGGGCTGTCCCGGCGGCTGCTGCCCCCACTCGGGGTAGGGCTGCTGCTGTCCAGCCCGCTGCTGGCCTCCACGGTTGGTCTGGAGACCTATCTGTGCGTTGCGTTGTTCATTGGCCTGGTGCGCTACACGCTTGCGGGGCGGTGGTGCGCCATCGGGATTGTTGCTGGTCTGCTAGTCCTGGGCCGGCCCGACCTCGCGGTAGTCGATGTCGTCGTCGTGCTTACCGTGGCTGCGGCCCGGCGCCGGGCGTTGCGCAGCGGGCTGGTCGCGGTGACGGTCGCGGCGCCCTGGTATGTGGCCAGCTGGTTTGTGTTGGGCTCTGCGCTGCCCGACACGTTTTTCCTGAAGACCCACAACCGCCAGGGGTGGATAGGATACCACTTCGCCACCGGACCGCTGTGGTACCTGAGGTATATGCCGCTGCCGGCCGGTCTGACCGTGCTGGCCGCGGGATGTGGTCTGGTTGCGCTGCTCGGCTGGGGGGTGCTCGCCGGGTGGCGAGGTGGCTCGGTCACGAGGGGTGTGGGTCAGGCCGCAACCGCGTTCGGGCTCGGCGGGATTTCCCACGCGGCGGTTTTCGCCACCTTGGCCACTCCGCCGTCGCACTGGTATTACGGACCCGCCGTCGCTGGTCTTAGCCTGTGCGCGGCGGTGACAGCGCTGGCCGTGGTGCAATCCGATCTCCTTGCCCGCCCGTATGGTGTGGCCGCGCTCGGGGTGGTGTCCCTGGTGGTGCTGGCCGCGGCTGGTTACGAGGTGGTGCGGGGTGTGCCGTGGGAGAAGGCGCCGATGTACACCAACTGGGCCACCCGCGCTGAGTACCAGCGCGTCGCCGAGGACATTTCCAAGATAAGGCCTGGTGCGACGGTGGTGAGTCCCAGCGAGGTCGGCACATTGGCCTATTTCTGCAACTGTGAGATGGTCGATTTCATCTCCGATCCGGGACGCACCGAGCACGACATCGCCCTCCATGCGCACCAGTCCGGCCCGCTGATGCGCCAGCTACTCAAGCTCAACTACACCCACCGTGTCCCGGCATCGCCGAAGCCAGCGGAGTTCGAGCTGGTGTGGCAGAAGCCGTGCGTGCACGCGACCGATCAGTGGCGATCCCAGGTGCTGTGCCTCAAGGATATTCGCCGGTGAGTACGATTTGGGCCATGCACCTCATCACGGCTCACGCCAGCCTGCTCGCCGCCGAACTCGAGGCCCGGGGTTTCCTCGCGGGCATCGGGAAAGCTACCCTCGTCGTGATCATCGTTTTGGTCGTCGGGGGAGCGCTGATCGGGTTCTCGGTAGCCCGCAGGTTCGGCCGCGGCAGGTAAGGCCGGGGCGGCCCGGCGTGCGGAACTTAAAAGCCCGGTGAGCAGGTCAGGGGTGAGGGGCCTCCAACCGCCCACCGGGTTGCTCGCGAGTCGCCGACGAGCATCTGAGCATTCGTGAGCCACGGTGAATCGGTTCGGGAGTCTCACCGAGGCGTGGGACGTTGCGGTGATGCGCCACGCGAGCACTGGTAGCGGGGTGCAGCCGGATCGAATGCCGCAACGCGTTCGCAGGTGGTGAGGGACCCGTCGGACTCCCGGACTGTCCAACCCACCGGCGGCGTTCCCGGCAGGCCCTGCCCCGGTGCTCCCCGCTCCGCCCCCGCTCCCCGCAGCCCCTCGGCGTTGGCCGCGATATAGGCCTGCACCGCCTGAGTGAGCTGCTGGGCGGTGGGTCCCACGGGTGGCGGGGGCAGCTTGGCCAGCGCTAGCGCGACCGCAGCCTGGATCTGCGCCACGGTGGGTACCGCCGGGGACTGACTGGCGATGCTCGCCGCGACCTGGGCGAGAGACGCCGCGGCGAGCACCTGGGAATCCGGGGCGCTCCCCGGTGCGGGGATCAGGACCGGTGTCAAGCCACGGCGGGTGAGTTCGGCGTTGGCTTGGACCCCGAG
This sequence comes from Pseudonocardiales bacterium, assembly GCA_019244165.1. Taxonomy (GTDB): domain Bacteria; phylum Actinomycetota; class Actinomycetes; order Mycobacteriales; family Pseudonocardiaceae. The sequence goes on along the minus strand of JAFATA010000075.1, from coordinate 49,715 downwards.
ATCGTGGGCGTTCCGCGCGAGCCGCTGAACGTTCTGCACCTCAGACTGGAATTGGGCGGCACGCACTTGGTCGGCGTTCGCGTGCTGCGTGAGGTAGTCGGCGAGCAGTGCCAGCGGCAGGCTGATCAGCAGGGAGGTGATCACCGAGGCCACCACCGCCCCCCGGAAGTAGGCCCGTCCTTCACGGTGGACCTCTTGCCGCGCGAGGTGCGGGGCAATGCGGGCCGTTCGCGTGATGGAATCCCGCAGTTGGTCCAAACCCTGGGTGAGCTCATCCACGGTGGTCATGGGCATCCGTCATCTGCATCACTTCAAGCCGTCCGATGCGGGTCTGCAAGTCGGCGATCGCGGACTGGATTAACGTCATGGCGTCGCTGACCCGTTGGATGATCGCCAGGGACTCCAGCGACTCTGGTGTGGCCCGGCGTGCGGTGAACCGGGCCACAACCAGCGGACCAACTATGGCGGTGAGCACCACCCCTACCAGGGAAACCCCGGCAATGGTGATCATTAACCACGGTGGTCCCTCGGTCTCCACAGCACCCCCTAGCCCGAGAAGGCGGGAATCTTGCTGTTCTTCACCGTCTGGTGATGTGTCTCCCAGGCGTCCAGTACGGTGAGCGGCAGTCGGCCACGCTCGCTGACGGTGTGGCCGTTCTGCTTGGCCCACTCACGGATGGCTTTGAGCGTGTCACGGTTATAGCCGCTGCGGGCCACGCCGCCGCTGCCGCTCCCGCGGCCCGCTGAACGCTCAGCGCCGCGACCGTTCGCGCGCCGCGCACTGATTTTGCGAGCAGCCGCGACGTAACGGGCCATGTTGTCACGGAGTTTGGTGGCGTTGTCGTTCGCCAGGTCGATCTCGTACGTGACGCCCTCGAGTGCGAACTCAACGGTTGAAATGTCTTCAGCTTCCTCGCCGGTGAGGTCGTCGATGAGGGTGACGATGGTCTTCTGGGCCACAGGTACAGATTCTCCTTATCGGAAGGAACGCGGCAGCGGTATGGGCGGGACTGCCGGATCGTGAACACTGACCGCGACAAGATACACACTGTGTGGCGTTTGCGAGTCCGCGGCATGCCGAGCGCCTGTTTCGCCCCGCTGTGTCTTCTCCCGCGCCTCCTCAGCTGGCGCGACGTAAGCGCGCCACTTCGGCGAGCACGATACCGGCGGCGACCGACGCGTTGAGCGACTCGACCGATCCCACCATGGGTATCGACACCGTGAGGTCACAGGTTTCGCGGACCAGCCGGGACAGCCCCCGCCCCTCTGAACCCAGGACGAGCACTAACGGTCCGGTGGCCAGCGGGAAAGAATCCACTGGCATGGCACCGCCGACATCCAAACCGACAACCATCACGCCGGAGGAGGCGAAGTCCTTGAGCGTGCGCACCAGGTTGGTAACCCGAGCCACCGGCAGATGCGCGGCCGCCCCCGCCGAGGTCCGCCACGCCACCGCGGTCATCCCCGCCGAGCGCCGCTGCGGGAGCACCAGTCCGTGTGCACCAAACGCGGCGGCACTGCGCACCACGGCGCCGAGGTTGCGCGGGTCGGTCACCCCGTCCAGCGCGACCAGCAACGGTGGCGTCCCGGACTCCCACGCGGTAACCAGCACCTGTTCGGCAAGCGCGTACTGATAGGGCGGCACCTGCAGCGCCACCCCCTGGTGCGGGGCACCCCCGGCCAGCCGATCGAGCTCAGCCCTGGGCACCTCGAGAATGGACAGACCGGCATCGGCAGCCAACCGTAGGGACTCGCTGACCCGCTCGTCGGTATCCACCCCGATAGCCACCTGCAGCGCGCTAGCCGGCACTCCGGCACGCAGGCATTCCAGCACCGCGTTGCGGCCGAGCACCGTCTCGCCCGGCTCGCTGCCGCTGCGACGGCGCCCCGCCGTGGCCGGGCTAGCCTCGCGCTGAGCTGGATGCCGCGGGGCGCCCTGACGTGGGGTGCCCTGGGGCTGGGCGGCGTGGCGTTGGGCTGGGTGCCCCGGGCGCAGCTCGGCGGGCGGTGTGGCGCCGCGAGCACGCAGCCCCTTGGGCTTGCGCCCGCCGGAACCGATGAGGGGGCCCTTCTTGGTGCCCGGCTTCCGCAGGGCACCCCTGCGCTGAGAGTTACCCGCCATGACCCTTACCTGTCCACACCGGTCCATCAGGAGTGTCCTCGACGGCGATCCCGGCCGCCAGCAGCTGATCCCGCACCGCGTCGGCGGTTGCGTAGTCACGGCGGTTGCGAGCCTCGGTGCGCTCGGCCAGCAACCGGTCCACCAGAGCGGCCAGCGTCGCCGATGCGGCGTCGGCCCCCGACGTCGAGCGCCACTGCTCAGCCAGCGGGTCCAGCCCCAGCACGCCGGTCATCGCGCGCACCGACCCGGCTGCCTCCAGCGCCGCCAGGTGCTCCCCGGCGTCCAGCGCCGTGTTCCCCTCGCGCACGCTTGCGTGGATGGCGGCCAACGCGGCCGGGGTGCCGAGGTCATCGTCCATCGCCGCAGCGAACTGCGCGCACCAGGTGCGTGGCTCGGGCAGCCCGCAGCGCTCCCGGACCCGGTGCACGAACGACTCGATCCGCCGGTAGGCGACCACCGCCTCATTCAGCGCCCCGTCCGAATACTCGACAGCCGACCGGTAATGCGCGGCGATCAGGTAATAGCGCAGCTCGACGGCACGGACCCGGCGCAGGGTGGCCGGGATGGACAGCGTGTTGCCCAAGGACTTGGACATCTTCTCACCCGACAACGTCACCCAGCCGTTGTGCAACCAGTACCGGGCGAAGGGGTCGCCGGCCGCCCGGGACTGGGCCCGTTCGTTTTCGTGGTGCGGGAAGACCAGATCCACCCCGCCGCCGTGGATGTCGAACTCCGGGCCCAAGTAGGTGGTGGCCATCGCCGAGCACTCCAGGTGCCATCCGGGGCGGCCCGGCCCCCACGGCGTCGGCCAGGATGGCTCACCGGGCCTGGCACCCTTCCACAGGGTGAAGTCCCGGGGATCGCGCTTGCCCGACGCGGCGGACTCACCTTGACAGACCTCGTCGGGATGCTGCCCCGACAGCGAGCCGTAGTCGGGCATCGTGGCCACCGCGAAGTAGACATCACCACCCGCGGCGTAGGCGTGCCCCGTCTCGATCAGCCGCGCCATCAGCTCGACCATCTGCGGAACGTGGCCGGTGGCGCGCGGCAGCGCCGAGGGCGGCAGGCAGCCCAGCGCGGTGTAGGCGTCCTCAAACGCCCGTTCGTGCGTGTACGCCCACTCCCACCACGGCCGGCCCGCCTCGGCGGACCTGGCGAGGATCTTGTCGTCGATATCGGTGACGTTGCGCACCAACAGCACGTCGTAGCCGGTGGCCATCAGCCAGCGACGCAGCACGTCGTAGTTCACCACCGAGCGCACGTGCCCGATGTGCGGGACACCCTGCACGGTGGCCCCACACACGTAAATCGACGCCGTGCGAGGGCGGAGCGGGACGAACTCCCGCAGGCTGCGCGTCGCGGTGTCATGAAGGTGCAGGGTCACGACGCGATCGTAGGGCAATGCCGTCGCAGGCCCCGCGTTACGCTCCGGGGATGGAATGGACCCCGGCCCGGATGCGCCGCGCCCTGGACCAGGCGCTGGAGAATGCCTCCGACGCCCAACGCGACCGCTTCCTTGCCGCTGTCGCGCTGGGCTCGCGCACATCACACGTGAGGGTCGAGCGCGGCAGTTCCGCCGTCGCACCGGATCCGCTTGCCCGCGTGCTGCACGATCTGCGCAATGCCGTGCTCGGCCCGCCGCTACCGGTACCGATGAGCGTGAGCAAGGCCGCCGCCTACCTCGCCATAGCCAAGCTCGCCACGAAGTTAGGCGACATCGTTTTGGCGTCAGTGGCTGCGGATCGCGCCATGACGGCAGCCAACGAAATCGAGCACCCGGCGCTGGTCGGTTCCGCAACCTACCAGGTAGCATGCGCCCTCCTGCTGGCTGGTGAACTAGCCAATGCCGAACAGATTCTCACCCTTGGTACAGAGAATATCGCCAGCGTCGCGGCGACTCCGCACCTGAACTGCCGGCAGGAGGAAGCGCTCTCGGTACGAGGTTCTTTGCTGTTGCTGCGCGCCATCATCGCCGCGCGGCGCGGTGACTATAACGCGGCGCAGGACGTTCTGCGCGAAGCGGGCCAGCTTGCTGAGCAGCTCGGATGTGACGGCAACTGGTTCTGGACGGCCTTTGGTCCCACCAACGTCGCTATCCATCAGTTGTCCGTACATTCCCATCCTTGGCAACGCCAAGGAAGCGGCCCACATTGCGGAGAGCATTAACACCCAGGCTTTGCCTGCCGTGTTGCGCGGTCGCCGCTCGCAGGTACACTTGGAAATGGGCTGGGTCGCCGCTGGGCAAGCCGATGATGCCGTGGCGGTGCTGCACCTACTCGAGGCGGAGCGGGTCGCTGAACAGACCGTATCATGCAACGCGTCAGCCAGAACATTGATCAGCATCCTGATGGGGCGGGAACGCCGGGGTGACACGCCAGGCTTGCGGGGACTGGCGGCCCGGGCCGGATTGCTGCCATGAGCGAAGATCAGCCGAGACCGCTGCTCTACCTCGTGGTCTGTGCCGCGCCACCGGCGCGACACATCGACCAACTGGTCGAGCTACTGCACCAAGCAGGTTGGTGCATCTGCGTTATCCCTACCCCACACGCGGCGAGTTGGATCGATTGCCCGGTACTCGCCCAGCAGACAGGCTACCCGATCCGGCACGATCACCGGCTGCCTGATGATCCGGACTCATTGCCGCGAGCTGACGCCATCGCCGTGGTGCCCGCCACCTTCAATACCATCAATAAATGGGCAGCCGGCATCAGTGACACGTTCGCGCTGGGCATCCTCAACGAGGCAATCGGGCTCACATTGCCTATCATTGTCGTACCCTATGTCAAGCCGAGCTTGGCGGCGCATCCTGAATTTGGCAGAAACCTAAAAAAGCTTACCGAGTGGGGTGTGGACGTGCTACCGAACGAAGTGATTCGGGAGGGAGACGACAAACCAGTAGTGCACTTCTCGTGGCGGCCGGTGGTGGAGGCGGTGGCTCGAAGTCTTTGAGTTGCGGTGAGCAGATCAACCGTTACGCACGGACCAGGAGTACTGCGGCTACGGCGGCGATGCCCTCGCCGCGTCCGGTCAGCCCGAGACCGTCGGTGGTGGTGCCGGATACCGAAACGGGCCCGCCCAAGGCGTCGGAGAGCACTTGCTGCGCCTCGGCACGGCGGCTGCCCACCCGCGGCGCATTGCCGATCACCTGCACCGCACCGTTGCCCACCGCCCAGCCGTGGATGGCCAACCTGCGGCGCACTTCGGTGAGCAGTTCGGCGCCGTGTGCCCCGGCCCACCGCTGCTCGTCGGTGCCGAACACCGCACCCAGATCACCCAAGCCAGCAGCGGACAGCGCAGCGTCGCACAACGCGTGCGCGGCGACGTCACCGTCGGAGTGCCCGACGCACCCCGCCAGTCCAGGCCAATGCAACCCGGCGATCCAGCAGTCCCGGCCGCCGTCCACCGCGTGCACGTCGGTGCCGATCCCGACCCTCATGCCTGACCGGTGGCTTTCGCGCCGGCTAGCACCTCAGCGACGACGAGGTCGAACGGGGTGGTGATCTTCAAGGCGTACGGGTGGCCCGGCACTGTGGCCACGGTTTCCCCCAGGGCCTCCACGAGCCCCGCGTCGTCGGTTACCAGAGCGGATGCTCCCTGGTGCGCCCGCCGAAGCAGGTCGGCGGCGAACCCCTGCGGGGTCTGCGCCACCCGCAAGGCCGCCCGATCCAGCGTGTCCACGACCCGGCCGTCGGGGCTCACCTGTTTGATCGTGTCGACCACCGACAGGACTGGTACCACAGCCGGCTGCCCGGCGAGGACCGCCTGCACCACCGCCTGGATCACGCTGACCGGGGTCAGGCAGCGAGCGGCATCGTGCACCAGCACCACCTCGGCATCGGGCACGGCGTGCAGGGCCGCCCGGACCGAGTCGCAGCGGTGCACCCCGCCGGTGACGATCCGCACCCGCTCGCCAGCCTCGGCGACGACTGCTCGGGCCTGGTCACGGTGTTGCTCACCGACCGCAACCACCACCACCTCGACGCAACCGGACTCCAGCAACCCGTGCACACAGTGCCAGAGCAACGGCCGGCCGCACAGTGACACAAAGGCCTTCGGCATCCCGGCCGCCAACCGCACGCCCTGCCCGGCCGCCGGCACCAATGCCACGACCCGGGGAGCCGGCACGCAGGTTGTCGATGTCGTCAGGAGGCTGCGGCGAGGACCTCGTCGAGCAGCACCTCGGCGTTGTCCTCATTGGTGCCCTCGGCAAGGGCAAGCTCGCTCACCAGGATCTGGCGGGCCTTCGCGAGCATGCGCTTCTCACCGGCCGACAAACCGCGATCGCGCTCGCGCCGCCAGAGATCGCGGACCACTTCCGCCACTTTGTTGACGTCGCCAGAGGCGAGCTTCTCCAAGTTGGCCTTGTACCGCCGCGACCAGTTCGTCGGCTCCTCGGTGTGGGGTGCACGCAGCACCTCGAAAACTCGATCGAGACCCTCTTGGCCCACCACGTCCCGGACGCCGACAAATTCGGCGTTGGCAGCGGGGACCCGGACGGTCAGATCACCCTGAGCGACCTTGAGGACGAGGTACTTCTTCTCCTCCCCCTTGATCACTCGAGTCTCAATGGCCTCGATGAGAGCGGCACCGTGATGCGGGTAGACGACGGTCTCTCCGACCTTAAAGCCCATAGTGTCCTCTGCCCCTTTCGCTGACTCCAGGCTACCACGTCCGGAAATCGCGCTGCGCGGGGATAGGTCCCACCTGGAGCGTCGTCGCAGGTCAGAGGATCCGACGACCGGCCCCCATCAGCTAACTTCGGTACCGCGCAGCTCACCGTCACTCCACTGTGGACCTGCATCGATCGGGCCGCATCGACGGGCCACGGCGCCGAGGCATGGGTCGAGGGGATGGGCCTGTCGGATACGCTGTGCCGATGCGGGTTCCCTTCACCGTCGCAGCTCGCATCGTGGCCTGCGGCGCAGCCGCCGCGCTAGCGCTGGTCGGCTGTGCGGCGGGCCAGATCACCCAAACTGACAGCCAGGCCTCCGCCGTCAATGGAACTTTTGGCGATGTCGGAAACACCATCGCACTACGCAACGCGTTGATCCCTTACCCCCCTAACCAGCAGGGCGTCTACCCGGCCGGGTCGGCCGTCCCGGTGGTGCTCACCATCATCAACCAGGCACGCGGCCCTGAGCAGCTGATCGCGGTGACCAGCCCAGCGGCCAGCCAGGTGTTGGTGTCGGGCACCACGCAGATCCCGCCCGGTAGCATGGTCATCGGCACTTCTGGTGTCCTGCCCGCAACCGGCCGGCCAGCCAGCCCGCTGGTGGCCGGTGAGCTGCGCATCGTGCTCACCACCAGCCGGCCGCTGTATACGGGGCTGAACACCCCGGTGAGCTTCCAGTTCCGTAACGCCGGCACAGTCACCTTGCTCGTCCCGATGGGTACTCCGTCTAACGCGGCCAGTTCGGTCGCTTAGCTCCAGGCCCCGGCGTCGGTGCCCCCGAACTTGTCAGGGTGGGCGGCTAGCGTCTGTGACTATGGGCAGATCAGTCGCTACCAGCCGGGCCACCCACCGCTGTGCTGATTGCGGCCACGAGGTCGCCAAGTGGGTGGGGCGGTGCCCGGAGTGCCAGGCCTGGGGCAGCGTGGCACCGACCGGCCCGCGGCCAGTGCTGGCGGTCGCCCCCGGTGCGCCCTCGGCCCCGGCCCGCCCCATCTCCCAGATCGAGCTGTGTTCCGCGCAGGCCACCGCCACCGGCGTGGCCGAACTCGATCGGGTACTCGGCGGCGGCCTGGTGCCCGGCGCGGTGGTGCTGCTGGCCGGCGAGCCCGGGGTGGGCAAGTCCACCCTGCTGCTGGAGGTGGCGCACCGCTGCGCAATGGCCGGCCGGCGCGCGCTCTACGTGACCGGCGAGGAGTCCACCGGCCAGGTTCGGCTGCGGGCGCAGCGCACCGGAGCGCTGCACGACGAGCTGTTCCTCGCCGCCGAGTCCGACCTCGCCGCGGTGCTCGGGCACCTCGACGCCCTCGATCCTGGCCTGCTGATCGTCGACTCGGTGCAGACCCTGTCCTGCGCCGCCGTCGAGGGTAGCCCGGGCGGGGTGTCCCAGGTCCGCGCGGTGGCCAGCGCGCTGATCAGCACCGCTAAGCAGCGCGGACTGCCGGTGGTGCTGGTGGGGCACGTCACCAAAGACGGGACGGTGGCCGGGCCCCGGGTGCTGGAGCATCTGGTCGACGTGGTGCTGCAGTTCGATGGCGACCGGCACTCCGCGCTGCGGATGGTTCGTGGGATCAAGAACCGGTTCGGGGCCACCGACGAGGTCGGCTGCTTCGAGCTCACCGACGAGGGCATCACCGGCTTACCCGACCCGTCCGGACTTTTCCTGACCCACCGCGATGGCGCGGTGCCGGGCACGGCGGTGACGGTGGCGGTGGAGGGCAAACGGCCGCTGCTGGGCGAGGTCCAAGCGTTGGTCGCTGAATCCGCGCTGACCAACCCCCGCCGTGCGGTGAGCGGCCTGGACTCATCACGGGTGGCGATGATCCTGGCCGTCCTCGAGCGCCGCGGGGGGGTGCGGCTGGCGGGATCAGACGTGTACACCGCGACGGTGGGGGGGATGCGCGTGGTGGAGCCGGCGGCCGACCTCGCTGTCGCGCTCGCCGTCGCGTCGGCTGCCGGGGACCTGCTGTTGCCTCCGCACACGGTGGCGATCGGGGAGGTTGGGTTAGCCGGAGAGGTCCGGCAGGTGACCGGGCTGCGCCGACGCCTGGCCGAGGCCGCCCGGCTGGGTTTTCGGCACGCGCTGGTGCCCCCAAAAAACGGCACAGAAAACGGCCCAGAAAGCGGTCCGCGCAATGCCACAGGCGGTGATGCTGCGCCGGCCAGGATGCGCCTGCACATCGTGGCCGACCTGCGGGCGGCGCTGCACTGGATGAGTTGACCATCCGTGCGGCGGGTGCCCTACCGCCGACAAGGCCAGCCCTTTTGAGCTCTTCGCCGCTCTCCCCCTTTCCGGCGGGGGATGGAACCACCTCACCTTCCTGCCCAACAACGGCGGCCCTACCGAAACCTGGATCGCCCAAGGCGACGGTTCCTGGGTGTGTCACAACCGTAGGGAGCACGCGGGTCATAGCGCCCGTCGCGAGCGGGCGTCCCGCCGGAATCAGGGGAACAGTGTTGCTAAAGTAGCCCCTAAAGTCGCGAGCGCCATCGTAGCGACAGTTTAGAGCATGTACAATCTACATGATGGAGGATATCGTGGTGCTGCACTATCCCACTGTGCGAACTTCTAACTGGACGTTGTTATGTGAGGCCGCCCGGACCCGCGGTATCCGGCTGGTGACATGGGAACCTCACCGGCTTCAGGTTCACTGCAGGGACGGGGGGATCCTGGGCTGTTATGACGGCCGGCCGGAGCGGCCAGGAATCATTCTGCACCGTACGGTCTCGGCATTCCAAGGAATCGTGACTCCTGTATTAAAACTGTGGACATCCGAAGGAGCCATCGTCTTGAATGAACCGGACGCCGCATACCGTTCGCGAGACAAGTTGTTGACTTATCTCACGTTGCGTCGCGCTCGGGTACCGATTGTCCACACGATCGCTTTCGTTGAGCCGAGCGAAGAGGCCATGCAGTGCCTTGCGCATCATCGAGCAGTGATCCTGAAGCCGGCTCATGGGGTTCGGGGTGAGGGGATCCGCGTTTTTGGGTCGACGGGTGAGCTCCTGGCGGCTTGGGAGGACGACTTCGGGCAACGGTCCCTGGTGCCATTCGGGTCTCTGGTGCCACTCGCCAGAGAGCACTACGTCGCTCAGCCTTTAGTGGGGGGAGGCGGCCGCGACGTTCGTGCTTTCGTGGTGAATGGTACTTGCGTGGCATTAATGCAGCGCCAAGCGGCTCCCGGTGAAGTCAGGGCTAATCTCACGCTTGGCGCAACCCCCACCCGGCTTCCCTCCGAGCACCCGGCGGCATCCACGGCGGTGGCGGCATTGGAAGCCTGCCGCCTTGACTATGGAGGTGTCGATCTGATCGAGGACGACGACGGAACCGTTCGGGTTCTCGAGGTCGACGCTTGGGCTGGCTTCGCGGGTATTTCTGCCGTGACCGGCCAGGACGTCGCGGGCGCCATACTCCAACTCGCCCTGATGCGCCGGAGAGGGGCGCGCCGAGGAGGGGACACCGTCACATGATGCTTGGCGTCGTGCGCAATCCCTATGCTACGAACGTGCCTGCCCGACTTGCCGAAGGGGCCGCCGAACTTGATATTCCCGTCCGGGTTATCGACCTTCCGACGCTCACCGTCGACATCAGCTTCAACGGAGCAACGGTGGTCCGTGACGCGGCGGGTGCTATTGACATCACCAGCCTTGCTCCTTATATGCTTTTCGGGTACCCGGTGACGGTACATGCGCTGCGCATACTCTCGCGGCGCGCATACACGCAGAACCCGGTAGACAGCGTGTTGACGGCGGACGATAAGGCGGCGACGGCGGTCCAACTGTCACACGCCGCAGTCCCCCAGGTGCCGAGCACTATCTGCTCGCTGGACTTGGAACGTGCACTCTCTGTGGCCGAAGAAATTCAGTACCCGGTGGTTATCAAGCGCCCTCACGGAGCGCAGGGCCGATGGGTCCGTCGCGCGGGGCACGCCGCCTCCCTGGCGCAGGCCTTTCGTGAGCTCCACGCCGAAGGGCCTGGAGCTCTGATCGTGCAACCGGAGGTCACGGAATTCCGTGGGTGCAGCACAAGGGCCGTCGTCACGGGCGGGCGTTTACTGGCGGCGACGCTACGGACAGCCACTGGAAACGAGTGGCGCAGCAACATCGGGCGCGGAGCAACGCAACGTCCTGTCGACTTGACACCGCGCGAGAGCACGTTGGCCGAAAACGCGGCCCGCGCCCTCGGGCTCGGCCACGCCGGAATCGACATTTTGCAAACGGCATATGGTCCGCTCGTGCTTGAGGTGAACTCTTGTCCGGATTTTACCAGCATGCTCCCTTACTTCGATGATGACCTTACCCAGGCTGTGCTGTTGGCATGCCTACCACCGTAGGATCGATAACTTCTCATGACCGTGGCCCGTTAGGCGGGCGGGGTGAGTGCTCCACTGGGCCAGGGCGGCCTCGTGGTGCCGTGCCGGGATTCGAGCGTTCCGGGGTCATTATCATTTCGGCTACCAGGAAAGCGAGGTCGAGTGATTGGCTCCGGTTGAGTCGGGGATCGCAGCTCGTTTCGTAGCGGTGGTGGAGATCCCCGAAGGTGATGTCGGCGCCGCCACCTACGCATTCAGTGACGTTTTCTCCGGTGAGTTCGACGTGGATGCCGCCGGCGTGCGTGCCCAACGCCCTGTGCACGGCGAAGAAACTCTCCACCTCACACAGGATGTCGGTGAAGCGTCGCGTCTTGTGCCCGCTGGGTGATTCGAAGGTGTTGCCGTGCATGGGATCGCACACCCATACCACCTGTGCACCCGAGGCGGTGACCTTGTGCACGAGGTCGGGCAGCCTGTCCCAGATCGCCTCGGTACCCATGCGGATGATGCAGGTGAGTCTGCCCGGCTCACGGTGCGGGTCAAGCTTGTCGATGAGCCCGAGCGCGGTGTCTGGGGTGACATTCGGGCCGAGCTTGACCTCGATCGGATTGGCGATGCGGGAGAAGTAGTCGACGTGTGCACCGCCAAGGTCGCGGGTCCGGTGACCGATCCACAGCATATGCCCGCTCGTCGCGTACGGACGTCCGGTGTGCGTGTCGATTCGGGTCAGCGCGGTCTCGTAATCCAGGAGCAGACCTTCGTGGCTGGTGAACAGCTCGGTGGTGTGAACCGCGGCGGGATCGACGCCGCAGGCGCGCATGAAGCGCAGCGCGCGGTCGATCTCACCGGTGAGCCGGCGGTAGCGGCGACCAGTCGGCGAACGGGCGATGAAGGCCTGGTTCCAGGCGTGCACTTCGCTCAGTGCGGCGGAGCCGCCCGTGGCGAACGTCCGGATGAGGTTCAGCGTGACCGCCGACAACTCGTACATCCGCCGGAGCCGGCGTGGGTCGGGAATGCGCGCTGCCGAGGTGAACTCGTGCCCGTTGATCGCATCACCCCGGTACGAGAGCAGGGTGATGCCGTCGCGGGTCTCGGTCGCCTTCGAGCGAGGTTTGGCGTACTGTCCGGCAATACGACCAACCTTTATCACCGGAATCGAGGCAGCGTAGGTCAGCACGGCCGACATTTGCAGCAGGGCCTGCAACTTGTTGTGCACGGTGTCGGCGGTCACGCCGTCGAACCGCTCCGCGCAGTCCCCGCCCTGGAGCAGGAACGCCTCACCTCGCGCTACCGCGGCCAGCCTGTGCTTGAGAAGATCGCATTCCCGTGCAGCGACCAAAGGTGGGCAGTTGGCGAGTTCCGCCATTATGTCACGGGCCGACACCGGGTCGGGCCAGTCGGGCTGTTGCGCCGCCGGTAGCGAGCGCCACCGTTCAATAGCGCTCAGGGGCGGGTCGACGACAGTCGGCTCCATTGGGCTCGGCTCCATTGGGCTCAGTACAGACTCGGTAGGACTCAGTACATCTCGGGACATGGTGGCTTCCTATTGTTTAGGTTGAGGCAGGTACCGGCTGGCGGGTTGTAATATTTTCTTCGCACCCGAGGACAGCTATAGTCGGGCAAGAGACTGTTCGATCGTGCTCACCACTATGTCCAGTTCGTCCCGAGTGTGCGCCGTGCTGAGGAACCACGGTTCCAGCGGGTTGGGGTGGAAGTAGAGGCCCGCCTCCTGGCACAGCAACTGCAGCCCACGATGGGCTGCGAAGTCGATGAGCGGTACGGCCGGGTCAAAGGCCGCGTTCGAGCATTGTGGACGGGTGAGGAGGGCTACCGACATTATCGAGCCGCAGCGTGCGATGCGTACGGCGCGTCCAGCCGCGCCGAAGACCTCCGCCAGTCGCTGTTCCAGATAGCTGCCGTTAACCTCAAGGGCGTTGTACACCGGCAGATTCCGCCGGAGCTTGCCGAGCATGGCGACCGCGGCATTGACTGCGGCGTGGTTGCCCGAGAAGACGCCGGCGTGGAACGCTTCGTTTCGAGCAAGCGGTGCCATGATCTCCGTACTGCCTCCAAACGCCGCAACAGGAAATCCGCCGCCGAGAACCTTGGAGATGACCGTCAAATCCGGTCGCATGGAGAAGAGCTCCTGAGCACCGCCCAGCGCCACTCGGAAGCCGGTAATCACCTCATCGAAAACCAGCAATGCACCGTTGCGCGATGTCAGATCGGCGACCTGCTCCAGGAACCCTGGCTGCGCATGGACCACTCCCGCGTTCCCGCAAACCGGCTCGAGGATCACCGCTGCGATCCGGTCACCGTACGCAGCGAACGCCTCATCCAACAAGGTGGGATCATTCCAGGGCAGTTGTAGGGTGTGCGCCAGCGCCTCGGGGATCATCCCCGGTGCTCCGGCAACCGCACCCGTCGGGGCTTCACCGCTGTTGGTGATGGCCGCTTTGCGAAGCACGGTCTCACTCCACCCGTGGTAATGCCCCTCGAAGGTAACAACAAGGGTTCGGCCGGTGATAAGCCTGGCCAACCGGAGCGCAGAAGCGATCGCCTCAGTCCCTGAGTTGGCGAACCGCACCTGCTCGATTGTGGGCACCGACGCGGCGATCAGCTCACCCGCCTCGTGGTCGAGCCTGTGAGGAATCCCGGTGACCGCCCCTAACCTCAGCCGCTCTGCCACAACACCTAAGACGTCCGGGTCGCCGTATCCGAACAGGTGCGGCCCATACCCCATGTTCACGTCTATGAGCTCATTATCCTCGACGTCCCATATGCGGCAACCGGCCGATCGGTCCACCACCAGCGGAGTCTGGAGACCGAGGTTGCGCATGTTGCTGCTGCTCCCTCCGGCAACCACCTTATAGGTCGCGTCGAACAGACGCTCGTTGGTCATCGGGGCGATGTCTACTCTTGCCTGGTTCATCTTATTTACTCCTTACCGCGAGAGGAAGGGATATCAGGTGGACAATGCGGCGACCGTCAGATAAGACAGCGTCAGATAAGACAGCGTCAGATAAGACAGCACAGCCGCCGGAGCTCTGATGAGGTCTGCTTCGAACATCGCAGAGCAGTCTCTGTGCTCGATTCCGAAAACAGCTCGAATCTATACGATGACGCGTACATTATCCGGTTTGCTCCCCGCCGACGCAACAGTCTCAGCGAACTTGCTATCGACGCCGAGGTCTGCCAACAGGAGCTGTAGCGACCCGGTGTCGCGCGTCGGAATTGTCGTCCCTGACGCCGCTGCGGCCAGCTGCTCGGTCGAGATGTCGAACTCACCGGCTTCCGCGACCGTCACCCAGGGGTCGAAGTCCGGCGCCCGGAACGCGGTGAGCCCTTGGACGAGCGCGTCTTTGAACAGCTCGCGGTCGCCGTGGCCGAGGTCCCGGTACAAGGGGGCGACAAGTTCCCGGAACACTACAGCGTGCCCGTTTTCGTCCTTGCGGTGCATGTCGACGGTGATCCGGTTCATCGGCTGGATGTCGAACGCGGTCGAGATCACCGACAGGAAGCTCGCGATAGTGGTTTCGGCGGCCAGCGCGAAGGCGATTTCCACCAGATCGCGCTCCGAACCGGTCAGGTCGGCGCGGCAGGCCTTGAGACCGTGCACCACCGACCACCCGTCCGGGTCGAAGGTCAGGTCGGTGAGCTCACGTCGCCGCCGCGTCACGCCGACAGCATTGTGGCACATGAGGATGTGATAGTGCTCATCGATGATCGTCTGATGCAGGGCGGAAACCGCGACCTCGTCCCGGCGCATCGGGATCCGTTCTTCGAGCATTAGCCGGCAGGCCGGCAGGATGATTTCGTTCTCGATCGCTGCGGTCTTGGCGTTGTAGGCGATCCATGCTGCGGAGACGATGCGTTGACGCCTCTCAGGGTCGAGTGAGCTGGCTGCTGGCAGGTTCAGCATCGGCACGAGCTGGTCGGGGAAGTCCGGCAGCTCCGGATCGAAGTGCCCGTCGAGGTCGAGTTCGTCCTTTTTGACCGCGACTCGTTTGCCCCAGCGGCTAGACAGCTGCGCTAGGAGATCACGCTCGAAACTCGGTGGATTGCGGTGGACTGGCTGAGTTGGCATCGGCTTGTTTCCTTTCGAAGGGAGTCGGGATGAGGTCGCCCCGTGCGAGTCGGTCAGCGGGGTGGGGCACGGCGAGACCGTCGAGGTAGGCGTTCCAGCGGGCGGCCCGCGTCGCCGGGCCTGTTTCGATCGAAGTGCCGATCCACTCCGCCACCGGTCGGATACCGTGCAGGGCGTTGACCGCCCACACCTCTAGCCCGTCGAGTTCGGTTGGGGTCGGGCTCTCCGTCGCCACCCGCAGTCCTCGGGTGGAGACTGCGTCGAGTAGGAGCGCGCGAGTGACCCCGGCTAGCAAGTTTGCGGACAAAGGCGGGACGCACAGCGTGTTGCCCCGCCACCACAGGATGCTCGTCGTCGAGCCCTCGCGGACTCGGCGATCTGGTGAGACGATCAGTGCTTCATCAGCGCCTTCGGTGACGGCCAGCCGGCGCAACTCGAGGAGATAGTTGAGGTCGGTGCCTTTGACCGTGGGACGGTGGCGGAGGTCCGGTTTGTCGGAGATCCACAGCCGTACCGTCTTACCCCGCGGCGGCGCTGGCCGAACCCACAGCTGGAAGTGGGGCTCACCGCCTTGGGCGACCAGCTCGACGCGGGGGAACCACCGCCCGCGCGACGGAATCTGCGTCATTGCCGCGCATAAGAATGTCGCGGTGTGCGCCCAGGGTAGCGCGAACAGCTCGGAACAGGCCGCGCCGAACCGCTCGGCATGCATGCCGAATGCCCGGACCCGCCCGTCGCTGACCAGCCACGAGTCGATCACGTGCAGGCCGGGTGGCTCGGTCGCTGGCCGAAACCCGCACCCGGGACCGGCCCAGCGCCACCGACCGCCGGTCAGCGCTCCGGCGGTCATCGGGCCTTCACCTCGGAATCGGACGGCACCGCTGGGCAGACCGCGCGCAGCGGTGCGGCCGCCTTCAGGACCATCTCATCGAACTCTTCCCTGGTGTCCGAGTCGAGAACGATCGCCCCGCCCGCACCGATGGTCAACTCGTCGCCCTGCCGGACCGCCGTCCTGATCACGATGTTGAGGTCGGCGCCGCCGGCGAGACCGAAGTAACCCAGCGCACCCGAGTACACGCCACGCGCCTCGGTCTCCAGCCGGTCGATGATCTCTATCGTGCGCCGCTTAGGCGCACCCGTCATGGAGCCGCCGGGGAAGCAGTGCCGCACGCAGTCAACCGGGCTCATCCAGGGGTTGAGCTGACCGCGGATGGTGGACACCAACTGGTGGACCGTGGTGTAGGACTCCACCGCCAAATAGCGGACGACCTCGACACTACCGACCTCGCACAACCGCCCGAGGTCGTTGCGCAGAAGATCCACGATCATCAGGTTCTCCGCCTGCGTCTTGGCACAGGCGGAGAGTTCGGTGGCGAGCTGGGCGTCACGTACCGGATCCGCGCTGCGCGGCGCGGTACCCTTGATCGGCTTACTCTCCACCGCGCCGTCGCGCTCAATCCGCAGGAACCGCTCCGGCGACGAGCTGAAGATGGTAACACCGCCGACTCGCAACAGTGCGGAGTACGGTGCTGGATTCGCCCGGCGGAGGCGGCGGTAAAAGGTGATGTCGTCGTCGTGGAACGGTAGTCGCAGCTTGTTGGTCAGACAAATCTCGTAGCTCTCGCCCCGGACCAGCTGACGTTGCGACTCCTCGATATCGGCCTGGTAGTGCTGCTGCCCGACGACGAGGTGATCGGCCGGGTCCATCGTCGCGGCGTCCGAGCCGGCCGGGTCGAGCGGGTATGCCGGGTCGAGGTCGAGCAGGCGGGTTGCAGTCCGTTTCGTCCACTCCTCGGCCTCCTCGCGCTGTTCGACGCCGTCGTACACGGCGAGCACATAGGTCAGGCCGGTCTGGTGGTCCACGGCGACCAGCCTGTCAGCGAAGATCCACATCGCGTCGGGCGTGTCCGCGGTGTGCTGGTTTTCCGAACCGCAGTCGGCTTTGAGCTCGTAGCCGAAGTACCCGACGTAACCGCCGCTGAGGTCGAACGGCAGGTCCGGGTCGACAAGCTGCCGGTCTCGCAACCTGCGGTTGAGCACGTCGAAGATGCTGCCGCTCTCCACCCGAACGCCGCCGGCGTCCTCCACCTTCACCGCGCCGGTAGAGATCCGGTAGCTGAGCACCTCGCTCAGCGGGCCCGAAGCATCACCGAGGAACGAAAACCGGGACAGCCTGGCTTCGACCCGGCTGCTGTCGAGCCAGAAGCAGGTCGGTGACGACTCGAAGAACTCGAGGAACACCGCTTCGCTGTCGACGGCCTTCGGTACCACCGCGACGGCGAGCCGGAGTGACATCGGGGGCGGGGTCTGCGCGGTGCGGTCCGCCCCGACAGCGCCGCCGGCAACCGCGACCTCAGATTTCGCTTTTACTCCTGCACTCAGGTCGCGGAAGTTCGCTAGCAGCTCTTGGCCATAGCGGGAAGCGATCGACTCAGGGTGGAACTGCACGCCCCACCGAGGGAGGTGCCGATGGCGTAGCGCCATGATCACGCCGTCCTCGGCCCACGCAGTGGGAACCAGCTCCGCCGGTACCGGCTCCTCGACGCACAGTGAGTGGTAACGGACCGCGACGAACTCCGGCGGGATCCCGGCAAACAGCTCCCCGTCGTCGTGCCTGACCTTGGTGAGATGGCCATGCCTCGGCTGCGGGGCGAGCCCAACGATCGCGCCTGCCTCGTGCGCGATGGCCTGATGGCCGAGGCAGACACCGAGCACCGGCAGCGTGGTCCGGCGCAGCAGCTCACTGACGTAGCCGACATCGCGCGGGTTTTGCGGTCGCCCTGGCCCCGGGGAGATCACAATATTGTCGAAGCTCCCCAGTCGCAGCGTCGCCAACGACGGATCGTCATTGACGATCACCACTGGTGTGGTGCCGTTTACCTCAGCGATCAGCTGGAAGAGGTTGAAAGTGTAGGAGTCATAGTTGTCGACGAGCAGGGTGTGCACGTGTGCTCCTCCAACGTTGGGTGGTTCCCGCTTTCTTAGGCGAGCCGTGATAACCCAACCGTCCTTTTGTGGACGTCGGGCACGAAATTGACTGTGATAGTCGGTGAGCTATACCACCAGACGGACAGCGACGCCCGTACGTCTACCAGCACCTCGTGGTCGGGCGACTAGGCCACCAGCATGACCACGCTACGAGTCCACCCAGGTTGCGTCCCGCCCGGGCGGTAGAACTCCTGCGCCGGCGGTGCGGCGAGTCTGTCCGGTACAGGTCCCCCCTTCGCGATCTCTCTTCCGCATCCAGGAAATAAGGTGGCGGTTTTGTACATCTAGGGGTTGCCGGCTCCTGTAAATGATGAATGAACGATGTATGCCAGGACTGTAAATTACCAGTTAAATTTTCAAACTTGATCTTATCGCTCAGACTACTCAAAATGGGTAATCCTTCGCATTTCATCGGCAGTTAACCGGATGCTATGCTTTCTTTCGCGGTTTCTGTTTCGCCAGGACGAAGGCTGTGCCGCCGTATGATCAAGACAGCGACACCGACCAGCCCCCGGAGCCGGTCGCTGACCTACGCCGACGGATCCATGCCGCCGACTATGGGTGAGTGGGCAGGCTTTGGTACCTGGCGCAGCGGCCCCGGCTCCTGAAAACTCCTCACCCGGGTGATACGCGCCGACCAGCCCATACCAGCAACCCCACGGCCAGTAGACTGATCATGCCGATCGCCCCGGCGAACGCGTCGGTCGCGGCGACCAAGCCGGCACCGTGGGTATATAGGCCGACACCGAGCACCGGCAGCGCCATGCCGCAGTAGGCGATGACGAAGTAGCTGGAGTTGACTGCGCCCCGGCGTTGCGGTTCGGTGGCGTCGTTCAGCAGCGCGACGCTGCCTCGCAGCGCCATTCCTTCTCCACATCCGAGCGCGACAATGCACGTAGCGAGCACCGGCAGCGAACCGGTGTGCAGCACTATCACCAGTAGCGCTAACCCACCGATGATCGCCAGCAGCCCGCCCAGCGTGGACGCCAGGTTACCCAGGCGTGAGCTGGCAACCTGGGCGATCGCCGCGATGCCGAATATCGTCAAGATGACGAAGCCGTTGACGAGTACTCCGTTCATCCGCAGCACGTCGTGCAGCAGACTGGGTGTCAGGGCGCTGAACAGGCCGACGACCGCCAGGGCGCAGAATCCGCTGGCAACTGTGCCGAGGAAAGCCTGAAGCTGCCGGTGCGGCACAGCCAATGGCTGCGGCCGCAGATTTAGTTCCCGCCAGGTGGTGACCATTGTCTGAACAGGCTCCGAAACGGCACGCGCGATGACCGCCAGCACGACCAACGCGGCGACGTGCAGCACGAACACCAGCCGCAGCGGGGCGGGGGCGTACTGGGCGCACAGCGCTGCCATCATGGAGCCGACGCAGGCGCCACCGCTCGTGCACGCGGTCCCCACGGCTGCCGCGACCCGGCGGTCGCCGGTCGGGTGCAGTTCGACCAGCGCGGCTGAGGCCGTCCCAGAGACCAGGCCGATCGCCAGCCCCTGGGCCACCCGACCGAGGAACATCAGCGGCAGACCGTCGGCGACAGCGAACAGCATGGAACCGATCGCAGAGAGTGCAAGGCCGGCGAGCAGGACCGGACGCCGTCCGAGCTGGTCGGACAGCCGGCCACCGAACGCTAGCGCGGCCAGCGCACCGACCACGTACGCGGCGAACACGGCGGTCACTATGGCCGTTGGAAAACCGAACGCCCGCTGGTACAGACCGTAAAGTGGATTCTGTATGTTCCCGCCCGCATAGACGGCGCTCAGACACGACGCCACCAGAAGGAACGACCACCACCGGCCCGGCCGCGTTGCCGGCATGTGCCGCATGCGCCTATCGGTGGTGGCGACCCGGTATTGCATATTCATTGTCGCCTCTTAACTCAATTAATCTCGAGCGAGTCGATGCGCCAAGCCCGGTTCACCGGGTACGTGCTCCACTTGACCAGCGGCGGCTTCGTGGTGCCGCGCTGGGATTCGAGCGTTCCGGTGTCATGATAATTTCGGCTTACAGGAAAGCGAGGTTCCGGTAACAATGGCGGTAAAATAGCGGATATGCAGGTCAGTGACTACGTCAGGCCCTGCATCCGAGGCGCGTCGACCTGACTCGGCTCCCGGGAGGGGTCGTGAGCTGAGATTATGCTGGGAGCAACCGTTGGAAGAAAGCGCGGTAGCGTTGGAAGCTCACCCGCAGCGTTGCCACTGCTCACGGAGGCCGGCCACCTCGTTGAGCAGGCCCACGCCTTGGGTGCTGCGGTCCTGGGATGCGGTCGTGAGGGGAGGCTGGATCTTGTGTGGTGTGTAAGCTGGGTAGGCGCCTACCGGGACCTTCCGGACGCTCAGGCTCTTCGTGGTAGTCCTGCCCGGTGTTCATCCTGGACCTCCGGTGCTGTCTCGGGTGTCGTAGCGGCCATGTCCGAGCTCGTCGACCAGCGCGCGGTAGAGCACGACCCCTTGGTCTAATCCCGATGAATGTCCTCTTTGTCGGGATACCCGCTCACCCTGCGATCACACATGGTCCACCTGTTTGGCCTAGACGACGGGGACAAACCTGGGGCGCCCCGGCTCGCGGCGGCGGTAGGTCTTGTATCGACACGGTTTCTGGTCGGTACAGTTTCTGGTCGACACAGGGCGGTGCGACGCGCCGAGCCAACCGCTGGCGGAGCTGGCAATCCCACGACCGCCCCGTCCACCTCCCTACGAGCCGAGGATTCGCCCATGAGTGCTCTGCCCGCTGACTTGCCCGCTGACTTCTTCACCAAGCCGGTCGCCGAGGTCGACCCCGAGATCGCCGAGGTGCTCGCTGGCGAGCTGGCTCGCCAGGAGCACACCTTGGAGATGATCGCCTCGGAGAACTTCGTGCCGCAGGCCGTCCTGGACTGCCAGGGCTCGGTACTGACCAACAAGTACGCGGAGGGCTACCCGGGCCGGCGGTACTACGGCGGTTGCGAATACGTCGATGTGGCCGAGCAACTGGCCATCGACCGGGCCAAGGAGCTGTTCGGGGCCGAGCATGCCAACGTGCAACCCAATGGCGGTGCCAGTGCCAACACCATCGCCTACAGCGCGCTGATGGAGCACGGCGACACGTTTCTGGGGATGAAGCTCGACCACGGGGGGCACCTCACCCACGGCATGCGGCTCAACTTCTCCGGGCTGTACTACAACGTGGTGCCCTACGGGGTGGACCCGGAGACCTCCTGGGTGGACATGGACGCGCTCGCTCGGCTGGCCAAGGAGCACCGGCCGAAGATGATCCTCGCCGGCTGGTCGGCCTACCCCCGTCAGCTCGACTTCGCCCGCTTCCGCGAGATCGCCGATGAGGTGGGCGCCTACCTGCTCGTCGACATGGCGCACTTCGCTGGTCTGGTCGCCGCCGGTGAGCATCCCAACCCGGTGCCCTACGCCGACGTCGTCACCACGACGATCCACAAGACGCTGGGCGGGCCACGCAGCGGGATGATCCTCTGCAAGGAGGAGTTCGCGAAGAAGATCAATTCGCGAACGTTCCCGGGCTGGCAGGGCGGTCCGCTGATGCACGTGATCGCCGCCAAGGCGGTCGCGCTGAAGATCGCCGCGTCGCCGCTGTTCCGGGAGCGCCAGCAGCGCACTCGCGCCGGCGCTCGGGCGCTTGCCGAGGAGATGCTCGGCGGTGGGCTCAACGTGCTCACCGGCGGCACCGACACCCACCTGGTGCTCGCCGACCTGCGGGAATCCCCGCTGAACGGCAAGCAGGCCGAAGACCGGCTCGCCGAGATCGGGATCACCGTCAACCGCAACGCGGTGCCCTTCGACCCCCGACCCCCGGCCGTCGCGTCCGGCCTGCGGATCGGGACCTCCCCGCTAGCCACCCGGGGCCTGCAGGAAGATGACTTCCACGAAATCGGCAAGATCATCACGGAGGCACTCATCGGTTATCTGGACGACGGGAAACGAACCTTGCTCCGCGAGCGCACCCGGGCGCTCGCCCAGCGCTACCCGCTGTACCCGCAGCTTGCCCCCACCCCCCAGGCACCCAGCCCCGAAGGACGGTGACGGCGATGCCCCACGGACCCACGCACCTGTTCATCCCCGGTCCGACCAATGTCCCGGACGCGGTGCGCCGCGCGATGAACGTCCCGATGCAGGACCACCGGGCACCGGATTTTCCTGAGCTGACCCTGCCCTTGTTCGCCGACCTGAAGAAGATCTTCGCCAACGAGGCCGGCCGGGTCTTCATGTACCCCTCCTCGGGCACCGGGGCGTGGGAGGCAGCGATCAGCAACACCCTCAACCGGGGCGACCGGGTGCTGATGTCGCGTTTCGGCCAGTTCTCTCACCTCTGGGCCGCGATGGCGACCCGGCTGGGCCTCGACGTGATCTGCATCGACCGGGAGTGGGGTGAGGGCGTCCCGCTGGAGGACTACGCACGCCACCTCACCGAGGACAAGTCGATCAAGGGTGTCTTCGTCTGCCACAACGAGACGGCCACCGGGGTGACCTCCGACATCGCCGCTGTCCGGCGGGTGATGGACGCGGCCGACTCGCCGGCGCTGCTGTTTGTCGACGCGGTGTCCTCGCTGGCGTCGATCCCCTTCGAGCAGGAAGCCTGGGGCGTCGACCTGGCGGTGACCGGCTCGCAGAAGGGCCTGATGCTGCCCCCGGGGATGTCCATGCTCGGGGTCAGCGCCAAGGCGCTTGCGGCGCACCAGTCCTCGACGATGCAGCGCTGCTACTTCAGCTTTGCGGACATGATCCGGACCAACGACGTTGGCTACTTCCCCTACACCCCGCCCACGCCGATGCTGCACGGCCTGCGGTGCTCACTGGACCTGCTGTTCGATGAAGGCCTGCCGCAGGTGTTCGCCCGCCACCACCGGCTCGCCGAGGGGATCCGTCGCGGGGTGAGCGCGTTGGGCCTGTCGCTGTGCGCGCGGGCTCCGCAGTGGTACTCCGACACTGTCACGGCGATCCGCACTCCGGAGGGTGTGGACTCCGCGGAGGTCTGCCGGATCGGCTTCCACCGTTACCGCACGTCGTTCGGGGCCGGTTTGTCCAAGGTGGCGGGCACGGTGTTCCGGATCGGCCATCTCGGCGATCTCAACGAGGTGATGTGCCTGGCCGCGCTGGCCAGCGCTGAGATGTCGCTGGCCGACGCCGGGGCGAAGGTGGAGCTCGGGGCCGGTGTCGCGGCGGCCCAGGACTACTACCGCAGCGCGACCGCCGCGCTGGAAGCCGAGGTCGACCCCCCCAGAGAACTCCCCAGGGAATCCACAGGAGGAGCCAGTTGAGCCACACCTTTCACCCGGTGCGCCAGCCCCGGTTGCAACGCAGTGAGCTCGCGGTACCGGGATCGAACACCAGCTTCATCGACAAGGCCGCGAACAGCGCGGCCGATGTCGTGTTCCTCGATCTGGAGGACGCGGTAGCCCCCGCTGACAAGGAACGAGCTCGTCGCACGGTGATCGAAGCGCTGCGCGAGATCGACTGGGCAGCCAAGGGCAAGACGGTGTCGGTGCGGTTCAACGGGCTGGACACCCACTACATGTATCGCGACGTCATCGACGTGATGGAGCGGGCCGGAGACCGGGTGCACACCATCCTGGTGCCCAAGGTCGGCCTGCCCGCGGACCTGTACTGCGTGGAAACCCTCATCAACCAGGTGGAGCAGGCCCGCGGCTACCCGAACAAGGTCGGTCTCGAGGCGCTGATCGAGACCGCGCTGGGGATGGCCAGCGTGGAAGCCATCGCCGCCGCGCCAGGCCGGTTGGAGGCGCTGCACTTCGGGGTGGCCGACTACGCCGCGAGCAGCCGGGCTCGCACCGTGAGCATCGGTGGTCTGAACCCGGACTACCCCGGTGATCAGTGGCATTTCGCGCTGTCGCGGATGATCGTGGCCTGCCGGGCCTACGGGCTGCGCCCGATCGACGGCCCGTTTGGCGACTTCTCCGACCCCGATGGCTACCGCGCCAGTGCCGCCCGGGCGGCGGCGCTGGGCGCTGACGGGAAGTGGGCGATTCATCCCAGCCAGATTGAGCTGGCCAACGAGGTGTTCAGCCCGCCGGAAGCTGAGGTCCAGCGGGCGCAGCGCATCGTCGAGGCGCTGGCTGAGGCGGCGGCGCAGGGCAGGGGTGCTGCGGCGGTGGACGGCAAGATGATCGACGCAGCCTCGGAACGGATGGCCCAGACGGTGATCGCGTTGGACCAGGCGATCCGGGCCGCGGCCCTCGGCCGGGCCTAGGGGGCGCGGATGGACATCCACGAGTATCAGGCCAAGGAGATCTTGGCCCGCTTCGGGGTCCCCATCCCGCGCGGCGGTCTGGCCTACAGCCCCGAGCAGGCGTCCTACCGGTGCACCGAGATCGGCGGGTCGGCGTGGGTGGTCAAAGCCCAGGTGCACACCGGCGGGCGGGGGGCGGCCGGCGGGGTGAGGCTGTGCCACTCTGACCGCGCGGTCGAAGACGCCGCCAACAGCATGTTCGGCCGGCGGCTGGTCACCAGCCAGTCCGGTCCGCGCGGCAAGCTGATCTACCGGGTGTACGTCGAGGAGGCCACCGACGTCGCTCGCGAACTGTACTTCGGCATCGTGCTGGACCGCCGCATCGAGCGGGTAGTGATCATCGCCTCGGCTGAGGGTGGCATGGAGATCGAGGAGCTGGCGAGGAGCAAGCCCGAAGTGCTGGTGCGTACGACCATCGACCCCGCGGCGGGGTTCCTGGAGTTCCAAGGACGGGAGATCGCGTTCGCGCTGGACCTGCAACCAGCGCAGATCGCTGAGGCCAGCCGGATTTTCCGGTGCGCGTACCGAGCTTTCCGAGACCTGGACGCCACCATGCTGGAGATCAACCCGCTGGCCGTCACGGGCAAGGGCAGTATTGTCGCCCTAGACGCCAAGATGGCCTTCGACGACAACGCGCTGTTCCGCCACCTGGAGATCTCCGAGCTGCGCGACCGCAGCCAGGAAGACGCCAGGGAAAGCCACGCCGCTGATCGGGGGCTGGCCTACGTCGGCCTGGACGGCGATATCGGCTGCATGATCAACGGTGCTGGTCTGGCGATGGCGACCATGGATATGATCAAGGTCGCGGGCGGGGAGCCGGCAAACTTCCTGGACATCGGCGGTGGCGCCTCGCCCCAGCGGGTTCTCAAGGCCTTTCGCGCGGTGCTGCAGGACGCCAACGTCAAGGCGATGCTGATCAACATCTTCGCCGGTGTCAACCGCTGCGACTGGGTCGCTGAGGGCATCGTAGCGGCGTTCAAGCAGCTCGACGTCAAGGTCCCGGTGGTGGTGCGGCTAGCCGGCACCCACGTCGAGCAGGGCCAGCGGATCCTGCGTGACTCCGGACTGCCCCTCATCACCGCGGACACCCTGGCCGAGGCCGCCCACAAGGCGGTTGCCGCCGTCGGCGCCAAGGTCGGCTAACCGGCATGGCCATCCTGATCGATGAGCACACCCGCGTGGTGGTGCAGGGCATCACCGGCCGCATCGGGCGTTTCCACACCGAGGAGATGGTCAGCTACGGCACCAACGTGGTCGCTGGCGTCACCCCGGGCAAGGGCGGCGAGCACGTGCTGGGCCGTCCGGTGTTCAACACCATGAAAGACGCCGTGGCCGCGACCGGGGCGAGGGCCTCGATCGTGTTCGTGCCGCCCCCTTTCGCCGCCGACTCCATCATGGAGGCCGCTGACGCCGGGATCCGGTTTTGCGTCTGCATCACTGACGGCATCCCGATGCAGGACATGATGCGGGTCAAGCGCTACATGCGGCGCTACAAGGCCCAGGCGCGGATGACGCTGACCGGGCCCAACTGCGCAGGGACCATCACACCCGGGCGGGCGCTGCTGGGCATCATGCCTGGGCACATCTACCTGCCTGGACGAGTCGGGGTGATCGGGCGCTCGGGCACGCTGGGCTACGAGGCCGCGTCCCAGATGAAGGCGCTGGGCATCGGGATGTCCACTGCGGTGGGTATCGGCGGCGACCCGGTCAACGGAACCTGATTCCGCGACCACCTGGAACTGTTCGAAGCCGACCCGGACACCGACGCGGTGGTGATGGTGGGCGAGATCGGCGGCCCGCAGGAAGCCGAGGGTGCTGACTACGTACGCGACCACATGACCAAACCAGTGATCGCCTACATCGCTGGGCTGTCCGCCCCCAAGGGCCGAAAGATGGGCCACGCTGGCGCGATCGTGTCGGGGGTCGGGGAATCCGCCCAGGAGAAAATGGAGATCCTGACTGCCGCTGGCATCACGATGGTGCCCAACCCGTCGTGCATCGGTGAGACCGTGGCCCGGGTGCTCGCTCAGCACGGCCTGCTTGGTGGTTCTCTTGGTGGCTCTTCAAGGGTGGCCAACCCCCGGGTTGGCCACCCTTGAAGAGCCACCAGTACCGGGGACCAAGAGAACCACTCTGAGCTGCTGGAGGATCGCCGTGGATGAACCCGTCATCGTCGTCACCCGGCGCTGGCCGGCGCCGGTCGAGGAGGAGCTGGTGCGCCGCCACGGCCGCGTGCGGCTCAACCGGGACGACCTGCCGCTCGGGCCCGGGGGGCTGCGCGCCGCGCTGGAGCAGGCCGACGTGGTGCTGCCCACGGTGTCCGACCGGCTGGGCGCCGAGCTGTTCGAAGGCACGCTGCGGACCAAGTTCCTGGGCAACTTCGGCGTCGGCTATGACCACATCGACACCGAGGCCGCGGCCAAAGCCGGGATCGTTGTCACCAACACCCCGGGGGTGCTCACCGACGCCACCGCGGACACCGCGATGACCCTGCTGTTGATGATCGCCCGCCGGGCCGGTGAGGGGGAACGCGAGGTCCGGGCCGGACGCTGGACCGGCTGGCGCCCCACCCACCTGATGGGCGCCGAGGTCACCGGCAAGACCCTGGGCATCCTGGGCATGGGGCGGATCGGGGTGGCAGTGGCCCGCCGCGGGCACTTCGGTTTTGGCATGCCGGTGGTGTTCTACGACCCGGTCGACGTCGAGCCCGACCATGGGATCCCCGGCGCCCGCCGGGTCGGCACCACCGGGGAGGTGCTGGCGCTGGCCGACTTCGTGTCGCTGCACATGCCCGGCGGCGGCGCGAACACCCACCTCATCGACGCCGCGGCACTGGCCCGGATGAAGCCCACCGCGTTCCTGATCAACAGTGCCCGCGGCGATGTCATCGACCAGCAGGCACTGATCGCCGCCCTGCGGTCCGGGACGATCGCCGGTGCCGGACTCGACGTCTACGAGGGCGAACCCGAGATCCCGCACGAGCTGCGTGAGCTGGACAACGCCGTGCTGCTGCCGCACCTGGGCAGCGCCACCCGCCAGAGCCGGACCGCGATGGGCATGCTCGTGCTGAACAACCTGCAAGACTTCCTGGCCGGCCGCGAACCCTCCTGCCGAGTGGCGTGATCCGCAAGCCGACGGAACAAAGCGACCACAGGGCAACGCATGGCCAAGGTGAGCTTGCCATGCAGGACCTGAGCTTCGTGTGGTTGGAGATCACAGGCCGGTGTTCGCTCTTCTGTGATCACTGCTATGCCGACTCCGGACCGAAAGGCACGGAGGGGACGATGCTCCCGAGGGATTGGTTGCGGGTTATCGATGAGGTAGCTCAACTCGGCGGGCGGATGGTGCAGTTCATTGGCGGTGGGCCAACTCTGCATCGCTCGTTGCCGGCGTTTGTGGATCATGCATTGGTCGATGGGTTAGAGGTCGAGGTGTTCAGTAACCTCGTGCACGTGTCGCCGCAGCTGTGGGGTGTCTTCGCTCAGCCCGGTGTGCGGCTGGCCACGAGCTACTACTCCGATAATGCCACCGAGCATGAGGCGATCACCAAGCGCAGGAACAGCTATACCCGTACCAAGGCCAACATCGTCGAAGCGCTGCGCCGGTCGATCCCGCTTAGGGTGGGGCTTATCGAGGTCCAGGATGGACAGCGAGTGGAGCAGGCTCGTGCCGAGTTAGAAGCGCTCGGAGTCACCGAAGTTGGTTTCGACCGGCTGCGTCAAGTTGGGCGCGGAGTGCGGGACCAGCAGCCGAATGTGGAGCAGCTCTGTGGCCGCTGCGCCGACAGGGTAATAGCCATCTCTCCGGACGGCAGCGTGTGGCCGTGCGTCTTTGCTCGGTGGCTTCCTGTCGGCAACGTCCGCGAATCGGCACTACGCGAAATCCTCGATGGTGCGATTCTCGCCACGACTCGTAGACGGCTACGGCGCAACTTTGTCGAGCGCCAGTGTGGACCAGAGAAACAGAAATGTGCACCGGAGTCCCGGTGTGAGCCCTCCTGAAGCGATTGCAAACCGCACTGCCCACCGGGCTACCACTGTGGTCCGAGGTGCACCCCCGACCAATGCTGGCCCGGCTACTACTGCGCACCAGACGGATGAAGTCGTGCTTATTCACAGCGTGACCAGCGACCCCGTGGTGGGGCTTTGAGACACCTGAAAGGTTGACATGGATACGGACATCGACCAGGCCAATGCGCGGTTCCGGGGGTGGATGTGTGAAATCCTGGCGCAGGCCGCCGGGCACTTCTCTCTTACGCTCCTGGGTGACCCCACGTTCGGCTGGCGTGATCGGAGTATCGGCAGCCAGGTCCGCGATATCGATGGTGACCGCTGGCTGCGGGTGGTCACCAGCCACAGCATGTGGGCCAACGGGGAGTTCTGGACCGGCAACCTCGATGCTTCTGCCATCCATGGCGTGCCCAAACCCCGCGTGCTGCAAGTTCACGAATGGACAGAGCAAACTCGGAGTATTCGGGCCGAGCTGATGACCCTCGTACCTGCCCGCATCTGCTCAGACACCCAAGAACTCCGCGACGAACTGGACTTGGCCGACGAATGGTGGACTAGCTTGCGTCACGCACTCGATGTTCTCGCCGTTCATCCAACAGAGCGCGTCGGGGCCACGCAAGAGGGCATCTCACGCCGCCTGCTCGCCTTCTTCGGCGACAAGATCGATCCTATTGTCACTATCTGGAACACGGCGCACGGCGACCTGCAATGGGCCAACCTCACCGCTCCCGAACCGTACCTGCTGGACTGGGAAGGCTGGGGAGTCGCCCCCGCCGGTTATGACGCCGCCACGCTGTACTGTTACTCCCTGCTGGCCCCCGACACTGCCCGCAGGGTCTACGAGACCTTCGCCGACATCCTGGAACCCCCCGACGGCATCCGCGCTCAACTGCATGTGATCGGGCGTCTGCTGCTGCGGGTGGATGGCGGGGACTACCCGGATCTCGCGGAGCCTTTGCACCGGCATGCGCGCCGTCTCCTGCGCGAGTATGGCGGCGGCCGCTGAGTGCCCGCCCTCAGGTGTCGGTGGGCGCTCGGGCTGCGGATTCCGGTCGGGGCTGCTCAGGCTCGGCGGTGAAGCGGGCGGCTTCGCGGACGCATTCGGGGCAGTAGGCGGGGTCGCGGCCGAAGTCGTCACTATTCTCGTCGTAGCACGAGAGGGGCAGGTCCGACGTGGAAATGTCCTCCCCGCAGATGGTGATGTGGATCCCGTAGGTCTGGCGTACCAGGTTATCAGCGGTCAGGAGGTGGAAGACGCCGTCGGGCAAGGGTGCGCTCATCCCAGCCACTCTCCTAGAAGGTGAAATAGTTCGGTGGCGGCGGTGCAGGTGGCGTGGAGCACCCGGCGATTCCGGCGATTGTTCTTCTCCGCGGGGTATGGTGGTTCCGCGGCGGTCTCATGGGTCATGACTGACGATAGTGAACGCGATCAACTCCGCAGGGTCCCGAATCCGGGACGGCCTGGACGGGCTACACTGGCAGGCCAGCCCGGTAGGCCATTCTCCGCAGTTCACGACTGACCGAGTCCCGGCGGGACCGGACAAGCAGTTCCGCGATCACATCCTTGGTGAGCGGATCCCGGCAGAGCCGGTGGGGCGAGATCTCCTCGGAGCGCTGGAAGGCCGCGATCGCATCGTCGCGGCGTCCCCGAACCCGCGCCAGCGCACGGCCGTAGTCGGCCCAGTAGTCGGCCTGCACCAGGCGAGGGAGATACACCTCGGGATGCAGCCCGTCTCCGATGCGGACCGCCTGCTCGTAGTCGTGGGCCTCGAGCAGGCTGAACATGCGCCACAGCCCGACGGTGGTGGGTCCGAAGGCCATGCCGTAGGCGTTGCCTTCCCCCGTGCGCTCGGCGAGTTCCACCGCCTGCTGAAACGGGGCCTCCACGTTCTGCGGGCGAGAGTCCACAACCGCCAGCAGCGACCGGCACAGCGCGAGCGTGCCCGCTAGTTGCATCGACTCCGGGGTGTTGGTGGGCACGGTCACGGCGTCCAGGGCGGCCAGCGCCAGATCGGAGGCCCCCGAGGCGTACGTCACGTAGAACCCACCCCACAACGCGATGCC
This sequence comes from Pseudonocardiales bacterium, assembly GCA_019244165.1. Lineage (GTDB taxonomy): Bacteria > Actinomycetota > Actinomycetes > Mycobacteriales > Pseudonocardiaceae. The sequence goes on along the minus strand of JAFATA010000075.1, from coordinate 19,203 downwards.
CAGCGCGGTCGGGGTGTCGAGGCGCTGAGCCGCATCATGCGCTAAGGCTGCGGCCTGCCAGCGCAGATCCCACGAGGCGCCGGCCACCCGCAGCCATCCCACCGTGACCTGAGTGTGCAGGAGGATAGTCAAATCGAGCAGCTCGGCGACGTCCTTACCGGCCGCGATCGAGCTGTGCAGGTCTCGCATCAGAGTGGCCAGTGCTGCACCGACGTCGCCGGGCTTATCACAACGCCAGTGCTCGTCCATCACGGTCGCGACCTTGGCGCGCAACGCCTCTACGGGGAGTACCTGCCCGCCGGGCAGGCGATGGTTGATCGCCATCAGCGCGCGGCGGACCGCTTCGATAGCGGTATCCGCATCCCCGTTGCCTGGCGCGGGTACCTCGACCCTGATCAGCTCAGACGGTGCGACCTGCAGCACCTCGGCCAGGGCCACGATCTCGGAATGGCGATCCAGCGCGGTTTCTCCGCGTTCGATGCGGGAAAGCTCCGACTTGCTCATCCCGGCCAGCCCGGCGACCACCCGCAGCGACTTACCCCGTGCCCGGCGGATCTGGCGCACCCGCCGGCCGATCGTGTGTACGTCCTTGTCAGCGTCCACTCACAGAGATCTCCCTCGCCGCAACCCCTCGCCGATGCCCCGAGGAGCTACCCCCGGGTGGAAACCTCAGCGAAGAGGTGGCTCAAGGCTACGTGGTGGACCCCGTTGCCATCGGATCGAGCCGGCGCGATTGAGTGGGTGCAGCCGACCTGGCCTTGCCTCGTCGACACGCTGTCGAGCGCGGGCCGCCGGAGACCCGGAGTACTCAGCCGATCAGCATCAGAGGTTTGTCGCTGAGTCGGTCACCCAGAAGGTCGTCGAGCAGCTCGGACAAGCTTCCCGGCAGGAGCTTGTCGGGGCAGTGCCGGAGGTCGGTCGCGGACCACCAGCGGCGTTCGATTAGTCCGGCTTTCTCGTTCTCAGTGGGCTTAGGTGGGATCTGCGCCGCGGTGTCAACGGTGCGGGCGAGGAAGACGTGCTTGATGCGGTGGTGGGAGCGGCCCCGGTAGGTGAATCGGGATTCGCGTATCCACAGCTTGCGACCTAGCTCGGGGAGCAGGATTCCGGTTTCCTCGGCGAGTTCGCGGCGGGCGGCGTCGGTGAGGTCCTCTCCGTTGTCCAGGCCGCCGCCGGGTAGCTCCCACCAGTGGTGGCCGGGGTCTTCGGGGTCCCGGGCGTGGAGGAGCAGGACCCGATCGAGGGGATCGAGCAGCAAGACCCGGGCGCCGAAGCGCGGGGTCACGCTGGTGCTGGACATCCAGGTAGGTCCTCGTGCTGGTCGGAAGTGGTAGCCAGCACGAACGCCCGGGTCAGAACAAGGTTGGCTCCAAGCCGGGCTCGCTGATGGCCGGCGTGGCGGGGTCTGAGGTTAGCAGCGGTGCGCTCGCCGTCGTCGTCAGGCGCACGGCGAGTCCGGAGTGATCGGTCAGTCTCGATCCGTCCGGGAGAACGTTCCTGGTCTGGTGGACGTACTCGCAGCCCTGGAGCAGAGGCAGTAGCTGCGGGGAGCAGTGGGCGTGGTCGTAGCGGTAGCCGAGGTCGGGCCGCCGCGCCCAGCTGTGCTCGATCCGCTCAGGGTGCAGATGCCGGAACGCGTCGAGCAGGCCGTGGGTGTCGGTGAGGGATCGGTAGAAGTCGTACTCGAATGGCGCGAACTGCTGGCGGTGTTCGGGCTGGTGACCGGGTTCCAAGACGTTTAGGTCACCCAGCAGCAGCACGGGGATACCGGAGTGAGTGGCGTCCAGCGCGGTGTGGAAGCCCTCGATCCAGTGCTTCTTGCGCTCGGTCTTCTCCAGCGTCGCATCCCGCGAGGGCACGTAGGCGCCAAGCACCCGTAATGGCCCGCTCGTGGTGCCGACGACGACCCCAGCTGCACGAGCCGGTAGGTAGCTGAGTGTTCCGGTGAGCGAATCAGGGGTGGTGGCGACCTTGCTGATGATCATGATGCCGAGTTCGCCGGGGTCGTGCACGGGGAAGGTCACCGAGTAGTTCGCTGCGGTGCACGCCTGGGCCAGCAGCTGGCTGCCGGGGGTGGCTTTGGTCTCGGTGAGCACGAAGATGTCCTCGGGGCGCGCGGCGAGCCACTGGAGTTGCCGGCGGGCCCGCTCAAGGGAGGGAGCGCCGACGTTGAGGGTGATCAGGCTCAGTGACATGCCAGGCTCTTTGCCCCGAGTGTGCGGTGGATGAGGGACACGATCCTGGCAGCGACCGCCTCGGGACCGTCGGTGGTGCAGTCGATGGTCTGCACCGGCCATCCCTTGTCCTGGAAGTCGGCTACGGCGCGGACGTAGAGCGCGGACTCCCGTTCGCTGTTGTCCGCGGCCCGCTCGAAGCGGCTGTGCCGGCCACGGGCTCGGAGCCGGGCATTGATCACCGTGGGATCGCCGGTGAGGATCAAGGACAGGTCAGGCCGGTATACGCCGTAGTTGAGTTGCCACACGATCTGGCTGGGTAGGCCGTCAAGCCCCTGCAGCACCAGAGAGGAGGCGACGTAGCGATCGCAGAGAACGATTTACCCCCTTGCAGGGCGGGTTTGATCTCTGTGTCGAGTTGGTGATGCCGATCCGCGGCGCGCAAACAGGCTAACGACATGCCGCGGTAGGTGTCGGTGCCGTGCCGGGCGAGTTCGCCGAGTTCGGTCCGGGAGGGTTGCCGGGTGCCGTGCACCGCCTGACCCGCGGCGGTGAATAGGTTGATCGTTCTGGTGGCGGCGCTGGACTTGCCGACGCCGCCTGGTCCGTCGAGGGTAATCAGCGTTCCGGGCAGGCGGGGTTGGTCGTCGGTGCGGCTGGTCATGCGGGGATCAGTGGCAGCAGCCGGTGTCCGTCGATGGTGACCGGGCACTGCTCGGTGTCGACGTCGCCGATACGCCCACCGGCGGCGATAACTGCAGCCGGGCAGCCCTTGCCACAGCCGGGACTCAGGGCGCACGAGCCGCAGGTGGAGTTGACGCCGAGAGGGTATCGGTCGTGAAAGTGGTAGTTGTCCAGGCGTTGCGCGATGTCCGGGTCGGTAAAGATGTTGCCAACGATGAACTCGGTGTCGGCGTGCTGAGAGATCGGGGTCCGGGCAGCGAAGACGAGGTAAGGACACACGGTCACCTCACCAGGGGTGAACACGTAGATGATCGTTCCGGCCTCACAGCCGGACAGCGGCTTGCCAACGGTGTTGGGGAGGCGGATGTGCACGATGTCGAGGTCCGGCCCGTCGAACGGTGCGGTCAGCTCGAAGATTTCCTGCATGTGCAGGGTGCTCTTCGCCAGCCGGTGTTGGGACTTGACCCCTCGGCCCATGCTGCCCAGTGGGTTGAGCAGCACGTAGCCTGCCCCGCTGTGCCGGGCGAACTCGCATAACGGAACTTGCCGTGTGAGTCTGCGGCAAAGCCGTCCAGGGAGACGTTGCAGTGCACGCCCAGACGCGCGAGTTCTTCAGTCTGTTCGTCGTTCAGGGTGGTGGCGTTGGTGCAGATCCCGAGATCCATCCCGGCGGCCCGGAACGCACGCACGATGGCGAACAACTCCGCATGTCAGGGTGGGTCAGTCAGTGCCAGAACGAGGAGGCGCGGTGCCGGGCAACACAGACCACGAGGTCGATGCGGCGGGTCTGCTGGCGACCCTGCTGGGCGCTCCGGTCGAGATGCTCGACGTCACCCTCGACCAGTTGCGCACGCTCGCCGTGGTGCACGTGACCGGCACGGCGCAACGGGCCGCACGCGTGCTGGGACGGGAGCAGTCCAGCGTGCAAAAGCAGCTCGATAACCTCAACAAGGCCGCCACCCGCCTGGTAGGCGAGGTGCTGGTGGTCAAACAGGGCCGGGGCAAGGAGTTCTTGTTCACTCCCTCCGGCGAGGAGGCTGCGGAGCTGGCGACCCAAACTCTGCTGTCCTGGACCGACAGCCTGCACCGCAGCAGGCGACGCTTGGGATCCACCGTCACCTTCAGAACCACCGAGTTCACCGTGGAGTTCCTCAGCGCGATCTGGCCTACGTTGCGCGCTGACTTCGAACGCAGGGGCGTGCAGCTCAAGATCGAGCACGTCCGCACCCGCGACCTGTGGCACAAACTCGACGCCAAGCAGGTGGACATGGTGTGCGGCAGCTTCGCCGCCGAGCGCGATCGACCACCGGTACTCGAGTACGACTTTGTCGAATGGCACCGCGAACGCGTCGCGCTGCTCACCAACCTCACCCCGCGCGAGCTGCCCAATACCCCGGTCACCGCGGCCAAGCTGCCCGGCCTACCGCTCCTGGCGCCGACCGCCGGGCTGTTATCGCAATTTCTCGGCAGTTGGTACGGACCCGGCTACCGTGGCATGCTCAACGTCATCGCCGAGATCGACTCCCTCACCTACGGCTTGAACCTGCTCACCGCCGAACTGCTCCATGGATGTCTGCTGACCACCGAACGAGTCGCCGACGCCGCCCTTGAAGGACGCCTGCCCGGCAGGAACCTTCGCAAGATCGACCTTGCCGACGCCTATCAACCGCGCCTGGAGATCGTCACAGGCATCTTCGCCCGCAAAGACGAACGGGAGCGCTATGCCGACGACCATCCGCTGAACCTGCTGTGGAACGCGTTCATCGAGGCGACCCCCACCAGGCCAGTGCCCACCGTCCTGCCGGGCTGACACGGCGGCACCAGAAGTACCAGGGTAGACCGCAATGATGCGACCATGTCCCAGCCGAGGTCCCAGTCGAGTAGTACGGAGGTGATGCCGGGATGGCCGCGCCGGTTCCGGAGGTGTTCTCCCACGTCGGTCCCTGGACGGAGGAGGAGTTCCTCGCTCTGCCGGTGGATCGGCGCCTCGAGCTGCTGGATGGGGCTCTGCTGGTGAGTCCGAGCACGCGGGTTTCTCACCAGCGGTTGTCCTTGCGGCTGTGGGCTGGTCTCGATGCCGTGGTCCCGCCGGGGTTGGAAGTGCTGGAGGCGATCAACGTCCGGGTGGGTCCCGGAAAGATCCTGATCCCGGACCTCGCGGTGCTCACCACCCCCGGGCTCGACCGAACAGTGTGCGACGCCACGGACGTGGCGCTGGTCGTGGAGATCACCAGTCTGGGGAATGCGACGGTGGACCGTGCGGTGAAGCCGCAGCTCTACGCCCAGGCTGGGGTGCCCCATTACCTGCGGATCGAGTTGGGCGAGGAGTGCCCCCGCGGGTTGGTCTACCAGTTGAGCCGGCAGCGTTACGTGCAGGTGGCGTGCGCCGAAGTGGGACAGCCGCTGGTGTTGACCGAGCCGATCGCCGTCACGCTCGATCTCGCCACGCTGGCGGCCACCCCCCGCTGAGCACGGTGATCACTGATCCCCCTGCCTTGCTGCGGGCGATGTTCGACGCGGCGGTGGCGGCTGCGGATCCGCTGCAGCGGGTCGCGGAGTTTCTTCCGCGACCGCCACCGCCACCCGGTCGGGTCGTGGTGGTTGGTGCCGGCAAGGCCTCGGCGCGGATGGCGCAGGCGGTTGAGCAAGCCTGGGACGGTCCGCTGAGCGGGCTGGTAGTCACCCGCTACGGGCATGAGGCGCCGTGCTCACATGTCGAGATCGTGCCGGCGGCGCATCCGGTACCCGACGCCGCGGGCGAGCACACTGCCCGCCGGATCCTGGAGCTGGTCTCCGGGCTGGGGGTGGACGACCTGGTGCTGGCGCTGTTCTCCGGGGGCGGCTCGGCCCTGCTGACGCTGCCCGCGCCGGGGATCACCCTGGCCGACAAACAGGCGATCACCACGGCGCTGCTGCGGTCGGGAGCGTCGATCGGGACGATGAACCTGGTGCGCAAGCACCTGTCGGCGATCAAAGGCGGGCGGCTGGCGGCGGCGGCGTTCCCCGCTGCCACGGTGGGCTTGCTGATCTCCGACGTGCCCGGTGACGACCCCGCCGACATCGCCTCTGGGCCCACGGTGCCGCAGGCCTCAACCCCGGCGCAGGCGCTGGCGGTGCTGGCGGCCCACGGCGTGCCAGTGCCCCCGGCGGTACGAGCGCACCTGGAGCGTGCTCCGGGTTGTCCAGGAGCCGACGACCCGCGGATGGTCCGCGTCACCAACCATGTGATCGCCGCCTCGCAGCAGTCCCTGCAGGCCGCCGCGGCACTGGCCCGGCGGGCCGGGGTGACCCCGGTGATCCTCAGCGACTCGCTGGAAGGCGAGGCTCGGGAGGTCGGGATCATGCTGGCCGGGATCGCCCGCCAGGTGCGCCGCCACCGCCAGCCCGCGCCCGCACCCTGCGTGCTGCTCTCCGGCGGCGAGACCACCGTGACCGTGCGCGGCACCGGGCGCGGCGGGCGCAATGTCGAACTCCTGCTGGCCCTGGCGCTGGCCCTGCGCGGGGTACCGCAGGTGCACGCCATCGCCTGCGACACCGACGGTGTCGACGGGATAGAGGAGGTGGCCGGGGCGCTGGTCGGGCCCGACACCCTGGAGCGCGCCGAGCGGCTCGGGGTGAGCGCCGCAGCCGCGTTGGCCAACAACGACGGACATGGTTTCTTCGCCGCGCTGGGTGATCAGGTCGTGACCGGTCCCACCCTGACCAACGTCAACGATTTCCGCGCCGTCCTCATCACCTGAGTCCTTGGTGTTCACCCCAGCCATTCCGTCAGCGTGTCCCGCAGCACACTGGCCCCGGCCTCATCCAACGTGATCAGGCAGGAGCCGGTGACGTGCGGGTCGAACACCACCGTCCCATCACTCTTGCTCACCATCAAGTTGGCGAAACCTATCGGCCCCCGGTGCAACGCGCAGGTTGCGGGTATGGCCTTGCGACGAGGGCGGGCTGGTCGTCCTTCGCTGGTCATGAGACACCGGTCCTTCGCCAGTCTGCGGCTGGTGCTCGCCGCCGACAGGTCACCCTGGACTGTGGGTCCAACAGCCTGTGGGTCCCAACAGCCTGTGGGTCACCCGCCGGAGGAGGCGCTGCGCCGTTGGCACCGCTGCACGGGTCTCGGCAAGCGGGTCACGGTGGTGTGTCACGCGAGCTACCCGCCAGGTTTGTCACCCGTGTCCCGCTCGCCATGGCTCTTGTGCGCACCGACAAGCGAGGCTGGCTACGTTATCCACCCTCGTGTGATCAAGCTCTTGGGTTCGCTTGTTCAGAGCAAGAGTCGCGCTCACCAACACAAAACGCCAGCATGACCACTCATTCGGGCGGCTGTCTGGTCACTCACGGTCCGCCAGCGCGGGGATGACGCTGCGCAGCGACTTGACCCCGAGGGGTGGTGAAGAGCTGGTTACTTGGCGTAACCTGATCGACGTGGGGGTCATCGCCGTATCCCAGCACCTCGCTGCGGTGTTGGTCACCGGCCTGCTCGCCGGGGGGGTGTCCTGCTCTGCTGTGCAGGGGGGTCTGCTCACCGGATTGATCATTCGGCAACACGCAGCCCCGACGAGTGTCCGGCCCACGTGGCGTGGTCAGTTCGGTGACGACCTCATCCCGGTGGGTGGGTTCCTGGCCGGCAAGGTCGTGTCGCACTGCCTGCTCGGCGCGCTGCTGGGAGCCTTGGGAGGCGTGGTGCAGCTCTCGATCGGGGCCCGAACCACGCTGCAGATCGGTGCCGGACTGTTGATCATCACGTTGGGTCTCGCCCAGCTCCGGGTGCCGGGTTTTCGCGGAATTGTCCTTGAGCCTCCGGTGTCCTGGGCGAAGCTGGTTCGTGGCCGGGCCCGCTCGACCGCGGCGCTGGCGCCGGCGCTGCTCGGGCTGGCCACGGTACTCATCCCGTGTGGGGTGACGCTGTCGGTGGAGGCTCTGGCGTTGACTTCTGGATCCGCGCTGGCCGGTGTGGCCACCATGGCGGCCTTCGTGCTGGGCACCAGCCCGCTGTTCACGGTGCTCGGTTACGCCGCCCGCAAGGCCGTCACCGTATGGCGCGGACGGCTGGCCGTGCTCACCGGTTTGGTGGTGCTCGCGCTCGGGTTTGGCACCCTCAACGCCGGTCTCGAACTGGCCGGCTCCCCGCTGGCGGCGAGCCGGATCGCTCACGCGGTCGGCTTGGGGCACCCGGCATCGGAGACCTCGACGGTGTCCACCGTGCACGGGCACCAGCTGGTGGTGATCACCGCGAGCACCGCCTACCACCCCAGTACGGTGCAGGTCCGCGCTGGTGTCCCGACGACGCTGGTGGTGCGTTCGGAGAACGCGCAGGGTTGCCTCCGGTCGTTCCTCATCCCCTCCCGTAATGTGCAGGAGATCCTGCCGGCCCAGGGGGAGTCCCGCATCGAGCTCGGCACGCTGCGACCCGGCCAGCTTGACTACGCCTGCGGGATGGGCATGTACACCGGCATGATCACGGTTGTCTAGGGGAGGAGCACCACGGTGTCGATCACGACGCACACCTTCCGGGTGGAGGGCATGCACTGCGGCAGCTGCGCGTTGCTCATCGACGACACCCTGAGCGACCTCCCGGGGGTGCGAAGCACGCAGACCACGGTCAAGCCCAGCCACAGCACCGTTGAGCTTGCGGCGACCCAGACCAGCCCTGAGGACGTCATCGCCGCGATCGCCACTCTGGGCTACCGCGCTGAAGAGTTCCTGTGATTACGCTCAGGCTCACGAGGGCACGCCTGCCGGCGTGGTCGCTTCGGTGGCGATGCGGTGCACAACCGGCAGCAGGTCGGTGTCGCGCAGCGCGGTGAGGAACACGGCGGCCACCCGGTGCTGGCGGTCGAGCACGATGGTGGAGGGCACCACGCTGCGCGGATAGCCGGCCAGCGCCAGCAGCGACCGGCCCGGCGGGTCATAAATCGACGGGTAGGTGATCCCGAGATCGCGCACCAAGTCCTGGGGTGCGCTGCGGACCTCGTCCCGCACATCAATGCCCACGAACTGAGTTCCAGAGCCCTTGGTCTGGTCGTAGACGCGTTGCAGACCGGGCATCTCCGCCCGGCAGGGCCCGCACCACGAGCCCCAGATGTTGAGCACCACCACCTTGCCGGCATAGCTCGACAGTCTGATCTGCCTGCCCGGCTCCAGCAGGTCCTCACCGGCCAGTTCGGGGATCGTGCCGCGGGACTGCGGCGGATTGTAGAAAATCTTCGTCTGCCCGCCCGGTGAGACGAACTGGAAGTCCCCACCCCGGGCCACGGCACCGGTGCCCGTGGCGCAGGCGGCGAGAACCAGCAGCGCGGTGAGGGCGACGATAACCCAGCACCAAGCCGTGCGCCCCATGTTCCCTCCTTGCGGTGCTGCCGTGAACTCGACCTCACCGACGTTGTGCGGCCCCCGACACGTCGGTCTCGTCGAGTTCACGGCTCCGGTTCTGGGCACTGAACTCAGCGCGCAACCCGGGCAACAACTGATCTCGGGCGGGCAACTGCGGCCTCGCGGTCAGCGTCCGTGCGGCGTCCCACATGGTACCCAGCTCCCCTCCGGCTGAACGGCAGTCATATGGTCTGCGAGCGGGGAGAAAAGCTGGCAGGATTGGCGACATCGATCGGCCCAGATTGCTCGGTCATCAGAGTATATCCGATGTCCATGTGCGTTTCATCCCGATCTGTCGATGACTCTGGAACAGGGTTGAGATAATCATGGGTTGAGATAATGATAAATTGAGTTTTTGCAAGCGGGTTGCGGTCCATCCTATCCGCTGTCCCGCGGCAGCCGCCCACCAGCCTGCGGCAACAAGGCCATCTCTGTGTAACGATCAGTTCATGGATCTTGGGCTTGCTGGTCGCGTGTTCGTTGTTGGTGGCGGAAGCGCGGGACTGGGTTTCGCCACCGCTCGCGTGCTGGTGGCCGAGGGTGCGCGGGTTGTCATCGTCGGCCGTCGTGAGCAGCGCGTGGACGCTGCGGTTACCGAGCTCGGCGTGGAGTCTGCCGCTGGCTACGCCGGTGACCTGGCTCACCCCGCCGTCACCGCCAACGTCATCGAGACCGCGGTAGCGTGCTTCGGGCGGCTGGATGGCGCTCTGGTCAACACCGGAGGTCCGCCCCGCAGCACGCCGATAACGACGACGGATGAGGCCTGGCGCCAGGCGTTTGACTCAGCCTTCCTCGCCCCGGTGCGGTTGGCCCGCGAGGTCAGTCTGCATGCCCGGCGCAATGACGTCGAGGGCGCGGCGATCTGCTTTGTGTTGTCAATCTCGGTCCGAAGCCCTCTTCCGGGCCTGACGATGAGTAACGGGCTCAGACCCGGCCTGGCCATGCTGGTCAAGGATCTCGCGGACGAACTCGGACCCCCGCCGAACTCGGTGCGCGTCACCGGTGTGCTCCCCGGCTCATTCGCCACCGCACGTTCCGGGAACACCGACACCCCGGTGCGGCAGGGCGACAGATTCGCCGCAGTCCCGCTCCGCCGTATCGGAGATCCACTGGAGCTAGGCAGGGTGGCAGCGTTCTTGCTCAGTCCGGCCGCCGCTTACGTCACCGGCACGGTGGTCGCCGTGGACGGCGGCGCCTGCCGGGCACTGTAGGGGCCAAGGATAGTCTCCCCGGAAGCGTCCCAGGGATAGTGTCACTAGGGTGGCTGCAGATCCGTTAGCTTTGCTGGTGGACCTGCCCGGAGTCGGGGAAGCTGTCACCCGCGTTCGCGAGGCGGTGAGCGCGGTGCACCGGCACCCCGCTCACCGGCGTCACTGGCCGGCCACCGCAGCCGAGGCGTCGGTGCGCGCGGCCCAGGCTTCGGCCGCGCTGGACGGTGGTAGTCCCACGTTGCCCCGCGACGGGTCGGTGCGCGACCCGGTGCTGGCTGGCGCGCTGCGGGTGGCGCAGGCCCTGAACGGGCTGTTCGGCACCTGGCAGCGGGCTCCGCTGCAGGTCCTGGCCAGGTTGCACGTGCTCGCCGCCGCGGATCTCTCGCCCCAGCCAGCGCTGGGCCGGCCGGACCCCTCGCGCGACATCACCATCCGGCTCGACGGGCTGGCTCAGCTTGTCACCGAGCGCGGCCGGGTAGTGGCGCCGGTGCTCGTCTCGGTGGTGCACGGCGAACTGCTGGCGCTGGCCCCCTTCGCGCAGGGCAACGGTGTCGTCGCCAGGGCCGCAGCTCGGCTCACCGTCGTGTCCAGCGGGCTGGATCCCCAGGGACTCCTCGTGCCGGAGGTCGCCCATCTGCGTCGCGAGCGCGAGTACCGGGCCGCTGCGGCCGGCTTCGCCAGCGGCGGCGCGGAGGCAGTCGGTGGGTGGATCGTGCACTGCTGCACCGCGCTGATCGAGGGAGCGCAGGAGGCTCTCACGATTGCCACAGGTGCCGGCTGAGTCGATCGCGGAGGGAATGACGGCGGCGTTGCTGGAAGCCCATCACAAGCTTCCAGCAACGCCGCAGCCTACACGTACTGCCGGGGTACCAAGCGTGCAACTCGTGTCGTACCCAGTGGTGTCTCGGCGCCCGTGTCCCCAGAAGACGCGGTACGCAGACCCTTGACGACAAGCCTCCCGCGGCGTGCTGCGCGTGGGGTGCCCGGCATCCGTGCCCGGAGCCCTAGGAGGGGTGGACGGTACTTCTCTGCCGCACCGCCCCTGGCCTTCCAGAGGTCCGTGCCGTTATGTCTACTCCGCGACCGGAGGCACAGCAAGAGGCCCGATCAGGGATATCACTTTGGCTACTCTGCGTACCAACGAAGGGTTAGGGTCACCCACAAGGGATTAGGCAAGAGTCCATTGGGTCGGTTCAACGCTGCCGTCGCCGTAATCCGTACCAGGCGACACCGGCAGCGGCCACCGCCCCCAACCCTACGGCGGCGGCGATCTGCGCACCGGAGGGCGCCGGGATCCGGGTCCGCAATGACACCGGGTTGGAGAATGTGAGCACCGGCCAGCCCCGCTGCAGCGCCTCCCGGCGCAGCGCCCGGTCCGGGTTTACTGCCGTCGGGTGGCCGACCGCCTCCAGCAGCGGCAGATCCGTGATCGAGTCGGAGTAGGCATGGCAACGTTGCAGGTCATAGCCCTGTTCCTCGGCTAGCTGCCGGGCGGCGAGCGCCTTGTTTTCTCCCGCGCAATAGAACTCCACGACGCCGGTGTAGCGACCCTCGTGGGTCACCATGCGGGTGGCCACAGCGTGCGTTGCGCCGATCATCTGGGCGATGGGCTGTACGACCTCTGCCCCAGAGGACGACACCACGACGATGTCCTCCCCTCGCTGGTGGTGTGCGTCGATCAGCTCGGTTGCCTCGGCGTAGACCAGTGGGTCGACCACGTCATGCAAGGTCTCCTCGACGATCGCTGTCACCTGGGCGACGTCCCAGCCGGTGCACTGCGCGGTGATGTGAGCGCGCATCCGCTCCATCTGCTCGGCATCGGCTCCGGCCAGCAGATACATGAACTGGGCATAAGCGCTCTTGAGCACCGCGCGTCGGTTGATCAAACCCTCTTGAAAGAACGCACGGGAGAACACGAACGCACTGGACTTCGCGATGATGGTCTTGTCCAGGTCGAAGAATGCCGCGACGCCTGAGGAATCCAAGCCCGAAGAGCTCACGGCGGGCAGCATAGGAGGCAACGTCCGTGGTGGGAGGAGCCCCATGGTGGCCGATCGGCATCTGGGATGCCCACCAGCGACCGGGCAGCGACACGGGGGACACGGAGAACGACCGGCCGCCGCCGACCCGCCGCCGACCCGGGAGTGGAGGGGGTATGCTCCCCCAGCCGGCTGGTGGAGCCGGACGAGTGCCAGCCCGGTGCCCCCCCTGGGCTGACACTCGTGGACGGCCCCCGCCTTTGTGGCGGGGGCCGTTTCTTATCGAGTTGGATCCTCCGTGATGCGCCGGGTTATCCACACCCCTCTGAGTGTCCACATGTTGATCACAGCGTGGTCGTCGGAGCGGCTGGCGATAGGTGACAGTGGCCTTGGATGCCCCGGGCAGCACGGGGCCGGCAGCCGCGGGGGCAACAGTGAAGACAAGCGGTGGGAAGACAAGCGGTGGGAAGACAAGCGGTGGGCGCTCACCCGCCCGACATCCAGTAATGATCATGGAGTCGGGTGAACTGGCTGATGAAGTCACCCGGCTTGCCGCCGCAGCGGGGTGCGATCCACATCGGGTCACTGACCTCGAAACGGTTCGAGAACAATGGAGCTGCGCCCCGCTGCTCCTGCTGGACGTTGACGCGGCCGCGGCTAGCGCCAACGCCGGCCTACCCCGCAGAGACGGAATAGTGATCGTCTCTGCGGACGGCGACGCGAAGGCTTGGCAGTGTGCCGTAGCGGTGGGTGCCCAGCACGTAGCCGTGTTGCCGGACGCGGAAAACTGGCTGGTGGGCGCGCTGGCTGATGCTGTGGAGTCGCCGGCCGAGCCCGGACGAGTGTTGGCTGTGCTCGGCGGGCGCGGTGGTGCCGGGGCGTCGGTGTTCGCGATCGCCGTCGCGGTGGCGGCGGCCGGATCGGGACGTCACGCCATGCTGGTTGACTGCGACGCACTGGGCGGCGGTCTGGACCTCGCCCTGGGCGCCGAGAACACGGACGGGCTGCGCTGGTCCGGGCTTGCGTTGGGGGATGGTCGGGTGCCGGCCGCGGCACTGCACGCGGCACTGCCCACGCCGCAGGTGGGCGGCCGGGGCGGGCTCACCGTGCTCTCCTGCGACCGGAACGGGCCGGGGCCAGCCGGGGTCGCGGTGCGCACGGTGTGCGATGCCGGCCGCCGCGCCGGGGAGACGGTGGTGTGCGACGTGCCCCGGCATCCCTGCGAGCCGGGTACCGCGGCGTTGGAGATCGCAGATCTGGTGGTGCTGGTCGTGCCGGCAGAGGTACGAGCCTGCGCGGCGGCGGCGACGGTCGCGGCGCGCGTGCTGCGTTACGGGGTTGCGCTGCAGGTGGTGGTGCGGGGACCGGCACCGGGCGGGATCACTCCCAGCGACGTCAGCCGAGCCTTGGACCTGCCGGTGCTCGCCGCCATGCGCCCGCAGCCCGGGTTGGCCGGTGCGCTGGATCGGGGTGCGGTGCCGGGTCGCGGTCGGGGACCGTTGGCCACCGCTGCCCACCAGGTGCTGGCGGTGCTCGACGGCTCGGGTCGGTCACTGACGGCTGGGCCATCGAATCGGTCACTGGGCAGGGCGGCGTGACCACGTCGGCGCACCAGGCTGGCACTGGCGCGGCCCCGACGCTCTCAGGACAGCTGGTCGACCGGGTCCGGCACCGGCTGGCCGCCACGGGTGCGGCGGTCACTCCGGGCGCGGTAGCGGCAGCGGTGCGGGCCGAGTCCGATGGCGTGCTGGCCGATCTGCAGGTGCTCTCGGCACTGCGCGAACTGCAGCAAGAGCTCGTCGGGGCCGGCCCGCTGGAAGGATTACTGGCCGATCCAGAAACCACCGATGTGCTGGTCAGCGCGCCCGACCAGGTGTGGGTTGAGCAGGCCGGAACATTGCGTCGCACCGAGGTGCGGTTCGCCGACACCGACGCGGTGCGCAGGCTGGCCCAGCGGCTAGCGTTGGCTGCGGGGCGTCGCCTGGACGACGCCTCGCCCTACGTCGATGCTCCGCTGCCCGGTGGCGTCCGGCTGCACGCTGTGCTGCCGCCGATCGCCACCGGCTGCACCTGCATCTCCCTGCGGGTGCTGCGGCCGGCCACCCATGGGCTAGACGCGTTGCAGAAGGTGGGCAGCGTGTCACCCGAGGCTGGCAGGCTGCTGCGGGCCATCGTCACTGCCCGGCTGGCCTTCCTCGTCGTCGGCGGCACGGGCAGTGGAAAAACCACGTTGCTCGCCGCCTTGCTGGGCTGCGTGCCAGCTGGCGAACGGATCGTGTGTGTGGAAGAAGCTCCCGAACTAGCGCCGAGGCACCCGCATGTGGTCCGGTTGGCCACCCGACAGCCCAACGTCGAGGGCGCTGGCGAGGTCACGCTCCGCGACCTGGTGCGCCAGGCGCTGCGAATGCGCCCGGACCGCTTGGTGGTCGGGGAGGTGCGGGGGGCGGAGGTGTGCGAGCTGCTCGCCGCCCTCAACACCGGGCACCAGGGGGGCGCCGGAACCCTGCACGCGAACTCCCCAGCCGAGGTGCCCGCCCGGCTGGAAGCGCTGGCCGCGCTGGGTGGCATGGCGCGCCACGCCTTACACAGCCAGCTCGCCGCTGCCGTGCACGTGGTGCTGCACGTCGTGCGACGCGACGGGGCGCGGGTCCTGGCGGCCGTGGGCGTGCTGCACCGCGATGACGACCTGGTTCGCGTGCTCCCGGCCTGGCAAGACGGGTGTTGGGGACCGGGGCGGGATCGCCTGCACGAGCTGCTCGGCGGTGTGGCGTGCTGAGCCTGGCGGTCGCTGCGTTGGCGGGTGGGGTGCTGTGCTGGCCGGCCCGGGCGGGTCGCAACCGACTCCCCGAGCCGCACCCGCGAGGGATGAGAGCCCACGTGGTCACGGCCAGGAGAAGCTGGGCTGCGCGGCGGTGTGGCCTCGTGCTGCTAGCCCTGGCTGCGGCGATTGGTGCGCTGTTGGCCGGCCCAGGTGGCTCGCTCGCCGCCGCCATCCTGGCCGGCACCGCCACTGTGCACTGGCGGGCTGGCCAGGATCGTCGAGCCGCAGCCACGGCGGCCACCGGACTCTCCGATGCCCTCGGGGTACTGGTAGCGGAACTGCGGGCCGGCGCCCATCCCGGCGACGCGCTCAGGGCGGCCGCTGGCACCCCCGCCGAAAGGCCCCCCGGCGTGCCTTTTGATGTTCTCCGGGCACTGGCCGCGGCGGCCGCTGCGGCCAGCCTCGGCGGCAACGTTCCGACGGTGCTGCGCAGTGCGGGTCCGGCGCCGTTGCGCTCGTGGTTGGATCGGCTTGCCGATGCGTGGTCGCTGGCCGACCGCTACGGGATCCCACTCGCGGACCTGCTCGACGCTGTCCGTTCCGATACCGAGCATCGGGTGCGCTTCGCTACCGAAGTGCAGGCCCGGCTCGCTGGCCCTCGGGCGAGCGCATCGGTGCTAGCGGGGCTGCCGCTACTCGGGCTGGCGCTGGGCCAGGCGGTGGGTGCCGCTCCGTTGCGGGTGCTGTGCCAGACCTCGGTGGGGCAGATCCTTCTCGTGATCGGCACTGGTCTGGCCTGTGCCGGCGTGCAGTGGAGCGCGCGGCTGGTGTCCGGGGCGGTGCCAGCATGACGGCGCAGCTGGTGGCGATCCTGCTGGCGGCGGCGTTGGTGATGGCACCCGGTCCGGCGGGATCTCGGTCGAGGTTGCCGTCGAGAGTGCGGGGGTCGGCTACGGCCGCCTGTGCCGACCCCGCCTCGGACGCTCGCTGGGTGGCAGGACGCTGGGTCGCTCGGTGGGCACGACGCAGCGCCAGCAGCGACGTCGAGCCGCTGGCACTGGCCGGGGCGTGGGAGCTGCTCGCGGCCTGCCTGCGGGCCGGAATGCCCGTCCCCGTCGCGGTGCGCGCGGTCGCTGAGGGGCTCGGCGCTCCGGCCGGGCCCGCGTTGCACCGGGTCGCGGAGCTGCTCGCGCTGGGCGCTGATGCCACGCAGGCCTGGCAGCCCGCCGTGGAATGCGCCGCGACGGCGCGGTTGGCACAGGCTGCCCGGCGCAGCGGTCACAGCGGCACCGCGCTTGCCGAGTCACTCACCCGGCTGGCCGCGGAGGTGCGAGCGGGTGCCCGGGAGCACTCCGAAGCCCGAGCGCAGCGGGCTGGGGTGCTCATCGCGGCCCCGCTCGGGCTGTGCTTCCTCCCCGCTTTCCTCGCGATCGGCATCGTGCCGGTGCTGATCGGGCTGGCTACTGGCCTGATGCGGCAGTGGTGAGACGGCGCCTTGCGGGACAAACAGGGATTTCCCTCGATAGATAAGGAGTTGCCCAATGATGGTCGAACGCGACACAGTGCTGCTGCGGCGGTGGTGGCGACTGATAGCCACCCGACTGGCCGGTGCGGTTTCCGGCGAGGCGGGCATGAGTACTGCCGAGTACGCGATCGGGACGATCGCCGCAGCGGCCTTTGCGGCGGTCTTGTACAAGGTAGTGACCGGTGACATGATCGTCAACGGGCTTACCGACCTGGTGCAGCGCGCCCTGTCGGTGAAGTTCTGATGTCTCGCTGCGGCCGAGCCGGCACAGCGACTACTGGCGATCGAGGCACGGTCACCGTGGAGGCCGCGCTCGCTCTGTGCTCGCTGGTCGTTGTGCTCGCTCTGGTGCTGGCCGCAGTATCGGCGGTGGCGGCGCAGTTGCGTTGCGTCGACGCCGCTCGGGAGGCTGCCCGGCTGACCGCGCGGGGCGAGCAGGACCACGCCGAGGACCTCGCTCGGCGGATCGCCCCGCGCGGTGCGATGGTGACGGTGACCGTTCGCGGTGACGAGGTCACCGCGCGGGTGTCGGCGAACCCGGTGGCGGGACTGCTGCCCGGGATCGAGATCGGAGCCGAGGCGGCAGCGGTTCTGGAACCGGCGGTACGGCAACCTGGGAACGCGCCATGACGGCAGGCATCGACGACGACCGGGGAGTGGCGACGGTGTGGGCGGCCGGGGCCATCGCGGTGCTGGTCAGCATGGCGATGTTCGGGGTGTACCTGGGCGAAGCGGCGGTTACCCGTCATCACGCCGAGTCGGCGGCTGATCTGGCCGCGTTGGCGGGAGCCGCTCAGGTGATCGGCGGTGAGCAGTATGCCTGCGCCCAGGCTCGCCGGATAACCGACCGGATGCACGTCCGGCTGGTGTCCTGCCAGGTCCACGACTGGGACGTGCTGGTGGACGTCGCAGCTCAACCACCCGGGTGGCTCGGCAGTCTCGGAGCCGCCACCGCTCGAGCCCGTGCCGGGCCGGTCGCATCGTCATCGCGCCATAGCGACGAACGCGCAGCGATGGCCATGACGGCGGCCTGCGTTGAGGGCTCCGAAACAACTGTCCCTACTCCCGGAGTAGTCCGGGGCGACGGATACCCTGAAGGCACGTCCAGCTGAGGAGAAGCGGCCGTGGCGGCGTCCGGCGAACACATCAAGGCACTCGTGCGTAGCCACGCTGCCGGTGATGACGCTGCCTTCTATGCGGTTGCACTCCAGGTCGCTGCAAAGGCTGCGCGACAGGGGCACGGAACGCTCGCTAACGAGCTAAAGCAGACCATTGAAGCTGCTCGAAGCCAACCAGTTGCGGACAAGGTCACAGCGATCGCGCGGCCTCGTGGTGACCTGTCCGAGCTGGTTACCGCTGCGTTCCCAGAGGTGAGGCTCCGCGACCTGGTCGGACCTCAACCCTTAAAGGAAGCTGTCGCCAGAGTCCTGCATGAGCAGCGGCAACGGCAGGCCCTGCTCGATCACGGGTACACCCCAGCGCACCGGCTCCTGCTAGAAGGGCCGTCAGGGACCGGCAAGACGATGACTGCGGCGGTGATTGCTCACGAGCTGTCGTTACCGCTGCTTACCATCCGGTTGGACAGTTTGCTGAGCAAGTATCTCGGTGAGACTGCCAGTAAGCTCCGGACGGTATTTGATGCCGCCGCGACTCAGCGCGCGGTGTACCTTTTCGATGAATTTGACGCGCTCGGTGGGCATCGAAGTGGTAACGACGTCGGTGAGGCACGCCGGATCTTGAATTCTTTCCTGATCTTCCTAGAACAGGCCAGCGCCGAGAGCATCATCGTGGCGGCTACAAATCACCGGTCAATCCTTGACCACGCGCTGTTCCGCCGCTTCGACGTCGTGATCAAATACGGGTTGCCGGACGCTGCCCACGCTTCGGAGGCCATGAAGGCTCGCCTCGGTGCGATGGGGCGGGGAATCCGTTGGGCCTCGGTCGGCGAGAAAGCGTCGGGGCTCAGTCACGCGGAACTGGTCAAAGCCGCAGAGACAGCAGCTAAGCAGGCCATCCTGCGGGGCGAGCAGCGCGCCGCTGCAGCTGACCTGAACGACGCGCTGCAAGCCCGTCGATCGGCTCTCGGTGAGTGAGCCGACAGGGCCGCTGGCGCATCTGAGTGTCACCAACCGCGCCGAAGACCGTGATTTTCATCGTCGCGGGGGCGGGGACCCTCGAATTCGTGATGTCGAACGACGAGCTCACGGCGGCAAGCTCAGTGGAGGCCTTGAGAGTTCGTTCGACCAGGCAGAGACCGAACGTGCGGCAGCCGACGATGACGAGCTGAGTGGCCGTAATGAAATAACTTACTCGATCGGGTGAATTTTTTGGCCGTGTCGCGCGTCGTCCCACCTGATGCGATGAGCCCGTGAAAAAATCGACACTGTGACCACCGATGGCGACGAGAAGTTCCGGGCAATGCAAGCACGCTTGGCGGATTTGCTACCGCGACTGAACGAACGCGATCGCCGTTTGGCGCTGGCGGCTGAGGCAAAATCGT
>JAFATA010000057.1 GCA_019244165.1 Pseudonocardiales bacterium | reverse complement strand
CCCACGACCCCAACCCACCCCGGAACCCGCACACCCGAGGCGACACTCGGGCCATCGACCTGCCCATACCCCGAAAATGGCCACCAGAAGATCACAAACCAGAACCGAAGATCACTTCACCCTGCTACTCGCGGAATCGGGTCAGAGCTGGCACCGGAGTTCTGCTTGGTGGCTGCAGTGAGCGGCCAGTACGTGTTGACCGCACCATCGGCGTCGTACCTGGAGCGGGTGACCTGGACCGACGATGTCGCGACGGCATGGCGTCCGCATGACGATCCGCGGTCGCTGGTGCTGGTCGACCCGGAGGTTCGCTTCGGCCGGCCGTCAGTCCGGGGTATCAGCACCGAGGTGCTGTGGGAGCACGCTGACAGCGGTGAGGACACCCGCGAGTTGGCGGAGGCATTCGATCTGACTGTCAGCGACGTGAGGTGGGCATTAGCCTACGAGAACGCACAGCGGGCGGCGTGAGCCGCATTGGTCCGGCCCGCTGAGGTCCGCTTCTACTTCGATGCTGACCTGCTTGGCTTAGCCAAGGTCCTCGTCCGGCTCCGGTCAGACGTCACATACCCCGGTGATCCAGGGGGCGTGGTGCATAAACGGCAACGTCCCCCATGTCCTGTTTCCTCACCGGCGGTCAAGGACAGGATCTGGATTCCGCAGGTCGCTGAATTTGGGTGGCTGATCATCACCCGGGACAGCGCCATTCAACGGTACCGCGCCAGACCGGCCCATTCATCTATGCCGCGACACGAACCGCGCCGCTCAGGACGATCGACCTTAGCTGACCGAGAGGGCGTCACGCTTCTTGTCGTTTGCTTGCCTTCGGAGACGGCGGCCTGCCTCAGGCCGCATGGAGGGCGCGGGCCGCCGCATCGAACCTGTCGCGGAACTCGGCCGCGGTGGCGGTGTCGGCGGCCGCACGGACCGGTCGCAGCCGCTGGAGTACCCGGCCCGAGGTGAGGGTTGTGCCCAGATCGGGCAGGACCATCAGGCCCTGAGCGATCGCCTGCTCGATGTCTCCGGCCTGCACTAGGGCTCCGGCCAGATCTGCTCGGTAATTGGCCAGGTCACGGGGCGATCGGGCGGTGTCGTCGAGTACAGACTGGTAGAGCTGGACTGCCTGGGTCGGCTTGCCGAGTTGTGCCCGCCCCAGTGCCTCGTGGCCGGTGACCTCCGAGTGGCTCACGAACTGGGTCCGCCAGGAGTCGGCCTCGTGCGGGCCTCGGTCCAGTTCGCGCTTGGCGGCCGTGATGGCCGAGCGGAACGCGACTTCGTCACCGAGCCGGGCGTGCGCTAGGGAGCGCCGCAGCGAGATCAGGGAGTGCAGCGTCGGAGAAGGCTCATACCGGGCGGCGTCCGCGGCGCGGTCGGCGAACCGCAACGCCTCCCGGGCGAGGTACTTGCCCCCGGTGTAGCGAGCTATCCAGTTGGATTGCTGCACCATATTGGCGTAGAGGTAGGCGCGCTGCGCATTGTCACCCGCGCTGTCCGCCAGCAGTGCCGCTTCGCCGTACAGTTGCCGGGCTAGCATCTGGTTGTTGGCGTCGTAGGCGAGCCACGCGCTGTCGATGCCGAGGTCTGTCGTGACGACCAGCAGCTCCCGGCCGATCGTCGCGGAGTAGTCGCTCTCATCGAGCATCCGGCGCGCGTGCGCGAAATGCCGCAGCGCCTGGGGTAGCAGGGCGCCACCGCCGACCGTGCGGTCCTGGCTTCTCAGCCGGGCCAGGACCGCACGCAGGTACCGCACGTGCGCCGCGTCCACCCGGGCCGGTGCCGGCAGGGCGGCCGAGGTGGCGAACCCGGCCGCCATGGTGGTGAACCCCCGGCGATTCACGTCCACAGGATCGACCTCCCTGAGCACGACGTCACCATCGCTGTCCAGGGTGGCATCCGGCCGGCCGAGGATCAACGGCGCCAGCGCCGTGCGGGGCATGCCGAGGGCATCGGCGAAAGCCAGCAGCTTGCGGATGTCGTACAGGGTGTCGCGCTCTCCCCGCTCCATCCGGCACACCAGGGACTGCGACCACCCCTCGACCAGGCTACCCAGCTCCAGCTGTGAGAAGCCTGACGTCGACCGGAAGATCGCGATGAATGCCGGCATGTCAAGGCGGGCCAGCGCCTCGCGCATCGGGCCCGAGTCCCACAGCCAGGCCGGCACGACCCCGACCGAGTCGCGAGAGGCCCGAACGCACGTCGCGCACAACGGATCGGGGTTGTACCGGGACAGCACGGCTACCCGGCACGCGGGGCAGATCCGGCCGCCCGTCCGCGACATGCTCATCGTCGAGTCAACCCCCCAGCTCGTCCGACCATCTACCCCACGCAAGGGGGCAAGAGCGGTCGGACGCTAGCCGATGGCGTCCGCTCTCCCGATGCCACTGTGTCATGGCCCTCCGCGTCATGGTCCTCCGCGTCTGGCGCGGCGCTGGTGCGCGCCTGAGCCATCAGTGCGATCATTCGTCGGATCGGGCCGCTGACAAGCTGACACAGTGACGAGGTGAGGTAATGAACACACCGGGGGATCCGCGGAACGGCCAGCAATACTCCCCGCCCGTGGACTACGGGCAGAACCCGGCGGAATACGCCCAGGGCTCTGCGTCTGGCGCGGGGTATGGCGCGCCCCCGGCGCCGCCCCGCAACGGCTTCGGAGTCGCCGCGCTGGTCCTGGGCCTGCTCGCGCTGCTGGTGTCCTGGACAGTCATCGGCGGCATCATCCTCGGCGCGCTCGCGTTGATCTTCGGTCTGCTCGGTCAGGCCAGAGCCAAACGGGGTGAGGCGACCAACGGCGGCATGTCCATCGCCGGGGTCGTGCTGGGCATCATCGGACTCCTCATCGCGATCGGGCTGATCGTCTTGGGAGTGTCCCTCCTGAACTCCCCGATGGGCAAGAACTACCAGCAGTGTATCCAGCAGTCGGGCGGGGACCAGGTGAAGGTCCAGCAGTGTGTCTCGGAGTTCGGCCGCCAGCTCCAGGGCCGTTAAGTGGGGCCGCCGAGCGGTGCTGGCTCAGGAGGCGCAGGCGCCGGTGGAGACTGGGGAGGTGTCGCTCGGTGCGGCGGCGACCTCCTGGGCGATCTCGTTGTCGGCGAGCACGAACCCGGTCTCCTCGTTGTCCACCGCTGCCCCGAACACCATGCCGAGCACTTGACCGGACTCGTTGAGCAGCGGTCCACCGGAGTTGCCGCTGCGTACCACGGCGCGGACGGTGTAGACGTTGCGCACCACGGTGGAGGTGTTGTAGATATCCGGGCCACGCAGGCGGATCTGGTCCCGGATCCGAGCGGCCGAGGCCGTGTACGGCCCATCCAGGGGGTAACCGAGCACCAATCCACTCATCCCGGACGTGGCCGGGTCCGACGCCAGCTGCAGCGCCGGTTCTTGCAGCCCGGGTACCCGCAAGATCGCGACATCCGTTTCCGGGTCGTACATGACCACCGTCGCGTCCAGCGTGCCGTCCGCGCTCTCCACCTCGACCCGGTCGGTGCCGGCGACCACATGCGCATTGGTGATCACCCGCTGCGGCGCCACCACGAACCCGGTACCTTCCAGCGCCCGGGAGCAGATCCTCGCCCGACCGTGAATCTTGACTACGCTGACCCGGGCCTGGCGCACCACCGGGCTGTTGAGCAGGGCCGGATTGGCCGGCCTGACATCGGTGATCGGGGTGGGCGAGAAGGGCGCGAGCACGTCGGGGAACCCGGAGACATCCAACAGTCTGGTCAGCTCGGAGGGCAGCTCGCGCAGCACGTCAGGCATCATCGTGTTCACGACCCGCAAGACCGACGAATCCCGCACCGCCCCGGTCAGCCCGGTATAGGCGGACGATTTCGTCAGCGGTAGCGCGACCAGCCAGGCCACCACCAGAGCCGCGATGCCCTGCACCACCGCACCCAGGACACTGTCCGCCCGGCGCAGCGCCTCGGCATCGATCCGGCGCTGCACCGCCCGGCCCAGCACCACACCCAGCGTCTCACCCACCGCGATGAGCACGATCACGATCGATACCCCGAGCGCGACGCGGACCTCCGGGCTCTGGTAGCCAGCGATCAGCGACGGCGCGATGCGCACTCCGATCACTGCTCCAGCCAGCACACCGATGAAGGACGCCGCGGCAGCGACCATGCCCTGCCGGGCACCGGAGATCCCAGCGAGCAAGGCCAGTACCAATACCAGCACGTCCACCCAGTTCACCGAATCACCTCGGTCCGCTCGGCCAGCCGCCACGCGACATCCAGGTCGTACTCAGCCGCCGGCTCCCGGGACCGTGCCCAGCCGCCCCTCGTCAGCCGCGCGGCCAACAAGGCGCCGGTGAACCCCCACGTGAGCATTCCAGGTATGAGCAGCGGAGGATAGGGGTATTCGCCCGTCATCCGGCCGCTCCGGGACCGAGGTAGCGGGCGACGACCGCGCGCACCTGCTCCGGGGTACGCAGCACCTCGGGGGGGTTGACCTGGCTGATGTGGCCATCGGCGGAGACCAGGTAGCTCAACGGCACGACCGGAGGAGCGCTCAGCGCGGCGCGCAGCCTGCCACCGGGATCGCTGATCGACGGGTAGTGCACGTGGAGCGTGGCGAGTACGTCCAGCGCCGCCTCAGGCAGCCCCTGCACCTCGACACCGAGCACCGGCACCGCACCAGGCTCGCGGGCGTAGGCCGCCAGCGCGGGAAGCTCCTGGAGGCAGGGTTGGCACAGGGGCCCCCACAGGTTGAGCAACGCCGGCCGCCCGGCCAAGGCCGCCCCCACGTCAAGGGTCCCCGGCTGGCCGAGGCAGGGCAGCACAATTCCGGATAGCGGCCCGCGAACCGGGGTGGGACCCGAGTGCGTGGCCGGGCAGGGCTGCAGAGCCGCCCGCGAGCGCAACTGCTCGAGACTGGCCGAGGGGCCGGTGACGGGCTGCGCTGGCCACTCCAGGTGCGTGGCATGCGTCGATGCTGTGGCGCCCGGGGGGGAGCTCGGCCGTGGCCACAGCGCCACGACGAGCGCGGAGGCCAGCACCGCCACCACTACGGCCCAACGCAGCACGGGCTTCACGGTGCCATCTCTGCGGCCGCCGTCGTCTCTGGGGCCGTCATCTCTGGAGTCTCGGTCGGCAACCCGGCCATCGCCAGCAGGTGTGACCTCTCAGGCCCGCGCAGCAACGTGGCGGCCACCCCCGCCTCCGTGGGTCCAAGGCCGTAGGACGGGCAGTCCCCGGCCAGCGGACACACCCCGCAGGCCGGGCGGCGGGAGTGGCACACCCGGCGTCCGTGGAAGATCACCCGGTGGGACAGCACCGTCCAGTCCTGCCGGGGGATCAGCCCAGCGATCGCCTGCTCGACCTTCACCGGATCCTCGTGTTCAGTCCACCCCCACCGGCGCACCAGCCTCCCGACGTGAGTGTCCACCGTGATGCCGGGCACGCCGAAGGCGTTGCCGAGGATCACGTTGGCGGTCTTGCGCCCGATCCCCGGCAGGGCGACCAGGTCTTCCAGCTTGTCGGGGACCTCGCCACCGAAGCGCTCGGACAGCGCGGCACCGAGTCCGATCAGCGCCGCCGCCTTGTTCCGGTAGAATCCCGTGGGCCGGATCAGCTCCTCCAGCTCGTCCCGATCGGCGGCCGCGTAATGGGCGGTGCTGGGATACCGGTGAAACAGCCTTGGCGTGGTCTCGTTGACCCGCTTGTCGGTGCATTGCGCCGACAGAATGGTGGCGACGGCAAGCTGCAGCGGCGTGGAGAAGTCCAGCTCGCAGTGCGCGTCCGGGTAGGCGCTGGCCAGCACCCGGTTCATCCGGCGGGCTCGCCGGACGCGCGCGAGGTGGCTCTCCGCGGCGAAGGACCGGCGCGATCGAACGGGCACGTCATCAGCCTACGGAGGTGGCCCGGGGCCCAAGTCGCTGGGCCCGAATCGCACGGGCCCGATCGCCGGCCCAAATAGCACGGGCTACTCGCCCGGCAGGGCGACCCCGGCGTACACCCTCTCCGGGTGATGCGGCATGATCTCCGGCACCATGACTGTCTGGTTTGTCGTCGCTGTCCCATTGTTGATCATGTTTTTCGCGCTCGCGATGGAGCGGCTAGAGGAGCGCCTGCGCCATCTCACGCTGCACGAAAACGAGGTCGAAGAGTTCCTGCAAGCAGCCCGCCCCGACGAGGTCCAGGCGCTGTTCGGCAGCGGCATCGGGCGTGCGCTGGAGTTGTTCCGGCGGCGTCACCGGCCCAGGGGTCGACGGCCCAAGGTCGGTGCCCCACACCCCGGCACCCCAGACAACGGCGCTGGTCCAGCCGACGCCGACCTAGTGACCTCACACAGCTCTGGGCAACCGTCCTAGACTCCACCGATGTGATCGGTGACACCGGAGTAGGCCCCTGGCGCGCGGGGCTGGTTCCGAAGAGGTCAGCTGGAGGAGCGCGGTGAACGACCCCCTGGCCATGGCCGGCATCTTCCAGGGTGTCGACCCGTCGGCAGTTCAGGATCTGCGAACCAGCCTTGAGCCGGTCA
Source organism: Pseudonocardiales bacterium (assembly GCA_019244165.1). Lineage (GTDB taxonomy): Bacteria > Actinomycetota > Actinomycetes > Mycobacteriales > Pseudonocardiaceae. The sequence goes on along the minus strand of JAFATA010000057.1, from coordinate 4,079 downwards.
GCTTCCCTAGAGCTCACGTCATCTTCGCCGAGGGCGAACTGGGCGACCGCCTTTACATCATCCTGTCGGGCAAGGTCAAAATTGGGCGGAAGTCACCGGATGGCCGGGAGAACCTGCTCGCCGTGTTCGGGCCGTCGGACATGTTCGGCGAACTATCGATCTTCGATCCTGGGCCACGGACCTCGACGGCCACCACGGTGACCGAGGTCAGCGCGGTGAGCATGGATCGTCCCGCGTTGCGGGAGTGGATCAGCAAACGGCCCGAGATCGCCGAGCAGCTGCTGCGAGTGATCGCGCGACGGCTGCGCCGGACCAATAACATGCTCGCCGACCTGATCTTCACGGATGTGCCGGGGCGGGTGGCCAAGGCGCTGCTGCAGCTGGCCCACGACTTTGGTACCCAGGAAGGCGGCATGCTTCGAGTGACCCATGACCTCACTCAGGAGGAGATCGCCCAGCTGGTCGGGGCCTCCCGGGAGACGGTGAACAAGGCACTGGCCGACTTCGCCCACCGCGGTTGGCTGCGCCTGGAAGGAAAGAGCGTGCTCATCCTGGAGCCTTCGCGTCTGGTCCGCCGCGCCCGATGAGGGCTGCCCCCAACCCGAGAGGGGACGGGCAGCGCTCGGGATTCATGGACATTCCATCGGCCGGTTACGCTGGCGTTCTTTCCACAACTAGGGGGCCCGGTACACCCAACCTCATGAGCACGCCGCAGCTGCTGGTGACCACCCCCCAGTCTGTTGGCTCTCCTCGATATACGTTGCTGGTGGCCCAGCAGCCGGCCGAAGTCCACGCTGCTCAGCGGCTCCGGCACCAGGTGTTCGCTGGCGAGATGGGCGCCGTGCTGCACTCGCCGCAGCCGGGCCTTGACGTCGACGAGTTCGATGCGTACTGCGATCACCTGGTGGTGCGCGAGGAGCGCACCGGGGAGATCGTCGGCACGTACCGCATGCTGCCGCCCAATGGTGCGCGGTGCGCCGGCGGGCTGTACTGCGAGACCGAGTTTGCCATCCCTGGGCTGGTGGGGCTGCGCGAAGCTCTGGTGGAGACCGGCCGCTCCTGCGTGCACCCGGACCACCGTACCGGGGCCGTGGTGAACCTGATTTGGGCCGGGATCGCGCGCTATATGCTGCTCACGGGGTACCGGTGGCTGGTGGGCTGCGCCTCGGTGCCGCTGCGTACCCCCGGCGCGCCCGACGGCGCTCTTGCGGCCGGTGTCTGGGAGGAAGTGCAAGCCCGGTACCTGGCACCCGAGCAGTACCGGGTGCAGCCGCACCGGCCCTGGGACATCACGACCGCGTCGGGGCCGCGGCTGGCTGTCCTGCCCCCGCTGCTGCGCGGCTATCTGCGGCTGGGCGCCTGGGTGTGCGGACCACCTGCGCACGATCCGGACTTCGGAGTAGCCGACTTCCTGGTGCTGCTGTGCCTGGATCGGACGGACTCCCGTTACTTGCGCCATTTCCTGGGCCAAACGCGGGCATGAGCCCCCCGCATCCATGGATGCCAGTGTCGCCGTGTGGCGAGGGCTGTCTCCCAGCGCCTGACTCGGTGCCCGTGGTGGGGCGGGTGAGTTGGCTGCTGCGGCTGCTGGCCGCCGCGGCAATGCTGCTGGCCGGAGCGGCACTGGCGGCCACGCTCCCGCGGTTTGGCCCAGACTGGGAGCGGACGCTGCGAGCGTGGTCTCGGATGTTGCTCAAGGCGTTGCGGATCCAGCTGGTGGTCACCGGCGGTGACCGGTTCGGACCGCCCGGCGTCGGAGTCCTGGTGGTGAGCAACCATCTGTCCTGGCTGGATCCGCTCGCGCTCGGTGCGGTGCAGCCGCTGCACATGGTGGCCAAAAGTGAGATGCGGACGTGGCCAGTGATCGGCCTGATCGCCCGCCAGGCCGACACGGTCTTCGTGGATCGCGAGCGGCTGTCGGCGTTGCCCCAGACGGTCGCAGCGGTGTCCGGTGTGCTGGCCAGCGGTGCGGCCATCGGGGCGTTCCCGGAAGGCACGACCTGGTGCGGTCGGTCTCGTGGGCGGTTCCGGCCTGCGCTTTTCCAGGCCGCCGTGGATACCGCGACGCCGGTGCGGCCGGTGGCGTTGCGGTACTGCCTGGCCGGGATCGGCACCACCACGGTGGCTTCTTTCGTCGGTTCCGCCACCCTATGGGAGTCCCTGGCGCTGGTGGCCGGGGTACGCGGCCTGGTGGTGGAGGTGCACCTGCTGCCCTTGCTGCCCTCCGACGGTCTCGACCGGCGGGCGCTGGCGGCCGGTGCGCAGGCGATCGTCACAGCGGCGGCCCCCACGCTGGAGCTGTGGGGATCCAGTCTGTGCGCGTCACGGCCCATTGAGCGAAACGAGGTTAATCTGTGATGGACATCCTGCTCCTGCGCGAGTTCCTTCGCAATCCCCTGGGCATTGCGGCAGTGACGTCTAGCTCTGCCGCGATGGCCACGCTGCTGAGCGTGGCGATACCCGAGAGCGGTGAGCCGGTGGTGGTAGAGCTGGGCGCGGGTACCGGAGCGTGCACCGGCGTGATCCAGCATCGCCTCTGCGGGCGGGGTCGTCACATTGCCCTTGAGGTCAACCCGACCTTCGCGGAGCTGCTGACCAGGCGGTATCCCACCGTTGAGGTCGTGTGCGGTAAGGCGGAGGACCTGCCCACGTTCTTGGCCGATCGGGGTGCGCCATCCGCGGATGTGATCATCAGCACCTTACCGTGGGCCCCTTTTGCTCCCTCGGCGACACCGCGGCCGCTGTTAGCCATTCTCGCCGAGTCGCTGGTCGGCGGGGGCGCCTATACCCAGGCTGCATATACCTGGACGCGGTGGGCTCCACCGGCCCGTCGGCAACTATGGCAGCTTCGAGCCAGCTTCGAAGAGGTTGTGATCAGCGAAACGATCTGGCGCAATGTTCCCCCTGCTCGCGTCTACATCGCCAGACGTCCTAGAAACGGCCAAAGACCCGGCTGACTTAGCTCAGGTGCATGTCGAGGCGGGGTCGAGCGGTTGTCCGGTTGGCCACACCAGGTCTTTCTGCGTCACCGTGCCGTCGGCGTGCAGCTGGAGGATCGGCATCGCCTTGTCGATCGGGTTGCCGTTCGAGTCAAACGCGATGGGGCCCGTGGCGCCGGGAGCGTAGTTGTGGCAACGAGTACCGACGAGGAAGTTAGCGACAGTCTCCGGTTCGGTTGTAGCCAAAGGATCTTCTTGGGTCGCGAGAATCGCTACCAGCGCCGCGTCGTAGTTTGTCATGGTTTCACCGTCATCGAGGTTCGCGTCTGTGAAGTGTTGTTGGGTGAGCGCCGCCATAAAGTCCCGGTAGTTCTTGACGTAGTCGAAAGTTGGCGGGAAACTGTTCCACTCATCCGTGTACGCGGAGGCCGTGTAGAACACGTTGAAGCTCAGGTCGCCGGATTCCGGCGTTCGCACGCCAACCAGGTTCAGTCCATCATCACCGGTCATCACGTCCAGCGGCCCCAGCGCGCATGCGCCGCTTGAGGACAGCGCGGTCAGGAAGTACCCCAGGTCGGTGCCGCGACCGGCGAAGTAGATGAGGTCAGGCCGGATCGCGCAAATGTCGCTATGCATATCGGCGAAAAGTTTGCCCATGAGCTGCTCTCGGGTGACAGTGCTCAGTGCTTTGTCCGGTGACCGGTAGGGCTCCGTGCCGTCCACTTTGACGTTGGCTGCGAAGGCGTTGGTGAGGGTCTGCGCATAGCTATCCGCCTCGTTCACGTCCTTGACGAGGAGCACCTTATGGTAGCCATGCTGTGCAATGTACTTCGCTGCAGCTTGCGCTTCCTCGGTATTCGTGGAAACGACCCGAACGAAGTCCGTGCTGCGCTTGGCTCCCGAGCCCGGAGCGACGTTCATGTCGTCCGCGGTGACGTCCGCACCCACCACGGCGATGCCCGCGTCCGACAGGGACGCGACCTCAGCGCGGGTGTTAGTGCGTCCTGAAGGGAGCTGGAGAAGTTCTGATGTAGAAGACAGAGCGATCGATAGCGGCCATGCTGTTGCAGAGATGAAGGTAGGTCCTTCGGCATCGGCATGCGGGTGCTGGTGTCAAACCACCACGAGCTGCTGTGGTGA
>JAFATA010000028.1 GCA_019244165.1 Pseudonocardiales bacterium | reverse complement strand
CCCCCGGCGGGAAACTCGTGTTCTCCCATGCCCCGGCCGTGCCGGGCAGCTACGGCCTCCAGGGCATGTACGGCAACGGCTTCACCGGCCGCCAGGTGTGGCTCTACCGCTGGGCCTACGAACCCAGCACCTGGGCCGACCTGCTCCGCAAACACGGCTTTATCGACATCCACGCCCGAATCGAGCCCGCGCCCAGCCCAACAACCTCGGAACACTCCTCGTCGAAGCCCGGCGGGATCTCGACCGTGACCGGCGTGCTGGGCGGTGTGTTCGAGAACACCGCTACGGTAGCGGCGCGTACGCGTCATGCTGGCGTGGCAGCACCGAGGGCGAGGAGAGCCGTGAGTGACCTGAGCTACCTCGAGGCGATCGTGGTGGGCGCCTTTCAGGGCGTCAGTGAGCTGTTTCCGGTCTCCAGCCTCGGGCACTCCGTCCTGGTCCCGGCGCTGGTGGGCGGCCGCTGGGCGCGTGATCTGGACGTGTCCGCGCCGGAGTCGCCCTACCTGGCGTTCATCGTCGGCCTGCACGTGGCCACCGCCGCGGCATTGTTGGTCTTTTTCTGGCGTGACTGGCTGCGCATCATCTCTGGCTTGATCAGCTCGGTGCGCTACCGGCGAATCCACTCCTCCAGCGAGCGGCTCGCCTGGCTGCTCATCATCGGGACCGTCCCGGTCGGGCTCAGCGGCCTGCTGCTGGAGCATCTGTTCCGGACCACGCTCGGCCGGCCGATCCCGGCGGCGGTATTCCTGATCGGTAACGGGGTGGTGCTCCAGCTCGGTGAATGGCTCCGTCGCCGAGCCGAGGCCACCGCCTCCTCGCCGGTGCCCGCGACGACCGGGGCGGAGGGACCAGGATCCGCCCAGGAGGCGGGGGCTGCCGCGGATGCCCGGCTGGCCCGGATGTCCCTCGGCCGTGGCACGCTGATCGGTTCCGCGCAGATCCTGGCGTTACTCCCCGGGATCAGCCGCTCCGGCGTCACGATGGTCGCTGGACTGCTCCGTGGGCTGCCCCACGCCGACGCCGCACGCTTCTCGTTCTTGCTGGCCACCCCGGTGATCCTGGCCGCCGGGGCGTTGAAGATCCCCGACCTGATCGGTCCGCTCGGCGCCGGCATCAGGGGCCAGGTCCTGGCCGGCAGCATCGCCTCGTTCGTGGGCGCCTACCTGGCGGTCCGCTTCCTTACCCGTTACTTCGAAACCCGCACCCTCACCCCGTTCGCGGTGTACTGCCTGCTCTTCGGCACCGCCAGCCTGCTGTGGCTGCTGGCCCACTAACGCGGATTTCCGCGTAGCGCCTTCGCCCCAACCTGGCTTGACGCACTGTCCCCGTATCGTTGGTGGTGATGCCACAGGGGGTGATCGTGGCCCACATCTTTATCAGTTATGCCACTGTGGACCGGCCGGTCGCCGAGGAGATAGCGAGGTGGCTGCGGGCGGCGGGTCATGAGCCGTTCCTGGACCATGATCTTCGTGACGGGATTGGTGTGGGTGAGGACTGGAGGCAGCGGCTGTATCGCGAGCTGCGCCAGGTCGATGCCGTGGTGGGGGTGGTGACGTCGGCGTTTGTGGCGTCAAACTGGTGTTCGGCTGAGGTGGGAATCGCTGATGCGCTGGGGTGCCGGCTGATGCCGGTGCGTGTTGAGGCCGACGTGGTGCATCCGCTGATGGGTGATCTGCAGTACGCCGACTACCAGGCCGACCCCGACCAAGCCCGCGAGCGGATGCTGCAGGCGCTACGGCTGCTGGAGGACAGTGCGGGGACGTGGCGGGAAGGCGATAATCCTTTCCCCGGGTTGGAGGCGTTTACCGCGGCGTTCAGCCGGGTGTTTTTCGGTCGCGCGACGGAGGCTCGCGAACTCGGTAACCGGTTGCGCGCCCGGGGTGGCACCGGGGGGATGTTGGCCATTGTGGGACCTTCGGGGTGTGGGAAGTCCTCGCTGCTGGGCGCCGCGGTAGTACCACTGCTCAGCAGTGATCCGGGATGGTTGGTGGTGCCAAGGCTGGTGCCAGGAAGCGATCCGCTGCCCACGTTGGCCCGGGCGTTGGCCATCACGGCTGCCCGGGTGGGGTTGGGGTGGTCGGCCAGCGAGGTGCGGGGCGTGCTGGAGAGTGGGGCCGATGGTCTACGCCGGGTGGCGGATGATCTGTTAGCGGCCGGCCCGGCCACCCACCAGGGGCTGCTGGTGCCGATCGACCAGGCCGAGGAGTTGTTCACCCGAACACCCCCGCAGGCCCGGCAGCAATTCGCGCACCTGCTGAGGGAGGCTCTGGCCGGCCCCCTGGGGGTGGTCGCGGCGATGCGTTCGGAGTTCCTGGATGACCTGCGTGATCTGCCCGCGCTAGCTGGGTTGCCGATAGAGGCCTACGTGTTGGCCCCCCTGGAGCCCGAGATGTTGCGCGAGGTCATCGAAGGACCGACGAGGGTGGCCAGGCTGCGCCTGGAGGAGGGTCTGGTGGCGGCGCTGGTCGCGGACACTGGCAGCGGCGAGGCCTTGCCGCTGTTGGCGTTCACCCTGCGTCAGCTCGCCGAGGGCCTGCCCGCCGGGGGCAGGTTGACCTTGGAGCGTTACCATGATCTCGGTGGTGTGCAGGGTGCGCTGGATCGGCATGCCGACGCCGCGCTCGCCGAGGCGATGCGGGCCAGTGGTCTGACCGACCGGGAGGTCCTGGGCGGCCTCACCCGCCTGGTCACCATTGATGAGACTGGTCGACGCGCCCGGCGTCGAATCGCCCTCACCAGCCTCAGCCCCCCACTGCGTAGTGCACTGCAGGTCTTCGTTGAGCGCCGTCTGCTGCTCAGTGACACCGATCACAACGGCCTGGTGTGGCTCACGGTGGCTCATGAGGCCCTGCTCACCGGGTGGCGGCCCCTGGATGCTGCGACCGCTGAGATCACCCTCGCCTTGCGCGCTGCCCGGACCGTCGAGCAGGCGGCCGCGGAATGGGGCAGCGCGGGTAAATCCGAGCATTACCTGTGGGATGACAAGCGGCTCGCCGCTACCTTGATCACCTTAGGCATGACCGGCGAGAGCAATCCCAACCCTGCTAGGCCGCCCCTGGTGGAGCTTGATGAGCAGGCACGGGCGTTCCTGGCCGCCACCGCTCAGCGGGTCCACGCCACCCAGCTGCGCGAGCGGCGTCGCCGTACCCGGACCCTGACCGTGTTGTCGACTCTGCTGGTGCTTGCGCTGATCGCCGCTGGTGTGGCGGTCTGGCAGCAGCAACGGGCTAGCGGTGTCCAGCGCCTTGCTATTGCTCGGGGCATGGTGGCTCAGGCTGAGCGGATCCGCGACCAGGATCCCCGGAGTGCCCTGCAACTCGGTGTCGCCGCCGAGCAGTTCGACCCCAGCCCACAAACTCGCGCGAGCCTCTTGCAGACCCTCGAATCAACCCCCCACGTCCGGGCCCTGACCGGCCACGCCGGCCCGGTACTTAGGGTGGCGTTTTCTCCCGATGGGCGCACTTTGGCTACCACCAGCAACGACCAGACCGTGCGGTTGTGGGACCTCAGTGACCGAGACCGGCCCCGTCCACTTGGCCACCCCCTGACCGGCCACACCAACGAGGTGAACGGGGTGGCGTTTTCTCCTGACGGGCGCACTCTGGCCACCACCAGCAACGACCAGACCGTGCGGTTGTGGGAGCTTAGTGACCGGGAGCGGCCCCACCAGTTGGGCGCGCCCCTGACCGGCCACACTGGCCCGGTGTACGGGGTGGCGTTTTCTCCCGATGGGCGCACTCTGGCCACCACCAGCACCGACCGAACCGTGCGGTTGTGGGAGCTTAGTGACCGGGAGCGGCCCCACCAGTTGGGCGCGCCCCTGACCGGCCACACCAACCAGGTGAACGGGGTGGCGTTTTCCCCTGACGGGCGCACCCTGGCCACCACCAGCAACGACCAGACCGTGCGACTATGGGACCTCAGCGACCGAGACCGACCCCACCCACTCGGCGCGCCCCTGACCGGCCACACCGGCCTGGTATTTAGGGTGGCGTTTTCCCCTGACGGGCGCACCCTGGCCACCACCAGCAACGACCAGACCGTGCGACTATGGGACCTCAGCGACCGAGACCGGCCCCACCCACTTGGCCACCCCCTGACCGGCCACACCAACGCAGTGTGGGGGGTGGCGTTTTCTCCTGACGGGCGCACTCTGGCCACTGCCAGCGCTGACCGGACGGTGCGGTTGTGGGACCTTAGTGACCGGGAGCGGCCCCACCAGTTGGGCGTGCCTCTGACCGGCCACACCAACAGGGTGTGGGGGGTGGAGTTTTCCCCTGACGGGCGTACCTTGGCCACCACCAGCGACGACCGAACCGTGCGGTTGTGGGACCTCAGTGACCGGAACCGACCCCACCCACTTGGCCAACCCCTGACCGGCCACACCAACTCAGTGCGCGGGGCGGCGTTTTCCCCCGACGGGCATACCTTGGCCACCGCCGGCGCTGACCGGACAGTGCGGTTGTGGGACCTCAGCAACCGGAACCGGCCCCGCCAGCTCGGCACGCCCCTGACCGGCCACACCAACGAGGTGAACGGGGTGGCGTTTTCCCCCGACGGGCGCACCCTGGCCACCGTCAGCGACGACCAGACCGTCCGGCTGTGGGATCTGCCCCACTTGGAGCGGTTCCACGGCGATGAGGTGCGCGAAGCCTGCCTCCGAGCCGGCGGACCACTCGACAAAGCGACCTGGGACCAATACGCCCCCGGTACCAGCTACCAAGACACCTGCGCAAACGTGCGCTAACGGCGCTGCAGGTAGGTCTGCCGCAGCGCGGCTTGGTCGGGCAGCTCCAGCGGGGGCAAAACCTGGCCCGTGACCTGGTGCAGGATGTGGTCGGCTAAGGCCGGGTTGCGGGCCAGCACGGGGCCGTGCAGGTAGGTACCGATGATGCGGTCGGTGAGCACACCCTCGGTGCCGCCCCCATTGCCGATTCCGGTGATCACTCGTCCCAAGGGGGTGCTGCCCGGACCCAGGGTGGTGACACCGCGGTGGTTCTCGAAACCGGTCAACGAGCCGACACCGGGGATGGCGCAGGTCGCGATCACCTCGCCGACGGCGCGCCGACGACCGGGCGCCGTGGTGATGTCCAGCAGCTCCAGGCCTGGGTAGTGGTGGCCGCTAGCGTCGCTCATCGACCGACCCAGGATTTGCAGCCCGGCGCACACGGCCAGCGTCACCGCAGTGCTCTCCAGCGCTCGACGGAGCTGGCCGTGGCGACGCAGCCAGTCCGCGGCGAACTGCTGAGCGGTGTCCTCGCCGCCACCCACGAGGTACACCGCGTAACTGGTCGGGGGGGTCTCGGCGGCCGTGATCGGGCGAACCTCGGCGGGAATGCCCCGCCAGCGCAGCCGTTGCGCCAAGACCGTCGCGTTGCCGACATCGGAGTAGGTGCCCAGCACGTCGGGCAGCAGCAGACCAATCGTGATGGTGGACTCGGTACTCACCCCGCTACCCCCGTTCCCGGCCCTGGTTGTTCTTTGTCCAGCCGGCGGTGGTCTGATTGCCGGCTCAGCCGGCGGCGGAACTGATGGAAGGCGGTGTAGTTGGCCACCACGTCGATCTCCCCTGCCGGTAGCGCCGCGAGGGCGGCCAGCGGGTCGGCCACGGTCTGGTGCTCCAGCCCGGCATAGCTGAGCCGCACGCCCAGATCCGCGGCGCGCTCTCCGCTGGCCACCACCTGGGGAGCCGTGAGTCGCTCAAACGGGACATCCCACAACCACGAGGTGTCCCGCCCGTCGGCTTCCCGGGCGTTGATGATCACTAGCAGCGGTCGTGACTCGTCCAGCATGGACAACATCCCGGCCCAGCCAGCCGGGTTCTTCGCCAGCAACAGGCGCAGCTGCTGTGCTCCGCGGGGCACCACCGCGTACCGGCCGGCCACCACGTCAACCTCGCGCAGCGCGGCGGCGGCCTGATCGGGGCCGACGCCCAGGACGCAGGCGGCCGCCAACGCCATGAGGGCATTGCTCCGATTGACCTCACCCGGCAACCGGATCTCCAGCGGCAGCACCATCTCGGCGGTGCATGCCTTACCGTCCTCAATCCACCAGTCCGGGGTGGGGCGAGCCAGCCCGCAGGCGCACTCCCAGTGCCCCGGCTCACCGTGCTCAGTGGTGGTGAAGGTGAGGGTGTGGCCACAGCGCGGGCAACTGGACGCATCACCCAACCAGCTGGATCCCGCGGCCACCCAGACGCTGCGGGCGGCTCGTTTCGCCGCCGACACCACCATCGGATCGTCCGCGTTGGCCACCACCACCGTGTGGGGGTGGTGGGCCAGCGCCCGCCCGAGGGTGGACGCGGTCGCCCCCACCTCGCTCGCCCGGTCCAGTTGGTCACGAGTCAGGTTGAGCAGGACCACCACCGCCGGGTCGAGAGCCTCGGCCACCGCAGCCAGATGCAGCTCGTCGACCTCGAGCACCGCGTACTCGGCGTCTGGTGCCGTGGCCAGCGCCGCCACCGCCCCGTCGGCCATATTGGAGCCGCCGGAGTTGTGCGCCACCCGCCCGGCGGTACGCACCGCCGCCGCTACCAGATGGCTGGTCGTGGTCTTGCCGTTGGTCCCCGACACCAGCACCACGCGCCGCCCCGCTGCCAAGCGCCGCAGCGCGTGAGCGTCCAGGGCCAGCGTCACCCGACCACCGATCATCGACCCGGCGCCCAGGCCCAAGGCCCGCGACAGCCCCGCTGTCACCAGCCCAGCCCGCACGGCGACGCGCGTCCGCCACCCCAACATGGGCGGCAGTATTCCTTACCCAGTCAGCTTGCGTTCGAGGTCCCGCCGTACCAGCGAGCGTTTGGGCAACTCGCGACCGTCCAGTGGTTCGCGTCGGGTAGCGCTGGCCTCGGCTGAACGCTGCTCGCCGGTGAGCAGCCATACCCCGACCAGGGTCAGCACCAACCCAGCGGATTGGACCACGGCCAGCAGCCCGGTGGAGAAGGCCTCACCGAAGACGATGCCGCCCAGGCTGACCCCGAGAACAGGGTCAATCACCATCATCGCCGCCAGCGGGACACCGAGGGGACCAGACTGGAAAGCCGCCTGGCACACCAGCGCACCCACCAGGCCGCAGCCCAGCGCCGTCCACAGCTCCCAGCTGGTTGCCAGCGCGGGCAGTCCACCGCGGCCCAGGATCTCACCCCAGGTCTTCACCAGCGCGGCCGACAGCGCGAACATCGTCCCTGCGGCGGCGCCCAGGCCCAGCGGCTTAACCCGGCCACCCCAGGCCACTGCGGCGCCCAGCGCGGCCAGAGCCACCACCGCAATCAGCACCAGCCCCGGTAGCCAATCCTGGACGCTATGCGGGTCCCGGGATTGCACGGTCGGTTGGACCGCCAGGAAGACCACCAAACCGGCCACGGTCAGGGTGGCGCCCAGCAGCGACCTGCGGCTCACCGCACGCCCGAGTACGGCCTGCAGGGGTAAGGCGACCACCAGACCCACCGTCAGCAGGGGTTGCACCACCGAGAGCGCCCCGAGGTTGACTGCCGTCATGTGCAGCGCTACCCCAGTCACTTCGGCCAGGATTCCCAGCAACCACAACCGTTGCTGCGCGACATCGATCAGCAGCTTAGGGTTCAGCGGGAACCGTCGGCGTACCTGATTCGCCCCCTGGTGCTGCAGCACCGAGGCGGTCCCGAAGCACACCGCAGCCATCAGCGCCATCACCACGGCAAGCATCACATCGTCACCAAGCCTACAGAGTGTAGGTGAGCTATTAGACTAGCCCGATGTGGGGTCGAGTTCCCCCGGTACTGGATGTGGCGGCTAGTGCGGCCGCTGCGGGGGCCGCACTAGCCGCCTGGACGGCTCCGGCGCTGCTTCGTGCCCGGGTGCTGCGCGCGGCGCTGTGTCCTGAGCTGGCCGGCATCGGCGCTGCGGGCAGCGTGGCCTTGACCTTCGACGACGGACCCGACCCTGAGGGCACCCCTGCGGTGCTCCACACGCTGGGTCAGCTCGGCTGGAAGGCCACGTTCTTCATGCTCGGAGCGCAGGTGGAGCGGTATCCGGAGGTGGCGGCGGCGGTGGTGGGCGCTGGGCATGAGGCCGCGGTCCACGGGTTCAGCCACCGCAACCACCTGGCCCGCGGACCAGCCGACGTGCACCGGGACCTCGTGCGCGCGGTAGCGGTGGTGACGGCGGCGACGGGGGTACGGCCGAGTTGGTTTCGTCCACCCTATGGGGTGCTCACGCTGGGGTCGCTGATCGCTGCCTGCCGCGCCGGGCTGGCCCCGGTGCTGTGGACAGCGTGGGGCCGCGACTGGGAAGCCCCCAGCCCGGCCCAGGTGGTCCACCTCCTCAGCAACCAGCTCAGGCCGGGCGGCACGGTGCTGCTGCACGATTCGGACTGTGCGGCCCGGGTGGCCGGGAGTTGGCGGAGCACGGTGCAGGCGCTACCCCGGTTGGCTGAGCTGGCCGATCAGCTGGGCTGCACCGTCGGGCCACTGCGCGAGCACTTCGCGGGCAGGCCCGCCTCAAGCCGGTCGTGAGTCCTGATCGGGGACAGTGTGCTGGCCGCGTTCGGTGAGCACGCCGAGCACGAATGCGGCGGCGTCCGGGTGACGCACCACGTGGCTGGGATCGCCCCGGTGCACGGCCTGCTTGCGGACCGCTTCGATCAGCTCGGTTTCATCCTGCGGCCAGGGCGCCAGTCCAGCCTCAGCGAGAATCTGGGAGTTGGCGATCCCGTGCCCAGGGATGGGCCGGTAGGTCACTGCGGGCAGCCCGGCGGTCAACGCCTCGGTCAGCGACAGCCCGCCTGCGTTGTGCACCAGCACGTCGGCGGCTGCCATCAGCTCCGGGACATCCTCGCGCCAGCCCAGCGCGACCACGCCGGGCTGGACCGACAACCGTTTGCGGAGCCGGTCGTTGCGCCCGCAGAGCACCACCACCTCCACGACACCGGATGATCTGATCGCCTGTACCACATGGGGCACGTCGCCCATCCCCAGCGACCCGGTCGCCAGGAGCACCACCAGGGCGTCGGGGGACAGTCCCAGCTCGGCGCGCAACCGATCACGAGTGGCCTGGTCGCGATCGGTTGCGCCGGGCGCCGGGGCGAACCGAGGGGATACCAGGCCCCCGACGGCCCGCATCGGGGTGCCATAGACCAGCTGTCCCATCCGCGCGGTGGCCTCGGTCACCGTCAGGTGGTGCTCGACGGCGGGATGCACCCACGTCCGGTGCACCGCCGGGTCGGTGAGGAAGGTCACCAGGGTGGCGTCCACCAACCTGGCTTCCTTGAGCTGACCCAATGTCTGGCTGGCCAACATGTAGGTGGACACCACGACGTCATGATCGCCAACCCAGCGCAACACGTCGCGCTGCGCGAGACGGCACAGCCACAGGGCGACCCGCCGCACCCAACCGGTGCGCTCCAAGTTGGCAAATAACCAATCGAAAAACGCCGGCGCGTACCCGACGCTCAACCGGTAGCCATCCCGCAGCACGTACTGGAATATCCGGGGCAGCGCGTCCAGGTAGTCCCGGCGGTCCGCCGCAACGCCCAACCTGGAAAGCCGGCTGATCAGCTCGTCGGCCGCGCCGTCGTGGCCCGCGCCGACGCTGCCCGAGATGACTAGCACCCGTGCTGGCGCTTCCGTTGCCCGTCCGCCCATTGGTCCCCTACCTCATTCCACGCGACACCTGGCCGTATCAGGACTGTCTCCTACAGCGTGTAAGAGACTAGCGGATGTTGCGTGGCGTGACGATTCGCCCGGAAAGTTTCGCTCAGAGTTAACTCGGGGTAGCTCCCCGGACGGCGCAGCTGCCCGTCAGGTCGGCCACAACCAGTAGATGAGCTGGTAGAACGCGATCGTGGCCTGTACCGCGGCGATGGTGGTGGCCACGCCCAGCGCCAGCACACCACTGGGCACCAGGGGCTCAGGCCGGGGCGGGGCGGAGTGCAGCGCGGCGACCCGGGCCGACACTGCGCACCCGGCGAAGCGCAGGGCAGCCGGCCAGAGCGGCACCCGCCCGGCGGCTGGGCTGGCCAACGCCGCTTTGGTCAGCGCTCGAGCGACCAGCTCCCGGCTGCCTGTCACCGCTGCGGCGTGTTCATCGGCGCTGCGCTCGACGAGAAAAGCCACCGCCTCCCGCACCGGGATCAGGAGCGGATTGACGGCGGCGCAGATCTCGGTGGCCGCCCGGAGCCAATGGTGCCTGCTGCGCAGGTGCGCCCGCTCATGAGCCAGCACAACCCGGCGCTCATCACCATCCAGCACTGACAACAGGCCACGAGTGACCAGGATCCGACCTGGATGGCCCGGCACGGCGAAGGCGTGCGGAGCGTCTAACGCCACGACGGCCAGTTCCCCGTTCCCGCAGGAGCTGCATACCGCCTGCAGCTCCCGGGTCGTGGCCCGACGGGCCCGCAGGACCCTCGCTACCCGGGCTGCGCCCAAGATCAGCAGGAGCACGGCGGTGACCCCGATCAGCTTGGGCACCGGATCCTGCAGCTGCACTCCGCGCTCCAGGGCTTCATCGGCGACCAGGGACGTAGCGCCCAGCAAGGTGGCCGACAACAGGACCAGGCCCCAGGTCGCCGCCGCGGCGCACAACATAGCGGCCACCACGAACGCGGCGGCTCGCGTCGGCGCGGTCCGAACGACGACGATCCGGCTTATCGCGGCCAACAGCAGCGACAGCGCCGCCGGCACATACACGCTGATCGTCATGGGCGCCGCCGCAGCATCGCCCGGAGCAACCGGGCGTCTTCCACCGACAGCGAGGTGGCGAACCGCTGCAGCACGGCCTGCCGGTTCCGGCCGCGGCTCAGCAACGCTTGCATCTGCTCGGCAGCGAGTTCTTCGGCGCCCTTGACCGGGAAATACTCGTGGCGACGACCGTCGGCCACCCGCCCGATCAGCCCCTTGTCATACAACCGGACCAGGATGGTCTGCACGGTGTTGTAGGCCAGCCCCCCGCCGACCGCCCGCCGCACGTGGGCCGCGGTGAGCGGCCCGTCGGCGGCCCATAACGCGGCGAGCACTTCGGCCTCCAGTTCGCCGGCCGCCCGCCGCGCACCCCGGGCTGTGTGATCCCGGGTCGCTCGATCAGCCACCTGCCCTCCATCCGGCCTGATCGTGGCTTGCCTCAGCCCATGCTAAGCGGACCCGACGGAGCCGGGCCCGCCAGTGCTGCTGTTGCGCTGGGTCGCTCAGGGCGTAGGTGTCCAGCAAGGCGGGGTCCGGGGCAGGGGGTGTGCGGGGCACGGGCAGGCAGCCCGCCACGGGCCGCAGCGAGTCGCGCTCGTGCACCACGTCGCCGCTCAGCAACGAGAGGGTGCCCAGGCCGCAGGCGAAGTCCAGGTCCGGCAGCGCCCCGGCCAAGGCGAGCTGCGCGGCCAGACCGACGCTGGTTTCCAGCGCGGAGGACACCACACAGGGCAGCCCCGCAGCCTCGGCGACCTGCAACGAGCGGTGGACCCCACCTAACGGGGTGCACTTGATGACCGCAATGTCGGCGGCTGCCGCGAGGGCTACCCGAAGTGGATCCTCGGCTCGGCGGATGGACTCATCGGCAGCGATCGGCACCGCGACCCGGCGGCGCACCGCGGCCAGTTCCTCGATGCTGCGGCAGGGCTGCTCCACGTACTGCAACCCGCCAGCCGCCCGGTCCAGCCGCGGGATCACCGCCACCGCCGTGTCGGTGTCCCACCCGCCGTTGGCGTCCACGCGGATCGCCCCCTGCGGGCCGAGGGCGTCACGCACCGCCTCGAGGCGAGCCAGGTCCTCATTGAGTGCGTCGGGGTGATCGGCGACCTTGACCTTTGCCGTATGGCACCCGGAGCCGGACACGATCTCGTGGGCACGGTGCGGGCCTACCGCCGGGACGGTGCAGTTCACCGGGACACGATCACGGACCGGCTCGGGCCACCCAAGGGTTGCCGCCTCGATCGCGGTGGCTAGCCAGTTCGCCGCCTCCCGGTCGTCGTACTCCCGGAACGGGCAGAACTCACCCCACCCGGCAGGCCCCTGTATCAACATCCCTTCCCGAACGGTAATACCCCGAAACCGCGTCGTCAGCGGTATCGCATAAACCCGTGCACCCTCAAAGTCCATGTTGGTAGCTCTCCAAGTGCAGCCTCTTGGCTCTGGGGTGACCTCATACGGTGGCCAACTTGAACCTTATGGCTTCCAGGCTGGGGACAGCTGGTGCCTGCCTGTGGATGGTCGTTTGGATGTTCGACAGGATCGCGGCACAGTGCAGAGCGTGGGGAGACACATCAATCTCAATGGCCTAGCGCCGGTGTTCCGGGGCAGCGACGCGGTGCGCGATGGGGTGCTCAGCCGCAGCCAACTCCTGAGCCAGCGGTGCGGCGGCTCTTCCAGGGCGTGTATTCGCTGGCCAGCGTGGCGCAAACGCATGAGTTGTACTGCACTGGAGCCGGGCTGGCGCTCCCGCCGTCAGCGGTCATCACGGGCGGGTCAGCCGCCACGCTACGCGGCGTCGTACTCGCCCGGGCCGACGCTCCCGTCGAGGTGCTGGTGCCGCCCGGCACCCGAGTGGTCCGTGGTAGCGGTCTGGCTGCTCGTCGGACCGCACTGCGGTCCGACGAATGGATTCCGTGGTCGGGGATGCGTCTCGCCACGCCCGGGCGGACGGCGCTGGACCTCCTCCTAGATCGGGCGCTCCCAGATGCGGTCGCGGACTTCGATGCGGTGCTCCGTGCCCGGTTAGTGATACTGCCCGAGATACGGTTTATGGTCGAGCAACGTGCTGGCGCGCCTGCCGTACAGCTCGCCGACCCGCGAGCGGAGTCACGACCGCCAGGCGCGGGTGCGAGTGTGGCTGGTGCTGGATGGACTACACCCGCAACCACAGCACTGGATCGAGGATCCAACAGGCCGACTCGCCCGCGTCGACCTGGCCTTCATCGAGCAGCGCGTCACTGTGGAGTACGACGGTAGCTGGCGCGAGGGCGAACTCTGGGCGCTCAACTGGGACCGAGAACGACTGAACCGGGTGCAGGCCGCCGGCTGGGAGATCGTCTTCGTGACCGCTGCGCTACTCCGAGACCCCGAGCGCATGGTGCGCACCATCCGAGCTGCCCTAGCCCGGCGCACCTGAGCCCCGCGCCCCGGGCTAGTGGAACCCTTTGACGAGGAGGTACCCACAGAGCGCGAGGGGCTGCTGGCTTACCTCGGCCAGCAGCGTCTGGTGCTTCGCTTCACCGCATGCGGGCTGACCGATGAACAGGCCCGAGCGACTCCCACCGCAAGCTCGCTCAGTGTCGGGGGCCTGATCAAGCATCTCGCGACCGCTGAGCGAGGGTGTATGAGCATTGTCCTGCAGCGCGAGCAGGAGCGGTCGGCCGACAACCACCGCGCCAGCTTCCACCTCACACCCGAGGAGACCTTGGCCGGCGCGCTCGCTCTGTACGACCAAGCGGCCCAGGAGACCGACTCAGTCATCGCTAAGATCCCCGACCTTGGGCAAACCGTGCCAGTTCCGCCGGGAGTGGCCTGGCCGGCCGACGTCACAGCGTGGTCGGTGCGGCGGGTTCTGCTGCACCTGATCGAGGAGACCGCCCGTCACGCCGGGCACGCCGACATCATCCGGGAATCCTTGGACGGTGCCACGGCCTTGCCGTTGATGGCCGCCATGGAGAAGCGGCCCGCCAAGGGCGTGGGTGAAACCCTGGGAGGTCCCGACCCCGAAAACATCCCGTCACGAACCGTAGACAGCCGGAGAAACGCCAGCAATCTGATTCAGCTGAATCCGACCGTGCTGTCTGGCGGTCGACAAGGATTGATCACCATTTGTGTGCGTTCAGCGACACGTATTGTCGCTGAACGCACACAAATGGTGATCTCCGAGTCCGGTGCACTAGCTCATTGTCTTTGAGTTCCGTGGGCGTGTATCCGGATACGCCCTCAGCTCAGCTCAGCTCAGTCCGCGCAGCTTCTGGTGATCTTCTCGATCTCGGCGTCGATATCGACGAGCATGCTCTCACTGCCCAGCGGGACCAGGTCGAGGGTGGCTTCGACGAACTGACGCAGCAGGTCGCGGTCCACCTCCAGCACGGCGCGCCCGTCGGGTGAGCGGATCTCGACCAGCGTCACTTCCCATTCGCCCATGGTGGCTGGACGCACCCGCACGTCACCGATCCCGGCGGGAGCGCTGAGCCCGGTCACGAGCAGCTCGCGGGCCAGCACCCAGTCGACGAAGCGGTTGCCGCGGGTCTGGATCTCGACAGTCACCGCGAAGGGATCGTCGGTCCAGTAGGTCCAGCGGGTCACCACGGGCGCCGCGGCCTCGTGCAGCAGCGCGAACATGTCATGGGCAACGGCCTCACTGCTGTAGCCGGTCATCTTGGGCCGCCTCTCCGTGCTGGTTCGGATTCGATGTTCGCCGAGCCGATGGGCTCGCCAGTTGATCAAGATGAGTTGATGTGCTCAGTAGAAACATCGCCGAGGCATGTCCCTACGTACCTCTGGCCCCCTACATTCACTCCAAGTGATGTATCTGGGCCGGACACAGCAGCTACCGGGTCCCCGTGCGGGGTCCGGCGACCGGGTTTCGCCAGCGGATCATAGGCCCAGTGACCGGCCGATCACTTCCTTCATGATCTCGGTGGTGCCGCCGTAGATCCGAGTGACGCGAGCGTCGGCGAAGGCTCGGGCGATGGGGTATTCGAGCATGTAGCCGTAGCCGCCGTGCAGCTGCAGGCACGCATCGACCACCCGGCCCTGCAGCTCGGTGCACCACCACTTGGCCTTGGCAGCGTCGGCGGCAGTCAGCTCGCCCTCGTTGAGGGCCTGGATGCAACGGTCCGTGAACGTCTGCGCGATGTCGATCTCGGTGACCATCTCGGCCAGCCGGAACTTGGTGTTCTGGAACGATCCGATCGGCTGGCCGAATGCCGTGCGGTCCTTGACGTAGGTCAGCGTCAGCTCCAGCACTGCCCGCGCCCCGGCCACCGCGGAGACGGCCATCGACAGCCGTTCCAGGGGCAGCCGGTCTACCAAGTGGGCGAATCCCTGCCCGTGCGTACCGAGCAGGTTGGCGGCCGGCACCTTGACGTCACGGAAGAACAACTCAGCGGTATCTTGGGCGTGCTGGCCCAGCTTGGCGAGATTACGGCCGCGCTCGAAGCCTGCCATCCCCCGCTCCACCACGAGCAGGCTTATCCCCTCATGTGGGTGCCGCGGATCGGTCTTCACCGCGGTGATGACCAGATCGGCGTTGATCCCGTTGCTGACGAACGTCTTCGATCCGTTGACCAGGTATTGACCAGATTGGTCCACCGCCGTCGTCGCCATGCCCGCCAGGTCTGAGCCCATCCCCGGCTCGCTCATCGCGATGGCCGTGATCAGCTCTCCGGAGGCGATCCCCGGCAACCACCGCCGCTGCTGCTCGTCGGTCGCCAGCTCCAAGAAATACGGCAGGCAGATGTCGTTGTGCAGGCTCAGCCCGAGCCCCGCGCCGGAGGCCCCGGCGCGCATGATCTCCTCGTTCAGCACCGCGTTGAACCGGAAGTCCGACACCCCGCCGCCACCGAAGCGTTCCGGGATCGCCATGCCGAGGAAGCCGGCCGCACCGGCGGTGGTGAACAGCTCCCGGGGTACGATGCCCGCAGCGTCCCAGGCGCGCAGGTGCGGCGTGATCTCCTTGCTCACGAAGGCGCGGACACTCTGCCGGAAAGCCTCATGGTCGGCCTCGAATAACTGACGGCGCATATGTCGATGGTCCCTCTTATGCGGGCACCCCGCTGGGGCGCTTACCCACCGGTCCGGCATCATGCCACCCCTGCGCTCCAAGTGATCACTTAGTGTGCACACTTGCCCCACAGGTGTCGCCAGCATGTGGACACAACCACATTTGGGCGAAGGCCAGGTGCGGGTCAGGCACGAAGAGTTGTATTCTCTGCGTCCCAGTGGCGGTTGTCAGTATAAGAGGTGATACGCGGTGGGTCTGCTCACCGACACGGGACGGACTTGGCCCGTGAGTGCGGCGCACCCCGGCGATACCGGACTGGTGCACGAGGCGTTGTTCTACCGCTATGCCGAGGACTACGCCCTCGGCATCGCGCGGTTCCTCCGGGAAGGGTTCGAGTTGTCCGAGCCGGCGCTGGTCGCGGTGCCAGGCTCACACGTCGACGTGCTGCGCTCGGTGCTGGGCTCCGACGGCGAGGGCGTCCAGTTCGTGGACATGGCCGAGGCCGGTCGCAACCCTGGCCGGATCATCCCCACGGTGCTCTACGCGTTTACCCAGACGCATCCGGCACGGCGGGTCCGCATCGTCGGCGAACCGATCTGGCCGGAGCGCTCCGCCGCGGAGTACCGCGCCGCACTGCAACACGAAGCCCTCATCAATATCGCCTTGGCGGGCCACGAGGCGACCATCTTGTGCCCCTACGACTGCCACCGGTTGCACGCAGGCGCCCTGGCGCAGGCCCGGCAGACCCATCCGTTGCTGCTCACCGGGCCGCACCGGGAGCGCAGCGCCGACTACCGGGACCCACGCGCCGTCGCCGACGAGAGCCTGCGGGTCTTGCCCGACCCTCCCGAGTGGTGGGGCGACATGCTGGTCTTCAGCTGCGTGGATGACCTACCGGGCGTCCGGCGCTTCGTCGAGGAACGGGGGCTGCGGGCCGGTATGTCGGCCACCCGAGTGGCCGACCTGTGTCTGGCGGTCACCGAGGTTGCCACCAACACTCTGGTGCACACTCCTGGGGCGGGCGTGCTGTCGCTGTGGCAAGACCCGGACACCGAGAGCCTGATCTGCGAGATCGCCGACAGCGGCCAGCTGCACGACCGGTTGGTCGGCCGGATCCCGCCGCGCCCGTCCCAGCCGCATGGCCGTGGGCTGCTGCTAGTCAATGAATTCTGCGATCTGGTGGAGATTCCCACCGGAGGGATCGGCATCGGGACCACGGTCCGGCTGCACATGCGGCTGCGGTGAGGGGATGGCGCGCAATCGGAGCGGGGCTAGCGTGGCCGGGTGGATCTGAGGGCGAGCTTGCCGGCCGGGGTGATCGCGCGGGCTGGGCGGGCACTCGGCGTGGCGCTGCCGCAGGAGGCGGTAGTGCGCAAGCGCCGCTCGCTGGGCCTGCCGACCGGGCGGCGCACGTGGGTGCGGATCTCCGCGTGCCCGGTGGGCGCCGCCGCTGAGCGCGGGGCTCTGGAGGCCACGGCGGGGCTGCCGGACGAGGTGGGGCATCCGCGCTGGTTTCAGGGAGCGGCGTGGCGGCAGGGACACCTGCTGTGGCGTGCCGACGAGACGGAGCTGGTCACCGAGCAGGTGGTTCAGCCGGGCGGAATCCTCACCCGTGATCCCGGTCTGCCGGGCTCGTGGTGGCAGCGGCTGGCCGCGTCGCTGGCCGTGCTGGGCACGGTGCCCACTGCTCGGGTGGCAACCCCGCACACCAAGCCGATCACCCAGCAGCGAGTGAGCGAGACGGTGCAGGCAGTGTTCCCGGGCGTGGACGCGGCCGTCGACGAGTGGGCTGTGGCTCACGCGGATCTGAGCTGGGTGAACCTGACGGCTCCGGGGTGTCGGGTGTTGGATTGGGAAGACTGGGGGCGTGCGCCGCGCGGCTGGGATGCCGCCACGTTGTGGGCCAGCTCCCTGGCCGTTCCCGAGCTGGCTGACCAGGTCCAGCGCGTCTTCGGCGAGGTGCTGAGCAGCCGCACGGGGCTGGTGTGCCAGCTGTATGCCTGCGCCGAGCTGTTGGCCGCCGGGCCGGAGTACGCCGGGCCGCTCGCCAGGCCCGCGCGGCGGGAGGGCGAGCGGCTGGTCAGCCTGCTAGGCGGGCGCGGGCCGTGAGCAGGATGGCGGTGCTCTAGTCCGGCTCGGTGGGGAGGAGCCCGGTGCATGCCCAGCGCAAGGCGTCGGTGATTTCGGCGCACAGCCCTTCCTCCAGCAGCACGTGGGCGATGGCGGCGACGTCGGCGATCCGCACCGGGTGCCCGCCCAACAGCTGGCGCACCGCGCTCTCCGCCCGAGCGGGCAGGGTGATCTGGGTGCCCGCGGCCGCCACCAGGACCGAGTCGCCCTCGCGGGTGATTAGCGGCGGGAACTCCGTGATGGCCACGATCTCCTCGACCGGGCCGAACGGCCGTGGGTGGCCACGTGCCGGGCGCTGGGCTGGTGCTGCTGGCGCCACCGCCGGTACTGGTCGAAATCCACCGAGCACAGCAGTTCAGTGGCAGCCTCGGCGAGTTCGCGGGTGCGGGCGTTCTGGTCGGCGGCACCGGCGTGCGGCAGGTCGCGGCGGAACAGCTCGTGTTCCCGGGCGCACTGATCGGCCAGCCAGGTCAACAGGTCGACCCCGGTGCGCTGCTGGATGCCGAACGTGGCGTGCAGGCTGTAACCGGCACCCTCACCGGCCCGGCCGGCCCGGTGCCAGTAGCCGCGGGGAATGTGCAGCCGAACACCGGCCCGCCCCAGCGTTCCGCGACTTTCACGACCGGTTACAGACGCTACCCATGCACACCCCCGCCCGGCACACTAGCCCCGAACCCAACGGTCGCTAACCAGAGCGTGCTCGCCAGCGGCGCAGACTACGAGGCGGCCATCCTGTGCTGGTACGACTGCCATAGGTTGCAGGCCATCGTCCTGGCCCAGACTCGGTTGCTGCTGTCAATGAGCTTGGTCGGCCGGATCCCGCCGCACCCGGCCCAGCCGCATGGTCGTGGGTTGCTGCGGGTCAACGAGCTCTGCGACCTGGTGGAGATCCCTACCGGGGAGATCGGTACCGGGACCACGGTCCGCCTGCACATGCGGCTGCGGTGACCCGCTTGGCGTCAGGGGGATTCGAGTGACGGCTCGATAGGGCGGGGCGCCGCCGACAAGGGAGGGGCGATCCGTTCCAACGACTTGCGTTCCGCCTTCACCCCGCAGAGCCCGGCGATAATGCCACTGATGGCCATCGCCACACCCGCCACGCCGTAGCCGATAGCGAGAGCCAGGTGGCTGGTACTGCCAGTGACGAAGTGCTCGTAGATCAATGGTGCTGGCACGCCTCCGACTAGAAGCGAGAGGGCGAAGAAGGAAGCGAATGCCAGGGCGCGCAGCTCCAACGGGAAGATCTCGCTGACTGTTAGGTACGCTGCCGAGGTGCCTGCGGAAGCGAAGAAAAATGTCACGCACCACAAGACGGTCTGGCTGGTCGCGTTCAGCAGGTGGGCAAAAGACAACGGTGCACTGAGCACCATGAGGGCTCCAGAGACACCGTAGGCCAACGCGATCATCTTGCGTCGGCCAATGATATCGTACTTCTTTCCCAGAGCCAGCGGGCCGAGCAGGTTGGCTACCGCGAACGGGATGAGGTAGTAACCGGTGTCCTGGATTTTTATGTGATAAAAATCTACGAGGACTTGGCCGTTGGTGAAAAATATAGCATTGTAGAGAAAAGCCTGGGATATCATCAGCGACAAGCTCACGATCGACCGCCTCGGGTACTCGATCCACATCGTGCGCCAGAACTGGCGATAAGAAACCTTGCCTCGACCGGTAATGGCCAATGCCTTGCTCTCGGGTATTGGCTGGAGCTCGACCCCGTCGCTCCAGACCTGGGCTTCGATCTCGCCGACAACCAGCTCAGCGTCCACCTGCCGGCCATGAGTCATCAGCCACCGCGGGCTCTCCGGGACGGCCCGCCGCAGAAAAATGGTCCCCAAACCGAGGGCGGGGCCGAGGACGAAGCCGAGTCGCCAGCCGAGATCGAGATCGGTCGGCAGGACGTGCGGGTTGAGCAGCAGCAGATTCGCCGCCGCGCCCAGCGCCGCACCCGCCCAGTAGGTTCCGCTGACATAAATGTCGGCGCGGCCCCGGTAGTAGGGCGGGATCAGCTCGTCGATAGCGGAGTTGATCGCGGCATACTCCCCACCGATACCCATACCAGCGACGAACCGGAAGAGCGCCAGGAACCACAGGGCGGGGGAGAACGCACCGACTGCGCTGGAGAGCAGGTACACAGTCAGCGTGACAAAGAACAGTTTCTTGCGGCCGAGCCGATCAGTGATCCAGCCAAAGACCAGCGCGCCGACGACCTCGCCAAACAGGTACAAGGCGCCGAGGAGCCCAGCCTGCTCCGCCGTCAACACGATCTTATGCTGTTTCTCCAGGAAGATGCTGATCTGGGAGATGATCTGGATCTCCAGGCCATCGAGAATCCACGAGACGCCGAGCGCGGTAACGACCCGAGTGTGGAAAGGTCTCCAGGGCAGCCGGTCCAACCGCGCGGGCACCAGGCTGCGGTAGGTCCCCGATGCCCCACTGGTGACGCTCACCGCCCCATCCCTTTGGCGGGCACTGACCAGGCCATCATGTCTCCTCCTCGGGATCACGGGCAGCCGCAGTCTCAAGGTCCTCAGCCTCCTGGCGGCAGAGGTCGGCTTCTGCTGGTCGGTTCTGTGCCTTGTAGGCCGCCTCGAGTCCGCGCCAGGCTTGAGCCAGCGGAGTTGAGTATTTCCGAGGGTCGATCTTGATAAAATCCAAGTATGAGGTCAACGGCCTCCCGGAAGTCAGAGAGGGCCTCGTCGCGGTCGCCCAGCTCGGACCGGCTCTCGCCCCGTTTGCTCAAAGCCCGGGCCAGCTCGGGCTGGTAGTGGCCGGGATCGATCTCAGCGAGGTGCCGGTACAGCTTGACGGCCTTCTGGGCGTGCGGGAGGGCCTGCTCGTGGCGGCCCATGCTGGCCAGGCAGACGGCGTGGTTGTGCAGCGCTCGGGCCAACCCGGGCCGGCACCTCGCGAGGTTGCGGTGCACCGCGACTGCTTCCCGCGCGTAGAACAAGGCCCTGTCATAGTCCTCGAGTGCGGTGAGGGTGTCGCTGAGATCGTTCAAGCAAGCGGCAAGCTCCGGCTGATAACGGTTAAGACTTTCCGTCATAGTGCGGTAATAGTCAAGGGCCTCCCCGAAGCAGTGCCGCGCCTCCTCGTGCCGGTTCCGCTCCCTGTAACCGTTGCCGAGATTGCACAGGGACCGGGCCAGCTCGCGGTCGTCGTCGGACTCGACGAGAGCACGAGCGCGCTCGACAGCGGTTTCTAGCATGCCGATGTCACGGAGCGCCTGCGATTTACTCCAGCGTAAATCGCTGGACGTTTGCACCAGGTCCTGACGGTAGCGGTTATCGGCCTCGGCCAGCTCCCAGTAGTGCTGCACGGCTTCGTCCAGGGGTGCGAGAGCGTCGGCGTGATGATACTGTTTAACAAGCCAGAGGCCGAGCTTGCTCAGTGCTGCGGCAAGGCCGGCTCGGTAGTGGACCGGATTGTGCGCAACCAATTCCTGGTAGTACTCGACGGCCTCCCCCGTGTCGTCCAGGGCATCGTCGTAGCGGCCTTGGTCGGCGTGCCGGATCCCGAGATTGTGCAGCGCACGGGCCAGGTCCGGCAGGTAACGAGAGCGGTCGGTCCCGACCAGGATGCGGTAGTACTCGACGGCAGTCTCGGTGGGGAACCGTGCCTCATTCACCCGGCCGGCCTGAGCCAGGACGACTCCGAGTTCTAAATGCCAGTGCGCTCTCTCAGCGAGGGGTGCGTCGGGGGGCAGCATGTGCAGAATGCGGCGGGTTACCACCACGGCGGTCTCGGCGAGCGCCGTCGTCGGATACGGGATTACCTTCTCGATCGTGCGCAGCGTCTCCAGCGTCACCGGCGCATCCGACAGCACGCGGGCGAGTACCGCGCCCACCTTGCCGCCGGTCACTTCCGTTACCTTCAGCGCCGGATACACCAGAAGCCCCAGGTCGGCGCGCAGCACTTGTTTCAGCTGTTCCGCACCGCCCGGCTGACGGGTGGTGCCCATACTGAGTACCCGCAACATCCGGTGCAACTGCTCGATGCGCAGCTCGGAGAGTTCAGCCATCACCAACTCCGGGCATTCCGTGAGTTGCCCGATGACAAGGGTCTCAGCCACCAGCTCCGGCTGCAACACCCCCCAATAGCCAGAACCGCCGGGATAGAGCTCGTGTAGCCACCGCGCAACGTTCCGTCGCCGACGGTTCTCATCGTCACGCAGATCCGGGACCCGGCACAGTACCGTGGCGCCGTCGCTCTCATCCACGGCACCAAACAGGCACGCCACCGCCACGGCCCGCTGGAGCACCACCGGGTCAAGATCTAACCCCATTTGCCCCGCGCTGTGTGCCCACGACCGCCTCTCATGGCGAAGGAGTTCGTTCAGCAGGTCGATATCGGGCATCACCGCCCGGGACTGGAGCACGGCGAGCAGGGCCGCTGTATGCAGTTCAAGCACGGGAACCTCGCTCGCTGGTGGGGCAGCTGGAGCCTTGGTGGGCACGGGGACACCGAGTGCCTTGGCAAAGCTCCGCATCGCTTCGTTGATCAACTGGGTATTGCTGATCTCTGGATCCATCCAGGTAGACAAGGGCAGGTATTCCCCGATCAGGTTCTGCACAGCACGCTCACCAGAGCCCAATTGCTCCCACCAGCCACCGGCGCTGCGGGCGATCAGCAATACCCGCACGTGCGCAGAACTCCCGGCCACCGAGCGCAGCAGATCGACCAACCCGCTCCGGGTCTCTGCGTAGTCCACGATCAAGAAGATTGACGAGCGGCTGATGGCGTCGTGCAGGATGGTGAACGCGTCGGCTTCCTGGCCGGCAGCCACCACCGCGACCTGCCAGCCGGTCTTCGTCCCCTCCAAGCGTTTGCCGAGCTCCAGAGCCAACCGGGTCTTGCCAACCCCACCAGCGCCCACCACCAGCCGCACCGGCTTGCGGTCTCGGTCTCGACACCAGGCAAGCAGCTCAGCAAGCTCGTTGTTCCGCCCGGTAAACGGCACAATATGTCGATCGGCGCGCAGCAATCCCGCTGCCGAACTATCCGCAGGCTGCAGCTCCCGCACCGCGGTGGCCCGTTCCTTGGTCAGCACCCGCTTCTGCAGCCAGCCCACCAGTGATGGACCACCCACCGTGACGATGGCCGCGCCGGCTGCCGCCCCAACCTGCGCTATCCCCGTTGAACTCGTGGCCAACCACGTGAGCAGCCCGACCGCCACCGTTGTGAGACACGACGCCGACGGGACCCACCAGCGCAACCATGTCACTAGCCCATCGTCACCGAAGACATCCGCCTTGGCGAGGGACCGCGCCAGGGAGGTCATCATCGCGGCGAACTCGCGGCGTGACCCTGATCGGGGAATCACCTGAACAGAGACATTTCAGGTCCGATGGTTGACTTATGTAGACCCTTCCTCAAGAGTCGACGCTGTCAGCCAACAGCCGGAGGCGCCATCCTGGCCGAGAGCCGGTAGCCACCTCGACTCGTCCATGAATGAGTTAGCCGTCGGGATAGCTAGTACATGACCAGATGCCAAAAATTCGACGATCACGTTTGCTGACTGTTCAGTCCACTAGGCCTCGCCAGCCTGGGAAGGATAACCATGGAAAAGAACTCAACATCGACACAGACGAGCGGCTCAACGGTACCACCATCGGGTCCTGTCGCTGAGGTTATCCAGCGCATGAAGGAGATCAGGGATAGCCTTGACCCCCACGACGGCGTCGCCTGTTTCAACCGCATGTACCTTCAAGTCACCGAACTGGTGGGGCAGAACCTTGTCGAGGGTTTCTTCGAAGACGCCGCGTTCATCGAAAGACTGGACGTTGTCTTCGCTGGCTTGTACTTCCAGGGCTTCGAGGCGGCCCAGGCTGGCCGGGTACCTGACCCCTCTTGGAAACCACTCTACGATGCCCGTTCCAACCGTGTTGTATGGCCCATCCAGTTCGCATTCGCCGGCATGAATGCTCACATCAACCACGACCTCCCTCTTGCGGTCGTCGCCACTTGTAAAGAGTTCGGGAAGACCCCGGGTACCGCTCCTATCCACGCGGACTACCAACGGGTCAACGAGCTACTCGCCAAGGTCGAATCCGAAGTACGGCAGTCGTTCGAGCCTAAACTGCTGCACCTCGCGACGAACGACGCCGAGACGCTGCAACACATCGTGGGGTGCTGGGGGATTACAGAGGCCCGAGACCTAGCATGGGACAACACCGAAATGCTATGGGCGCAACGCGCCATGTCTTTTCTCTACGACAGATCAGTTGCCGCACTCGCCCAGACGGTCGGCATGACGGGCCGCATGCTGGTCACCCCCGTGGTCCCGCCGCCACCAGAGTAAAGTTAATCCTCGGCTGCGGTCATTACCCGGTCAGCTCGTTGAGTGCCTGGTAGATCCGTTTGTCGGAGATGGGGTAGGGGGTGCGTAGCTCTTGGGCGAAGTAGCTGACGCGCAGCTCCTCGATCATCCAGCGGATTCGGTCCAGCTCCGGCCCGGCTTCGGGGGAGTGGTGGCGTAGCTGCTGATAAGCGTGCTCGACGCCCTGGATGAGCTGCATCCAGTCCCGGTCGCGGTCCGGATTGCGAGGCAGCTTGTCTAGCCGGCGGGTGATGGCCTGCAGGTAGCGGGCCAGGTCGGGCAGCCGCTGCGCACCACTGGCGGTGACGAAGCCGGGGCCGATCAAGCTGGTCAGCTGCGCGCGCACGTCGGCCAGTGCGGGCGCCAGCACTGGCGCGGACAGCTGCGACAGCTGTGTCTGGATACCGTGGGCGAGGATCAGGATGCGTTGCACGTGGGCGAGCACGGCGCGCACCGCGTCAGCCAGCTCATTGTGGGCCCGCTCGCGCAGCCGGGCGAAACCCTCCTCGTCGCCCGGCGGCCCGCCGCAGGCGGCGATCAGCGCGTCGGCGGCGCAGTCGACGCAGTCGGCCAGCAGGGCCTCGGTACTGCCATGCGGATTGCCGGCCAGCACCACGGTGGCCTGCCGATCGAGGTCGCGCCGCACGGATTTGGTCAGCCCGGGCACCGCCGGCAACAGCAGCCGTCGGGTTCCCGCCCACATGGCGGCCCGCTGCTCGGCCTCGGTGGGCAGCAGCGTCAAGGCGACGGTGTCGCCCTCGTCCACTAGCGCCGGGTAGCCGGTGACCAGGTAACCGTCCTGCTCGTGCTGGTAGGTCCGCGGCAGCGTTCCCACCTCCCAGCCGCGCAAACCCCGCCGCTCCAGCGCGGCGCCCGCAGCCGAGAGGGTCGCTCGCAGCTGGGGTTGCACCTGGCGGGTCAGCGCGGCGAGGTCCTTGCCCTGCGCCAGGGTGGCCTCGCCGTCGCACACCCGAAAGGTGATCTTCAGATGGTCCGGCACCTCCGCAAGCCGCCAGTCCTCGCGGCGCACCGGCACGCCCAGCTGGGCAAGTTCGCGCCCCAGGGCGTCCGGCAAAGGTGCACCATAGGGCGTCATCCGGGCTAGGAGAGCCTTGGCGCGCTCGGGCACCGGCACCAGCTGGCGGCGCAGCGGTTTGGGCAGTGATTTGAGCAGCGCGACGACCAGCTCCTCCCGCAGCCCGGGGACCTGCCAGGTGAAGGGCGCGGCGGTGAGCTGGTTGAGCACCGGCAACGGCACGTGCACGGTCACGCCGTCGGCCTCGGCGCCCGGCTCGAACTGGTAGGACAGCTTCAGTCGCAGCGCACCGTAGTGCCAGGAGTCGGGGTAGTCCGCCTCGCTGACGCTCTCACCTGCGATCAGCATCGCGGGGTCGAAATCCAGCAGATCAGGCTGGGTCACCCTGGCCAGGCGCCACCAGCTGTCGAAATGTGCACTTGAGACGACCTCGGCGGGGATGCGCTGGTCGTAGAAGTCGAACAAGGTCTCCTCGTCGACCAGGATGTCGCGCCGGCGGGCCCGCTGCTGGAGTTCTTCGACGTGATCGAGCAGTGCCCGGTTGGTGTGGAAGAAGGCGTGCCGGGTCTGCCAGTCACCGGCGACCAGTGCGTGCCGGAGGAACAGCTCGCGGGAGCACTCGGGGTCGATCGCCCCGTAGTCGACCGTGCGCGCGGTCACGATCGGGATGCCGTAGAGGGTGACCTTCTCGTAGGCCACCACCGAGCCACGTTCAGGGTCCCAGTGCGGCTCGCGGTAGCTGCGCTGGACCAGGTGACCTGCCAGGGGCTCCACCCACTGCGGCTCGATCCGCGCGGCGAGGCGGCCCCACAGCCGGGAGGTCTCCACCAGTTCGGCGGCCATCACCCAGCGTGGCTGCCTGCGGGCCAGCGCCGATCCGGGAAAGACCGCGAACCGGGCACCGCGGGCACCCAGGTAGTCGCGGGTTTCGGGGTCGAACAGCCCGATCTGGGAGAGCAGCCCGGTCAGCAGGCTGACGTGCACCTGCTGGGGTTGGGCGGGCTGGCTGTTCGGCGTCATCCCCAGATCGCGGGTGATCCGGCGCAGCTGGGCGTGCAGGTCCTGCCACTCCCGTACCCGCAGGTAGTGCAGGAACTCCGCTTTGCACAGCTTGCGGAACTGGGTGGAGGACAGCGCCTGCTGCCGTTCGTCGAGGTAGCGCCAGAGGGTGAGGAAGGTCAGGAAGTCGGAGTCGGTGCTGGCGAATCGGGCGTGCTGGGCGTCGGCGGTCGTCTCGGCGTCGCTGGGACGCTCCCGTGGATCTTGGATGGACAGCGCTGCTACGATCACCAGGACTTCGCTCAGGCACCCGTTGTGGTGGGCCGCCACCACCATCCGGGCCAGGCGGGGGTCCAGCGGCAGCTGCGCCAGGGTGCGCCCGATCCGGGTGAGCCGCAGGGTTGGGTGGTCTTCAAGGCCGGCCAACCCCCGGGTTGGCCGGCCTTGAAGAGCCCCCAGCTCGCGCAGCAACGCCATGCCGTCAGAGATCTGTCGGGAATCCGGTGGATCGATGAACCCGAACTTGGCCACCTCCCCCAGGTTCAGCGCCGCCATCTGCAGGATCACCGACGCCAGATGGGTGCGCACGATCTCCGGGTCGGTAAACTCCGGCCGCGACTGGTGATCCTCCGCGGAGTACAGCCGGATGCAGATGCCCTCCGCGGTGCGCCCGCAGCGCCCGGCACGCTGGGTGGCCGAGGCCTGCGAGATCGGCTCGATCGGCAGTCGCTGCACCTTGAGCCGGCGGTTGTAGCGGGAGATCCGGGCCGTGCCGGGGTCGATCACGTACCGGATCCCCGGCACGGTCAGCGAAGTCTCGGCGACATTGGTGGCCAGCACGATCCGGCGGGTCCGGGGGCCCGGCCGCTGGAAGACCCGGTGCTGCTCAGCCGCAGAGAGCCGGGCATACAACGGCAGGATCTCGGTGTCCGGCAGCTGCAGCGCCCGCAGGGCATCCCGGGTGTCGCGGATCTCCCGCTCCCCGGAGGCGAAGACCAGGATGTCGCCAGGACCCTCGCCACGCAGTTCGGCCACCGCGTCACAGATCGCCTGGATCTGGTCGGCCTCGTCGTCGGCGTCCACGCCGTAGGGTCGGTACCGGATTTCCACCGGGTAGCTACGGCCGGAGACCTCGATCACCGGTGCGCCGTCGAAATGCCGGGAGAACCGTTCGGGGTCGATGGTCGCCGAGGTGATGATCACTGCGAGGTCGGGGCGGTGCGGCAGCAGCCGCTTGAGGTAGCCCAGCACGAAATCGATGTTCAACGAGCGTTCGTGGGCCTCGTCGATGATCAGCGTGTCGTACTGCCTCAGCTGGGGATCGGAGCGTATCTCCGCCAGCAGAATGCCGTCGGTCATCAGCTTGACCAGGGTGCCATCCGAGACATGATCGGTGAACCGCACCTTCCAG
The DNA here is from genome assembly GCA_019244165.1 of Pseudonocardiales bacterium. Taxonomy (GTDB): domain Bacteria; phylum Actinomycetota; class Actinomycetes; order Mycobacteriales; family Pseudonocardiaceae. The sequence continues at coordinate 9,298 of JAFATA010000028.1, read as the reverse complement.
CCGACCACACCGCCCAGGGGAACCGCCAGCTCGTGGGCGATGCGCTCGGCCACCGTGCGCGCCGCCAGCCGGCGCGGCTGGGTGTGCCCGATGATGCCCTGGAGCCCGCGGCCTAGCTCCAGGCAAATCTTGGGGAGCTGGGTGCTCTTTCCGGACCCGGTCTCCCCGGCGACGATCACCACCTGGTGGTCCCGGATCGCCGCGGCGATCCGGCCGCAGTGGGGACTGATCGGCAGCTCCGGCGGGTAGTGAATCCGGGGCACCGAGGCCTCCCGGCGCGCCAGCCGCAGGTCGGCCACCGGTTCACGCACGAGTAGCGATCTCCTTAACACACTCTAGAGCACTAGTTACTCGTCGGTCACAAGTGGATACAGTGGTGAGATGCAGCTAGCTTATGACCGGTGCGGCGCGGGGCCGCCGCTGGTTCTGCTGCACGGGGCCGGGCACCGGCGGCAAGCGTGGCTTCCCGTCCAGGAACTGTTAGCCGAGCACCGCGACGTGATCTGCGTGGACCTTCCGGGATTCGGCGAGTCCCCGCCGCTGCCCGACCACCTACCCTACAGCCTGGACACCGCGATCATCGTGATGAAGGAGTTCTTCGCCGATCTCGGGCTGGACCGGCCGCATGCGGCGGGGAACTCGATGGGCGGCTTGATCTCCCTCGTGCTGGCCCAGCAGGGGCTGGTCAGCAGCGCCACGGCCCTGTCCCCCGCGGGGCTGTGGAGCCCGGCCCAGCGGCGGATGGCGCTGGGCATGGTGCGCTCAGTGCACCGCACCGCGCGCTACCTGCCCCCGAAGCTCGCGGCCCGGTTGTCCCGGACAGCGGCCGGGCGCACCCTCATGTGCGGCATCCTGTTCGGCCGCCCAGACCTGCTCGAGCCGCAGGTGTTGCTCGCGGACATGCAAGCGCTGATCAACGCGGTGGGCTTCGTCCCCACCCTCGCCGCCGGCGCCAAGATCATCTTTGCTGGCCCGGCGCCCGATGTACCGGTGACCATCGCCTGGGGATCCCGAGATTTCCTCATGCGACGGCCCCGGGCCGCCGTGATCACCCAGCTGATCCCGCACGCCCGGTTACTGCGCCTGCCCGGCTGCGGGCACGTCCCGATGAACGACAATCCCGCGCTGGTCGCCCACGTTCTGCTCACCGGCAGCGCTGGGGAGAATCTGCACCCCAGTGACCGGCTGCGCTCCTCCTGAACGCCGACCCGAGGGCGCTGTCATCTCAGCCGTCGGTGGGCCACGGTAACTGGCCAGCTTGTCGGTGATCGATACCCGCGGCAGGTACCGCAATCCCATCAGCAACTGACGAAAGAACCCCAGGTACTGCCGCGTCCAGATGCCACTTATGCCTTGGCGTTGGCTTGGCAAACTGAGCCGGAACCGGTAGTACAGCCAGATACAGTGGCTGATGATCTCCAGGGGGAGGAGCCTGGGTGTGACAAAGAGTCACGTACTTGACTTGTAACGGAGTGACCACGGACGGCGACGACCAGCAGTATCTACGAGATGGGCAGGGATCGCAATGGCCGGCACGGTCGTGCCCGAACGAGACGAAACGCTCGACTGCGCCCACGTTCGTTGCGCGATACTAGACCTAAATCTTTGTGGCACCCCTATGATCAGCTCTCCAGTCGACGCGATGCAATACTAGGAGATCAGAATGGTTGAGTCGACTGTTCCGAGAATTCCGGAAGATCAAGCACTCGCCGAACATGTCAATCTGTTGCGCCGTCGATTCGAAATACAAGAAGCCGAAACTATCGCACGTGATGGTTTACAACGCTTCCCTGGCAGTGCAGATGTTATCATCGCTTTCGGTCGCATCCTTCTAGCTACATATAGATACGAAGATGCAGTCAAAATTTTTTCGCAAGCCGGCGCTGTGCTTGACGATGACCGACTGAGTGCTTGGAGAATAGCCGCGCTATCCAGGTTGCGCGTATACGACGAAGCTCATTCGGTCGGTGTCGACGCCCTCGAAAAATTCCCGAATAGTTCCCTGATCCGGATAGCCATCGGCCGAACATACTTAGACTCTTCTCGGCCGAGGGAAGCACTCCAATGTTTCTCTGAAGCTTCTACCGTGGCACCCGAAGACTGGCACGCGCTCGCTTGGCGCGCCATCGGCCTAGGAAAGCTTTATCAATGGGAAAAGGCGCGGAAACTGGCTCATGAACTCGTAGGTCGATACCCAAAAAGGGCACGTTCGCACTATACGCTGGGACGTGTTCTGTTGGACGCAGATGATCCGTCAACGGCACTGCCTCACTTTGATAGGGCCCTCGAACTGGACCCGAACTGCGTAAGCGCTGTCGAGTGGCGGGTGAGAGCGCTGTGTGGGCTTCGTCATTACAGTGAAGCAGAGGAGTTTTCCATAAATTCGCTCAGGCTTCTTCCGCGCTGTCCCGGGCTGTACGTCGAACAAGGCCGACTGTTCAGCGCTCAGGGTCGTGAGGATGAGGCGGTGGCTGCCGCGGAGCGGGCATTGGCTATTGACCCGCGGCACTCCGCAGCGCTGCGCGGTCGCATCGTCTTCCTGTGCTACGGACGGCGTTTCGGTGAGGCCGAGCAGGCCGCCCATGATGCCATTGAGCGCCGACCTGACGACCCTGGTGTGCACGTCGCTATAGCGTGGCTCAAATCATATCTCGGCTGTTATGAAGAGGCGATAGCTGCCACAGAGCCAGCATTGGCTATTGACCCGCGGAACTCCTGGGCGCTGAGCAGTCGCATCGACTTCCTGCGCTACGGACGGCGTTTCGGGGAAGCCGAGCAGACCGCCCATGATGCCATTGAGCGTCAGCCTGACGACCCTGATGTGCACGTTGCTATAGCGTGGCTCAGATTAGATCTTGGCTGTTATGAAGAGGCGGTGGCTGCCACAGAGCGGGCATTGGCTATTGACCCGCGGCACTCCGCAGCGCTGCGCAGTCGCATTGCCTTCCTGCGTGACGCGCGGCGTTTCGGTGAGGCGGAGCAGGCTGCCCGTGATGCCATTTAGCGTCAGCCTGACGACCCTGATGTGCACGTGAGTATGGCGTGGGTGTTCAGTGTTCAGGATCGTGAGGATGAGGCGGTGGCTGCCGCGGAGCGAGCATTGGTTATTGACCCGCGGCATTCCTGGGCGCTGCGCAGTCGCATCGACTTCCTGCGCTACGGACGGCGTTTTGAGGAGGCCGAGCGGGCCGCTCATAATGCTATCGAGCGTCGGCCCAAAGACCCTGATGTCCACGTCAGCATGGCGTGGCTTAAATCAGGAATTGGCTGTTATGAGGAGGCGGTGGCTGCCGCTGAGCAGGCATTGGTTATTGACCCGCGACATTCCTGGGCGCTGCGCAGTCGCATCGACTTCCTGCGCTACGGACGGCGTTTCGGGGAGGCGGAGCAGGCTGCCTGTGATGCTATCGAGCGTCAGCCTGACGACCCCGATGTGCACGTCACTATAGCGTGGCTCAAATCAGACCTCGACTGTTATGAAGAAGCGGTAACGGCCACGGAACGAGCATTGGCTATTGACTTGCGGCACTCCTGGGTGCTGCGCGGCCGCGTCGTTTTCCTACGCTACGCGCGGCGCTTCGAGGAGGCCGAACAAGCCGCCCACAACGCTGTCGAGCGCCAACCTAATGATCCCGACACTCATGTTGAACTGGGCCGAATGCATGATTATTTTCTCAGGTTCGATACTGCCGTGGACTGCTTTAGTGAGGCACTGCGACGAGAGCCAGATCATACCGGCCTCAACATCGCTAAGTCTGCCACTCTCCGATCTCTGCGTCGTTTCGCCGAAGCTGAGCGTCAGATCACACGGCTATTTCGCTTGTGGCCGCACCTGCGCGATCTTAAATTCGAGTTCGGTTGGATTCACCACGACGAGCGTAGATTTGTCGAGGCGCAACGGCTCTTCGAGCAGCTGCTAGACAGTGCGGTAAACGATCGAGAGCGCGCTGCTGCTCATCACGCTCTCGGCTGGGTGGCATTTTCTGAAGATGATTATGTTCAGGCGGAGGGTCAATTTCGTATGGCGAATACGGAGTGTCCGGATGATTTCGACTATACGCTTGCAATGGTGTGGGCTCTCGCTCGACAGGATGGAGACCTACGTTTACGAGAGGCCGAGCGAATTGCTGTCGAACTTCTTGAGCGTCAACCAAGCTCATCCGTCCACATCTGTCTCGGCGTGCTGGCTTTTAAGCAAGAGAATCTAGCGTCGGCCGAGTACCACCTGAGGAAAGCGCTCGAAGTCGATTGGCATCACGGCAGTTACACGGATCTTGGTGCTCTCTACGTTCAGATGGGACGGTATGCAGAAGCGGAGACAATATTGAAGAAGGCTATTGCTCGAGACCGGCGCGATACGAGAGCTCATATAGAACTTGGAGCCCTACGCTTGCAGTTGGGCGGTGAACGAACGTCCGATGCAGAACAGGAGTTTCGGCAGGCCCTGGCGAGCGACCCTTCTTCTGGAGATGCTGCGATCGGGCTGGCTCAATCGCTGAGTAAGGCTGGAAACGAGGTCGAGGCCGAGTCAACTCTCAGACGCGTACTGCTGCGGCAAAATGCCCGACAGCGATGGCGGTCACACCTTGCGCTCGCTCGCTTGCTCGTCCAGCGAGGCGACAAACAACAGAACTCTGAATTGTACGCGGAGGCGCACGGGCATGCGCAACGAGCTATTGATTTGGCCCCAGACGCCGAGGCTGACCCATACTTCGTGGCGAGTGTAGCGCACCATCGCATGGGTTTGCTGACAGCAGACGCTCGAGGACGGTTTGGATTTCGACGACGAGCAGCGCGTCACTTGCGTGAATGTCTGTCGCGCGACCCCGGTCATGCTGAAGCTCGACGGAACCTGCAACTTCTCGAACGCGAGCAGAAAACGGCTGCGCCAGCTGTATTGGGTGGCTACGCTGTTGCGGCTATCTCTTTCCTGCTACTGGGCCTGATGTGGGCGATGTTCTTCTTCTCCGACAAAGTCACTGCACTTATGGTCACAACCACCACTCCGGTCCTAGTTGGGATGTTCGTGATTGCTGTACTATTGCCAGCACTGATAAGTCTCAAGCTACCAGGATTCGAGGCGCATCTTCAGGCGGGAGTCGAGGCTATCTCGCCTGGCCCAACTGGTCAGGTGACGTTCGATCCCGGCCGTTTCACAGTAACTGCGGGACCATCGGGCCAACTTCCCCGACGCGAGTAGTCATCCTGATGCAACCGTCGTGGCTTAGTACTGTAACCGCAGTTATGGGGGTGGGCGAGGGCCACCACGAATCCTGGAAGAGCGAGGGCATCACGGCGCTCAACCGTCGGCAGGCGGTAAGCCCACCCGATCCAGAAGATGACACCAACCACCATAACGGCAAGTCTGACAGATACACGCTAGCAGCGCCGTGGACCGGGCGGCGAGCAGCGGGTCAGACCGGGAGGTCGATCTCGTTGGCCAGGGCACGTACCTCGCTCCGCACCACCGAGTGGTTGCGCTTTACCAGCTCCTGGATGACGCCACGGCCAAATCGGCCGTGTTTCACCATCTCCGGGGACTCCCGGTAGGCCCGCGACAAGAGATGCCACGTGGCAACATCATCCCGCCGGGCAAGATAGCCACGGGCGACCTCGATGAGATACCACGACCGGTCGGGAGCAGACGGAATTGAACCCACCTCGATAGTCTCCGCGCGACGTGCCGGGTCACCATACCGCCCCAAAGCCACGTCAAGAGACACGCCCTGGAGTTGCATATTCACTGGGCCAAACCCGTTCCAGGGATGCCAGTAGCCTTCACCGAGCGACCGAGCGGCCTCCTCAGCCGCATCCCAAAAATGCCACGCCGTCCCGAAATCATAGTCACAGGCCCCCGTTAGCCCCCGAGCAAGCTGCAGCGAACCCCACATCGCCTGGTGCTCACTCGACGCACCGTTACGACCTGGCTTCACCAACTCAGCCGCGTCCGTCACCACGCGTTCGGCCTGGTCCAGCTGGCCGGAACCCCGCAACACATGAGCCAGGTACCATGCGCTCCCGGCAATAGCGAGAGGATCGTCAGCCTCCTGGGCGGCCGCCATACCACGATCAGCGGCGAGAAATACCAGCTCTGGTACGGGCTGATAAGCAAGGACCTTCTGTACCATGTGGTAGCTTCCGGCAAGCACGGTCGCAGCGGCGCGGCGCTCAGCGCCGGTCAGCACTCGCACCGCTTGGTGCGTCTCCGTCAGCAACGACGGAAGCACCGCACCAACCTCGGCACGGGGATAGCGCGAACTACGCCACAGCGTGCGCGTGTGATCGAGTCTGCCGTGCAACTCACTCACCGACGGCGGCCGATCAACAGGACCGGCTCCCAGCGGGTAGGTCATCATGACCTGTTGCAGCGCGGAGACCGCCTCATGGGTTGGCTTGCCATAAACGGCAAGCGGAAGCCGCTGACCGGTCAACTCGGCCAGGTCATCAACCCGGAGAATCTCTGCAAGCCGAAGCAACGTCGGCAAACGCACCGCCTGACGCGCACCCTGCTCGATCTTCTTCAGCCAGCTCTCGCTCCGGCCACACAGACCAGCAACAACCGCTCTGGACAACCCCCGTCGTTCCCGCAATACCTTAATCCGCTCACCCACCGGTAAGCTCGGGTCCAGGTTCATCGCTGACCTTCCCCATCTGGGTACGAAAGGATTATTTTAGCGGGTGTCCAGGACCAGGTAGCCCTCCGCTAGCCGGCCTGCCGGCAGCCCGGCGGCCTGCGCCTGGCGGGAACCCCAGGCGCGGATCCGCTCCTCCAAGCCCGTCATGTGCGCGGTCTGGCTGGTGTGCGCGCGCAGTGCCGCGATCTTGCGGTCGAAGGTGTCGGTGATGTCCACGTAATGGTTGGCCCGATAATCGGCCCTGTCGCGCAGGCTCACCACCCAGACCTCGGGCACGGTGTGCGCCTCCAAGCCCTCCTCAGTGAGCAGTTCGGGATGCGCGAAGGGGTTGCGGGCATCGGGATAAACCGCGCACAGGGCGGCTTCCCCGGCCGCCTGGTGGTCGGGGTGGCTGACGTAGACGTTCCGCAGGTCACGGTGCGGGGAGGGGATCATCATCCGGTCCGGGCGCCGCTGGCGGATGACGCGGGTGAGGTCGCGCCGCAGTTCGAGGCTCACCATGAGCCGGCCGTCGGGGTAGCCGAGGAACTCGACGTCGGTGACGCCGAGCGTGGCGGCCGCTTTGCGCTGCTCGTCGCGGCGGATACCGCCCACCGCCGAGCGGGGCACGTCCGGGTCGATGCCACCGGCGTCACCGTCGGTCACGATGCAGTACGACACCTCGAGGCCGTCGTCGGCCCAGGTGGCGATCGTCCCGGCGGACCCGAAGTCCACGTCGTCGGGATGTGCCGCGACGACCAAGACCCGGTGCACCGCCTGCTCCCGCTCATCTGCCACGGCACTCTCCCTCAACTCGACGTTGACGTCTCCACCAGACAACGCCAAGCGACCCCGGCAGCCTTCCCGTCTACCGGGCCTACAGCGTGGGCAGCGGCTCGTTCTTCCACAAGGTACGGAGCTGGGTGGAGTACTCGGTGAGGTCATACGACGAGCAGCCGGCCCCGCCGTATCCCAGGTAGTTGCCGTGGGCGTCGCGCCGCCCACCGTTTATCACGGCACTGATCCCGTGGTGGGCAATCATGCTGCGGAGTCCGGCGGTGATGTTGGCCACCGGGTCGGTGATCGGTCTGTCGACCAGGCTGGGCAGCACGCAGGCCCTAAAGGTGCTGGGGATGGTCTGCATGAGACCCTGCGAGGGGGTGCCCGCCGCGGCGTTGCTGTCCCAGGTGTTGATCGCGTCGGGGTTGCCGCCGGATTCGTGCATGATGATCTCTTTAACCCCGGCCGCGAGGGCCTGCGGCAAGCCCATCAAGCCAAGCGCTTTGGCGATCCAGCCGTCGAGGCTGTGGTTGTTGCCGGCTTGGTACGGGTGCCCGAGACGGTTACCCAGGGCCTCTTGATACGCCGCCGCCGTCCGGTCTGCCCGCTCGACGGCGCGGCGCAGCGCGGACACTCCGGTGGCTGTGCCACGGGCGAAGTTGAGCTGCAGCACCTCGCCGTCCAGCGACGGGCCGGCCAGCGCGGCGGGCGTGACCTCGGCGACCTGCTCGGATGGCCCTGCCGCCGCAGTCTGCATCGTGTGACCGGCAACCGCCAGGGCGCCAGCGGCGACGGCCGCTGTCACGGCCCGACCGCGCAGGACCGGGCTTGGTCGGGGCAGGCGATGCGCACCGCGACGTTTGGGTTCGGACGTGGGGGGGAAGACGGGAGGGGCATGCCGCTGACGACCGCGGGGGGAGCGGTGACGCGCCAACTGGGGTCCCTTTCGCGCGGGGGCACTGGCGGGCGAGCCGGCATGGCCACCCTCGCTGGGGGGTAGCGGGAACGACACCTGCTCGCAACCAGATCGTGATCTGCGACCGAGGCAAAATAACGGAAGGGCCACGACAACGCCAAACCTCGGACCTGAGCTGGTGGGGCGCTTGCGCCCGATGCGAGAAGCGGCGCGGCAGGCGGTCAGACTCTGACCGGCCGAGCGGTCGGGGCTGTGAGCTGTGCGACGACGAGCGGCGAAGTTTTGGTCTTGGAGGGGACGACGTGAAGGTGTAGCGGCGTGGTAGTTCGTGAGGCTGCTGCGCCAGTGTCAAACTGGACATATGCCAGCTATGAATGTGTTGGACCGGGAGATGTACTCGGAAGCCGAGGCTGCCCGGTTGTTACGCGTTGCGCGGGGCACGTTGCATTATTGGCTAGAAGGTGGCACTCGGCGGGGCAAGACCTATAAGCCGGTCGTACGGATCGAGCCGACGGGTGCTCGGTCAGTGACCTGGGCGGAGTTCCTGGAAGCCGCGCTGTTGCGGGAGTACCACCATCATCAACCAACTCCGATCCTTCTCCGTTCAGTGGATCGCCCCGGCCAACTGCCGGTTGTAGCTGCGGGACGCCAAACCGGCAGCGTAGTGGTTCCTCGTGAGTCCTCCGGGGGTACGTTGGCTCCGAGCACGCATCGGGTGCCGATGGCGGAGTTGCGCCGGTTCATCGACTTGCTTCGCGATCACTATGGGGTGCCGTATCCGCTGGCTCACTATGAACCGTTCATCAGTGGGCGCCAGCTTGTGTATGAGGCGCAGGCAGGTTCAGACCCGAATCCGCGAATAGCGGGAAGACACGCGTCGTGAGATGACGATAGGTGCCCTGGTGACCTGGGATAATGGTCTTTGCAACGAGATCGATCATCCAGGAGATAAGGACACCTATCTGGTGAGCAGGGTACGCGGGAGGAA
>JAFATA010000056.1 GCA_019244165.1 Pseudonocardiales bacterium | reverse complement strand
CATCACCGCATGCAGCATGCGGGAGACCGTTTCGATGTTCCGGACCTGAGCCTGCAACCCCGCGTCCTCGCACCCAACGATCGACTCCCGCCACTGATCCAGGCAAGCGACCATCGCCTGCCGGGGGTCCAGCCGGGTGTCGAGCACCTCACCATCATCGACCCCACCCCTGACAATTTCGGGCGTTCCCCAGCCCAGACAGCAAGATTTTTAATGGTCGCCCCCGTCAGTCCGACGGGGGCGACCACCTAGCGACACGGCGACCGATGCCATCACGGGGGCCGACGAACTCGCCTGGCTCGCCGCGCACGAACGCATCGTCCTCACCATCCCTATATCGTCCTGGCTGGCCCGGCTGGCCGAGGGGGTCCGCACCGTCGCGCTCACGCCAGCCACCGCGGTGGAATGCGGCTGGCCGCTGGTCAGCAAAGGCCGCCGGCTACCGTTCCTACGGTAAGCGCGCATGCGCAGGGGGTGAGGAGGAGCGGGTGGATCCCATCGTGGTGGCGTTCGGAACGGCGTTGGTCAGCGCAATGGCCACCGACGCGTGGCAGCAAGCCCGTACCCGTGTGGTCGGGTTCTGGCGACGGGTCCACCCGCAGCAGGCCGACACGGTCGAGGCGGATCTGGAGGGTTTGCGCGCTCAGGTCCTCGACGCCCGCCAGGCCGGTCGGGCGGATATCGAACAGGCGCTGACTGGTGTGTGGCAGGGACGGCTGCAGCAGTTGCTCCTCGACGAGCCCGCCCTGGCCACCGAGCTACGACAGGTCCTCGACGAATCCCTGACACCGATCTTGACGCCAGCGGAGCAGGTCCGGATCGGCACGCTGATCATGACGGGTAGCTCCCACGGCAGCAGCACGTTCAACCAGGTCGCCGGTAACCAGACCACCTACCGACTATGACCACCGCCTTACCGGTTCCGCCGGCTGAGGACACTCCCGGCGATGCCCCGGTCCAGATGAGCGGCGTCTCCCACGACAGCAGCACATTGAATCAAGTCGCCGGTGACCAGCACATTCACCTGCCATCGGTACTCCTATCGTCGGCGACGTGCACCCTGCCAGCGGACACGGCCGCGTTCACCGGGCGCACCAAGGAACTGCACGAGATCACTGCGGCGGTGACCGCCGCGGCTGAGGCGGGCCGGGTGGTGGCCATCCACGCCATCGACGGCATGGCTGGGGTGGGTAAGACCGCCCTCGCAGTCCACGTCGGACACCGGTTGGCGGATCGGTTCCCCGACCGGCAGCTCTTCTTGGACCTGCACGCCCACACCCCCGGCCAGCAGCCGGTGACCCCCGGGGCAGCGCTGGCCAGCCTGTTGACCGCCGACGGCGCGGATGCCCGCTACCTGCCCGAAAACCTTGATGAGCGGGCCGCGTTGTGGCGGGATCGGATGGCGCACAAACGGGTGCTGCTCATCCTGGACAATGCCGCCAGCAGCGGTCAGGTCGCGCCCTTGTTGCCGGGGTCGGCGGGGTGTCTGGTGCTGATCACCAGCCGCCGCTACCTGGGTGACCTGCCCTCGGCGGTGTCAATGCTGTTGGAAATCCTGCCTCCCGAGGAGGCCCAGCGGATGTTCCTGCGCCTGGCCCCCCGCGCCGTCACCGAGCCCACCCGGGTGGCCGAACTGGTGGAGTTGTGCGGGTACCTGCCGTTAGCGATCTCGCTGCTGGCCAGCCTGTTCAGCAAGCACCGGTCCTGGACTATGGGCCACCTGATCACCGAGACGAAGACGATCCTGCTCACCGCTACTGCCGAGAACCGCACCGTCGCCGCCGCATTCGACCTGTCCTACCGGGACCTGCCCGCCGAGCGGCAGCGCTTCTTCCGCCACCTCGGTCTGCACCCGGGTGTCGAACTCGACGCCTACGCCGCCGCCGCGCTCGCCGATATCTCCCTAGATGAATCCAGCGAGCATCTCGACGCGCTGTACAGCGACCGTCTGCTCGACGAACCGGCCTACCGCCGGTACCGCATGCATGACCTGATCCGCGACTACGCCCGCACCCTGGCGGCCACCGACCCCGCCGACGAGCGTGACCAGGCCCTCGACCGGCTGCTCGACTACTACCAGCACACCGCCGCCTTCGCTGACACTTTCGTCACCCGGCACACCCGCCCCGTTGACGCCACACCAGCCGCCCTGCCGCGGGCTGTACCCGAGCTGGCCAGCGGTAACCAGGCGCTGGCCTGGCTGCGGACCGAACGCGCCAACCTGCTCGCCTGCCTCGGCCACGCCACCCACCACGCCTGCCACGCCCAGGTGGTTGGGCTCACCGCTGGCCTCGCCTCTCTGCTGCGCAACGGCGGCCCCTGGACCCAGGCCCTGCAACTCCACACCACTGCTCTCACTGCGGCGCGACACCTCGGTGACCGGCTCGGCGAGGCGAACACCCTCAAAGATCTGGGGCTCGTGCGGCTGGCGACTGGGGACTATCTGGGCGCGACCCAGATGCTGGGGCAGGCCTTGGGCCTGTACCGCGACCTCGGCAACCAGCTCGGCGAAGCGAACGCCCTCAACGATCTGGGGATTGTGTGGCAGGAGACTGGGGACTATCTGGGCGCGACCGAGGTGCTGGGGCAGGCCTTGGGCCTGTACCGCGACCTCGGCAACCAGCTCGGCGAAGCGAACGCCCTCAGTTATCTGGGGATTGTGCGGCTGGCGACCGGGGACTATCCGGATGCGACCCAGGCGCTGGGGCAGGCCTTGGGCCTGTACCGCGACTTCGGCGACCGGCGCGGCGAGGCGTACGCCCTCACTTATCTGGGGGTTGTGCGGCGGGTGACTGGGGACTATCTGGGCGCGACCGAGGTGCTGGGGCAGGCCTTGGGCCTGTACCGCGACCTCGGCAACCGGCGCGAGGCGGACGCCCTCACCGAGCTGGGGGTTGTGCGGCGGGTGACTGGGGACTATCTGGGCGCGACCCAGATGCTGGGGCAGGCCCTGGGCCTATACCGCGAGATCGGCAGCCGGGTCGGCGAAGCGGAGGTGCTCAACCACAATGGAACGCTGCGCCGAAAGTTGGGGGATCTGGAGCAGGCGCTAGCTCACCATCAGCGTGCTCTGGACCTTGCCCGCGCGGTGGGCAGTCCGCTGGAGGAGGGACGTGCCCTCGAAGGAAGCGGCCGATGTGCACTCGACAGGGGCGATACCGTGGCCGCCGCGACCCATTTTCGGCAGGCATTGGAGATTTACCAGCGCATCGGCGTTGCTGAGGCTACCCAGCTGGCGGCCGACCTGGCGGATATGGATGCCGAGTAACCCTTGCGGGCGCATGCGGATTCATGGTTCAGTTCTGCTCTCGTTGTCTCAGCCATTCCCGCACGTCCGCTAGGCCGCACTGCTTGCCGGTGCTGCCGAGCAATTGCCACCACACCACGTCCAAGCCTTGGTGCAGAGAAAATGCCAGCGCGCGGCACACGGTGCATCGTGACCAACCGCAAAACTGGCATTGGCCCCGCTTGTTGACTTGGTGCTGTTCCAGCAGGGTGATAGCAAAGGTGAGCAGCGGATCGCATGTGCCCATTGCTCCAACTGCTGGCAGAGTACCCGATGCCTCGTCTGCCACACACTGCTCACCACCGCGGGTAGCGCACTGCGTTGTTTTCTTGGGGGGCACCCAGCGTCGGGGGCGACAAGACCGGCCGGACGTCCGGATCGTCCTCGGGGGCATCGGCTTGCGCTCAGCCCGGCGCTGGGGCCGTGCTGGATAGCGTGGTGTGCTTCACTTGTCGCAGTCGAGCATCTGCGGATGGACGTGAAGCGCGGTCAACAAGGGGGCGGCCGGAGTGCCAGGCGATGCCACGCTGGGAGCGGTCCTGCGGGAGTTGCGGGAGGCGCGCGGACTGACGATGACCACGGTGGCCTGCCAGGCCCGCTGTGTGCTGTCGCTCCTCTCGTGTGTCGAGTCGGGGAAACGTACGCTGCAGCCGTGGCTGGCGCAGGAGCTGGATCGGATCTATGCCACGGGTAGCGTGGTCGCATCCCTGGCGCGGGCCTCTGGCGGCACCTCGGAGGAGAACCCCGCCTCCGGGATGCCCGCCAGGGACGTGTTTGTGGTGGTGCTGCCGCAAGGAGGTGTCGCAATGCCCCTTTCCCGACGGGAAACGCTGACGGCTCTCAGCTGCGGGATGGTGGCCGGCGGGCTGCACGGCGAGTTCCAGCGAGCACTGGACGGTATCCAGCCCACTGGTGATGTCCTGCAATATCTCCACGATGCGTTTCATGGCTTCAAGGAGACCGCGCGGGTACTGCCGCCATGTCAGCTTATTGACGGAATGACGGGTAACGTCGCTATTCTGGATGGGTTGCGCCGCCGGGCGAGTGACGGGTACCGAAACCGTTATGGCAGGTTGCAGGCGCACTACGCCGAATCGTTGAGCTGGTTGAGCGAAGAGGCGGGAGATCTACCGAGCGCAATGTGGTGGCTCGACCGGGCGTCGAACTGGGCGCAAGCTGCTGGCTGGACGAGCATGACGGCGTTCACGTTCATGCGGCGTTCGATGATAGTGATGAGCTTCTCCGGTGACGGGCTTCAGGCAGTCGATCAGGCACGGCCGGTGCTCGAGATGCCTCAGGCATCGCCGCGGATGAAGGGGATGGCGGCCAAGCAGGTGGCTGCCGGATACGCGCTAGCGAGTAACCGGGATGAAAGCCGCCGTGCCCTCGATGCGGCGATGGACTGGCTGGCCCAACCAGTTCGGGAGGACGACGCCGTGCTGAGCCAGCTCCATGTGGTAAATGACGATCTTCTTGCGGTCTATCAGACGACGTGCGATGTCTACCTCGGCTACGGCGCTCGGGTTGTTCCGATGCTGGAACCCCGCCTGGAGTCGCTGGCCGGGTCGTCTTTCCGCAGAGCCACCATTACCCGGGCCAAGCTGGCGCGGGCCTATGCCAACGCCGGTCAGCCGGAGGACGCGTGCCGGGTGGCGTGGGAAACCCTCGATGCCATTGAGCGGATCGACTCCCAATCCGCCTGCAGTGAGTTGCGCCGTACCGTGCCCGTCCTGAGCCGGTGGCATGGCCGCAGCGACGTCCAAGAGGTCGTGCGCCGGTTGGGCTAGACAGAAGGAGGTCGGGGATGACGCTGGCAGTCGATGAACCGCGTATCCAGCAGGTCGTGGGTTCGCTGAACCACAAGATGTTGATCAATGGTGAGTGGGTGGACGCGGCGTCGGGGAGGACGTTCGACAGTCTCAACCCGGCTACTGAGGAGGTGCTGGTCTCGGTCCCGTATGGTCAGGCCGAGGACGCCGACCGCGCCGTGCGCGCGGCCCGCGCGGCCTTTGCGGAGGACTCGGCCTGGCGCAGGATGTCGCATGGCCAGCGCGGCAGGATCGTCCACAAGGTGGGTGACCTGATTCTGGAACATCTCGAGGAGTTCGCGCTCCTCGAGTCGCTGGACAATGGCAAGCCCTATGCGGTGGCCAAGGCCATGGACGTGCCGATGGCCGCCGATGTGTTCCACTACATGTCCGGGTGGGCGACCAAGATCGAAGGCAACACGATCCCGGCTTCGGCGTTGGACCCGCAGGCGTATCTGAGCTTCACCTTGCGCGAGCCGGTCGGGGTGTGCGCCCAGATCATCCCGTGGAACTTCCCGCTGGTGATGGCCGCGTGGAAAGTCGGCCCGGCGCTGGCCGCTGGCTGTACGGTCGTGCTGAAACCGGCCGAGCAGACGCCGCTGTCGGCGCTGCTGCTCGGGGAGCTGGTCATGCGGGCCGGGGTGCCGGCGGGCGTGCTGAACATCGTCACCGGTTTCGGGGACGCGGGCGCCGCCCTGGCGGCGCACCCGGATGTGGACAAGGTCGCGTTCACCGGGTCCACCGAGGTCGGTCGGGAGATTGTGCGGGCGGCCGCCGGGAACCTGAAGAAGGTCACCTTGGAGTTGGGTGGCAAGTCACCGAACGTGGTCTACGCCGACGCCGACATCGACAAGGCGATCGCCGGCTCCGCGGATGCGATCTTCTTCAACCAGGGCGAGTCCTGCATTGCCGGCTCCCGGCTCTACGTCGAAGAGCCGGTGTATGACCAAGTCGTCGAGGGTATCGTCGAGCAGGGCCGTCAGATCAGGCTCGGCAACGGGCTCGACCCGCAGACCACTATGGGCCCGCTGGTGTCCCAGGAGCAGTTTGACCGGGTCACCGGCTACCTCGACGTCAGCCGCTCCGAGGGCGCGACCGTCATCGGCGGCGACCGCGTGGGCGATCGTGGCTATTTTGTCGCCCCCACCGTGCTGACCGGTACCCGCGAGGACATGAAAGCGGTTCGGGAGGAAATCTTCGGCCCGGTCGTCGCCGCCGCGCAGTTCCGCGCCGAAACCGACATTCTGCCCACGGCCAACAACACCAACTACGGGCTCGGGGCCGGCGTGTTCACCCGCGACATCACCAAGGCCTACCGGACCGCGCGGCGGCTGCGAGCCGGCACGGTGTGGATTAACACCTGGAACGTGGGTGATGCCGCGCTGCCCTTCGGCGGCTACAAAGAATCCGGCTGGGGCCGTGAGCAGGGCCATGCGGTGTTCGACAACTACCTGGAGACCAAGACAGTCATCACCGACCTGAGCTGAGCATCCTTGACGCATCGCGCCTCATCTAGACTCGGTGCTTGTGACCCGACCCATCGTCTTGATCGCCGAGAAGCTCGCGCCGTCGGTCCTGGATGTCTTCGGTGACGAGTTCGATGTCCGCCACGTTGATGGCACCGATCGGCCGGCGCTGTTCGCAGCGCTGGTGGGCGCCGAGGCGCTGCTGGTGCGCTCGGCTACCCGGGTGGATGCTGAGGCGCTCGGCCACGCACCCCGGCTCAAGGTTGTCGCCAGGGCCGGGGTCGGGCTGGACAACATCGACGTGCCGGCGGCCACGCAGCGCGGGGTGATGGTGGTCAACGCGCCCATCTCCAACATCGTCTCGGCTGCGGAGCACGCCATCGCCCTGCTGCTGGCGGTGGCTCGACACGTCCCGGCGGCCGATGCCAGCCTGCGCAGTGGGCAATGGAAGCGCAGTTCGTTCGGCGGCCTTGAGCTGGCTGGCAAGACCGTGGGGGTGGTGGGCCTGGGCAAGATCGGCCAACTGGTCGCCCAGCGGTTGGCGGCCTTCGGCACCACACTGATCGCCTACGACCCCTACGTGTCGCCAGCGCGGGCCGCGCAGTTGGGCATCACGTTGACCGACCTGGACGAGTTGCTCTCCCGCGCCGATGTCATCTCACTCCACCTGCCCAAGACCCCCGAGACGCTCGGGATGATCGGCGCCGACCAGCTCGCCAAGACCAAACCGGGCGTACTGATCGTCAACGCCGCTCGCGGGGGTCTGGTGGATGAGCAGGCGCTGGCTGAGGCGGTACGCACCGGGCAGGTCGGCGGTGCGGGCATTGACGTCTTCACCACCGAGCCGTGCACGGCCAGCCCGTTGTTCGAGTTCCCGCAGGTGGTCGTCACCCCACACCTGGGTGCCTCCACCGCCGAAGCGCAGGACCGGGCGGGTACCGATGTCGCGAACAGCGTGCTGCTCGCGCTGCGCGGCGAGTTCGTTCCGGATGCGGTGAACGTGATCAGTGGCGGGGTGGTGGGCGAGGAGGTGCGGCCGTGGCTGCCGCTGACCCAGAAACTGGGCATCGTGCTGGCCGCCCGGACCGGACGCTCGCTCGCGTCGGTGACCGTCGAGGTACGCGGCGAGCTGGCCGCCGAGGACGTCTCCGTCCTGCGGCTCGCGGCCTTGCGCGGCGTGTTCACCTGTGTCGTGGACGAGCAGGTCACCTTTGTCAACGCGCTGCGGCTGGCGCAGGAGCGTGGGGTGGCCATCGCCGTGGTCAACGCCCCGGAGAGCCCCAGCCACCGCAGTGTGGTGAGCGTGCGGGGAGTCTGCGCTGATGGCACGGCGCACTCGGTCTCGGGAACGCTGTCCGGCCCCACCCAGGTGCAGAAGCTGATCGAGATCGATGGCCGGCACTTCGACTTGCGGGCTCAGGGGGAGGCAATTCTCCTGGAGTACCCGGACCGCCCAGGCGTGATGGGCATCATCGGCACCCTGCTGGGCGAGGCGGGTGTCAATATCGAGGCGGCCCAGATCAGCCAGACCACCGCGCGCACTGATGCGATCATGATGTTGCGGGTGGACCGGCCCGTTCCCGGCCCGGTACTGGCGGCGCTCGGGCCCTCGGTCGGCGCCCGTGCCGCCCGCTCTGTCACACTGTGAGGATCGGGGGGAAGACGGGAGAGAGGACCGGGGGGCGGAGCAGGAATGCCCGTTCAGGGTACCTCTTTCGGGTACCCACCGTGCGCTGCTCTCTGTAGCTGCGAGTAACCTGCCCGCTGCAGAGGGTCCCATGGGGGACCCGGGCACTGGAGGTGGCGCATGCGGCTCGCGGTGATCCCCGGCGATGGGATCGGCCCGGAAGTGATCAGCGAGGCGCTCAAGGTCTTAGACGAGGTCGTCCCGGAGGCCGAGACCACGCCGTATGACCTCGGTGCCGCACGCTGGCACGCCACCGGGGAACTGCTTCCGGAGTCAGTGCTGGGCGAGCTGCGGCAGCACGATGCCATCCTGCTCGGCGCGGTGGGGGATCCCTCGGTGCCTAGCGGGATCCTGGAGCGTGGGCTGCTGCTGCGGCTGCGTTTCGAGATGGATCACCACGTGAACCTGCGGCCGGCCCGGCTCTACCCTGGCGTGCGCAGTCCCATCGCGGAGCCGGGGAACATCGACATGGTCGTGGTCCGGGAGGGCACCGAAGGCCTTTATGCGGGCAACGGCGGGTTGCTGCGCAAGGACACCCCGCATGAGATCGCCACTGAGGTCAGCATCAACACCGCCTTCGGGGTGGAGCGTGTCGTCCGCGACGCGTTCGCCCGGGCCTCGGCGCGTCCGCGCAAACACCTGACCCTGGTGCACAAGACGAACGTGCTCTCGCACGCCGGATCGCTGTGGTCGCGCGTGGTGGAAGAGGTGTCGCTGCAGCATCCTGACGTGACAGTGGCCTACCAGCACGTCGACGCGGCCACCATCCACTTGGTCACCGACCCCGGCCGGTTCGACGTGATCGTCACCGACAACCTGTTCGGCGACATCCTCACCGACCTCGCGGCCGCGATCACCGGCGGGATCGGCCTCGCCGCCAGCGGTAACCTCGACGTCACCCGCCGCAATCCCAGCATGTTCGAGCCGGTGCACGGCTCTGCCCCGGACATCGCTGGCCAGGGCATCGCCGATCCGACTGCGGCGGTGCTGTCGGTCGGGCTGATGCTCGCCCATCTGGGGATGGACGAGCCGGCCCGCCGGGTGGAGGCTGCGGTGGCCTTCGACCTCGCCACCCGGGACCACACCCACCCCGGGGGTACCCAGGCCATCGGCGATCGCCTGGCCGCGCTGGTCTCCTCAAGCCAGCGCGTCGAGCGCGCTGGCCTGTAAGCCCGCGCCAGGGATCGGGCGGCTATTCCTCGCCGTAGGTCAGGTAGTCGTTGATGCAGTCCAGGCTGTGTGCAAGCGGCTCGACCTGCTGAGGTGCCAGCACGATCTGATCGCCGTTCTCGGCGGCGATGGTGACACTGGCGACCTGCATGGTGACGGTGAGCGGCGCGGCGTTGCCGTCTTCTGCCTCGATGGTCCACTGGGTCTGCATCGCGGGTGTCCTCCCCGGTTCGATGTGATCGATTGGCGCAACGCTACTCGCATCGTTGCGGAACTATCAGCAATAGATCGATAGTGTGGCGCCTGATGCGCGCAAGATGGTGGGGAGTCTAAAGTGCGGGCACGGTAGCCACAGGAAGGGGTGGGTGCATGCCGCCAGGACGGCGTACAGCGCGGTCCCGCCGGGTGTCCGCGGAGTTGCGCCGGTTGCGGGCTCGGTCCGGGCAGAGCTGCAAGACAGTGGGCGCGGCGCTGAGCATCTCGGCTAGCAAGATCAGCCGGATTGAGACCGGGCGGATCGGGCTGCAGATCGAGGAGGTGGCCGCACTGCTGGGCTTCTACCAGGTCGGCAAGCCCGAGCGGGAGGAGCTGCTGGAGCTGGTCCGCCGGGCGGCCGAGCCGGGGTGGTGGCAGGTACAGGGCTCCCGGCTGCCCGAGCTGTGGCAGGAGCTGATCGACTTCGAGCGCTCCGCAACGGCGATCATCAACTACGAGCCGCTGGTGATCCCGGGGCTGCTGCAGACCGCGGACTACGCCAGCGCACTGATCGCGGCGGCCAACCCGGCGTTGAGCGAGGACGAGGTGGAGACGCGGGTCGCTGCCCGCCTCACCCGTCAGGCGCTGCTCGGCCGACCGCGCCCGCCCCGGCTGCACGCACTGATCGAGGAGGGCGTACTGCACCGGGTGATCGGCGACACCGGGCTGATGCACCGCCAGCTCCGGCACCTGGAGGACGCCGCCACCCGGCCCCACGTCACCCTCCAGGTGGTGCCCACCGCAGCTGGCGCACATCCCGGGCTGGAGGGGCCGTTCGTGATCATGGAGTTCGCCGGCGACCCGACCCTGGTCTACCTGGAGAACCGCCGGGGCAGCGCCATCCTGGAGGAGGACGCGGACATCGCCGAGACTACGATCGCGTTGCAGCACCTGCAACGAATCGCGCTCAGCCCCGAGGACACGCTTAGCCTGTTGGCCGAGGTCGCCCGGGAGCTGGCCTGAGGGCAGCGAGGACACCCACCATGACCGGACAGCTGCGCCACCCGGCGTGGCGCACTAGCAGCTACAGCACGAGCCAGGCCAACTGCGTGGAGGTCGCCACGCTGGGCGGGCCCGTGATCGGGGTCCGCGACTCCAAGGACCCGCACGGCCCGGTGCTCACCATTCCCGCCCGCCGCTGGTCGGCGTTCCTGCGCGGCGTGGCCGCCGGCGAGCTACCGCGCTGAGCGCGTCGCAGCACCGTCGGGTGGCGATGACGTTACGTTTGACGGACGCCGAGGCCCTGCAGCGGCGCGCCGAGTTGCTTGACCAGGTGCTCGACGAGGAGTTGCCGCGCTACGCTGAGGCACTGGAGCGGCTCGGCCGGTGATCTACCTGACCTTGCCCGAGCTACTCCACGTTGCGCAAAGGGCGCTCGCTGGTGAGGTTAAGTAGCTAGCGCTGCAAGTCCGTCGGGGGTCTCTGCCGGAATTGCCGGGTACCCGGTTGAGCGGGAAGGCACGAGCCGCCCCGAGGTCACTGACGGGGACGGCCGCTTAGCAGCGGAGTGGGTTGTGCAATGGCCTACGGTCGGGGTCGATAATTGCCGGAGGAATGAACTCGACGCGGTGGGGGTGAATGAGGATCTCCCAGCCGGTCTGATGCACGTGGCGATGATGGGTCTCGCACAACAGGACACAATTTTCCACGCTGGTGTCCCCACCGTCAGCCCAGTGCTGCGCGTGGTGGGCCTGGCAGAGTCCCGGTGGCCGGTCACAGCCAGGGAAGGCGCACCCCCGGTCCCGGGCGACCAATGCCCGGCGCAGGGACAGCGGGACGGTCCGCATCGCCCGTCCAACGTCCAGCGGTTCCGACGCCCCACCCAAGACGACAGGGATGACTTTCGCGTCGCAGGCCCAGCGCCGGGCCTCAGCGGCGCTCAGATGCGTCCCATAGTCCAAGGTCGCGGCCCCGAGGCCGGTGCGCAGAGACTCCCAGCCGATAGTGACGCTCACGTGCGGGGGTTCCCCACCTGTGGTGGGGCAGCCCTGCGCGGCGCGGGCCAGTCCGCAAACCTCCATCAGCGCATCGGCGTTGCGCTGCGGGGCGGTGCGCGGATCGGGAATGCCCTCGCTGGCCGGGCGGGGCGCGGCGAACTGCTCGATCAGGGACCGGAACGCGGCACCGTGCTCAGCCTCCAGGAAGCCTTCCAGCCCCAGTCGCCCGTCGCGGCGCTCCCGGAGCCGGAGTTCTCCCGCCGCAGCGGCGGGTTCGGGCTCCTCTCGGGGCTGCGGACCGTCCTGGTCCAGATGAGCCAGGATGTGCTGCCCAATCTTGGACAGCGACGCCGGAGCGAACGAGCGGGCATACCGGGCCAGCTCAGCCTCCGCGGCCTCGTGCTGCTCGCCACTCACCGAGGCGGGGATCGCGCCCATCGTTTCGGTGATCACCCGGACTTGCCCCAGCCCGATCTCTCCGGCCGCCAGCGCCGCCGCAGTATGCGGCAGCACCGGGGGGAGCACCTCACCGCTGAGGATGCGCCGGGTCGCGAGCTGGGCGGCGTGGGTGACTCGGGTGCCGGCCTCGGTGGCCGAGAGGTGCAGCATTCCCGCGAGCAGGCGCTTGGTGCTGCAGAACCCGGTGATTGCCGCGAGGTTGCGGGAGTCCAGCTCGGCGACGGCATCCAGCATCACCGCATGCAGCAGCCGTGAGACGGATTCGATATCCCGGATCTGATCGGGCAACCCCGTGTCATCACACTCGACGATCCCCGCGCGCCACTGATCCAGGCAGGCGACCATCGTCTGCCTGGGGTCCAGCCGGGTATCGAGCACGTCCTCATCATCGCCCCCACCCCTGACAATTTCCGGGCGTTCCTCCGACCAGGCATCAAGATTTTTAGCGGTCGGGCCTGCCGGTGACCTCGGGGTGGATCGCGGGCGCCACCGTGCGGATCGTGGGTGTGCCTTGAAGAGGGCACAACGCTGACGGCGCCCGCCCCGCTCGGCTAGGGGTCCGGAAATCCCGACAGATTCCCGACGGACTTGCAGCGCCGACCGTTTCCACTGAGCGTCTTACAGCACGTCGAACTCGCCGTCCTTGGCGCCGAGCACGAACGCCTCCCACTCGGCAGGAGTGAAGATCAGCGTCTCCTCGTCCACCGGGTGCTCGGAGCTGCGCATCGCCACGTAGCCATCCTGCACGAACGCGATCTCCAGATGGGGTCCTTCGAGCTCTTCTGAGCCCGCCGCGCGCTGCCACACCGCCTGGGACAGGTCGAGCTTGCCGCGGATGTGCTTCTTGTCATCGATAATGTCGCCCATGGCAGCACCGTAGCGAGCCGCTCGGAGCGCCCGGCGATCGGACTCCACCTGACCGGCGCTGGGTAGCTGCCGTGCCGCTCGCCCGAACCGTTCCTCGTGCACGACCTGGGCCAGCGGGATGCGGGCTCGCCAGCCGTGCCGCTCGAGGTCCGGGATCGCCGGCAGTTCCGTCACCGGGCCCAGGCACAGCCACGCTACCGGTCGCAGCGGGGTCGGGATGCCGAGCAGATCCCCGAGGAACTCTTCCCGATAGAAGCTGACCCACCCGACGCCCAGTCCCTCGGCGGTCGCGGCCAACCACAGGTTCTGGATCGCCAAGCACACCGAGTACAGGCCGGCATCGGCGATCGCGTGCCGCCCGAGCACTGCGGGGCAGCCGCGCTGGGGGTCATAGGTGACCACCACACCCAGGCTGGACTCCAGGATCCCTTCGATCTTGATCCGGGCGAACGTGCTGGCCTGGGCACCCTGCAGCTGACTTGCGAAGATCTCGCGCTCACGCTGCACGTGATCGCGGAACGCGCTGCGGGTGGCCGCGTCCCGGATGAGCACGAAGTCCCAGGGCTGGGACAGCCCGACGCTGGGGGCGGTGTGCGCGGCAGCGAGGATCCGGCCCAGCACCTCGGCGGGCACCGCCTCGCCGGTGAACTCGCCCCGAACATCACGCCGACGGTGCACGACGTCATAGAAGCCGCTCGCCTCCACTCACGCCAGTGTGCTCGCTGTGGTTGGCTTCCCGTGCCCGGTGTGCCAAACTCCCCTCGTGCCACATCACACGTTAGGGATCGTGATTGTTGAGCGCGTCGGGTAACCAGCACCATCGCCCGGCGCGCAGACCTCTTGCCTGGAGCGAGGGGTCTTTTTTGTTGCCCGCTATGCCCGCTACTGACAGGGAGCATTCGCTGATGTCCCGTACCAGCCCAGCCGGTACTCCGCTTGGGGACGATTTCCACCTCTATGACACCACGTTGCGTGATGGTGCCCAGCGGGAGGGGATTTCCTACTCGGTGGCCGACAAGCTCGCCGTCGCCCGGCTGCTGGACGCCCTCGGCGTGGGCTTCATCGAGGGCGGCTGGCCCGGGGCGCTGCCCAAGGACACCGAGTTCTTCGCCCGGGCCGCTGCTGGCGAGCTGGAGCTGCGTCACGCCGTGTTGGTGGCCTTCGGCTCAACCCGCCGCGCGGGGCTCAGCGCCGCGCAGGATCCCCAGGTGCAGGCGTTGCTGGCCTCGCGGGCGCCGGTGGTGACGGTGGTCGCCAAGGCAGACCGCCAGCACGTGGAGCGGGCCCTGCGGGTGGACGTGGCGCAGGCCTGCGCGATGGTCGCGGACACCGTCGCGCTGCTGGTCGGCGAGGGTCGGCGGGTGTTCCTCGACGCTGAGCATTTCTTTGACGGCTACGCCTTCGACGCGGACTGCGCGCTGCGAGTACTCGACGCGGCCGTCACCGCGGGGGCCGACGTCGTGGTGCTCTGCGACACCAATGGCGGGCAGTTGCCGTTGCAGCTCGCGGAAACCGTCACCGAGGTGGTGGCCCGCACGGGTTTCCGGGTGGGGATTCACTGCCAGGACGACACCGCCTGCGCCGTGGCCAACTCGGTCGCGGCAGTGCAGGCGGGGGTAACGCACGTGCAGTGCACCGCCAACGGCTATGGTGAGCGGACCGGCAACGCGGACCTGTTCGCCGTCGCCGCCAATCTTGTCACCAAGCTGGGCATGCCGGTCCTCCCGGAGTCCGGGATGGCCGAGCTGACCCGGGCCGCGCACACGGTAGCTGAGATCGCTAACATCGCTCCCGACACCCACCAGGCCTACGTCGGGAGGTCGGCCTTCGCGCACAAGGCGGGGCTGCACGCGAGTGCGATCAAGGTAGCTCCGGGGTTGTACAACCACCTGGACCCCGCGGTGGTCGGCAACTCGCAGCGTGTGCTGGTGACCGAGATGGCCGGCCGGGCCAGCGTCGAGCTCAAAGCGGGCGAGCTCGGGCTGGACCTGGCCGGCCGCTCGGCCGAGGTGGGTGCCCTCGCTACCCGGGTCAAGGAGCTGGAGTCCCGGGGTTGGTCGTTTGAGGCCGCCGACGCCTCCTTCGAGCTGCTGGTGCGCCATGAGATCGATGAGGTGCCGCCCGCGCCGCCGTTTGAGCTGGAGTCCTACCGGGTGGTGGTGGATCACACCACGGGCGGGGAGGTGATCGCGCAGGCGACGGTGAAGGTCCACGTGGCGGGACAGCGGGTGATCGCTACGGCGGAGGGCAACGGGCCGATCAACGCGCTGGATGGCGCGTTACGCCAGGCCTTGGGTGTCTATGTGCCGTGGTTGGCGACCGTGGAGCTGTCCGACTACAAGGTCCGGATCCTGCCTGGCACCCGGGGCACCGACGCCGTGACCCGGGTACTGGTGGACACCCGCGACGGGCGGGGGTCCTGGACCACGGTCGGGGTGCACGGCAACGTGGTCGAAGCCTCCTGGCTGGCGCTGCTGGACGCGATGACCTACGCGGCGCTCCGCCACGACGGGGTCACCAGCACCATCCGTCCAGCCGGGTAGAAACCGGCGCGTGCGGTCGACTAACATCGCTGCGCGGTGCTGGTTCGGGTCTGCGTGCGGATCCGGAAGCGGACACCCGGTGGGGTATGGTGTAATCGGCAGCACGACTGATTCTGGTTCAGTTAGTCTAGGTTCGAGTCCTGGTACCCCAGCGAATGCCTTTCGCGTTCTCGCGGCCCCGTCGTCTAGCGGCCTAGGACGCCGCCCTCTCAAGGCGGTAGCGCGGGTTCAAATCCCGTCGGGGCTACACCGGTGTTATTTGCAGGATCGGCCCTCTGGCCTGGGGAGTCCAGCCAGGGGGCCGATCTTGCGTTGTCCGGTCGGGTCCAGCGTTGTCCGGCCGTCTCCGGGTGTGTGTGCCGGATACGTGCCGAAGTTTAGGTGGTGATGTTGTGGTGGCCGAGCGCTTGTTGCACCCGAGACCGTGCGATCGCGTCGTGGCCATCAAGGCATTTGGCGTACACCTTGAGAAGCACTTCGACGGAGTGTCCGGCCCACTCGGCGACCTGGGTGGCGGGTACGCCGCCGTTGAGCCACGTCGATACGCAGGCGTGGCGTAGGTCGTAGGGGGTGCGCGCTAGCGGCGAGGTGTAGGCTTCGTCGGTGAAGGTGGCCCGGCGAGCTGCTCGCCAGATGCGCATGTAGGTGAGATGGGGCAGTTCGTCTGCGCGCTCGCCGGGGAAGAGTCGGCCGTCGTCGGCCGTGCCGAATGTGGCTAAGTGCTCATGGAGTATCTTGGTCAGTTCCGGTGGGCAGGGTACTGTGCGGTTTTCTCCTCGGGCGCGGTTTTTCAGCTGTCGCTGATCGCGGTGTCTGCCGCTGTTCGTCCAAGCGGCGCCCGCATATGGCGTGGCCTCGTCAATGTGTAGTTCGCCCCACCCCTCCTCGGGAAGCGCCAAGTTGTGTTTGCGCACGTTGGCTGCTTCTTCTGGCCGTAACGCCGAGAAATACATTAGCCCGAAGAAGGCTACAAGTCGGGATCGACCGCGTTGGGTTTCGCCAACGGCGCGTAGCAGCGTTCGTGCTTGGATGGGGTTGACCACGGAGCGTTTGCCGACGGCGGATGACACTTTGGGTGGCTTCCACTTGAACGTGGGTAGCGGGTTGGTGATCAGCAATCCTCGCTCAACTGCGTACTCTAATGCGTTGAACAGGACTCGGCGTCTTTTGCTGACGACGCTTGCCGCTGCGGGGTTTCCGTCAACCTTGGTTCCGATCGTGGTGAGAATCGACCGTAGCACTGAGGGGTCCGATACGCATGACACTGGCTTTGTGTGCTGCTCGACCCATCGAAGTGTTTCGGTTATCCTTTGTGGTCGGCGTGGATCGTTGCGTCGAGTCGTGTTGAATGCCCATTTGTGGAGAGCTGACCGGATCAAGACGCTATCGGGTTGGTCGTGGTCGGTGTCGAACAGGGCAGGTGTAATGGCGGTGAGTGCTTCGGACAAACTCCGGCGATACGTCGCGGCCGCCGGGTCCCACTTCATGTCCATGTAGTCACACGCAAACGCATACCAGCTCATGTCCCTGTTGGTCCGAGACATCGAGATCGGGCGTCCGGTCGTGACGTCGAACGCTTCGCCCCGGCGGCAAGCGGACATCAGCTCGGATCGAAAGCTGTCCGCCAAGGCGCGAGTTTTAAACGGCTCCTTCCATAGGCGCGTGTCAGCCTTCCACCGTACGTAATACGTTGTCGTTCGCTTACCCTCCCATACCTCGGTTTTGTAGATTCGGACGTCGTATGTGATGGTCACTAGGCGACCTCCTCTAGCGTGGTGAGCCAGCGTTCGTATTCGCTACGGTTGATGCGGATATCGCCGTTGGGGAGTTTGATGCAGCGGGGTGCGCGGCCTTTGGCCCGCCATTCATAGAAGGTGGACCGGGAGATACCGAGGTCGGCGCAGACATCGGCGATGGTGAGTCGGGTGCGCGGGGGGCGGCTGGCACGCGGGGGGCTGGGCGGGGCGCTGTGGGGGCTCACGGTCGGGGTCCTCCGGGAGTGGGACCAGCGTGTGCGGTTACTGCGGTTACTGCGGTTACTTGCCTGGTCAGGGGGGTAACCGACGACTCGGGGGTAACCGATGTGTCGGTTACCGGGTTGGGATCGGTTACCGCCTGACCTGCGGGGTAACCGCAGTAACCGGAGTAACCGATGGTGGTGGGAGTGGGGTGGCGGGGTGGGAGGTAGCGGTCCCAGGCGTCAGTCAGGCCGTGTGGTCCGGTGGTTTTGTAGCCCTTGACGGGGTCGCCGTTGACCTTGAGCGGCCCGGGTTTGACGTTGTAGGGGGCGAGTTCTTTGGCCAGGCGTCGGGCGTCGAGGGGTTTGCCCTCAAGGTCGCCCCAGGGTGATTCGTCGAGTTCGCAGAGCTGAGTGAGAATGCTGGTGGTGGGGAGCCGGTCTGTGTTGTGCCGGGTGAACAGTGCCTGCAGGTCGGCCAGGAGTTGAATGCCGGGTGAGGTGGTGTGGAGTCCTGCTTCAAGGACGAAGTGTTGGCAGGCGGTGCGGGCGGTGTGGGGCCAGTGGTCGCCTGCGGCATCGGCGAGGGTGAGGAGGGGTTCCCAGATTTCGGCGGCTCGGTCGGTGACCCCCTCGGGCATAGGGGGATTGGCGTCGCTGAGCTGAGGGGTTATGGAGTCGGTCCAGGTGGCGAGTTGGTCTCGGAGGGGTTGGGCTTGCTGTGCTATGTGTCGTTCCCGGAAGGGTTCGACCGGTTCATCGGGGCGGCGTCGGCGCATGTGGATGGTGATGGCGCGGGTGGTGATGGTGGCCGGTAGGGCTCCGGCGATGCCGGCCAGTGCGGCGGGGGCGTAGACGGGGAAGCGTTCGACTTTCATGTTTTTGGTATCCCCCACACAGCGGGCGATCGTGGCTGAGCGCTTATAGCCGGCGTTGAGGAGCCCGCGGAGGTCTTCGTTGGTGCCCCCGTTTTTGGGGTTGAAGATGGCATCGACCTCGTCGAAGAGGATCGTGATCGGTCCCAGGGACACCAGGCGGAAGAGTGCGGCGGGGGTGGCGGAGATGGTCATCTCGGGTGCCCGGACGAGGTGTTGGGCGACTTCCAGGACGCGGGTTTTGCCGGAGCCGGGTTCGGCGGAGTCGAGCACCAGGCGGGGTGTGACGTAGAACTGCTCTACCGCGTGGGTGTGGGCGTACCACAGGGCCAGGGTGGGGGCGCAGTGTTGGGAGGGGAACACTGAGAACCGGGCCAGGAACGTGGCCACGTTGTCCAGCACCTCATGGCCGGATCGCCCGGGCGCATCGGCATCGGGTGAGGGTTGAGCTAACCACCCCAGTGGCTGCACGGGGGTGCTCGTCGAGGGTGGCTGCCCCGATGGAGTTGTCCCGGGGGTGGTCTGGTGTTGCTGCCAGGTCTGTTGGCAGTCTTCGGAGCAGAAATCCGGTGACGGTGAGGCCCCGACGGGCTGCCCGCATTGCTGGCAGGTGCCCTCGATCGTGGTCAGCGGCGGGTCGGTGTCGGGGCTCATGCGACCCTCCGGTTGCTGGTACGGGGGGTGGCGCGGCGGGGGTTGTCTACTCCGGCGGCCAGGCTGGTGGTGATGACCCGGTTGATTTCGCGGGGGGTGCAGTCGCAGTCGGCGTTGATGAGGGCCTGGGCGGCGGTGGTGAGTTCGGCCTGCGCGGTGGTGTGGTCGAGGAGGCCGGCGCCGATGAGTTGGCCGAGGGCGTAGGCGGCGCGGCAGAGGGTGGTGTTGTGCTGTCCTGGTGGGGCGTTGCGGACCCGGTGGCACTCGCCGTGGAGCGCGGCGGCCACGTAGCCGTGGGCGTTGGTGGTGGCGGCTACAGCGCGCCCTGAGGCGCTCGGAGAGGGCTTGGGGGACAGGGCCTGGTGTAACCAGGTGGGCAGGGGTACCGGGTTCCGGTCATCCACCAGCTCATATCCGCCGGGGGGAACTGGGCAGCCGGGTGCGATGACGTACCCACCCTGGGCTCGGGTGTCGATTTTCCAGCCGATCTCGCTCTGGGTGTTGCGCAGGGTGGTGCCTGCGGGGGTGGTGTAGTAGAGGTGCCAGCCTCCGGAGGGGGTGTGCACGGTGTAGGTCGGGGTAAGTCGGGTGTTGTGGTGGCGGGCGAGGGCTTTCAGCACTCCGGCACCGGTGGTGATCCTGCGGGTGGCCCAGGGCTGGGGGATGGCCTCGCCGGGTTTTCCGGTGTCGAGGTCGATGACGACTAGGCCGGAGGGGCCGGTGGCGATCCCGATCGTATAGGGGGTGGCGCGCCACCAGGCGTGGATCTGCTCGGGGTTGGTGCTGGCCCGGGTCTCCCACCGGTCGATGACGGGGGGTTTCTTGGCTTTCGGGGTGATGGGCAGCACGTGCCAGCCTCGGGCGGCGAACTGTAGTGCCCGCGTGCGCAGTGCTGCGGTTTCTTGGGCGTCCCCGTAGGTCTTGCGGAGGTATTCGGGGGCGTCGGCGAGGGCACTATCGAGTTCGTATTCGGAGCTGGAGTAGTAGTCGGTCATGACGGTTTTACTTCTTTCTTCGTCCAGTAAGTAACCAGTACAGCCTTCGTGCCTGACGCTCTTCGATCGTGCTGGTTATAACGTGCGGCCTCCGTGTCGGTAAGGGCGCGTGTGGTTGTACGACATTTTCCGGTCGTACTCGTACTGCAAATCAATATCATGAACTTTGGCGTAATGCAGCAGACGAATGAGGATATCGGCGAACTCAGAGCCGACACCTTCCGGCTTGTCGGTAGATCCCTGAGTGCGATCAGCGAAACCCCAGTCTCGGTACGCTTCTAATGCCTCACTGCATTCTGAGTGTAATAATGCGATCTCGTCACCGAATGTCCGGCGTGGCTCCGGTTCCCACCCTTTAGTCTCAGCCCATACGTAGACCTCATCGGCCATAGTAGCCAGATGGTTGACACGGGTAGCGCTGATGGTCATTGTGTTACCTTTCTGTCTCGGTTACTCTGCTTGACGGGGCCGTGTGGGGTGTGTGTTCGTGGCCCAGCACCCCCTTCTGTGAGGGGAGGGGGTGCTGGGCGTGGGAGTCAGTGTGGTCAGTCGATGGTGTCGATGAGGGTGTTCCACTGCTGGGCGGTCAGACCGGTTCCGTCGTCGAAGGTTTCACTGGCGGTGAGGAGGCGGTCTTGTTGCTCAGGGGAAAGCGCGCCGACCTGGGTGGTGTCAACTCCTGGTAGGCCAGTCGGGGGGGAGAAGTTGTGCGGAGCTGGGTTTCCTCTGCGCTCCGCGCAACTTCTTCTTTTTCGCCTCGGGCGCACTGCGGGTAGTTATTTTATTCTTGCTGTTTCCCGCAGACTCTGCACACGGCCATGATGGTGACAGTGTTTTCAACGGTGCGTGTGATCACGCGTGCGCCGTTGATGACCTCCTCTACTTCTGTGGCGCGTGTTGTGGGAATTTCACGCACCGACCACGCGTGACTGTGACCGTAAACGCAACCTCCGGACATGACAGCCTCTCCTTGTGGGTCGGATGAGAACGGCGGTGCGTCCTCATGTCGTTGGCCTGTCTGTGATGGTGATACCGGGGCATGGTTTCTCTTCACGTCGTCAGACGTTCTCCACTCTCCGCCGCGTCCCTGGTCAAACGGCCCATTACCTAGCCTGTCTGTACAGGACATTCACCGTGGCCACCGTTAGAAGGGTGGTTCGTCGGAGTGCGTCCCGGAATCGGTGACGCTGGTGGTGGTTGGGGTGATGTTGACTTCGGCCCATTTGAGGCTGGCGGCGACTTCGGTGGCATCGACTTCGAAGCCGTAGCGGGTTTCGCCCTCGTTGGTTTCCCATTTACGTTGCCGTAGCACCCCGGTGACCAGGACTCGGGTGCCTTTCGTCAGGGAGGTGGCAATGTTTTCAGCGGCTTGGCGCCAGATGGAGCAGCGCAGGAAGGTGGCGCCCTTGTCCACCCATTGGTCGGTGTCTTTGTCGTAGCGGCGGTCGTTGGCTGCGACGGTGAAGTTCGCCACGGGGTCCCCGCTGGAGGTGAAGCGCAGTTCGGGGTCGGCGACCAGCGTGCCAGCAATCGTGATATCCGGTAGTCCAGCCATGACAGGTCCTCATTTCGTGTTTTTGATGGGGGTTGGGAAGTGGCGGGTGGGGTGGGTTAGAAGGGTTCGGGTTCGGCGCATGCGTGGTAGCCGTCGTCGTCCTCGTTGGTGTCGGGGTGGGGCAGAGTGTCCAGCCAGGCCAGGGCGAGGGCGGTGAGCACGGTCAGGCCGTCGTGGAGTTGGGGGATGTCGGGGTGGGGCCGTTGGGTGAGCAGGGCATCAGCGATCTGGCCTAGGGCGCTGTTCAGGGCGATGAGGCGGTCTTGAGCGGTGGCGTGGTGGGCGATGGGGTTGTGGTGGCGGCGGCGGTGCAGCTCGATCAGGTTGGTGCGCATCTCACCGACCGCGCGCAGCGTGCAGGTGGTGGCGGCGTCGTAGTGCTGGGTGGTGAGCAGTTCGATCAGGGCGGCGCGCACCGCGTCATAGATCGGGATGCGCGTGGCAGTGTCAATGGTGTGGGTGGTGGTCATCGGAGGCTCCTCCTGAGCGATGCGATTGAGTGACGATCGTTACGCTATGTAGTTGGTTGGGAGTGTGTGGGGGTTGGGGAGGGACCCCGGGGCGGGGACCTCTACCCCTTGTTTTCGTGGGTTTTCGGGGGTGTCAGGTGTGGTGGTCCGGAGGGTCCCTCAGGCTGTTTCGCCTGGTGTTGTGGGGGAGGTGGGGTGGGGATGCGGGTGGGGAGAACTCCCCGGGTCCCCGGGTGGGTCCCCGATCAGCTCCCCGCCTCGTCGTCACTCTCCGGAGCGGTCTCGGTGTCACGGTCGGTGAGTGCCTGGGTGACCTCGCTGGCGCGGATGACCTTGTTTCCCTGGGACTTGCCGACCTCGACCCCGTAGTCGGCCAGCGCGGCGGTGAGGTCTTGGAAGCTCCAGTGCTCGTAGGCGCTCGGGTCGAGCTCGGCCAGCCGGTGCAGAACGATCTGGGTCCGTACCCGGGGTGCACCGCCCAGCACCGCCGCCACGTCGCTCAGCAGGTCCCGCTCTTTGAGCTGCGGATCCGCTTCGAGCGCCCGGGGTGCCTTGCGCTGCCAGGGGGCCAGGGCGCGCGCCACGATCGGGGTGAGTTGATCGATGGTGGCGTCTTTGCGGATGTGGTGGGTGCGAATCAGCCCGGGCCGGGGGCTAAAGCCGGTGGCCATGGCGGTACCCGCATCCTCACCGGCGACGAGATCGACGGCGGTGATACCGCGTTTGTGGGCGCCAGTGCCGAGGATGGCGTCGTTGCCCTGGTGATCACCAATGGCGAAGCACACGCGGTGCGAGACGGTTTTCGCCAGATCGCGGGGCAGGCTATCAGCCGAGGGTGCGGGGGTGACCCAGATCAGGGTGATCCCACACTTGCGGGCTTTCATCATCACCTTAATCGCCAGCTCTTTAGCCTGCGCACCATAGTGCTCATCCCGAAAAAGTTCTTGGCACTCATCAAAAACCACGACCTTGGGGCGCATCCGCGCATCACGTTCGGCGAGGGTGCGAGTGAGTTTGGTTTCCTCCCCACCCAGCTCAGCCAGGAGTTTGCCCCGGGTCGTAACCTCTTCACGGAGGTTCTGTAGCGCGGTGATCGCCGCATGGACCTGAGCGGCCTCATCCCCCTTGACCAGCACCGAGAGCCGGGGGGCCAGGGGATCGTAATCGACGTTGTAGGCCATCACGTAGACCTGGAGATCGACCAGGGGATCGAGCATCGCCCCAGCGAGCAACTCGACCACCAAGGATGTTTTCCCGGAGCCCATGATCCCGGCCACGGCGTAGTTGGCGCCCATGAGCTTGCCGAGGACCAGCTCCCCACGCTGGTCCACCCCAGCCGGCACCCCACTGAAGTAGTCCGTGGTGCCGGCCTCCAGCAGGGGGTAGGGCTCCACCGGGCCACTGAGCACACCTTGATCAGCCACCCACAAATCCAGCACACCGGGCTGGGTTTTCGGTTCGGTGGGCCAGACCTCCACCGGCAGACGCACCAGGTTATGGGCCAGCAGCGGTTTCTTCTTGTTAATCATTTCGACGTTGACCCCAGAGGGCAGTTCCAGCTGAGTGCGGTAGCCCCTGCCGTCCCGGCAGGTGGCCAGCACCCAGCGGGGCCGCCAACCCGCCTTGAGTTTACGATTGAACTCAGCAATGCCCAGGTTGCTCAACGCACCCAGGATCGCCCCCTCATCCGGAATCACCTCCCGCACACCGGCCTCCCCCGCCTCCTCCGAGGCCAGCCAGGTAGGGGCCTGGGTGTGAGCGCGCCCGGTATGCCAGAGCAACGCCACGACGCCCACGGTGGTAGCCAGCAGCAGGGTGCTGCCATAGACGGAGCAGAACCAGGCAGTGAAAGCGATCGCGTGGATCACACCAATGATCGGGCCCAGCACCCGGGACAGGTCGGAGTCCGCGATAGCGAGCAGCAACCCCAGTCCCAGCAACAGCCCTGTGCCGGTGAGGATGGTGACCAGCAGAGCGCGCAGCAGTTCCCAGGGAGAGTGGACCCAGTCCATGACCCGCTCATGCCGGCGCTGCTTCTCCGCGGTGTCGCGGGCCTCCCACTCCAGGAGCATCTCCCGGTCCCCGACCAACTCGGCCTGGCGCATCACCCGCTCATACCGGTTCCCACCGTGCGCATCCCGCCACCGCTTAGCCACCACCACACTCCCGGCGATGAGGTAGTACAGGTGCCGGGCAAGGGCCTTAGCGGTGTGCCGGGTGTGGGGATGGGTGCTCACCGTGCGCACCGTGGTGATCACAGAGACCGTGACGCGTCGAGTCACCGACACAGGCAGCCCGGCCAGGGTCCTCCCTGGTGTGCGCAGCGCGAGGACCCCAGCGGCACCCGTTGGTCCACCCCCGGCGCCTAGCTGACCATCGCTGCCGTCATCGGTGACGAGTTCTCCTTCGACAATCTCCTCACCGCCAAGCGCATCGGGGGGTGATGGGCTACTGCGGTGCGGGGCCTCGATCACCCGAGCCGGCACACCTTCACCCTGGCTCCCGGTCCCGTTCTCACTCGTGAACGCGGCCGTTGCCTCAGTGGTGCACGGGGTGGGTGTCTCGGTGATCGGGGTGTGCACCGGGGGTGGCGGGTCGGTGTTCACGCCAGGGGTGTGGTGATCAGGGTGCTCGGTGGTCATGAGGCCCTCCCCTCACGGTCTGTCGGGGTCGTGCCCGAGCTGACCACCACCTCGGTCGGGGTCGTGCCCGGGGTGGTGGTCAGCTCGGCAGTGAGTGCCGCGGTGAGGCGGGGGGACAATCCCCGGGAGCAGCCGGTGACCTGGCGCACCCAGGCGGGAGTGATGACCACCCCAGGTTGGTAGGCGGCGCGGGCCTCAGCGAGGTAGTCGGCCAGGAGTTTGCGACCCCCCGCGCTCGGCTTCCGCGGGTTGGACCCGCGCCGGGGAACCGAAGCAGGTGAGAGTGAACGGTGTTCACCACTGGCTGCCCCGCCCCGACGGGGCCGATTCGCTGGCCGCTCGCCGTCGAGGGGGTGGGGGTGTTCAGGGAGGGTGATCCGATGTTCACCAACCGTGCCCACCAGAGCAGGTGGAGTATCGGCGCTGGGGTTCACGACCGCAGCTGACACGGGGGGTTCACCGTGCTGGCCAGCGGCGGCCTGGGCGCAGTCGCTGAGGGCGTATTGCAGGTCGGTCAGCGCCTCGGCGGCGATGACTACGACCAGGGGTGGTACGGAGTGCAACACCACCCCGGAGGCCGAACCCGCAGCCCAGAAGCTCCAGGTGTTCATCACATAGGTGGCCGTGAGCAGGACCCATTTGGCGATGTGGGGCCAGGCCCCGGTGCTCACCTGGTGGCGGGTGGTGAGTTGTTCGGCGCGCAACACGGCGAGCAGGACCAGGGAGACCATGGGGTCGAGCCACCAGGCCGCCCACCACGCCAGCGACCCCACCGGTGCGCCGGTGGCGGCGAAGTGTTGGACGGTGGTCATGGTGAAACACAGCCCCAGCACGATCCCCGTCCACATCAACACCTCAACCTGGGTCCGGATGCGGTCCACCCGCAGCGCCACCACGTCAGGGTGGGTTTGATAGGCGCGCAACTCCGCGGCGGCCGCGGCGTCCTGGGCCAGGCGCTGGGCTTGGGTCAGGGGCACGTGGTGGGCATCCCGGGGCACCAGAGCTGGGCGAGGGGTGGTCATGAGCGTGCCCTTCTGCGGGGTGGGTGGTGGTGCTCAGGGGGGTGGATGATCTCGGTGAT
The DNA here is from genome assembly GCA_019244165.1 of Pseudonocardiales bacterium. Taxonomy (GTDB): domain Bacteria; phylum Actinomycetota; class Actinomycetes; order Mycobacteriales; family Pseudonocardiaceae. The sequence goes on along the minus strand of JAFATA010000056.1, from coordinate 32,602 downwards.
GGAGAACATTCGGGCGATCGCGACACCGGCGAACAGGGCGGGCAGGGACAGGGTGATGGCCCAGGCGCGGGGATCGGTGGTGGCGCGCAGCACCGCCCACTGCATCCCCACGATCACCCCCATCGCGGCCAGTGCACGCAGGAGGACCCCGCCCATCCGGGTGACCTCCTGGGTCTGGCGGGCGAGTTTGTAGGCGCTGCGGGCGCCGCTCCGGAACGCCGCTAGGATCCCGACACCGGCCAGCCCGGTCAGGGCGAGCAGCGCGAGTGGGGAGGGGCTCACCTCAGGCCACCTCCCGCCCACCCACACCAGCACCAACCACCCACTCCGCAGGAGCTTCTTTGCCCTGGCCACGACACCCGCTGACCAGCAGCGGGCTTGTCAGGTAGTCGTGGTGGGATTCATGGGCACCACAGCGCTGGCAGGAGCGGTAAGCCCGCACCAGGGGAGTGGCCACGAGCACACCCCGCCTGACCACAATCTGGTCTTGGGGGTCCTCGGTGGTGGTCAGGGGCAACAGCCGCCAGGGGGTGAACGCATGCCCGTGGGCCCGGCAGGTCAGCACCGGGGTGCACACCGGGCAGTAGAACTGGCCCCCTTGTCCCGTCCGCCACCCTGCTTGCTGGGCCGCGGCCCTGGCCGTGGCCTCACTGGGGTAGTGAGCGGGATCTCCCCCTGGGGTGGCCAAGCCCTGGGTGCACCCGTGGCAGCACACTCCCACGCACAGCCCGGTTTGCACTCGGGTGGGGCCGCAGTCGGGGCAGGTGATGCACCCAGGCCGACCAACCCAGCCCCCGACACTGCGCAGGGCGCCCAAGGCGGCGTCGTGGGTGGGGTAATGCGCGGGTATCAGGCCCTCAGCGGCTTCGCGAAGGAGCCGGCCGCAGTCGGCGCAGCGTAGCCGCACGCACACGTAGGTCTGTAGCATGATGATTCTCCCTTGCTGGTGATCCTGGTGATAAAAGGGGAACCCGGCCCGGTGGGTGCGCAACGTGGTGGTTCGAGCCACCGGGCCGGGATACCACCCGGGGTTCTCAGTGGTCATTCCTGGTGTGGGGTGGGGTTAGTGACCGCATTTGCAGCACACCCATTTTCCGTTGATGCGGTGCTTATAGCAGCCCTCCGGGCACACTGTCAGCATGCTCATCCCCTCCCGCCTTCCAAGTGGGTGAGCGCGGTGTGCGCTTCGACGGCGGTATCCCGTGCCGCCTGTCGCACCTCAGGCCTCATGTCGGGGTTGTGAATGACACTCTGGGCTATCCCTTGGATTGCTTTGTTGCGGCGGATCTCCGCTTGACGCTCCTCGGGAGTCATGGCGACTCCCCCTCCTTCCTGGTGTGGTTCTGGTGATCAGGGTCATTCTGGGGTTGGTGGGTGCGATTAGTGGTGGTTCGAGCCCTCAACCCCGGGGGTCCTCCCGCGGTCAGGCGCCGACCGCGGGATGGTTGGTGGTGGTGCTGATGTGGTGGTTCACCGCGGCCTCGGCTGCCTCACGAGTGGGGTAGGAACTTCCCCCTGGCCAGCCGCAGGTGCACCGGGCGGTGTAATAGCGGTATTTGGCGGGGTAAAACGCTTTCACCTCGGATGCATGCTGGGTCATGATGTCTCTTCCTTACTGGGGTTGATCCTGGTGATCAAGGGGAGCCCGGCCCGGTGGGTGCGCAACGTGGTGGTTCGAGCCGCCGAGCTGGGGTATTCCTGGTGGCATCCGGTGTGACGGTGTTCGTGCTGCGACGTAGTCGTCCACCGCACTGGGATCGCCGACCAAGGAGTCAAGGAACTCCCGTACCGCGGGGCTCACCATGGTCCACGTCGCCGCGGTTGCTGGCCTTGGGCACTAGCCCTGCTCCTGGCCCGTTGGATCAGTGCCCCGAGGGTGATGACCCTGGCCAGTTCTTGGCTGGCCAACCATTCCACGGTGGCGTGCTCGGCTGCCGACATACGGATGCCTCCCAACGCCGCCAGAAGCATCTGAAGGCGCTTGTGGTGCCACACCGGCAACTCCTCGCCGGGTTGCTTTCCCAGTTCGGCAGCACGATCACGAGCGGTCTGCGCGCAGCTTCGTAAACCCGAGCAGACCCCCGCGAGATACCGGGATTCCCGATCCTCGGCCGTATACTGATCAGCAGTATGCTCGAAGTACTCCGCCAGCGTGACCAGTTCTGATGCAGCATCACCCATGACCTGTGTTCCTCCCTCGCCATACCGGAGCCCGCCCACCCAAACCAGCCACGACATGCCTCGTCGGCTGGGCGAAGCCCCGTGAGATTCATTTCTTGATCCCGTTCCATCACCAGCTTTGTTGGTTTGGTGAGGTGGTTAACACCGGCGTGGTTGGGATGTGAAACCCATTGCCCGGAGCTCGCGTTTATGCGTGTCGCACACTTGCTGCCCGCCGACGTTCCAGGGACCGTCTTTGTTGCAGTAGGCACAACGGGGATTTCCTTCGATAATACGCGCGAAAACCTGACGAAGACCCATGATGGTGTCCTTCTCTTCTTTTCCCGCCTAACCAACCCGTGCGGTGGCGCGGGTTTGGTGTCCTGGTGATAGGGATCGATCCGGTGTGATAGGTGTCGTTCATGGTGGTTCGAGCCACCACACCGGGGCGTGCGGTCCCTTACTCCAACTGCTCGCCACACGTATCGCACGTGATGGTCTGGGTGATGCGCGGAGGGCTGACTCGATTATCTTTGATCGTGCGGACGGTGTACTCTTCGCAGTCCGGGTGCGTCAGTTTGTGATCGTGTGCAGCCACCAACGTCGCGCAGGTTCGCTGCCGCCAGCTCCCATCATCTGATTCCGGATGGTATCGCCGTGCGCGCTGGGGTCTGTTACAAGGCATACGCATCCCTGATACTCCTTTCCTCTCAGGGCTTAAACTAGTGTGTGTTGCTGATAGCACCGAAATACTGATCGATGCGCATGGATCGTGGGATAGTTAGGCGGTGGAAAAAAGGATGGGTGTGTTATGCGGCGTCGGCCCAGGCGTAGCTGGGTTCGCTGGCTTGGGCGAGGATCGGGACCCCGTTCAGTTCCGTTTCCATGCACGCCACCAGGGCCTCACTCGCGGCTACCGCGTCGGTTTCGGGGACCATGACCAGGATCTCGTCATGCACCGGCAAGAGCACCGCATCACCCCAGGGGGTCATCTTCCAGCGCAGCAGGGCATCCACCAGGAGTTCCCGTGCGGTGCGTTGGATGGCGTAGTTGGGGGCCTTGTGCGGAAACGCGGCGGGTAGGTGCACGATGGCCCCGGAGTAGGTGCGGAACTCCCGGCGGCCCGCACTCACCGCGTGGCGCAACCCGGCCGCCCAGGAACTGAGCTGGGGGGTCATCTCATCCAGGGTGGCCACCATCGCCGCCGCCGCTGCTCGGGTGCAGCCGACCTGGGCGGCCAGGGTGGGGACCCCACCCCCGTACAAGCGCCCGAACACCCCGCGTTTGACCGCATACCGATCCGCCTTCGTGGCGGTGGGTCCGAAGACCTGGCGGGCAATCAGCCAGTGAATGTCCACCCCTTCGGTGATCATTCGACGGAGGGTGGTGTCCCCGGACAGGGCTGCGGCGACGCGGAGTTCGACGCCGGTGAAGTCCGCGCTGACCAGCAGGTGGCCGGGGTCGGCGGTCAGGCAGGCTCGGATGCCGCCTTGGCGGGAGAGTTGCTGGAGGTTGGGGCGCACGCAGCTCATCCGGCCGGTGTCGGTGCCCAGGGTGTAGACCGTGGGGCGGACCCGACCATCCCCGCAGGTGATCAAGTGTTGGTAGGGGGTGAGGAAAGTGGTGATCGCTGTGTCGTGGTGCCGGTAGTCGAGCACCGCAGCTACCAGCTCCCCCACCACGCCGGGGGTATCCCGGAGTGGTTCCAGCACGGGGGCGGCCACTGAGGCCCGCCCGGTTGGGGTCATGGGCAGCTCCGCTCCTGCGGCTAGGAGTGCCGCCCCGACTTGCGGGGCGCTACCCGGGTTGGTGATCCCGAAGCCCCGTACGTGCTCTCGGGCCTGCTCTCGGGCGGTGGTGTGGTCATCGAGCAAGGCCTGCACGTGGAGGGGATTCAGTCGCAGCCCCACCTGGGTCAGGCGCGCGGTCAGGGCTTGCACGGTGTGTTCCCGGGCCAGCAACACTGGCTCACACCCAGGCAGCAAGCGGTCGGCGAGGGCGGCGGTGTCCAGCACGTCGGCCGCGGCGTAGCGCACCATCGTCACCCAACCCGGGTGCACCTGTGCCCACCCCGAGGTGGTCACCGGTGTGCCCACGTGGGTGTTGCTCACCCACCCCGCCGAGGCGAACACCTCCGCCCGGGCACGGTCCGCTGCCGGCGAGACCGCCTCACTGCCCAGGACTGCCGTGGCCAGCTGCTTCAACCCGCACTGGGTGGTCGAACGGCTCGGGTCCGCTAGCCGGGCCAGCAAGACCGTGTCCACCATGCGCTCCCACGCCGGGGCCCAGTCGATCAGGCCTGCGTGGGCCAGGGGAACCAGGTCCGCCACGGCGGAATGCGCGAACAACCGGGGGGTCTCCGCCAGGAGGACCCGCACCGCCTGGGCTTGCTCGGCGTCGGTCGCGTCGAACACCACCGCAGCCTGCGCATCCCCCAGTTGCACCGTGCGCAACCCCCACCACCGGTGCCCGACCGGGTAGCCGGTGGTCTCCACATCCACCGCCAGCCCACCCCAGGAGCCCACCACACCTCGCACCAGGTCACAGGCCCGCTCCAGCGACACACCCCGCGGGGGACCACCAGCGCGCTCGACCAGCGCCGGCAACACCACCACCGACTGCGTACACCCGACCACCCGTGCTCTCCGGCTACGGGCAACGGGCACGTCGGCGGCACTGAACAACCCCTCCTCAGGAGGGGCAACAACGGTCGCGGTGGCGCTCACGACGCCACCGCCGGGGCCTCGTGAGCGATCGGGGTGCGACCGCAGCGCTCCCGCCAGCAACACCGAAACAGCTCGTAGCCCAGCTGGCGGGCCTCCTGCGGGGTCAAGAACAACTGCGTGTGGGCACTCGGGTCGCAGTAGGTGATGTCGATCCGCAACTCAGGGTCACCCGGGACCGCAGCACCCTCAGGATCCTCAGCGTCCGCATCATCCCGACGAACCCACACCAGCTCTAAGGAGGCATCCCAGGCCCGCAGCGACACCGGCTCCGAGCGATGCTCAACATCACCATCGGCCTCAACACACCGACGCGGATCACACCACCCCGGATGCGCCACCACAGCAGCACCCACCGGGGGACGCACGGTCTCGTCGAGACTGGCCTGTAGTTCCGTGATTGCAGGTACCCTGACCTGCTCTGTAACGTCATCCATGTCGCTCCTCCGCCTAGATCGGATGGGGTGACGCGGGGCCGAGTGGGTCGCCTCCACCGGCCCCGCCCATGTGCGGCACACGGTACCTATCCACCAGGTGGTTGTCAACCACGTGGTAGGCGGCTCTCCGATGGCCACCAGCGACCGCGTACCATTGGCTCATGCCTAAGAAGCCCGAGTACGTCTTGATCGCCGAGACGCTCAAAGCAGAAGTGCTAGCTGGCCACTACGACGATGAGCCGCTACCCGGCACCGCCGCCCTGGCGAGCCGCTTCGACGTCAACATGAAGACGGCCGGACGAGCCATCCAGCACCTCGTCGCTGACGGAATCGTGATCGCTCGCCCTGGCATGCGGGCGATCCCAGCGCCCCCGGAGCTGCGGACCACCAAGTGGCCGATGACCGGTCGCTACGCGCGGGCTCGTGCCGCTCGCAGCTTGATCTTCGACGGTGACGTGACCGGCAAGATCCGCAAAGACACGATCCAACGCAGGTGGGTAGAGGCGCCGCTTATGATCGCGCGCTTCCTTAACAGCAAGGCAGGAACACCCGTCTTCCAACGTTGCAGTCGTACCTACGTCGATGATATCCCCACCGAAGATACATCAATGTTCTTCCCAGCCACCATTGTCGAGGCCGCCCCCCGACTCGAAAGCGAAGAGCGCATTCAGGTAGTGACATTCATTGAAGACGCAGGCCATATCGTGACCCGAACAAAAAACGAAATTCGTGCCCGGCATGCTACCACGTCCGAACAAGAACTGTTCGGACTCGACGCGAACGGCATTGTTATCGAGCACAGCCATGGCACCTACGGCGCTGAAGACGAAGCTCTGGAGGCCGTCATCAACGTCCGCCCAGCCCAGGGCAACGTCATCACATTCGAAACTTTTGAAGCGCCTATGGGCGAAGTACTCATGGACAACGGCTAAGAGGCGAGATGTCAGCCACGTCACCCAAGACCGACTTCAGGAATCGCCTAGCTATCGCTCTCGATACTCGGCATCTGGACACCGCCATATCTATCGCCAAGGCAGTCCAACCACACATCGGCGTCGCCAAAGTCGGCCTCGAACTCTTCAGCGCTGAAGGCCACCAGGCAGTCCGAGCTATGCAGGACATCGGTATGAATGTTTTCCTCGACGTCAAGCTACATGACATCCCTAGCACCGTATATGGATCCAGCACCGTCCTCGGATCGCTGGGAGTCCGTTACCTGACCGTACACGCAGCCGGGGGTATAACCATGCTCCAAGCGGCCGTCAAAGGCCTTAATGGAGGCGCCGACGAAGTCGGCTTACCGGCACCAACGGTGCTCGCCGTAACCGTGCTGACCAGCGAACCCACCGCCCCACCTGAGCTGCTCAACAAGCGCCTAGCAGCGGCCGTAGCCGCCCGTTGCGGCGGTGTCATTTGCGCCGCCACCGATCTTCCCGTAATCAAAGGTACGGCGCCCAACATCATGACCGTAGTTCCCGGTATCCGGCCGACCGGCGTCCCCACCTACGATCAAGGTCGGGTCGCCACACCGGCCCAGGCAATCCAGGGCGGTGCCGACATGCTCGTGATCGGCCGAGCCGTCACCGCTGCCGAGGACCCAGCTAGAGCCGCCGAGCTAATCGCAACTGAGGTCGGCCAAGCCATCTGACTACCGTTACCGCCATCCGCCCGCCTTGTACTGCCCCGTGCCGCTGATCGGGTGGACTGACACGGCGTGGTTCGCGTGCACTTGGCTGCTGTGCCGAATGGGTGCCTAAATGGGAGTGCTCGGGGCGGCGTGAGTCCGCTTTTCGCAGCTCAGGATGGTGGAGGAGGTGATGACCGCGCCGCCCTCACAGGGCGCTGTGCTGCCGTTAGTCTCTATGAGTTCTTTAGCCAGACGCCGCGCGCCGAGTGGTTTTCCGAGTACCGAACCAGCCGAGCAATGGCGAACCCGGCTTCCTTCGGCACCGCCGAAGGACTACTCACCTTATCCGATCGCGGGGTGTCATCGTGACTCACTGGGAATCGACCTGCGCCCACCCTGAGCGGTACCACCGGGGGTGACCACCGGGTCTTTCCTGCCGCCAGTCATGCCGGTGAGCCGTGGATCGCCCACGGCCGGCTGTCCTCGCTGTCTCTGCCGCCTTGATTCGATCACCCCTTCGCGGTAACCTACACGTGCGTATAGATTGAACATGTCCCGGTAATGTGACTATCGGTGACCACAGTGATGCAGAGCTTGGCGACGGTGGAGGTGGGAGTAGGCCACGGGCACCGGGTCGTAAGCCAGCCAGAGGATGATCCCATGGAAGAAGGAACAGATGATGGCGGACCAGAGAAGCCCCTCTGGCCGGGCAAGTAACCGAGGTAACCGATAGGGGCGGGTGCTTGGTGAGGCGGCGGGCACATGTGTCAGGTGTCGAGGGGTTCACCCGAGTAAAAAAGGAGCGAGATGAACACCCTGCCACTCTACAGAAAGACAATACACCGATTCTCAATACTAATGGCTACTATTGGATTAATAATTGGCCTCTTCCTTGGAACTGCTGGATTAGCCCTTGGCTTCGCTGATCCTATTACTCCGGGTCAATGCACAGGTAGCGGGGGTACTATCGCGGCTCTTATGGGACGGGTTTTCCAGTGTCAGGGTGGTAGCTATGATGGCTATCAAGTTGTATTCCCCGGTGGGCCAAATTCAGGACCAGGGCTTTCCCGAACTCCCTACTAGCGTTCTGTGAGCGTGTCGCGTACTGTCAGCAAGCGACGACGAGCTGACGACCGCAGACGACCTACATGGTCACCTCCAACCTGCTGGGCACGCGGGGGGCCGAGGCTAGATGGGCAGGGCTGCGTAGTGGGGCTGGGATCGTGTCGGGGGTTGTCGGAGAGGGCGGATTGGAGGTCCGTCGTGTCGAGGTCGAAGGTCACGACATCCAGTCCGGTGCCGCCGTACAGCTCTCGTGTCGCCTCGGCGACGGCCAGGCAGGCGGCGACGGGGCACCGACGAAGGACGCGCCCACCGCCTTGCCCGCCAGCTCGATGATTCCGCCACTTTTCGCCGCCTTGCGGGTCGGCGAACCCGAGATCTGCGAGGATACTGATCAAGATACGGAGCTTCCCCCGACGGTCCCGGATCGTCCGACACCGCGTACCCGAGATCAAGGCTCCTGAACAGCATCGCTGCGAGCTAGGGTGCGGTCCTCGTGCCCCCCGTATCCGCCCGGCCGTACCGCTATGTGCCGAATGTGTGCCCAAATAGCCCCGACCTCCTACCTCAGAGGCGCCGTTTGCGCAGGTCCTAACGCCGGAGGATGTGCCGACCGTGCCGCCCTCTCAAGGCGGTAGCGCGGGTTCAAATCCCGTCGGGGCTACACCGTTTGACCTGCAAGGAGACCAACGGTGGCCAACAGCGCCGCTAGCCAGCGGCTGTCCGGATGTCGGCTGAGATCAAGAGCAGCGCGGAGAGCGTTGTCGATAGCCTGCTCAGCCGGTCTCGTCAGGGGCAGCGGCCGTCTCAGATCTTCGGCGGGCACTCCACGTGGCAGAGTTTCAGCCCGGTGGTCAGCACCAACTGGGCGGCTCGAGTGATCATCAGGCGGGACTTGTTCGCCTTGTTCCCCTCCAACACCGGAGCGCTCGCGTAGTAGGAATTGTAGATTCCGGCGATCTCCAGCAGATGGCGGACCAGGATGGACGGGTTGTCCTCGTCAGCCGCCTTGGCCGCCTTGTCCGGGAACTCGAGGATCCTGAAGATCAGCAGTGCCTCCTGGTCGCTCAACTCGAAAGCGCCGATCTCACGCAGATGCGGCACTGGCTTGCCGTACTTGCGCAGGATCGCCCGAGCCCGGCAGGCGGAGTAGACGACGTAGGGGCCGCCCGACTTCTCAAAATCGGCGATGATAGGCGTCAGGTCACCGCGGGCGATGCTGACCGAGCCTTTCATGTCGCGCTTGAGATCGTTAAAGACGATCGAACCGACCGCCAGTTGCCGGGCGGCCTGGTCGAGTTCCTCCTCGGTCATGGTGCCGCCTTCGGCGGAGCGCGCCCGGAAGTGCGTGACCGCGGCCGCCAGCAGTTCGTTGACTCCGGCCACGCTCTCCCGGCTGGAGAGCTTCTTGCCGGTGGCGGCATCGACGTAGAAACCAAAGTAGGTGTGCTGAAACTTGGGTTTGGTGGCGGTGGCGATGCCGAGCACCTGGGCGGCCTGGAAGAGCCGGTTGAAGTGGACACGCTGTTCCTGCCCCACCACGTAGTTGATATCGGTGGGATCAAAGATTTCCCGCCGGAGTTTGATCGCCCCGAGGTCGCGAGTGGCGTAGATGCTGCGGCCATCAGACCGGCGAACCACGAGCCGTTCACCGCTGGGCAGGGGGACCACGATGGCCCCGATATCTTTTTCCAGCAGCGCGACGGCCTGGTCCCGCATCGGTATGGTGATCTCTTCGGCCGCTACGGCGCGGTCCAGCTCCGCGACCTCTTCGCAGACTCGCCGTTTGGTCAGCTCGAAGGCGCTGCCGTTGCTGATCGCCTCGTCCACCAGGGAGTTGCCCGCCTCGAGGTAGAAGCTTTCCCCGATGACGAAGTCGATGTCGATGTCCAGCGCGGTGTAGAAGGGCTGGAAACCCGCCAGACTCCACTCCACCATGCGCCGCCACAGGGCGACCTCGTCGGCATCGCCTTCCTCTAGCTTCTGGAAGCGCTCGTCGGCGGCGGCGACGAATCCCTCATAGGCCGCGCGCAACTCTTCCGCCGTGCTCGCCCCCGGGAAATAGCGCGTGAGGATTTGGTGTTCCCGTTCATCGGCGGCGCTCAGGCCCTCGCTCGCCGCCACGGCTCGTTCCAGGGTTCGCCGGATGGCGTAGATCTCCAGGAGCCGTTCGTTGTTCCCCAGGGTGGGGGGGAAGTACGGGTCGAACCGCCGGAAACCTTCCAGCATGAAGCCGAAGCCACCGAAGTCGTTGATGTGGTTGATCCGGTAGACGACGGCTCCGCACGCCTCGTAGAGGTTGGCCAGGACGTGACCGATCATCGTCGAGCGGAAATGACCCGCGTGTAGGACCTTGGCCACGTTGGGTGAGGAGTAGTCCACGACCTGCGCCCGAGAGGATCGGGTGTCGTTGTGCCCGAACCGCTCGGCCAGGTCGATGACTGCCTGGACGCCCGCGAGGAACCAGTGGTTGACGAGTCGGACGTTGACGTAGATGCCTTTGTGGGTGACCTGGGCCACCACATCGGCGAGCTCTGGGCCCGCCAGGGCCTCGGCGATCCGCGGGACATCTGATTCGATGTATTCCTTGGAACCGTGCTCCTTGAGCAGACCAGTCAGCCGGACGGCGAAGTCGGCGCCGAATTTTGAGCGATCGAGGACATCGATCTCCCAGGTCACGTCCGCCTGCCCCGAATGCTCACGCAGGACATGGGTGATCCGTTCCTGCAGCCGCGTCAGCGGATAATCTGCGAAACTCGGGACCGGCGATTCGGCGCGCCGCTTCCGGATGATGTCGCGAAGCTTTATTATTTCCTGACGGCGAGCTTCGTTGTGCTTGGCCAGCTCATTCATGAGGTGATCCTAGCGTGATTGCCCTCACAGGCGATTACGCAGCGCCTCGGCAGCGGCCAGCAGGTCGGCAGCCCAGCGCACACCCGGTCGTCGGCCGATCCGGTCCACGGGGCCGGATACCGATACGGCGGCAATCACGGTGCCGCTCGCATCGCGCACCGGGGCGGAGACACTGGCCACCCCGGACTCGCGCTCGGCCACGCTCTGCGCCCAGCCTCGCTTGCGGACCTCTAAGAGGGTCCGCTCGCCGAAGATGGCCTCGCCCAGGATGGCGCGTTGGATACTCGGATCAGCCCACGCGGCCAGGATTTTCGCGCCTGACCCGGCCGACATCGACAGGCGGGCTCCCACCGGGACGGTGTCGCGCAGGCCGCTGGGGGGTTCGGCAGCCGCCACACAAACCCGGACCATCCCGTCCCGCCGGTAGAGCTGGACGCTCTCGCCGGTGACGTCGCGCAGCCGGGGGAGCACCATCGCGGCGGCGTCGAGCAAGGGGTCCAGCGCGCCCTCGCCCAACTCGCGCAGGGCGGGCCCGGGACGCCACCGCCCGTCACCCCCACGGGTGAGCAGCCGGTGTGCTTCCAGTCCCACCGCCAGCCGGTGGGCGGTGGCCCGGGGCAGCCCGGTACGGTCACACAGCTCGGCCAGCCCGCAGGGGCTGGTAGCGACCGTGCGGAGCACGCGGACAGCTTTGTCCAGCACCCCGATGCCGCTATGCTGTTTCACACAACGATACTAACTTCCCATTATATGGGATGTCCAGCATTGTGGGAGCACGGGACGGGGGAAGCGCCGCTGATGGGACGCACGCTGGCAGCCAAGGTCTGGGACGCACACGTGGTCCACCGGGGCGGTAGCGACCCCGATGACGACCTGCGCGGCGCGGCACCGGACCTGCTCTACATCGACTTGCACCTGGTGCACGAGGTCACCAGCCCGCAGGCTTTCGACGGCCTGCGGCTGGCCGCCCGCCGCCTGCGCCGACCCGATCTCACTATCGCTACCGAGGACCATAACGTCCCCACCACCGACATCGAGCTGCCGATTGCCGATGCGGTGTCCCGCACCCAGATGGAGACGCTGCGCCGGAACTGTGCGGAGTTCGGCGTGCGACTGCACCCGATGGGCGACCTGGAGCAGGGCATCGTGCACGTCATGGGGCCTCAGCTGGGACTCACCCAACCCGGGATGACGGTGGTCTGCGGTGATTCGCACACCTCCACCCACGGTGCCTTCGGCGCGTTGGCCTTCGGCATCGGCACCTCAGAGGTGGAACACGTCCTGGCGACCCAGACTCTCCCGCTGCGCCCGTTCAAGACCATGGCGGTGATCGTGCAAAGTCGCGACGGGACCCTGCCCACCGGCGTCACCAGCAAGGACATCATCCTGGCGGTGATCGCCCGGATCGGCACCGGCGGCGCGGCGGGCTACATCCTGGAATACCGCGGGAATGTGATTGAGCAACTGTCCATGGAAGCCCGCATGACGATTTGCAACATGTCGATCGAGGCGGGAGCCCGGGCAGGGATGATCGCACCGGACGCCACCACCTTCGCCTATCTGGCCGGCCGGCCGCACGCCCCCGCGGGTGCGCAGTGGGACGCGGCGATGCGGTACTGGAGTGGCCTGCACACCGATGCGGACGCCACCTTCGACGTCCAGGTGCACGTTGACGCCGATGCCCTGACGCCGTTCGTGACCTGGGGCACCAACCCTGGCCAGGGTCTGCCGCTGTCCGAGCGAGTGCCTGATCCCGAGCAGATGAGCGACGAAGGGGAGCGGTGCGCGGCGCGCAAGGCACTGGCCTACATGGGCCTGCAACCCGGCACGCCGCTGCGCGAGATCGCGGTGGACACGGTGTTCCTCGGATCGTGCACCAACGGGCGGATCGAGGACCTGCGAGCGGCAGCGGCGGTGCTCGCCGGCCGGCAGGTACGCGAGGGAGTGCGGATGCTCGTCGTTCCCGGCTCGATGCGGGTACGCGCCCAAGCCGAAGCCGAGGGCCTGCACGAGGTGTTCACTGCCGCCGGCGCCCAGTGGCGCTCGGCGGGCTGCTCGATGTGCCTGGGGATGAACTCCGATCAGCTCGCCGCCGGGGAGCGCTGCGCCTCGACGTCCAACCGCAACTTCGAGGGCCGCCAGGGCACGGGCGGCCGCACCCACCTGGTCTCCCCGCTGGTCGCGGCCGCCACCGCCATCCGCGGCACCCTCTCCTCCCCGACCGACCTGAACTGAGGAGCGACGATGAAAGCGTTCACTCGGCACACCGGCGTTGGCGTCCCGTTGCGTTGCTCCGATGTGGACACTGACCAGATCATCCCGGCGGCCTACCTCAAGGGGGTCAGCCGCACCGGTTTCCAGGACGGGCTGTTCGCGGCCTGGCGTGCCCGCGAGGACTTCGTGCTCAACCACGATGCTTACCGCAACGGCAGCGTGTTGGTCGCCGGGCCGGACTTCGGCACCGGCTCGTCGCGGGAGCACGCGGTCTGGGCACTGCTGGACTACGGGTTCCGGGCGGTGATCTCGCCGCGGTTCGGTGACATCTTCCGGGGCAACGCCGGCAAGCAAGGTCTGCTCGCGGCCCAGTGCGAGCGGGCCGACGTCGAAGCGCTCTGGGATGTGCTGGAGACCGGGCCGGGCAGTGAGGTCACCGTCGATCTGGTGGAGCAGACCGTGCGGGCCAAGGATCTCACGGTGGACTTCACGATCGACGGCTACACCCGCTGGCGCCTGCTGGAGGGACTGGACGACATCGCGCTGAGCCTGCGGCATGCTCGGCAGATCGACGCCTTCGAGGCCCAGCGCCCCTCCTGGCTGCCGACTACGACGACGTGACTCCGAGCAGGGCGTCGTCGTAGTGGGCACTGTAGTAGTCGGCACTGAGTAGAACGGGCTGGATGGGTAGAACGGGCTGGATGGGCAGGACGGGTGAGCTGTTGCCGAAAAACAGCCCCCAGTAACTGCCCTTGCGGCTCGGCACGTCGGGTAGGGTGAGCCCAGCGGAGTCGGCGAGGGCGCGGACCAGATCCGGAATCACCCCGCCCTGGCTGCACACCACGGCCGGACCCCCTGGCTCGGCCGCGATCTCGATCAGCCGCTGCCGGCCAGCAGCCGGGTTGGCCTGGTACCCGGTCTCGGACAACCACGGTTCCGTGATGATCGGCACCCCGAGGTCTGCGGCGAGGCCCTCGACGCTCTGGCGGCATCGCCAGGGTGGCGCGGAGTACACCCGTGCGGCGCCAAACAGGGGCAGCAGCGTGCGTAGGGCCTCGGCCTGCGCCCGACCCGCGGCGGTCAGGGGTCGCAGCTGGTCATCGCCGGACCAGGTCTCGCGCTGGCCCGCCTCGGCATGCCGGACGAGCAGCACGGTGGCGGTGACGGCGCTGGCGCTGCGCAGCCAGGCCAGCAGCACCCGGTCGCGCTGGTAGCTCAGCAGCTCGCAGGCCTTCGGGAGGGGCAGCCAGCGCAGTTCGCCCACTTCCTGGTTGGGGCGAAAGCACCCGCCGGTGACGCGCGCCGCCCAGTAGTGCGTCACCTTCGGGCCTTCGGTCACCTGGTAGCGGGCGCTGCCCAACCGGGCGCCCAGCGTGATGGTGTATCCGGTTTCCTCGGTCACCTCACGGACTGCGGTGACCGGCAGCGCTTCCCCGGGCTGCGACTTGCCCTTGGGCAGCGACCAGTCGTCACGGCCGGGCCGGTACACCACGGCCACCTCGAGCTCGCCCGAGGAGGACCGCCGCCACACGGCGGCCCCAGCGGCGGTGATCAGGGCAGGCACCGCTCACTCCCCCCGGTGGTGCCGGAGGATCTCCTGCACCTGATGGTCACGGACGGTGGATCCAGCTGCGGGAGAGGGTCTCCAGGAGCCATCCGCCTCCAAGACCCAGCATCGCGTCGCCGGATCCAGGGCGGAGGCGAGCACGGCGTCCAGCTCGCCGGTCACGGCCGGGTCGGCCACCCGCACCAGCACCTCGACCCGGCGGTCCAGGTTGCGGTGCATCAGGTCCGCACTGCCGATCCAATGCTCACCCGCACCGACGAAGTGGACGACCCGGGAGTGCTCGAGGAAGCGGCCCAGGATCGAACGCACCCGGACGTTCTCCGACAGTCCCGGGCGTCCCGGGATAAGTGCGCAGATGCCGCGGACCACGATGTCGATACCGACCCCGGCCAGCGCCGCCCGGTACAGCGCATCGATCACCTGCTCGTCGACTAACGCGTTGAGCTTGAGCCGGATCCCGGCCGGGCGGCCCGCCCGGACGTGGGCGATCTCCCCCTCGATCCGTTTGATGATGCCGGGCCGGATCCCGTGCGGGGCCACCAGCAAGCTGCGGTAGGATGTCGGCCGCGCGTAGCCGGTCAGCGAGTTGAACAGATCGGTGAGGTCGGCGCCGATCGCGGGACGGGCGGTGAACAGCCCGATGTCCTCGTAGAGCCGGGCGGTCTTCGGGTTGTAGTTGCCGGTGCCGATATGGCAGTACCTGCGGATTACGGAGTTCTCCTGGCGCACCACCAGCGCGATCTTGCAGTGCGTCTTGAGCCCCATCAGCCCGTAGACCACGTGCACCCCGGCGCGTTCCAGCGTCCTGGCCCATCTGATGTTGGCCTGCTCGTCGAATCGTGCCTTGACTTCCACCAGCGCGACGACCTGCTTGCCGGCCTCGGCGGCGTCGATCAGCGCGTCGACGATCGGGGAGTCACCGGAGGTCCGGTAGAGCGTCTGCTTGATCGCCAGTACCTGCGGGTCCCCGGCGGCCTGTTCGATGAAACGCTGCACGCTGGTGGAGAACGAGTCGTACGGGTGGTGCACCAGCACGTCCCCCTCGCGCAGGGTGGCGAACACGTCCTTGGGGCTCTCCCCCTCACCGAAAGCCGGGTGGGTGGCGGGGACGAACGGCTCGTCCTTCAGCTCCGGGGCGTGCAGCGCGTAGAGCTGCCACAGGCAGGACAGGTCCAGCAGGCTGGGTACCCGGACCACGTCATGCGGATCAACGTCGAGCTCGCGCATCAGCAGCCGCAGCACCCGCTCGCTCATCCGGCAGGTCACCTCCAGGCGCACCGGTGGGCCGAAGCGGCGCCGCGCCAGCTCCCGCTCCATGGCTTGCAGCAGGTCCTCGTCGCGGTCCTCCTCGACCTCGAAGTCGGCGTTGCGGGTGACCCGGAAGATATGCCAGTCGAGAACCTCCATGCCGACGAACAGCTCACTGAGATGGGCCCCGATCAGCTCCTCCAACGGCAGGAACGTGGCGGGTGGCGACCCGGGACCGTCCTCGTCGCGGTCCACCCGGACCAGACGGGGCACGTTGTTGGGCACCTTGACCCGGGCGAATCGCTCGATGTGAGCGTCCGGGTCACGCACCATCACGGCCAGGTTCAACGACAAGCTGGAGATGGAGGGGAACGGGTGCGCGGGGTCCACCGCCAAAGGCGTGAGCACCGGGAAGATGTGGGCGGTGAAATAGTCGGACAGCCGCAGCCGCTGCCGATGATCGAGGTCGGCCCAGGTGACGAAGGTGATCCCGCGTTCCGCCAGCTCCGGGCGGATCGAGTCGAGGTAGATCCGGGTTTGGCGCTCAGCGAGCTCCCGGCTGCGCATCGCGATCTGGGCCAGCTGCTCCCGCAGGGACAAACCGTCCGGGCTGCGCACGGCCAACCCGGCCTCTTCGCGGCGCTTGAGCCCGGCGACTCGCACCATGTAGAACTCGTCCTGGTTCGACGCGGAGATCGCCAGGAACTTGGCCCGCTCCAGCAGCGGCTGGCTGGTGTCCTCGGCGAGTGCCAGCACCCGGGCGTTGAAGTCCAGCCAGGACAGTTCCCGGTTGAGGTAGCGGTCAGCAGGCAGATCAGTGGCTGAGGGCACCGGGGTCGCCGCGGGAGGAGCCGGGGGCACCGTCGGGACGGCACTGGGTACGGCGCAGTCGGTCAGCGGGGCAAGGTTCACCGGGGCAGGATTTACCGGGGCAGGATTTACCGGGGCGAGGTGCTGGCTCACCGGTCCATTGTTCCGTAAGGATATCAGCCCCTGCAGCGCTCAGTCGGGCGGGAGCGCGCCGAACCCAGGCCCGGGCAGCGCCGCGCGAGTGAACCGGCCCAGGCCCAGGCCGCGCGCGACAGCCAGATCGGCCGCGGTGTCGACGTCGCAGCGCAGCCCCGGCCAGAAACCGGAGAGCTCCCGAGCGCCGCTGGCCCGGTGCGCCGCCGCCGACCCGGCTCCGAAGCGGGGCTCCAAAGGCTGCCCCGGGGAGGCGAGCAACAGGGTTGTCCCGGTGCCCGCTCGATCAGGGCAGAACGCCCGGCCGCCCGTGGCCAGTCCGTGGCGAACGGCGCGGTCTAGCTCCTCCGGGCGCAGCGCCGGCAGGTCGGCCTGCAGCACCCCGACCGCTGTGGTGGGGTCCGCCGCGCGGAGCACAGCCTCCCCGTACCGCAGGGCCGGGTTGAGGCCGGCAGCCGGCTCGTCGGGAATCACCTGCACCCCCTCGCTGGTCAGCGCGGTGCACACCTGCTCATCGGAGCAGATCGCCACGGCCCGGCGGACCGCGGCCGCCCCGGCCGCGGCGGCGAGGGTGTCCCGGGCTAGGGCGAGGACCAACCGGGCGTGCGCCTCGGGAGCCCCCGCACCGCCATCGGCCGCCCCCCGCAGCCGGGTTTTGGCTCTGGCGAGCGGTTTCACCGGGACGAGCAGATCCACCTGCACGTGCTTATCCTCCCGCGCTGGCGGCCGCTGGAGCTGGCGATCCGGCGGCAGGGAAGACTTCGCCTCACGAGGCGCCCCGCTGACCGACGAGGAGGATGGCGTGGCACGGGAGAAGGGCGGCCCGTTGATCGGGTTGTGCGCCGTGGTGTGTTACCCGCTCACCCACCTGCTGGGACGGCGACGTTTTGAGGGCCTTGAGCACATCCCGGAGGCCGGGCCGGTCCTGGTGGCGTGCAACCACATCTCCTACCTGGACCCGATCTACACCGCAGTGTTCCTGCACCGCAGGGGTCGGATCCCGCGGTTTTTGGCCAAGCAGGACCTGTGGCGGGTACCGGTGCTCGGTCGGGTGATGGCCGGTACTGGCCAGATCCCGGTGCGCCGCGGCGGCATCGAGGCCGGCGAAAGCCTGCGCGACGCCGAGCAGGCACTCGAGCAGGGCAAGGCGGTGCTGATCTACCCCGAGGGCACCGTCACCCGGGACCCGGACCACTGGCCGATGGCGGCGCACACCGGGGTCGCCCGGCTGGCATTGCGCAGTGACGTTCCGGTGGTGCCGGTGGTGCAGTGGGGCACGCAGCGGATCTATGACCACTACGGCAGGCGGTTTCGCCCACTGCCCCGGACCAACGTCACCGTGCGAGCTGGACCACCGATCGACTTAGCCGATTTCCGGGCCGATGCACGGCGGCGAGACGTGGACAGGTCGCTGCTGCGGGAGGTCACCGACCGGGTGATGGGCCAGATCCGCGACCTGCTTGCCGAGGTGCGCCGCGAGCAGGCGCCATGACCCTGGCGCTACAGCGAATCGCGGTGATGGGCGCGGGTTCCTGGGGCACCACGTTCGCCAAGGTGCTCGCCGACGCGGGCCGCGACGTCGTGCTCTGGGCCCGCCGGAGCGAGGTGGCCGACGCCCTCACCTATCGGCGTACCAACCCGGACTACGTGCCCGGGGTGCGCCTTCCGGCGTCCTTGCGGGCCACCGCACGCGCGGAGGTGGCGCTGGAGGGAGCCGACGCAGTGGTCTTCGCCGTACCCAGCCAGACGCTGCGCGGCAACCTGCGTGAGTGGCGCACGTCGATCCCCTCAGAGACCACCCTGGTGAGCCTCGCCAAGGGGGTGGAACTGGACAGCCTCAAGCGGATGAGTGAGGTCGTGATCGACGTCACTGCTGTCCCGCCCGACCGGGTGGTAGTGATAACCGGACCCAACCTGGCTCGCGAGATTGCCGCCGAGCAACCCACCGCGAGCGTGGTCGCCTGCATTGACCACGACCGCGCTATTACGGTGCAGCATGCCTGCGGGACCGGTTACTTCCGGCCGTACACCAATACCGACGTGATTGGTTGCGAACTCGGCGGCGCATGCAAGAACGTCATCGCGTTGGCGTGCGGGATGGCTGCCGGATTGGGATGCGGGGACAATACGCTGGCGGCGTTGATCACCCGAGGATTGGCTGAGATGGGACGGCTGGGCGCGGCGCTGGGCGCCGACCCGATGACCTTCGCGGGCCTGGCCGGCCTCGGCGATCTGGTGGCCACCTGCGCCTCGCCGCTGTCCCGCAACCGCTCCTTCGGCTACCGGCTCGGGCTGGGCGACACCGCCGAGCAGGCCCAGCAGGCCACTCATGGCCAGGTGGCCGAGGGCGTCAAGTCCTGCGTGTCGATCCGGGGCCTGGCCGCGCGCTGCGGCGTTGAGATGCCCATCACCGACGGGGTGTGCCGAGTCTGTTACGACGGCCAGTCACCCCGGCAGATGGCCGCCGACCTCCTCGGCCGCGCACACCGACCAGAATGACCAGGGCACTCAATTTCCTCGTAGGAGGAGCCTCTTCGCTGGGCTAGGTTGATCTGGCCGGCTCTGAGTGCGCCCGAGCGCTCCGCGTCTTGCGCGTTGGCCACCCATGCCGGTATCACCGTGCGCTACCTGGAGATGATCGAAGCCGATGGCAAGACGCTTTCGGTGCCCGTCCTGCGAGCAGTGTGATCGGTGGCCAGCGCTCGATCTCGACCCGGGCCAGGCATGCCCTCGCGACCAGGGTGCGCAGCCACTCCGCGCTACCACCGCTCGCCACCCAACCGGTGACATCGGCGGGTCCCGCTCGGGCGCCCCCAGTCTCTCCAGCCCGTACCGCTCAAGATGCCGCGCAAGAGGACACCTGGGCCATGCTGGTATCCGTGGCGGATGGTTGGACGATGGGATGCTGCGCGAACTGCGAAGCGGACCTGGACCCGTGGGCGTCCCGCCGACCGCTCTATCGCTCGGAGCGGTGCAGGCAATTCGCCAAAGACGTGAGATATTTTCGGAGGATCGCGCGCCGGGCGAATCTCGGAGCCGGATGTGCAGTCAGCGCTTCGAATGCGACTTGCTCACCTAGTGAGGCTGCGCCTCGGATCGCCGAGATGCGTTGCGGCTGCGTGTCGTGAGCTCGACACCACCGACGTTTTCTGGCGCTGGGATGTCGGTGATGTCGAGCTCACGGCACCGGGCTACGCAGGACGTGATCAGTGCAGGAGATGATCGGCAGAGCGCGGTCCGGAACGGGAGCGAGGGCATCACCCTGGAGAGGCGTCCAGAGTTCGGCTTCAGTGTCGAACTTCTCAGGACCAAGGATCCCTAGTAGCAGGTGGCTACCCCGCCGCTGAACGCCGGGTTTCGGCATCGGTACGTGCGGAAGTGCTCTCGGCGAATGGTGGTATGTGCGTCGGATGCGGCAATCGTCCGGCAACCGAAGTTGATCACATTTCAGGTTCGAGCTGCGAGGGAGCGAACTTGCAGGGCCTATGCGCTCAGTGTAACCGCGTGAAGGGGAAGGCGAGGTTTGTTCCGCTGAGATCTGAGCACGAATCGATCCGGGCAGGGTTCATCCAGCGTGTGGAAGCGCCGATTCCACTGCGTGCTTGCGATGACGACGTGATATGGGACAGCAGGCAGCATGAGCTGCGGGACAGGAACCGGCGATGGGCTGTCGAACGCCAGGGTTCTCAGTCCCCCCAGAACATCAAGCTCCGTCGCCTCGCGCTAGCCGCGTTCGGAAACTGCCCCGGTACAAGCCGGTTTGCGCGATGACAGAATTCTCCCCGGCTTTCTGGAGCGCACGGCAGAATGCCAAGCTCGCTCGGGAGACGCGTCACTGACTCATACCTTGAAGTGCTGAGCATCGTCGAACGCGAAGGCTGGTAGATCAATGACCATGGTCGTTTCAAGATCGCGTGGGTCGGCAGGAGGGTTCGGAGCTGCAAAGGGTTCCATTTGGTAGAGTCGGCCCGCTGCGGGTGTGACCTTGCGGGTGAGGACATGGGGGCGGTGCCGGCACGGCAGTTGGCCGCTGATCCCAGACTAACCTAAGAGATCTTGAAACAGCCGTAGCCTGTTGCGTCGATACTCGCGCTGTGAAGTAACAGCCGGGTAACGTTCGGGGTATGTCGCGTCCTCTTGGGCTACCGGTGGTGCGCACCTCAGGCTTCGCCTTTGACACCGCGCACGACTACGCGGAGATACTCGGCGGTCGGATTGCCGGGTATTCCTATTCGCGGATCGACAATCCCACCGCGGCCGCGTTCGCCGTGGCGGTGGCGGCACTGGAGGCGCCGGGCGCGGAGGTCGGCGCTGAGGATGTCGGCGCGGAGCCGTTCGCGTCGGGCATGGCCGCTATCTCCGCCACGTTGCTCGCACACCTCACGGCGGGCCAGGAGGTGATCGGCCCGGCGTCCTGCTACGGCGGTACCTGGTCGCTGTTCACCCGGTGGCTACCCCGGTGGGGGATACACCCGGTGCTGATCGACATCACCGACGTCGCCGCCGTCCGGGCCGCACTCACCCCGCGCACCCGGGTGATCTACGCCGAGACCATCGCCAACCCCACCCTGTCGGTGCCCGACTTGCCCGCGCTCGCCGACGTTGCCCACCGCGCGCAGAGCAGGCTCGTGGTGGACTCCACGTTCGCTACCCCCGTCATCTGCCGGCCGCTGGAGCACGGGGCCGACCTGGTGCTGCACTCGGCGACCAAGTTTCTCGGTGGGCACGCCGATGCCACCGGCGGCATCGTGGTGGGCCGGCGGGAGCACCTGGAGCCGGTCCGGGAAGCCCGGATCGACCTGGGCGGGTGCCTGGCCCCGGATGAGGCGTTCCTGCTGCATCGGGGGCTGGCGACGGTGGCGCTGCGGGTACGCCGGCAGAGCGCGACCGCGGCTGTGCTGGCCGCAGAGCTCGCCGGTCATCCCGCGGTGGCGCGGGTGCGCTACCCGGGACTGGCTTCGCACCCGCAGCACGGCCTTGCCGCTCGGCTGTTCCGCGACGGGTTGTTCGGCAGTCTGATCACTATGGACGTCCACGGTGGGCGGGAGGCCGGAATGGCGTTCTGCGACGCGCTGCGCACCGTACGGATCGCCTCCTCGCTGGGTAGCGTGCACTCCAAGGTCAGCCATGCGGCATCGACCACCCACCGCCAACTCGACGACACCGCTCTGGCGGCAGCGGGAATAGCGCCTGGTCAGGTGCGGCTGTCCGTCGGTGTGGAGGATCCCGAGGAGCTGCTCGCCGATCTGCGCCAGGCACTCGACGCCCCCTGAGGTGCTGAGGGGCCCTTGACCGGGAGGGGTACCGGCTGGTTTGATCACCCACTGTGAGCAGCACTGTCGCCCTTGTCCGGCGGTCCCCGGTGGATCTGCGCCGGGTGGCGAGTGCGCTCTGTCCCGCGCGGTGAGCTGCCTGTCCCGCTGACCGCGTTCCTGTGCTGGCCCGCCTGCCTGGGTGCTGGCCGCTGCGCGGTTGGTTCACCGATCCCGCGGAGGAACTCCCGTGCATGCTGTGCCCTACCTCACCGTCCCGGCTCCCGATATGGCTCGTCCCGGTGGCCCGACCAGCCTGGCTATGACCCTGGCCGCGCACCCCGAGCGGTGGCGCTCGCTGGTGGACTACCGCACCGACACCCGCTGGTACCGGCTGTTGGAACGAACCGAACAGCAGGAAGTGTGGCTACTGTCCTGGCTGCCTGGCCAAGGTACCGATCTACATGATCACGGCCCGGCCTCAGGCGCCTTCGCCGTCGCAGCGGGTACGCTGACCGAACGGGTGTTCGCCAGCAAGCCGGGACGGCCTCTCGTGGAGGTCACCCGCGAACTGGCCGCCGGGCGCTGCCGTGCCTTCGGCCCGCGCTACGTTCACCAGGTAACCAATACCGGTACGGTCCCCGCGGTAAGCGTGCACGTGTACACCCCGGCGCTGAGCGTGATGAACCGTTACCGGGTGGAGCTTGGTGAGCTGCGTCACGTGGGGGTGGAGCAGGCCGGGGTGGAGTGGTGAGCTGTGCCAATCGGGTGAACCTCAGCGACTTCGTCATGAACGACTAGTTAGAGAGGGCAGGCCTGCCCCGTGGTTCTGACATCCGGCGTGGAGGTATCGCGATTGCTCCTCTCATCGGGAAGCACCGGCGTGCCGGTGGACCCGCCGTTGACCAGGACGCGACTGTGGTTGACGAGCCCAGCGCGGTGCTAGGGGATCGCGGCCGGAATGATTATCGAGCTCGGCACGCGCAACTACGCCCCGTCCTTGTGAGGGCGAGCGCTGTGAGGGCAAGCGACCAATGGGCCGCCGAGGGCCCAGAAAAGGGCACAGAAGGCACAGAAGAGGGGCCGGCGGACTTCCGGTTCGCCGTCCGTCCTTACACCTGGACCCGAGGCCGTACCCGGCCGGTGAGCGACCTCGCCCTGGAGACCCTGGTGTCCACCAGCGAGCGGGGCCGGGACACCTCAGCGATCTGCTCCGCTGAGTACGCCGCGATCGCGCAGCTGTGTTCCGATGTCCGGTCGGTCGCCGAGGTCGCGGCCCTGCTCACGCTGCCGTTGGGAGTGGTCCGGGTCCTGCTCGCTGACATGATCGATAATGGCTTGGTGCATGTGCACCCCAGCTTCATGGGATGGGGCAGCGCGCCAGGCCGGTCGATGATGGAGCGGGTGCTGGTGGGGTTGAAACAGCTGTAGCATGATCAGCTGGAGACGTCCACGTCCCGCTGCGGCAGGGTGTTCCCGATCACGGTGGCGAGCTGCTGCAGCGGCCCGCTTCCGCTCGCGGGTGGCAGGGCCACGGCGACGTAGACCGGCCGGTCCACCGCGACCCAGCTGTTCGTTTCTCTGCCTGTTTCTCTGCCCGTTTCTGGGGCGGGGATTTCCAGGAACTGCACCCCCGAGACGTCCAGCAGTCGCGAGGTGGGGGTGAGTTCGGCAGGACGAGCCAGCCCACACCGGAGCACCACTGGCGGCTGTCCCCAGCCGGCCGCGCCTGCCGGGGCCGGGGCGGCGAGCTGCCGACGCGGCAAGCCGCCCATCTGGCCCCCGTCCAGGGTCGCGGGCAGGGCACCCAGCAGCCGCGCGCAGTCCGTGGAGGTAGCCGAGGGAGCAGGCAGGGCGACCAGCCGCAACGGATCCGGGCTCTGGTTGCGCGCCACGGCAGCGGCGATGAGCACCCCCACCACCAGCGCCACCACCAGGGCCAGTGCGATCCCGAGCGGCCAACGCGGTGCGCTGGGCGGGCGCGTGGCGGGATCGCAGGACATGCCGGCCATCCCGTCAGGACAGGTGTACGACGGGGCAGGTCAGCGTGCGGGTGATGCCCTCCACCGTCTGTACTCTGGCCACCACGAGCTGGCCTAACTGGTCCACATCGGCGGCTTGGGCCCGCACGATCACGTCGTAGGGTCCGGTAACGTCCTCCGCGCTCGCGACGCCGGGCAGGCTCGACACCGCCGCGGCCACCTCGGCGGCCCTGCCGACCTCGGTCTGGATGAGGATGTATGCCTGAACCACGGCGTGGCCCTCCGTCTCGTCGGTGCCATCGGGTGCCATCGGGTAGGAACAAAAACCTACCGGGTGAATCGGGAGGGTGAGGCGTGTGTGCTGCCACTGGTGTCCCGCCTGACCCGCCGCCCACCGGGCGGGGAACAGTAGCCGAGCTGGGCGAGTTCGGGCTCATCGCCCGGATCACCGCGGACCGGGGACTGCCACCGGGCACCGTGCTGGGCCCGGGGGATGACGCCGCGGTGCTCCTGGCCGCAGACGGCCGGGTGGTGGTGAGCACCGATGTGCTCGTCGAGGGGGTGCACTTCCGGCTGGATTGGTCTACGCCGCACCACATCGGGCGCAAGGCGGTGGCCGCCAACCTGGCCGACGTGGCGGCGATGGGTGCGGTGCCCACCGCGCTGCTCGTCGGGCTAGCCGTGCCCGGGCATACCCCGGTGGCTACGGTGGATAGCCTGACCGCCGGGATGCGGGGGGAGGCCGGGCGGGCCGGCGCCGGCATCGTCGGCGGCGACGTGGTGAGCTCACCGCAGCTGGTGGTGTCGATCACCGCCTTGGGTGGCTTGCAGGGACGACAGCCGGTCACCAGATCCGGTGCCCGGCCCGGGGACGTGTTCGGGGTGTGCGGCCGGCTGGGCTGGTCCGCCGCGGGTCTCGCTCTGCTTCGCCGCGGGTTGAGATCTCCACGGGCGGTGGTGGGGGCCCACCGGGTGCCGCGGCCTCCCTACCGCGCCGGCCCGCAGGCCGCCGCAGCGGGCGCCACGGCGATGATCGATGTCTCGGATGGTCTGCTCGCCGACGCTGGGCATCTCGCGCAGGCCTCCGGTGTCGGCATCGACATCGATTCGGCGGCGCTGCCGGTAGCCGGCAGGCTGATCGAGGTGGCCGTAGCGTTGGGAGCGTCGGGGACCCAGGTGCGGCACTGGGTGCTCACCGGAGGGGAAGACCACGCGTTGCTGGCGTGTTTCCCCGCTGATGGTGCGCTGCCTCCCGGGTGGAGGGGGCTCGGCGTAGTGCAGCAGGGCAGCGGGGTGACTGTTGACGGCAAGGCCTATGACGCGCACCCGGCGGGCTGGGAGCACTTCCGCTGAGTGCGCTCGATAAGGTCACGCACCGTGCCAGCAGTGGACGAGATCGTGGAAACCGGCTGGGCCGCCGCGCTGGCCCCGGTGGCCGATCAGGTGGCTGCCGCCGGTGCGTTCCTCCGGGCCGAGATCGCCGCAGGGCGACGTTATCTGCCCTCGGGAGCCAACATCCTGCGCGCCTTCGCCCAACCGTTCGACCAGGTCCGGGTGCTCATCGTCGGCCAGGACCCCTACCCGACCCCTGGTCACGCGGTGGGGCTGGCCTTCTCGGTGGACCCAGATGTGCGACGGTTACCGGGCAGTCTGGTCAATATCTTCCGGGAGTACCGCGAGGACCTGGGGCTGCCTACCCCGTCCACCGGGGATCTCAGCCCGTGGGCCGCGCGCGGCGTGCTGCTGCTCAACAGGGTGCTCACGGTGGCGCCGGGGCGTCCGGGCTCGCACCGCGGCAAGGGATGGGAGGAGGTCACCGAGCAGGCCATCCGCGCGCTGGCGGCACGCTCAGGACGTCCCCTGGTCGCGATCCTGTGGGGCCGGGACGCGCGCACCCTGCGTCCGATGCTCTCTGATGTCAATCCTGGGGTGCCGTGCATCGAGTCCGCGCACCCCTCACCGATGTCAGCCGATCGCGGCTTCTTCGGCTCCCGCCCCTTCAGCCGCACCAACCAGATGCTCACCGACCTGGGAACCGACCCGGTCGACTGGACTCTGCCGTAGGTGGGCCGTAGGTGACCGTAGGGGGTGAGCCGGTCAGGCTCGGGAGACTTTGCCTGCTTTGAGGCAGGAGGTGCAGACGTTCAGGCGGCGCCGCCGGCTGGCGCCGATCTTCGCCCGGACGGTCTGGATGTTCGGGTTCCACCGGCGGTGGGTCCGCCGGTGCGAGTGCGAGACCGACATGCCGAAGCCCGGCCCCTTGCCGCAGACATCGCACACGGCAGCCACGTCACACTCCCTGGGTTCGTCGCGCTGGGTTCGTCGCGAGGGTGGCACGCCCGCTGGCGGGCGGCCTACCCAGGGTAACTCGACGGCGCATGGCGCCGCGCACTGGGGAGGGCGGTGGATCGGTAACCTTCGACGGTGTGGCCGGGATAGACGATGCGCTGGTGGAGGTGCTCGGGGCGAAACCGGCGGCCCTGCTGGCCGGGCAGCTAGCCGCGCACACCGTCGGTGACCTGCTGCGACACTACCCGCGCCGGTACGCCGACCAGGGCCAGCCCACCCCGATCGCGGATCTGACCCCAGGGCAGGACGTCACGGTGGTCGCCGAGGTCCGGGCGTGCACCTCACGGCGGATGCAGCGCAGGGAGGGCACCATCCAGCACGCGGTGATCTGGGACGGCAGCCGCGAGCTGGACCTCACGTTCTTCAACCAGAAACATCTGCCTCGGGTGCTCACCGCCGGCCGAATGGCGTTGTTCGCGGGCCGGGTGAGCACCTACGGCAAAGCCCGCACCCTGCAGCTCACCCACCCGAGGTACCAGCTGCTCGACGGGGACGCCGAGGCGCTCGCCGAGTTCGCCCGGCCCCTGATCCCGGTCTATCCCGCCACCAAGGACCTGCCGTCCTGGACGATTCAGCTCTGTGTGCGGCAGGTCTTCGAGGTCCTGGATGACCCGGAGGACCCGCTGCCCGCCGGTGTGCGCGCAGCGCACCGGCTGCCGGAGCTGGGGGCGGCGTTGCGGGCGGTGCACCGCTCCGATGACCGGGCACAGATCACCAGCGCGCAGCACCGGCTGAAGTGGGATGAGGCGATGGCGGTGCAGCTCACCCTCGCGCAGCGCCGCCTGGAGGCGGCGAGCCGGCCCGCGCCGGCCTGCCCGCGCCGGGACGGCGCGCTGGCCGCCGCCTTCGACGCCGCGCTGCCCTTCACGTTGACCACCGGGCAGCAGGAGGTGGGTGAGCTGCTGGCCGCTGAGCTGGCCGCCACACACCCGATGAACCGGTTGCTGCAAGGCGAGGTCGGATCCGGGAAGACCGTGGTGGCGCTGCGCGCGATGCTGCAGGTCCTGGACGCGGGACGGCAAGCGGCGCTGCTGGCGCCCACCGAGGTGCTGGCCGCGCAACACGTCCGGTCCTTGCACGCCATGTTGGGTGCGCATGGTCGGGCCGGCGAGCTGGGGTCAGCCGAGCAGGCCACCAAGATCGTCCTGCTGACCGGGTCCTTGCCGGCTCGGGCCCGCAAGCAGGCGCTGCTGGATGTGGCCAGCGGTGCGGCCGGGATCGTGGTCGGCACGCACGCCCTGATCCAGGATCGGGTGTCGTTCGCCGACCTGGGCCTGGTGGTGGTCGATGAGCAGCACCGCTTCGGCGTCGAGCAGCGTGACACGCTGCGCACCAGGGCACCGGAGGGCACCAGTCCCCACGTGCTGGTGATGACCGCGACGCCGATCCCGCGCACGGTCGCGATGACCGTCTATGGCGACCTGGAAGTCTGCGCGCTGCGCGAGCTGCCGCGCGGCCGCGCACCGATCTCGACCACGGTGGTGCCAGTCGGGGAGAAACCCAGCTGGCTGGACCGGGTGTGGCAGCGGATCACCGAGGAGGTCGCCGCCGGCCGGCAGGCCTATGTGGTCTGCCCCCGGATCGGCGGTGAGGACGCGCCCGGTGAGGACGTGCCGGGCGCGGCCAGCGAGCGGCCGCCACTGGCGGTGCTCGAGCTGGCTCCACAGCTGGAGGAGGGTCCGTTGGCCGGGCTGAGGCTGGGGATACTGCACGGCCGCAGCTCGGGCAACGAGAAGGACGCCGTGATGCGGTCCTTCACCGCTGGGGAGATCGACGTGCTGGTGGCTACCACCGTGATCGAGGTCGGGGTGGACGTGCCCAA
The DNA here is from genome assembly GCA_019244165.1 of Pseudonocardiales bacterium. GTDB lineage: Bacteria > Actinomycetota > Actinomycetes > Mycobacteriales > Pseudonocardiaceae. The sequence continues at coordinate 4,343 of JAFATA010000056.1, read as the reverse complement.
CGCCACCGTCATGGCGATCATGGACGCGCAGCGGTTCGGGCTCAGCCAGCTGCACCAGCTGCGCGGTCGGGTCGGCCGCGGATCGCATCCCGGACTGTGCCTGCTGGTGACCGACTCCCCGGCGGGCAGCGCTGCCCGGCAGCGGCTGGACGCCGTGGCCGCCACCACCGACGGGTTCGAGTTAGCCCAGCGGGACCTGGAGCTGCGCCGCGAGGGGGATGTGCTCGGCGCGGTGCAGTCCGGCCGCCGTTCCGGACTCAAGCTGCTCTCGCTGCGCAGCGATGCGGACCTGATCGGCCAGGCGCGGCAGGTCGCCCAGCGGTTGGTGCGGGCTGATCCCGGGCTCACCGAGCATCCCGGGCTGGCTCGGCTGGCTGCCGAGCTGTTGGACGAGCAGCGTGCCCAGTTCCTCCAGAAGGTGTGACGGGCACCCGCCGCCCCCTTGCCGGCGGGTGCCCGTCGCCTGTGCGGGGCAGTCGCAGCGCGGCTACCCCGAGCCCCGCCCGCCAAGGACGGCGCTCGCAGCGACGCATCAACGTGGGGTGAGGTATCACCGAGACTCACCCCCTGGCGAATGATTTTCATGGTTGGAGGGCGTACGGGCGTTCAGCTAGCTCCTCGTTGGCGTCTACGCTCCCGCCCGCTGTGTGCTTCTGTGCTCGCTTCTGGGCACGCTTCCTGGGCCCGCTTCTGGGCCTTCGCAAACTCGTGGTGGGGACTGTGGGCAAGAGGACTGGAGCGCCACTGAAGTGCTACTGGAACCTGAAGTGCTACTGGAACAGGGTCGGGGGGAGCCGCCCGTGGAGTTCGGGATTCTTGGCCCGCTGGAAGTGCTGAGCCGGAACCGCCGGATCGAGGTGTCCAGTGCCAAGGAACGGCTGCTCCTAGCCGTGCTCGTGGTGCATGTGGGCGAGGTGGTCTCGGTCGACCGGCTTATCGAGGCGCTCTGGGGCGCGCGACCGCCAGCCACCGCCGCGAACACGTTGCAGACCTATGTGTCCCACCTGCGCCGGTCACTCGAGCCCGACCGTGCACCGCGAGCAAAGGATGGCCTGCTCTGCACCCGCGGGCACGGGTATGTGCTGACCGGGCCACCCGAGGCGGTGGACGCGATACGGTTTGAGCAGTTGGCTCGCGAGGGTCGCGACGCGATGCTCACCGACCCGCAGCGGGCAGCCGAAACCCTGGCTGCCGGGCTGGCGTTGTGGCGTGGTGAGCCGCTGGCCGAATTCGGTTTCGAGCTCTTCGCTCAGGCCGAGATCGCCCGGTTGACCGAGCTGCGCGCCGCCGTGGTGGAAGACCGCGTGGAGGCCGATCTCGCGCTGGGCCGGCATGCGGCGCTGTGTGGTGAACTGACCCGGGCGGTGACCGAGCAGCCGCTGCGGGAGCGGTTGTGGTCCCAGCTCATCCGGGCGCTGTACCGCTGCGGGCGGCAAGGCGAGGCACTGGCGGCCTACGCGCGGCTTCGGAAACAGCTCAGAGAGCAGCTTGGCATCGACCCAAGCCCGGAGCTGGCCCGGCTGCACGAGGCCGTGCTCACCCAGCGCCCCGACCTGGATTGGCGACCAACCCCGCCGCGGCTGGTGGGCGGAGTCGCTGCGCTGGGAGAGGAGCTGCCGACCGAGGAGAGCGCGGAGAAGTTGCTGCCGGCAGCTCGGGCCGCCCTGGCCGCACACGACTGGCGGTGTGCCTTCGACCTGCTGTCTCGGGCGGAGCGAGCGGCACCGCTGACCGCGGAGGACCTGGAGGGCCTGGCGGAGGCGGCCTACTGGTTGGGGCGCTCCCGGGAGGCGCTGTCCGCCCGACAGCGTGCCCACCACGCTTACCTGCAGGCCGGTGAGTACCACCGAGCCGCCGTGGCTGCGGTCATCCTCACCATGCAGCATCAAGCTTTGCGGCACTCCGCGGTGGCCAGCGGCTGGTACCAGCGCGCGCAGCGGCTGCTCGCGTCCGAGCCCGATTGCGCCGAGCACGGCTACCTGGCCTGGGGCACCATGATCCTCGCGCTGTTTGCGGATGACCACGAGAAGTGCCTGGCTGCCGCCCGGTCCACCTATGAGCTGGGGGTACGGCACGGGATCGCTGATTTGCAGGCCGTCGGCATGGTGTTCCAGGGCGCGGTGCTCATCCGGGCCGGGCAGGTCGCCGAGGGACTAGCCCTGCACGACGAGGGAATGACGATGGCCGTCGGCGGGGATCTCTCGCAGTTTGCCGCCGTGCAGATCTTCTGCCAGGTGGTTCGCACCTGCTATGAGCTGGGTGACTACCGCCGCGCCCAGGAATGGACGGAGGCCATCGAGGACTGCTTCGCCCTCACCGGGTTGACCAGCTTTCCCGGGGACTGCGAGACCCATCAAATCTCGATCATGATTAGTCGCGGGGCCTGGGTACTCGCCGAGCAGCAGGCCCGTCGGGCCTGCGCCAGGACGCAATGCCTCGACCTGGCCCACGCTGGTCTTGCCTTCGCTAGCATCGGTGAGGTCCGGCTGCGGACGGGCGATCTGGTCACCGCAGCGGAGGCCTTTGCTAAGGCCGAGGAGCTGGGGGCCAGCCCGCTGCCCGGCCGGGCCCGGCTGGAGCTGCTACGCGGCTACCCGGCCCGGGCCGCCGCATTGATCAACACTGCGCTGGCGGGGGAGGGCTGGGATCGCTTGAGCCGTGCCCGGCTCCTGCCCGACCAAGTGACCATCGCGCTGGCCGTTGACGATCTCGGCACGGCTCGCGCGGCCGCAACTGAGCTGACCGCCGCAGCGCAGACCTATGGCAGCAAAGCGTTGCTCGCTGCGGCCGAGTGCGCCCGCGGCGAGCTGGCGTTAGCGAGCGGGGAGGAGGATCCGCTGCGGCCGCTGCGCCGCGGCATCGCGCTGTGGGACGAGGCCTGGTCGCCGTATGAGAGCGCCCGGGCCCGACTACTGCTGGCCACCGCGTTGGACCGCGCCGGTCAAGGGGAGGCCGCCCGGTATGAACGCGCCGCTGCGCGAGCCTGCTTCGAGCGCCTCGGTGCCCGCCTGGACGCCAAGGCCGCCACGGAGCAGAGGTGATCGGCGTTTATGCTTCGGTGACGGTCGGCGCGCTCGCCGGTGTGCTTGCTGCCACCCGTCGCCTGGAGGACCGGCTCGGGTCGGGCGCCGTGCTGCCCTGTATCCGCGCCAACCGTGCGCTGGCCTGCCGCTTGCTGTCCGAGGCCCGCGGCCTGGTCCGGGATCGGGTCGGTGCACTGGCTGGGGAGCTGCATCACTACCTCGGGTGGCTGCTTATCCAGACCGGGCACCCCGAGCAGGCCCAGCGTGAGCTGGACGCGGCGCTGGCGCTGGGGATGGAGTTCGACGACCCGGATCTGGCGTCGTATGCGCTCTGCACCAAGAGCCACTTGGCGTGGATGTTGGACGATCCACCAGGAGTCATCGCGCTGTCCCGCGCTGCCAGCCGTGATCAGCGGGTGTTCCTCGCCCAGCACGCTGAGAACGCCTACTACGAGGCCCGCGGGTGGGCGATGGTCGGCGAGCCCGCCGAAGTCCACCGTGCTCTGCGACGGGCTGACGAGTTCGCGGAGCGTGCCGTTGCCCGGCAGGCTGACGCGCCGCCGTACCTGTACTGGTGTGGCTCTGGATATTTCACCCTGGAACGCGGCTCCGCCTGGCACGCCCTAGCAGACCCCCGTTTCGCTCAGCAGGCAGCCACCGAACTGATCAACGGACTGCGCGAGATGCCGGAGGTTGAGCGTGCCTCCGAGTGGGCCGCGATCTACCATGTGCGTGCCGCTGAGGCGTTCACCACCGCTGGGCAGGCCGAGCCCGCCCTCGCCCAAGCTCACCAGGCGTTGGCCGTGTGCCGCGCGACCAGATCAACGCGGCTCGCCCACGCATTAGGCCGCGCCTGCACCCGGATGCGGGCCACCTGGCCCACCCAGGTGTCCGTACGAGAACTCGAAGACGAGTTGCGCCCCCTGAAGATCGTGAGGCGGCCAGAGACAGAGTAGCGAGCCGACTACCTGGTCAAGCCGCGTGGGGTGAGCACGACGGGTTGCGGATGCTGACGCTCGCCCAAACAGCTCAAACCGGCCCCTGGTCAACCAGACTGCCCGCGGCTTAATGTTCGGTTACCCAGGCCGTTGCTGACTCTATAACGCGCGCCTGCCACCGTTGCGTCTGTGGCTCAGCGTAGGTCGGATCACCGTGGACAGATGAAGGTGTCCCTGGTGCCGTGCACGATGAGCGTGGGCGTCTGGATACGATCCAGCACGGTGTGGGGGCACAAGTAGAACACCTCGTTGAGCAACGGTCGGCCTAGCTTGAAGCTCGGTGAGTGGGCGATGAAGCCCTGTTCCCGCAAGGCGCTCCCAG
>JAFATA010000084.1 GCA_019244165.1 Pseudonocardiales bacterium | reverse complement strand
CCGCCCGTCTGGGGAGAATGTCACACCCAACGCCCGTCCTGCACAGCCGGCGCCGGTCAAGACAGCCAGTTCGATTCCGGCCGTGACGTCCCACAGCCGCACCGTCCCCTCGTAGCCGGCGGAAGCCAACAGTCGACCATCGGGGGAGAACGCCACGCCCAACACTTCGCCGGCATGGCCGACCATGCCGCGTAACAAGCCAGGGTCAGGTAAGTCGGGCAGACGCCAGGCAGGTTCAAGCCGCGGCCGGGCCAGCGTGGCTCGGTAACGGTCCAGAAGGTCGTCTAAATCGGGTACACCCTGCAGCCGACTGGCCAGTGTTGCCCCCAGTGCGTCCGGCGGTTCGAGTGGGCTAAGTAAATGCGCAGCACGCCCGAGCGCACGTCGCAGCGTACCGGCCGTTGGCGCCTTCACCGCCTGCAAGTCGGCCTCAGCACTCACCACCGATCCCAGCCCGCGGGTTTTCGCCTCCACCCACCGCAAGTCACATACCAGTGCAGCCGCCTCCTCGGACCTGCCTGCTTCGTGCAAGTGGTAAGGTAGGAAGCGCAGCAGGTAGCCAAATTCGGCCGGTAGCAGCCACCATGATGCCGTGCCACTCGAGTCATCTGCGGGTAGTAGTCCCAGCGCCGCGTCGACTAGTCGACGGTGCACCTCCGCTCGGTCGTCGATGTTGCGTCGGCTGAGTAGGTGGGCGCGTATCACGTCGTGAACGAGCAGTCGGGGGCCGGGTGGATTTAGCCGGTAGTCGGCGACTAGACCGAGCCGGAGCAGTTCCTCGCACAGCGTCTCAACCCGGCGCTGTGGCCACAGCAGCCGAAGCACCTCCAGCGGGATCTCAACATCCTCAGGAAATATTGCCAGATCGAGGTAGCACTGCTGTTGATCTCGGTCTAGCAGGCTCATGCTCGCATCAACCGTGGATGCAACAGCCAGGCTGCGGTCTGCTGGTCGCGCCGGATCGAGAGCCGCTGGACCCTCGACCACCAGTCTTCGTATGACTTCCTCGGCTGCCTGATCCGGTGGTTGTCCACGGCTTACCCGTTGTCGCAACACGCCGTTCACCAGGTTCAACAGCACAGGCCACCGTCCGGAAACCGCGACCAGTTGTTTCGTCACTCCGTCAGGTAAGCCGGGAACACCGTCGGTGGCCAGCTGTCGGGCCTGTTTGTCGGACATCGCGTCTACTGGGATGTGCGCCCCGCCTGGAGGTAGTATTTCAGGGATGCGCGTTGTGATCAGCCGGGTGCAGTACCGCCCACCGAATCGAAACGGTCGCAGCTGCGGCAGGTCCCACACGTCGTCGACGACGAGAAGCACCGGTTCCCGCTCGTCGAGTAGTCGGCCCAACTCTGCCCCGGCCGCATCGGGGTCAGAGATGGCTGGGCGCCGGCCGGATAGCACGAACGCCAGGTCGTTGATCCGCTCGGCAAGGTCGGCGCCGTGCACCTCTTGGCCGACCGTTGCCCACAGCAGGCCGCCGGGATAACGCCGGTCAATTTCCGGGTGGTGGCATACCCAGTTCGCCAACGTGGTCTTACCGAAGCCACCAGCTCCCTGCAGTGTCGTAGTCAGCCCGACCTCAGACGGCCCCGATGAGGTCAACGCCGCCACCAGCCGGTCACCAAGTTCCGGCCGCTCGACGATGCGATCCAAGGGTGGGGCCATCCACGGCTTCCGTCCCCTCGACGCAGTCCCATCGGCCTTGCCGGTGCCATCGTTGTCGTCGAGGTTTGCATCGCCCCTCACATGGAACTGGTGCTGCTGTCTAGGTGACGGTATGGACAGCCGTTCACGGAAGGTTGCTGATTCTTCGATCGGCTGATTATCTTGCGGAGCGTCACCATCGTGAGGAGTGCTCAGACGACGGCGGATCCGCCGCGGTACCCGTAAATCCAGCGAATCGCCGTAATTCAGGTCACTGATGTCCAGAAATGCCTGCCTGTCATGGGCCGGCATCTCCTCCAGATCGTCGACATCGACGAGTCGATCCCAGCTCGTCCTATAGATAGCTGCCAAAATTCTCAGTGCCCGCACCGATGGCCGCGTACCTCCCCTCGGCCACTTTTCGTATTCACAGATACGACTGCCGCGCATGCGCATGTTGGGGTCACCTCTGATCTGGTTAAACCGCGCCGCGACCTCGTCTTGAGTGAGTTCGCAGGCCAACCTCCAAGCCTCGCGAGGTCGGCATCCGCAACGCATCAAGTCAGCTACAATCTGTTCGATAAGTTGGCAGCCATCCACTCCGAGCCTGACCAGACGCTCCCGCTGCTGATCGCGATATGCCTTGCTACCCGGTTTGTGCGGCATGATATCTCGTCTTTCTAAATTCCACTTTATAGCGCAAACTCTGCGCCTTAGATATAACCGGGTCGTTCGCGCCTACTTGAAGCAGTCCAACCACCGCCCTGTGGATATTTACGTCAAACGCTCGTAATTATACCATGTCAAACCAGGTTGACTAGACGCGGCTAGGGCGGACGAAGTCGGTTTGATCGAGTCAGGTTTGGTGTCATGCGGCGAATCCGGCGTCGTCCTGGATGAGTTGGTCGAGTGCGCGCTGGTAGTTGCGTGCGGCGGTGCGGAGGATGCTGGTGCTGGTGGGGTCAGGATCGGTGAGCTGGGCCAGACCGGGCTGGAGCCGTCGGGTGTGCAGGTGGGTGATCAGCATGGCGTGGTGCAACCCGGTGTCGCTGATCCAGTAGCGGTGGCAGACGGCCACGATCGATCTGGACACCACCGATGTGGAGGTGTACGGCCGGTGCAAGCAGGGTGTGGCCTACAACTACCAGGGGCAGCGCTGCGGCCGTCCGCACGTGGCGAGCTGGGCCGAGATCGGTGTGGCGCTGGCGGCGGAGTTGTTGGCCGGTAATGAGGACCCTCGTCCGGGGGCGGCGGGGCTGCTGCGCCGGGCGCTGGCCGCCCTGCCCCCGGGGATCGGTCGGATCCGGTTGCGTGCTGATGCCGGGTATTTCGCGGTGGAGTTGGCCATCGCCGCGCACCGGGAGGGTGTGGGCTTCGCGATCGGCGCCAAGCGCATCGCCCCGCTGTGGCGCACCCTGGCCGGGATCGCCGAGAGGGACTGGGTTGAGGCGATCGACATGCCCGGCGCGCAGGTCGCCGTCGCCGACTACCGCCCGGCCTGGTGGCCCTCCAACACCCAGCTGCTGATCCGCCGGGTCCGCCTGACCTGCGAGCAGATCAGCGCCGATCCTCGGGCGCGGCGGCAGCGCACCCTGCACCCCGACCAGCGCGCCCTGCCGATCGAGGAGCTGGCTGACACCGACGCGGTCTATGCCTACTCGTTTATCCTGACCAACCTGGATATCTCCACCCCGGCCCAGGCGGCCACGGTGGAGCACTGGTATCGGCACCGCTGAGATCGAAAACATCTTCCGGGACAGCAAGCACGGCGCCGCGCTGCGCCACCTCCCCGGGTACATCGAGGTCAACACCGCCTGGATGTGGGGCGCGCGACTGGCCACCAGCATCGCCGGCTACCTCCACCAACTCATCGCCACCAGCCCCACCACCACCGACGAGCCCGACAACGACAACGACCCCGAGGACCCCGAGGCCCTCAGCTACCCCAGCACCCCTGAGCCGCTGACCGGGCTGGGCGTCCGCGACGGCAAGGCCATGATCGCCACCCTGCGGCACCGGCTGCTGTGCATCCCCGGCCGGCTGATCCACCACGCCGGGCAGCTCATCCTGCGCCTACCCCCCGGCCACCAGTTACTCGCCGCGGTCCTCGCCCGTCTCCGCGCCCTACCGCAACCCTCCTGACCAGGCCACCCCGGCCCCGACTACCCACCGGAACCCGCCGCCCGAGGCGACACTCGGGCTCCCAGCATGCCCGGAACCCGAAAAACAACCATCCGAAGATCCACAAAACTAATAAAGATCAACTCAACGCGTTACTCGCGGATTCGGGTCAGAGGTGCCCGAACGTCCGTATGCGCGGCAGTCGTATCTGTGAATACGAAAAGCGGCCTATGGAACCTACCAGTTGGTCATAAGCATGACACGCATACGGTACTCAGGTAGAGTTAGGGTACCAAACATAGGTTACGGGGCGCAGGGTTACATGGTCGACGGATCATCCTGTATAGATTGGATCGGCGTGTTCAATGGCATAAAAGTCATAAATTGCCACGATGTGCTGGCCGATACAACACCCAGCTCGTCCGAGGAGAGATGAATTGTCATGGCCGCACCCGTGGGACGTTGGCGCATCATTGTAAATGGATTTCGAGGGGATCTGAACATCAACTGCGGGTCTGACGGTAGGATTTACGGCACAACCAGGTTTGACAAAGCAGACATTGATCCCATCAACGGGACCTGGGATGAAGCTGGGCAAAAGATCGTTTTCCTACGGAATGTGACCGCCGCCGGGGGAAGCGCGCAGAACTACACAGGATTTCTCTTCGAGGTGGATGCACCGCTGTTCAAGGAGGGGACATACGGACCGTCACAGAAACCGAAATTTCGAATGCTCGTCGGAAGCTTCGATGCCTACGGGACCGGCGGAAATGAGACAAGGCCTCTTTATGGATGGGTAGCCCAGCAGCAAATCTGAATATGTATGTATATTGTTCGATGAGCGCTGTGCGCTCGGTGGTCCAGGTTGGCAGATGTCATGGAAAACCACTGGTCCGCCCACCTTTCGACTATGTCCCGGCAGAGTCGAGCAGGGCTTCACGCATGACCGCAGGCCGCGATTGGGCAACAGCGCACGTCTAGCCCATGAGTGCCGGGTGGCCCGGGGGTTCCTCCGGGCCACCCGACCCCGGGCGACCCGACAACCCTTAAAAAGCATGATTAAGAGACGACGTTCCCGCAGGTCGAAGACCTGCTCGCAGGACTCGTCTCCGAGTTTTGCATAAGCCTCACGGCGTGATTCCCGAGGTAGCGCGACGACTGGGGATTGGTGATCAGTCACTTCGGTTGTGGGTGAACAGGTTGACATGAGGGAAATTGGCCCGATCGGTCTGAGTCATTGCCTTACCGTCGGCATATGGGGTTCATCGGCGGTTCTGTGCCTACGAAGCGACGCCACTCGTCATTTGTTAGGTCGCGCCCGGCCGTCTCGCATGCGCTTCGTAGCCACGCTTCAACGGTAAGGTTCAACACCGTTGCTCTCCCACCTGCAGTGGCAATAATCAAAACGTGCTTGCCTGGAATGAACGCCATGGTCGTGTGTTGGGCATCGGTGCTGTCTGGGATCTGGACTGCGCCGAGCCTGTCTCCGGACAATAGATCAGTGATCACCACTGTACCATCGTTTAATAAATGCGCCATCAGCTCATCGTCGGAGCCTGGAGTCAAGCCCTGTTCGTCGCCGCTGTCTCCGGGAATAGTTCTGATCAGACCTGTACCGTTGGTGTCCCAAAGCTCCACGGTTCCATTGGTTCGCTGCACGAACAAGCGGTCGTCAGTGAATTCCACAGCATAGGCGCCCGCTCCAGGTAGATCGCGTACGTTGCCCGTATTCACCCCAATTAGTTTTACCGTCTGCGGTCCGGTCAGCGCGACAACCATGCCGTCGGCGCTTATTGCGGCGAGGTTGGGGCGATCGCTGGTTGGATAGCTTGACAGCTCGGTGTTCGCCACGACTGTCCGTTGCGCCTGCCCGGTCGAGGTATCGCGGATTGTAATGTTGCCCCGTTCGTCCACGAGGATGACATCTCGTCCGTCACGGTAAACCCTCGCGGCGGTGATAAACCCGCTGCGTGCGGCCTTCGGCCAGTTTCCGACAAGTGGTAGACCATTGGTGGAGTTTCGGACTTCTACGCCGCCATTTGCTGGTGTAGTAATGAAGAGCCGGCGACCGTCTGCGCTCCACACCGGTAGTCCATATCTCAAGTCCTGTGGAGCGTTCGCGGTCTGTGTTTCCAGCGGTGCACGGAGAGTGTCGACAACGAGTACGTCACCGTTTCCTATCGCCGCGACATATTGTCCGTCAGGCTGAATAGCAAGCCTCGGGGACGTGCACGCCCTACACGAGGACGGCACTGACATTGGCAGGAAAGTGCTTATTCTTGTATCTTGAGTAAGATCCCAGATGATGAGTGCATCACGAGTCGTCGACAGCAAATGGTCGTTGTCGCCCAGGAATTGCACAGAGGTGCTGTTGCCTCCGGTAAGTTGGCGTGGACCACCAAGATTCTTATTCTTAGTGTCAACAAGAGTAATCGTTCCTGCCCGCGTAACGGCAATCCGCGCGCCGTCTGGGCTCACTGCAAAATCACCTGGGTTCGGAGCATCGATAGAGACATCCGTATGAAAGTATGGTTCAGTGTGTTGATCGGTTGTACGCCAAAGGTCGGCCCCTGGAGGGCCAGTAAAACCGAAATAGCTGCCGTCTGATGAGTAGCCGGTCGTTAGGCTGTTCGCGGCGAGGCTACGAGCTTCAGCCGAAGCCGTGGTGACACGCAGGTCAGCCACTGACCGTTGTTCCCAATCACCACTGTAGGACAGGAGCATAAGTGTAGAGTTGGTGGGTAGCACCAGCTTCTGCCATCGAGAAGAGTTACCTACATTGATCTCATGTTTGGCGTTCCCTTCATAAACTGTCAATGTTCCGCCTTGGGTACCCAGGCCATTGGCCAGTACCACGACTAGGTGGCTAGAGGGTGACACAGCAGTCAATGCAGCGTTGGTTCCCTGCGCAACCGGTAGCGATTTCGTTGTATTCTGCGCGGGAGTCCAACAATAAGCAGTTGAACCCACCGCTGCGGCCACAACGTCACCATCGGAGCTAAGCCCAATGCTAACAATTCGTTGCGCGGAAATCTTCGTTTCCGTTCGGGTGTGTCGGATGAGTTCCCAATGCAAGAGACGACCATCCTCGGTGCCCGCTGCGACCACATGTCCATCGGCAGATCCAGCAACCGTGGACGCCGTGGTACCGGTCGGCAGATAACGTGCAATTTGCGGGCTCGCGCTGACTGCTTGGAAGAGTGCGTAGCGAGTTTGAGCGTTTGGGTCCATCCGATACGCCTCGGCCGCAAATAGCTGGGCCAGGTTTAGGTGTGTGTCGAGGTTCGCCACCGCCGCTGACGCGAGCGCTCGTGCTGTAGCGATTCTGGCTTGCGACCTCGCTACGTCCCGCTGTCCCACCGCAATAAACGCTGCGACCAGTGCAGCCACTGTGAGTACGATCAGCGCAGAAATGGCACCACGGGCCAGCCGCATGGTGCGTCGATGCTGGCGAATGTGCTCACCGATCAGTTCGTCCTTGGGAACTTCGCGCACAGCTGAGGCGATGTCGGCCACGCACTCCCGTAACCGCGGGTTAGACCGGTGCGCCTGCTCTACGTCGCGCAGCCAGCGCAGGTCTACCCAACGAGGTTCCTCGACGAAGGCATTGCACAGCGCAGGTGGTAAAGCCGTCGTCGCCTCGTCACATTCTTCAGCGTGTCCATCCCATCTGAATTCACCTTCAGTGAGAACAATTAGCAGCCGATCGATCGATCGGTGAGCGAGCCACCAGGACACCTCGCGGTTCACCCATATCGAGCGGGCCGCCGCCGGGGAAGCAAGAAGCACAAACCACGAGGAATTGCTCAGCGCTTGCTCAATCGATGACCACAGGCTGGGATTGGCCGACAAGCTCGCATCGTCTCTGAATACGCGCAACGACCGCACCCAATACCAGGGTTTGGCAAACTGCTCCAACTCGCGCTGCAACGTCGGCGCCAGCGTGCCGTCCAGCGCGTGGCTGTATGAGATAAAGACGTCATAGCTGTCAGTAGACGGCGCCACCACACCTCCTGTGGCTAGTCTGCACCACAAGGCTAGGGCGTGTCCCGTGGATTTTGGGAGAGGGATAGGGTAGAGCGCGTGCTTGGTCGTCATGATTTGACCGACGAGGAACGGGCACGGCTGAAGCCGTTGTTGCCGGACCGCACCCGTGTCGCGGTGGGCTGATCACCAGGTTCGGGTAGATCATGATCAACAGTAATGAGCAAATCGGATGCATGCCGGGAAGGTGGATTGGCTCCGTCCTACGCTGCGTCTGTGGATGAGGCGCGTGGTGGGTGGCGGAGGTTCGGGGAGAGGACGGTCTATGACAACCGGTGGGTGCGGTTGGGCTTGGTGGATGTGGGGGCGCCGAACGGGGAGCGGTGGGACTACCACGTGGTGCACCTGGGTCGGATCGCCGTTGCGCTGATTGTGGATGATCAGGATCGGGCATTGATGTTGTGGCGGTACCGGTTCATCACGGAGCAGTGGGGATATGAACTGCTCGGGGGCTTGGTGGATGAGGGTGAGGACGCGGCGGAGACAGCGGCGCGGGAGGCGGAGGAGGAGAGTGGGTGGCGGCCACTGGGTGAGCCTGAGCACTTGGTGAGTTTTGAGCCGCTTCCGGGACAGGTCACGGCGCCGGTGGATGTCTTTTTGTGGCGGGGGGCGGAGTTGATCGGGGAGCCGACCGATACGGAGGAGGTTGGTCGGGTGGAATGGGTGCCGTTGTCGCGGGTGCCGGAGTTGGCGCGGCGGCGAGAGTTGTTGGGGGCGGGGACGTTGGTCGCGCTGCTGTACCACCTGGCGTCACGTGGAGGTGCTGCCGGGTAGCACGAGCTGGTTGAGCCGCCGTTGTTGCCGGTCGGATTTGATCTGGGCTGCGAGGCGTCGGGCTTGGCGGGCGTGGGTGAGGGCGGCGTCGCGGTCGCCGGCGGCGGCGTGGGCGTAGGCGAGGTCGACGAGGAGACCGGTGCGGGCGCGGACGAAGTCGGCTGGCAGGCGGGTGAGGGCGGCGGTGAGTTGGTCGATGGCCTCGGGTGCGCCGAGGCGGGCGAGTGCGTTGCCGCGCCAGCGGGCGAGGTGGGAATCGCCGAGAAACAGGAACGGCAGCGCGGGGTCGACGGGGTCGGGCGGAAGTAGGTTGGAGGCGGTGTCGAAGGCGCGCCGGGCGTCGTCGGCATAGCCCGCAGCGGCGAGGGTTTCGCCGTGGGCGGCAGCTAGCCAAGCCTGGAGGAGGGGTGTGGCGGTGCCGTTGGCGATGCTGCGGGCGTGGGCGAGTTGGTCGACGGCGGCGGTGGGTTCGTCGAGGTCGAGGAGGACGAAGGCTTGTTCGGCGGTGGCGTGGGCGAGTAGCGCGGGTGAGTTGGCTTCGCGGGCGGCATGCTTGGCGCGTTCATAGTGGGTCCAGGCTTGGTCGGGGGCGGCGCGGTCGAGGGCTTGCCATCCGGCGAGGGTGGATGCTTCGACCAAGACTCCGGCCAGTGCGGGTCGTTGCGGTCCGGTGCGGTAGGTCAGGAGTTGCTGTACTTGGTCAATCTGGGTGCGGAGTTGATCGAGTTGGGTGAGGGCGCCGAAGCGCCGGTCGAGGTGGCGGGTGTGGTCGACTTGGTGGCGGAAGACCTCGACGGTCTCGCTGTCGACGGTGCGGGCGACGGCGAGTCGGCTCCGTAGTTCGGCCGCCTCGGGGTCTTCTTCGGGTTCCTCGGGAAAGCCGAGTTCGGCATTCGTGCGTCCGTAGATCTCACGGAACAACCACCGGTAGATCTGACTGGGTTGTTCTTTTCCGTTTTCCCATCGCGAGAGCTTGGTTTTCAGGCTCGCCTGGTTGGCGATCGGCAGGTTGAGCGCGGCGGCGCGGCGGGTGAGGAGGTCGATCACCTGCGCTGCGGTGTAGCCCAGGTGCCGGCGCACGGTCTGCAGCGATGTCACCATGGCCAGCTCGCGCCTCGTATAAACCGGTCCTGAGCTGCGTGGTTAATGGTAGTTAATGGTCTGGTCGTTAACCGGTGACAATTACGAAGCGGCACCTGTGGGGCGTTTCCTAGGGGCATGCGAGAAATCACCAACACGACGACCGATCGGTTCCCAGCAGTTTTAGTCATCGCGGGCCGCCAGCTCATCCAGACGCCGTTCGATGGCTGCGAGGCGTCGATCGATCGAGGTCAGCCGGGCCATCACGGGGTCCACCAGCGAGGTTTCCGGCTGGCCCCGATCGGGTGGGGCTTGACCGCGCAGGATGGCGTCGAGGTGTTCGGGATGCCAACCCAACGCCACCGACAGCGCTTCCAGAGTCCGGGCATTACGGCGGCGCTGGGTGGTATTGCGGTGCAACTCACGCACGATGGCCACCGATACCTGAGCCCGCTGGGCCAACTCGCGTTGCCGCCAATTGAGCTCGGCCAGCCTCGTATCGATCGCTGCCGCGACTGCCGCCCAGTCCTCCGTCACCTATTCCTCCGCGCTCCGCCCTTGAGCGCCGAAGAGTAGTCCCGCGTGTCGTTTGGGTAATTCACATACCCATTGAGCACTGATATCAGTGCATTAATCCGATGACATCACGCTTTTGATGAGGAGTTAAGCGATGGACAACACCAAGAACACTGGGGGGCCGGCGTTCTACACCGTGCCGGAGGCCGCCCGCGTGCTGCGGGTGACCCCGGCGACGATCTACCGCGCCATCCGGGATGACGCCTTCCCTGCAGTGCGCATCCGCACCCGCTACGTCATCCCCGCGGCGGCCGTGGACCAGCTGGCGGCCGAAGCAGCCGAGTCGGGTGGGTGTGTGGACGTGGCGGCGATGGCCGCGCAGCGACGCACCGCCCGTGAGGTGGCCCGCGTGAGCGGGGGTGCGCCGTGGTGAACCACGACCACACCCCGAACTACAAGGCCATGGCCCGTCGACTCGATCGGTGGCGGCCGGTGCCCACCGAGGTGCTGAGGGATGTCGTGGTGCGCCGTGGCCTGTGCCTGTGGGGCCTGTGGCCAGAGGAGGAACCGGACTGGGACGACTGCGCACCCAGCGACCGCCGCCTCGCTGCGCACTTGTGCGCCGGGTGCCCGGTCATCGACCAATGCCTCGAACTGGATCTCCGCACAGCCGGTGCATGCACGACCGGCGTCTGGGGGGCGACGTGCGAGGACGACCGGCGCGCGCTGCACCGAGTGTGGCGACGACGCCGCCACCGGCATCAGGGAACTGGCCAGCAGGGAGGGGCGACACCGTGACTATCAACCCGAGCCCGACGCAGGTGGTCGCTGCCCTGGGTGTGCTGCTGGTGCTGCTGATGATGTGGCGCTCGGGCACCCGGCGAGGGCGACGGTCAGCGGAGGCTGCCCATGGGGCCTCCCGGGTCGCCTCGCTGGCCGGGTATCTGCTAGGCACAGCCGGAATCATCATCGGAGTGCAATGGGTAGCGATCACCTACGCACCCGGCAGCACGCTGTTCTGGGTGGTGCTCGTCGTGCCGGCGTTGATCACCGCGCATGCCCTCACCCGGGCAGTGACCTCGCTGGACAGTGGTTACTGGCGGGGTGACCGACGATGACCACACCACAGCACGCGGCAGTGATCCCCGCCAATCCGGTGCTCGACGGCGAACTGATCGACGACGACCAGCGGCAGCAGTCTGGGCGGGTGGTGTCGTGGTGGCAGCGCTCACCTCGCATTCCCGCCGTGCTCAAGGACCGCGCTCAAGCAGCACAGGCGGCCAAGGACGCCACCGTCATCGTGATCTGCGCACCGTGGCGGTTCATGGGCGCGAGCGGTAGGGGCACGGTGCTGGCCGTCCGCGCGTGGCGGCGCTGGGTAACCGTGCGCGACTACCGGGAGGCAGCCGAGCAGTCGGAGAAACTGGCGGACAAGTACGTCGAAATCCGCGAGCTGACCCTATTGCGGTGGCGCGTCACCGGCGCTGTGGCCGGAACCACCACAGCCGGTATCGCGGTGGCCGACATGCTCTACGGCCACCTCATGCTCTGGGCCACGGGCGTGATCAGCGCAGCCGTGCTGGCGATCACCGGCCGGCGCAGAGACGGCAGCCCGGGCCGGCGGGCGGTGCTCGCCGGCCCACGGTCGCTGAGCTGGACCATGGACCCGCAAATCCTGGTCGACGCCTTCCGCGACGCCAAACTCATCGGCAAGGACGAGACCCTCCGGCTGGTGGAACGCGCCAGCCGGGTCGGCGAGGGATGGGCGATCACCATCGATCTCCCGGCCACCCGCAAGGCCACCGATGTGATCAAAAACCGGGAAGCCCTAGCCTCCGCGCTGGCCGTGGACGAGGTGCAACTGTTGGTCGAGCGGGTCCGGGGCAACGGGGGGCACGCGGGGCGGGTGGCGATGTGGGTTGCCGACAGTGATCCTTACGCCACCCCACCCACCCGCACGCCGCTGCTGGAGGTGGCGTGCTGGGACGCCTGGCAACCCGTCCCGTTCGGTCGGGACGCGCGGAATCGCCGCATCAGCCTCCCGCTGGTGTGGACCTCCCTGCTCGTCGGCGCCATTCCCCGGCAGGGCAAGACCTTCGCCGCCCGGCTGGCCGCCGCCGGGCTGATCCTCGATGCGTTCACCCGGCTCTACATCGCCGATTTCAAAGCCGGGAAAGACTGGGACGCCGCCGCCCAAGTGGCGCACCGGTTCCTCTCCGGCGACGAACCCGCCGACGTGCTCATGTTGGCCGCGTGGCTGGTCGAATTGGTCACTGAGGTGCAAGGCCGCTACCGGCGCATGCGCGAACTCGACAACGAAGTCTGCCCCGAATCGAAAGTCACTCCCGCCATGTCCCGCGATGTATCCCTCAACATGCCGATCACCGGTGTTTTTATCGACGAAGTGCAGGTCCCTCTTGAAGAACGCACCCCCATCAAGGTGCAAGGCAAAATGATCCCCGCCGGGGAGTACATCGGCGAGCTACTCACATGGCTGGCCAAGAAAGGACCCGCCGCAGGAATCGTGCTCGTGCTGGCCACCCAACGGCCAGACACGAAGACGATTCCCTCCGCCCTGCGGGCCGTGCTGGGGTCCCGGTTCGCGCTGCGGGTGATGGACTGGCGGGACAGCAACATCATCCTCGGCGAGCAGATGAACACCCGGGGATGGGACAGCAGCCGACTGCTGCCCTCCCACAAAGGCGTCGGCATCCTCCGCCCCGACGGGGAGATCGCCGTCGGGGCGGACGTGCTCGCGATGATGGTCCGCACCGACTACATGCCCAACACCGACTGGACCACAATTTGCGCACGCGGCCGGGCACTCCGCGAAGCGGCCGGCACCCTCACCGGCCACGCCATCGGCACCGGATCGATCCCCGCGCTGGATCCGGCCACCGTGGCGAACGTCATCAGCGGGAGCTATCCGACCAACGACGCACCAATGGCCCGGGAGCTGCCCGAGCCACTGGCCTCGGTCGTCGCCTACCTCGGCTCCGACCTCGACGACGGGCGCGAGTTCATCCCCACCGCCGAACTCATCGACGCCCTCGGCGTCGAACCGACCGCGTTCGGACGGCAAATGGGCGAACTCGGCTGCCGCCCCCGCCCCGGCCGAGTCATCGGCGAGGACGGTGCCAGCAGGCAGGCCCGCGGTTACCTGCTCGCCGACATTCGCGCCGCCGTCGAGCAGGCCCTGCAGGAGTCCCGGGAGCTTGGTGACGGCTCAACCTGAACCCGTCACAACGTTGGGTAACCCGTCACAGGTATGTGACGGGTTGCCCAACTTTATGAGCAGCGGAAACGCCGCGTGTGACGGGTTGGGCTGGTCCACGGCAACCCGTCACACCCGTCACAAAACCCGCTTGAAACGGCCCGGATCGACGACCCACCGGGACAAGCGTGGTGCCGGCCGGTCGCCGGGAGCATCGGGCACACGTGCCGGGGGAACACGGGCGGCTCAACCGACGACCGGCCGGGGTCAGCGAGTCATCAGAGGGTCGATCATCGGGCTCCCGCGTGCTTGGCCTTGGTCAATAACTCGCACAGTGCCATCACCTCGGGCTCGGTCATGCACACCTGGTTTTCCACGCCCCGTTCAAGGTCAGCCACACCCGTGCCCGCCCGTCCAGATATCGACGCAGGACGATCAGCGTGTGCGGTTCGCCATTGAGGTCGCGGGCTCGCACGGTTCCCCGGAATGTTTTCTCTTCTGTATGCATGTGTTCCCCGTCGCGATAGATGGGAGCCACGGCCCCGGCCGTGGTACGGGGCACCGACAATGGAGGAGTGCGGCGCCGGGTCCCCTGCTCGCGCGTCCGGTGCGACGAGCTGAAACAAGCCTGCCACCGCGTGACATCAGGCAGAATGACCGCCACCCGCCATCAAGATGCCGGGTAGATGCCACGCCGAGGAAGTGAGCAGGGGTTGACTGATCGGCTGCCGCAGACGCTGCTCGAACACCGTATCCGGCAGCCATTCCTGACATTCGAGGAGTTCGTGCAGCACGTCGACGGTGGGTTGGTCAGGTCGCGGCGTTGTCCGGGTTGAGGATGTCGATGAGTTCATTGAGGCCGGGCAGGTCGGGGTGGTGGGTGCGCAGCGCGCGCAGCCGGATGGCATGGGCGCGGCGTTGCAGTGGGCTGGCCTGCTCGGCGAGTTGGTGGGCGATGTCGTAGGCCGAGTCGGGTTGATCAGCTGCGATCAGGAAGACGGCGTGCAGGAGGCCCCAGGTGGAGGGACGGGCCTGTAGCGCGTGGGGGGCTGCGGTGGCGATGGCGACCAGGCGGGTGAGGTCGGCGTGTTCGATGGCGTCCAAGGCCGCGTCTTCAGCGGTAGCGGGGTCGGTCACGATGGCATAGACCTGCTCAGCGGGCATCACGCCGGTTAGATCGAGGATGGCGAGGTGTTGGCGGGCGGTGTCGTCATCGGTGCTGGCGAGGACCGCGCGGGTGTCGGCTGTGGTGAGGTCGGTGTGGTGCTGGTGGTAGTAGTCCCGGGATTCCAACCAGGTGGGGGTGTTGATCCACGCGGTGAGTAGCGCGCGGCGCTGGTGGTTGGCATGGTGCTGGGCGAACGTGGTGTCGATGCCGGATTCGTCGATCTCGGCGAGCAGTCGCAGGAGCTGGCCCGGAATGGGGTTGGTGAGGTGGAGCCCGGCCAGGGCGGTCAGCGTGGTGGGGAACTGCGGTGAGGTCAGGATCTCGCGGTGGTCGTTGAGCACGGCCTGGGCGGTGGGCCAGTCGTTGGCCTGGGCGTAGGCGTTGATCAGATCGAGGTGCGTGTCGGGGAGGGGCGCGCTGGCCCAGATCGGGAGTCTATCGGTGGCTGGCGGCCCCAGGTCCTGGGCGAGGGCGCGCACCGCCTGCCTGGCCCGCATGGTGAGGATGATCGACGTCCGATCCGGTGGCTGCTGGTCGGGGGGTGGCAGGTCGGCGTCGGCTGCGGCGTGGTGGAGTGCTTCCCAGGCATGCTGGGGTGGTTCGGCTGCGGACAGCCAACGGACCCATGCGGCTCGTAGCTCGGCTCGTGCCGCGGGATGAGCCATGGCGTCGATCGCGGCATGCCGGGTGGCGGGTATCGCGCTGGCCTGGTTTGTGTCGGCCAACCGGTTGGAGAGGTTGTTCAGCGACGTGGCGAGGTTGGGCAGGTAGGCGGCGGGGTTGGTCGCGGCTAGCTGCCGGTAGTGCGCGACGACTTCGGTGATCGAGGCCAGCGCGCCGGCCCGGTCCCCGGCGTCGCTGGCTCGGGTACTCACCCGCAGGAGGAGCTCGGCGATCGTTACTTGATCGGCGCCGTTGGCTCGTGCCGTGTCGAGCAGGCGTTGATCGACGATCAGCGCGAGCTGGTAGAGCCCGAGCGGGGAGAAGGGCAGGACCGCTGACAGTTCGTCCAGCGGCAGCGGCGTCTGGGCCCGCGACGCGAGCTGTTCCAAGCTGGATGCCGCAGCGCCGCCCTGGGCGGAGGCGATGGCCAGCACGCTGGGCCAGCGGGCGATGTCGGCGTCGAGCAGGCTAGTGATCAGCCGGCTCGCGGTGTCCGGGTCATTCTGGCCGGCCCGCACGAGCGTGACCAGCGACTGTCCCAGCTCCTGGTCACCCCCGGCGTCCAGGGTGCGCAGCAGCAGGCCCTCGTCGTAGGCGAATTCGCGGAGTAGGAGGTGGTCGCCGATCGGATCGGGGCGCAGTGCCAGGCCTTCACCGGGTGCGGGACGCAGGCAGGTGATCAGGATGTCACGGACGTCGTAGAGTTCCTGCGAATTGTTACGCAGATCAGCGACCGCAGCCAGGACGGCATCAGCGCGCTGCTCGGGGGCGGCCACCAGCGACAGGCACGCGGCGGCCTTACATAGCCGGGCTCGCCGCGGCTTACGGTCGTGGACGGTGTTCCGGTAGACAGTGCACCAGTAGTTCTGTTCGTGTTCCAGGACCTGGTCATAGAGTTTGTCGCGGGTAGCCGGCAGGGTGGGGGTGCCCTGGGCGGCGATCCAGCCGAGCAGGACGTAGTCCAGGGTGGTCCACCGGATACCCCGCGGCAGCATCGGTGGTTGCACGGCGGCGGGGGTGAGCGCGGTGACGGTGCGGTGGTAGACGTCACCGGGGTGGGGGTGGGTGTCGGGCAGCGTGATGTCCTTGCGCCGGTAGGGGTGGGCGTCGCTGTCCAGTGACTCGATGATGGTGGCCAGCCAGTCACCGTCGAGGGTGCGGGCGGTGAGCAGCACCACCGCGGGCGGTCCGCGGCGATTCCGAAGTGCGGCAAGCAGGGTGGTGGCGTCCGTAGCGCGGCCGTCGGCGTAGTCGAGCACGACCAGCACCGGGGACACCACCTCGGCAAGCCAGTCCACACCCGCCATTGCCTTGGGTACCTTGGGGAGGGTGCCGGCGTACCAACCCTCGGCGCGCAACCGCTCGGCGACCTCCAGCGCCAGCCGGGTCTTGCCGCAGCCACCGATGCCGCTGATAACGGCGAGCCCGGTGCGGTCCCCGGCGGCGGTGCGGTGGCAGAAGTCCCGCAGCACGGTCAGCTCGTCGCGGTTCTGGAATTCCACTAGCTGGTACTCGGCGCGCAGCAACCGCAGCGGTGACTCGGCGGTGTCCGGCTTGCGATACGGCTTGCGCAGCGGCTCGGCGGCTGGGTGGGCGTCGAGTGGCTCAACGTCCTGGGCACGCCAGGTGGCGCCGATATCGACGCCGACCTTCCACACCCACCCTGCGGTGTTGTTGGTGCCGGTGAGGTAGCGGGCGCCGCTGGTGACCGCGTCCTCGAAGCTGACCTTGATCCCTCGGGTGGGGGTAACCCCCAGCGACTCCGCCATCCCCACAGGGTCAACAGCCACGACCTTCCCCGGCAGGCCGTTGGCCTGGTGTTGCAGGTTGGGGAGTAACCAGGCGGGTGGCGTGGACCATACCGCCTCGGTGGCCGGGGTGGGCGTGAGGTCGTGGTCCAGGCGCACCAGCAGTAGCGCGTGCAGCGACCCGCCTCCATCAGGTGGGGCGAGGATCACCACCGCGGGGTGCAGCCCGGCGATCAGGCAGCCACCGGTGAGGATGAGGGCCAGGTCCAGGCAGGTGGCGTGCCGGGGCGCCCACAACACCTGATCAGGCGAGCGGATCACGTGCCTGCCTGTCTCGTCGGTCGGGGCCTCATAGGCGTAGCCGATCTTCAGCTGGGCCAGCGCCTGGTACACCGCCCGCAGCCGGGCCAACCGGCTTTCCCCCGAGCGCCCTGGCAACCGCGCATGGCGGGCAACCTGGTCGGGCAGCACGTAGCGGGCCAACGCCAACGGCTCACCCTCCAGCGACCAGCGCGGCCAGCTACTCACCGGTCACCACCGCCAGCGTGTCACCGGTGCGCAGATCCCCGGCGCCGGGCACGTGCTGGGCGAGCACGTCCACGTCATAGAGCCCCTCGGCCTGCCCCGGCAGCATCCCGCGGAAACAGCCCCCCACACCGTCCCACTCCAGCCGGGTGTGGACCGGCGCGGCGGTCTGGTCCCCCTGCGGTCGCAGCAGCGCCCACACCCCCTGGCCGGACACGTCCGCGTCGACCTCACGCAGCGTCGCCTCCACCGCAATGGGCTCACCGACGGCGTAGATCTCCTCGAGGTCCAGTCCGATCGCTGGCTGGTGTTCCTCGCCGCGGACGTGGTCGATCCGGGGCCATCCCTCGTAGTCGGCCAGCAGCTCCATGATCCGCGAGGAGTACGCCATCGGGACATGCCGCTCGGGCAGCCGGTCCGGTCCCCGAGGCTGGTTGCCCAGCTCAATCGGCAACGCGGAAAACGCCGGCACCGTCCCGTCACCGAAGTCGTGACGCCAATTCCCGGTCAGCGCCAGCCACTCCGGCCTGTCCTTGGTCACCCTCAAGCGCTGCCCATCCCAGAACGCGGCGTCCGGGGTCCGGTGACTCCACCCGAGACACGCCACCATGCCCGGGCCACCTCGTGGCATGGCCCGCCAGCACTTCTCGATCTGCACATGCAGGTCAAACGCGGTCTTCGCCGCCACGGCCAGCGCCGGGATCGGCAGCTCGTGCGGGTAGCGCCCGACGCCCGCGACGGTGTCCCACACTGCCTGGTAGCGCGGCAGCAGCTCGGCCACCGCCGGCCACCCCCGCAGCAGCCTGGTGGGCCGCGATAGCTCACACCCCAGCAGCCGTGCCCCGTTGACCAGCCAATTCAACGCCTTGGGGGCTCCCCGATGCGGGGTGCCCAACGTGATCAGCGCGCGGCACCAGGGCCACCGACCCAGCAACCCCATCCAGACCCGAGCGACCAGCCCACCCATCGAGTGCGCGACCACGATCACCCGCCCGGCACGCTCAGCCCTGCTACACCCGGTCAGATGCGCGCAGACCACCGCGTCCACCCGCTCGGCCGCCTCCACGATGCTGCGCCGGAAGTCATAGGGCACCGTGACCACCTCGGCGCCGGGCACCGGGCTCTGGGGGTCGCCACGCCGGTCCAGCTTGGCGTGGGATGCCAACTGGCTGAGCAACCGCTCATAACCCGGGACTACCGTGAACCCCAAGAACTTCGTCGACTCGGTCAACCCCAGCGGCACCAAACGCGGCGCCTCCTCCACGCTCATCCGATCCGGCCGGAGAACCAAGTCGGCTATATCACCCTTACCGGCGTCCCACACCACGTCATCGGGCCTGCCCCGCCGGGCCAGAACACTGCCCCCGATCCCAGGCAGCACCACAACAAGGTGCCGCCACCCGACCATCACGCCTCCACGCTCGTTCGAGTGAATACAAGTCTAGGTTGATAACCATCAGTTGCCAATGACCACCCGATCAAGCGTCGATCAGAACCTCAGCGTCGACCAGTGCCGCGCCCAACTCCGCTATCAGGCCGAACATCGGTCACGCAACGCGGTCAACAACGCCCCGGTCAGGCCGGTCCCATCGGCGGGCAGAGGCATCACGCCCCACACCACCCCTGTACAGGCCCAGCAATCTCCGCCAGACGCTGGGCCGGGCGTGGCGTCCTCGGCGCCCCCGATCGGGCTTCCTCGGCGCGAGCGTGTCCTCGCAGCGCGAGCATCGGCGTCCTGGTGGCTCGACGAGGGCGGCCGGCAGGAGGGTCGCGCCGCACACGGCCACTGGCTGCGGACAGTTGGTGGCGAGCGCCGATTCCATAGCGTCCGGCGTGACCGCGTGGTCCAGCCAATCCGTGACCGAGGTGACCCACACCGGCCGGGTTCTTCCGCCGTCGTGTCCCTTGACCACGGTCGGCCCGTGGCGACCCACGTCCGCACCTCGCCTCCGTGGTCGTGGGAGTCACGGCCGGAAGCTAGGACTCATCGGGTTCCACTGGGCTCCCGGCCGTGACGTAGTGCCCTGGCGGCGTTGTTGGGCGGGCGCGGCACCGGGGCACCCTGCTCGGTCGCCCTCTGCGACGAGCTGAAATAATCTTGTCTAGGGCGTGGTATCAGCGACAAGGACACCGGACCGCCAACAAAACGCCCCAGACACGCCCTACCCAGGAGGTGAGCAGGATTGGCCGACCGACCACGACGGACACTGCTCGAACAGCGCATCCGCCAGCGATGCATGACCTACGAGGAATTCGTGCAGTACGCCGAAACCTTCGCCCGGGACAATCGTGAACCGGGCACGCTGAGTCTGCGGCATCTTCAGCGACTCGTCAGCGGCCAGCATCTCGGTGCGCTCCGACCGGCCACTGCGCGACTGCTCGAACACCTCTTCGGCGAGCCCATCGCCATCCTGCTCGCACCACCGAAGACCCTCGCCGATGATGACGAGAATTCCGCCAGCGAACTGCGCCAGCTCCTCGACGCCGCTCGACGTGTCGACGGCTCAACCATTGAACTCCTGCATCAGCAACTCGACGCGATTCGCCGGCTCGACCGGAAACTAGGCGCGATCGTCGTCCGCGATGAACTCAACGCCAAGATCCGGCAAGTCCAGCGGCTCACCACATACAGCCTCGCTCCAGGTACCCGCGAACCGCTCGCCGCGCTGCTTTCGGAAATGCATACGCTGGCCGGATGGCAAGCACTCGACCTCGGCGATATTCCCAACGCCTGGCAACACTACGAACAATCCCGATCCGCCGCCGCACAATCCCACTCCATCGCCAACGAAGCCCACGCCGCCGCCGAACAAGCATTCGTCCTCATCGACGCCGCAGCAACCCACGACGCAATAGACCTGCTCGACCACGCCCGCCGTCGCGCCGATACAGCCGCGCCCCGCATCCTGCGAGCCTGGCTCGCCGCCGCGCACGGCGAAGCCCTCGCCGCCCACGGCGACCAATCCGCCAGCCTGCACGCCTTCGACCACGCAGCCCACCTACTACCCGACGATCCGGCCGACGACCGACCCTACGTCGCGCTCGACCCCGTACACCTCGCCCGCTGGCGCGGCCACGCCCTCGCCCGCTTCGGCCACCCCGACGCCATCACCGTCCTCACCGACGCCCTCAACCGACTCGACCCCACCTTCGTCCGCGCCGAAACCGCGCTCCGCGTCGACCTCGCCACCGCCCACGCCGCCAACGGCGACCGGGACGAAGCACGCACCCATTCCGACCACGCGGCCCAGCTCGCCGCACAAGTCGGCTCAGCCCGCCAGAGTCGGCGCATCAAGACCCTCCTGGCGACTGTCCGCTAACCGCACCGTTCGACCGCGATCCCGTTATTGCTTACGAGGGCCCGACGCCCTCGGCTTGCGGTGACGAGCCCTTCCGCCTTGAGCTCCGCAATGGCACGGTCGGCGGTTCCCGCGGACACCTGGTATCGGTCTTTCAATTCTTCGATGGTGGGCAACTGCTGGCCCGGGCCCAATGCGCCACACGAGATCGCCCCCCGAAGGTCGGCGGCGATCCGCTGGTATGGATTCGTGGATTTGGTGTCGGCGTGTTTCGCGGACGGGGAACTCACATCAAGCGAAAGGGGCGGAATCGGCATTCGTAGGCTGAACGCACCGGCGGCCTTCTGATCCGCTTCGGATACCCAGGCTGAGTAGACGCGCAACGTGGTCGCGCCGCCGCCACCATGTCCGAGGCGTCCGGCGACGGTCCGGGCATCCACACCCGCTGAAACCAATTCGGTTGCCGAGTAGTGCCGGAGTTGGTGCAGGTGCATGTCCCATCCAAGCCGCGCACACATTCGCCGGTAGCGCTGCGAGACAGAACTAGGTTTGAGCCACGTCATGTGGTCAACCGAGGGCGAAAATACGCGGCCGTCGGGTGCGATGGTCACGCCCACAGCCGCCGCGTCCGCCTCGCACCGCTGACGGTATGCCCGCAGCAAGGCCACGGTATCCGCGTCGAGCGCGATACGACGTTGCTGGTGCGTCTTGGTGTCCTTCTCCCAGGTCTTCGCGCCGTCCTGAGCAATGCTCGTCCGGATGACGAGAACCGCGTTATTAAGATCGAGCAGGTCCCACCGGAGCGCGCACAGCTCTCCGCGGCGGGCGCCTGTGGTCATCGCGAGCCATAACAGCACGCCCCACGACAGATCGGTGAATGCGGCGTTGAGAATAGCGGCGGCTTGTTCGGACGTTGGCGGATGCGGGTCGTGCTTGACCGAGCGGGGCGACTCGGCCTGGCCCAGCGGGTTGACACTGATCCAATGCCAGCGCACTGCCCGCTTCAGAGCGCCGCTGAGGCAGAAGTGCACCTGCCGTATCGATGAGGTGGCAAGCGGACGGCACGTGTGCGGCCGGCACTTTCCGGTGCAGTCGTGCGGGCCGCTCATGACGTGCTCGATGAACGGCCGGCCGTCGCAGTGCGCGCGGCATCGACGGAGGATTGTGTAGAACGAATCAAGCGTCTCGCCCGTCAGTTTGCCCACCGAGAGCTTGCCGAGCAGGGGGCGGATGTGATTGCGGATGTAGCCCTCGTAGCTCGTGCGCGTCGTCACGTCGACGTCGAGCACGTCGAGGTAGCGGTCCATGAGCTGGTTGACCGTGGCCTTCGTCCGCGGGTTGCGCTGCTCGTCAACCTGGTTCAGCAGGCGCGTGCGCACCTTTTCCGCCTCGGCGACAGCCCGTGGCCCGGCTGGGATGGTCTCGCTGAGGAAGTGCCGCTGCCCGCTCAGCGGATCGATCCCGGCGTAGATCTTGACCCGCAGCGACCCGCTGGGAAGCGTCTCGATCTCGCCGCGTCGGCGTCGCTGGGGCCTGCTGTGTGGGGCGCTCATAGCAGCAGCATACTCGTTTCGCACCACGAATAGCACCACAAAGCGGAAGCTTGATCGTCGATCAAAGCTCTAACCTGGTGCCCCCGGCAGGATTCGAACCTGCGACACACGGTTTAGGAATCCGTTCATCGTCGCTGGCGGTGTTGACGCCCCACCCGCGGAATAGCGGCGGCGAGCCGAGATGCCCCGCCAGGTTGAGGTCTATGGCCTGTGGGTCGATCATCCCCCGGATAAGCCGGCCTGGACATGTGGGTCGGGGTTGCTGCTGGGTGGGGGGCTGGTGTTGACCGCCGCGCATGTGGTGTGTCCGTCGCGGGAGCCGTTGGCCACGGTGCGGATCCGGGATGAGTCGGGGCTGCACGCCGCGACGGTGGTGTGGCAGCGCTGGGCGGGCGATGTGGATGTGGCGCTGCTACAGGTGACCGATCCAGGGTGGGTGGTGCCGGTGTGGCGGCATCCGGTGCGGTGGGGTCGGCTGGTGACCAGCCGCGCCGGGCAGGTGTGCGAGGCGATCGGGTTCCCGAGAGTGGTGGCCACCCCCCAGCGGCGCGAGAGCCACCACGCGAAGGGGGAGATCAACCCGGGGTCGCTGGTCAAGGCCGGGCTCTATGCGATGGAAGTGCACAACCCACCCGCTGGATCGGGACCCGCGGAGTCGTGGTGG
>JAFATA010000035.1 GCA_019244165.1 Pseudonocardiales bacterium | reverse complement strand
TTCCTCCCGCGTACCCTGCTCACCAGATAGGTGTCCTTATCTCCTGGATGATCGATCTCGTTGCAAAGACCATTATCCCAGGTCACCAGGGCACCTATCGTCATCTCACGACGCGTGTCTTCCCGCTATTCGCGGATTCGGGTCTGATCTTGGTCTCCTGGGTGCGTAGATCGGCCGGAGTGCGGACGGTGACGGCGCCCAGCTCCACCTTTATGCCGTCGATTCGCGGCGGGTTAACCTCACAGTAGGAAGAGACTCGGGCGGTAATCTCCTCACGGAGAGCCAGGATGTCGTCGACTTTGAAATTCATCCCCATCACGAGTAGCTTCCGGTCCCTTGTCAGATAGTTGCGCAGCGGCGCGGTGAGGTCGGTGAGACCGGCCGCGGCTACCACCGAAGGGCCGGTGACCACGCAACGGAAGTCGACCCGGAATACGAAGTCATCTGCGGGGCTAGCCGAAGGGATCGACATCTCCACCGGCACCCGGCGCGGCCGGATGTCCACCAGGCTGACCGTGACCGCGTCCACGACGGCCGGTTCCGTACCAGAAAGATACCGCCGGTCAAACGTCTCGTAGTGGCCGCCCGCATCAAATACCCACAGCGTGCCGGGCCGCGCTTCGGGCAGCTCGGTCAAGTCGCGGCGGGTAGGGCGGAGAAACCTGCGAGCAACGGCGGCGAGCGGGCGTTCTTCGATGACGGGATAAGGATCCTGAAACACGATCGGTGCGCTCCTCGAACACTGTGAGGTCGGATTTATCGCTGGGAGGCACGCAACGCGTCGAGCAGCGTGGTCGCCAGCAGTGGGGAGGCGGTAGCGCACTCGGCCAGTGCGGTGGCGAGATTACGGTGCAGAATCCGGCAATCCTCGTCGGACAGATGCGTGCGGACCGCCTCACCGAGGGCAC
Source organism: Pseudonocardiales bacterium (assembly GCA_019244165.1). Taxonomy (GTDB): domain Bacteria; phylum Actinomycetota; class Actinomycetes; order Mycobacteriales; family Pseudonocardiaceae. The sequence goes on along the minus strand of JAFATA010000035.1, from coordinate 38,296 downwards.
GGACCGCATTCCGGCTGCTGCCGTCGCCCGCGAGTGCGTTAAGCGTGTCGCGTAGGGCATCAATGGCTGTGCGGCGATGGGGGGCACTGCGTAAGACCTCTGCCCAGAGCTTGCCTAACTGCGGTGTCGCCGCAGGCCAGGTGCGCAAGATAACCGCAGTCATCGGCTCGGCGGAGCGGTCGTCGGGGAAGACGGACAGCACCGTCAGCACTGCGGATAGCGCCTTGCGGATCCGACGATAGAGCGGGTCGGTAGCCCGGCCGCCGACATGCTGTTCGAGGAGCCGTCGCAACTCGGAGCACAGGAAGTCCACTACCGTGGCGTCGCCCTCAGGGTCCGCGACGGCCGCGCGCAGCAACACTGCCATGGCTTCACCAGCCGTTTTACTCACTGACTCGGCGCGCAACACCAGGTGCCACAGCTGGCGCAGCACCTCGGACTGGTAGCGGATGCCCAATGCGCCGCCGAACGCCATGGCCGCCGTGGTTGCTCGTCGAGCGCCTTTGTTGACCGTCCAGCGCACCGTGATCTGCAGCGCGACCGCGTCGAGCAGCAGGTTAGGAACGCACATCCAGGACAGCACGTACGTCGCGGTGAGCCGTTCGGTGGCCAGCCCGTCGGCCCACTGCTCGAGAAGCCACTCGACCTCATCCGGGGCGTGTCGACACATCAGCGCAACACCCAGCGCCAGCTGCTGCCGGGCCTCGGCCGATGGCAGCTTCGCCGCTTCGGTGATCCACTTCCTCAGCGGTACCCACAGCTCAAAGCCGTATCGCTCGGTGAGTTCGGTGATTACCTGCTCTCGGTAGTGGTCCGACTTGAACCTCCGCCGCCGCTCACCAACCCCGGCGTCGCCGGAGACGCGGACCATCTCATCGAGCGCGAGCGCCCGCTCGTCGGCCACGTTACCGGAGCACTGCGGCAGCACGTCGGTGATGGATGCGCGATTGGTTTGCCTAGGGATGCCCTCCGCTGGCGCCTCATACAGTTCTACCAGCCGGGCGAGCATATTTTGGAACTCAAGCTCCGGTATTCTGTATAAAAATGCGAGCGCGGTGACCGAAAGTATCTCGCGTGTTGCGTGTTTGCCGTCGAACCATGCGGTCACCTGCTTTTCTTCGGCGGCATCGAGAGCTTGAAAAGCGGTGTCCACTTCTGTGCCGGCGAGGATCCGCTCAGCGAATGCCACCACGTCCCTGAGTTGCGGCAGCTTTCTCACTCGCTCGTACGCTCGGTCACGCTCTGCCGGCTCCAGGGCTGCCGCCGACACCCTGAGACGGGCATCGAATACTTCTACCGGGTCCGGCCGGACCCAGTCCACAACGAGGCTGCCAAGATGCCGATCCCGGGGGCCGAAATTGCCCACCACGACAAGGTAGGCACCGCTTTCCATGAGCTTGCGTCGTAGCTGGTCGGTATCGAACTGCTGCACTGAGCCGCCTGCGCACTCACTGATACAGTTCTGAATCACATATCCATGGCCGCGCTGGTAGCGGTCATAATCCGCGAGGTCAGCGATGGTATAGGATGGAGGCAGGCTGGTCACAAATTGGGACTCGCCGACGACTTTACGCAGGATCGCCAGCGCGCCAGTCCACTTGCCGGACCCTTCAGCTCCCCGTAACACCACGAGGTGACGCTCCGACAGTGTTGTTACTGCGGCGCTCACCGAGGTCGTTGGCACGAAATAACGCAGCTGCGTGGTCACTTCAGTAGAGCTGAGCTTACTAGCCATCCGGCGGATGGAGCTGCTTACCTGGTAGCCGAACTGCGAGCCCTGGGCATTGGTCGTGCCGTAGAAGTTGTAGATGAATTGTTCCTGGACGAATTGTGCCTGGCGGTGCCATTCCCGGGCCTCGGCTTCGTTGGGTGTTGCCTCCCCATCCTCGCCGGTGGACGCGTTGTCGGCCTGGTCCGGGAGAGGTTCCTCGGTGTGCTGCTGAGTTTCTTGGCTGGGGTCGGTGCCATCCTGCTGCCGCGGGTCGTCGGGAGTGCTCGGCTGCTCAGTCATTGCGGCCACGCTGGCCGTAGTTCGGGCCGAAGTGTGAATGCGGGGCATCAACGTCACCGAAGTTGTACATACTGTCGGCCTTCGGATGATTCATTATGTATCGGTGGTCGGTTCTTTGGGTAAGGTTACTGTCGGCCTGGGCGACGACCGAGTGCTCACTCGCCGCGCCTTGCTGGTCACCGTGCTGCGCGCCGCGCGCTGACGGGAGATCCAGGCGATGTACGTCCGTGCCGGGTACCCGCAGCCAGGCATCGGTCTTGAGCTCTTTCTCGACGACTCGGACCCGACGGAAGTCCGCTGGCCGCAGCGACGTGTGCGATTGTAAAACCACATCTTTATAGATTCGTTTCGACAGGATGACCGCCAGGTGAGCCTCTGGTGCCGCCTCAAGCGCCTCATGGGCCACCTTCGAGTTTGCCAGCCGGCATACCTGGACAACGCCGTTCCCTGATGCGCCGTTGTCACCCGGTAGCGCCCGTCCGTAATGCAGGGCGAGTCGCAGCCGCAGCCGGTGGTTGTCTATTCGTCCTCGATTATAGTCCGCTAGGTCCCGGTCGAGTTCGCGAACTAAGTCGTCCACCACGCGCGGTTCAGTACCGTCATCAGGCAGCAGCGCCAGTTCCCCATCGCCGCTAGGTTGCCTCCACCACCGTGAGCGATCGATGTTCGCGCGCTCTGCGGCCCGGTCCAGGCAGCCGAGCAACTCCCGCTGCCATCGGCGCTGGGTAAGGTCGTCCGCTGAGCCGTATCCCTTCGCGTCGACGCTCAGGCACAGCGAGCGCGCAAAGTCCCGAGTGGACGTCATGGTCATCCTTCCTGCCCCCGTGGGGTACCGCCGACTGGCGCCGTGACCCCATCGTCATACGGAGCTGGCGGCGAAACTCCGTACTGTTACGGGTTCTCGGATGAAAGCCCCGAAAATTCGCACAACCGGCGCATATCGGTCACCAGCACCTTGCGGTACCCCCACACCACAAGGCCTTTACGCTGTAGATCGCCAAGCGTCTTCTCCACCATGGACAGCTTGACGCCGACGAGAGATGCCAGCTCCAGCTGCGTCATCGGCACGCCAAGTTCCCAACCTTGGGCACCCGACCGACCGTATTCGCGAGCTAATGCCGCCAGAACTCTTCCTACCCGAACTGGGGCCGGGTATGCCCCGAAGTCTATTCTCCGACGGTTTGCCCACTCAAGACGTGACATGACCATCTTGGTGACCGCGAGGGCAGCGTCGGCGTGCGTCTCCAGAAAGTCGGTAAGCTGTCTCCGGGTCAGGATCCTTACCCACAGCTCGGAGCAGGCGGTAGCGGTAGCAATGCGTGGCTGTCCCTGGAGTGGCGCCATTTCGCCGATCAGGTCTCCTCTTCCGCGAACCGCTAGCAATGCCTCGTATCCCGATTCGTCGATGCACGTAATTTTGACTGAGCCGCTCAAAAGGAGCAGCGCGTGGTCGTCCTCCGCGCCTTGTCTGATAATCGTCTCTCTGACGTGAAATTCGCGAGAGGTGCCGAGTTTCCGCAGATCGTTGTATGTCCTGGTTGCCAGTCGATTGATAAACCTAGCTGGTTGCCGCGGGGCGGTCATGAGCGGTTGCGCGCGCACCGTTGCGGGTACGAAAGGGGCGCATCAGGGTCTCCTACGGGTCATGAGACAGTTACGGATATAGGCTGCGCGTGTCCCTTCACGGGTCTGGTCGAGCTGGGTATTTGTAGCTCATCCATCATAGGAAGAAGGACGGGCAACGCCGGGGTAGGTACGCATGCTCAAGTTGATCTAAAGAGGCTTCGCCTCGGACCGCCAAGCGGGGTGGCTGAGCTGGGTTCGGAACGCGATGATCGCTGTTTGGGTGCCAAAAGCGACACGTTCTGTCGCTTTTGGCACCCAAACAGCGATCATCCCAGGCGGGACCGCCAACCAGGACAGCAGAGCTGGGCTTTTGGTGGCCGACCTGATTGTGGTCAGGCTCACGCAGGGACCTGCGGTCATGATCGGCAGACCGCCGCCGCCCGCTGCGCCGAAGTCCGATCACCCGTGATGACCGGCCGTGCCACCCCACAGTGGCTGGTCAGACGACGAGTCTGCAGATGTGGAGCGGGCACGCCTAGTTGATCTAGTGCGGGAGGTGCTTGCGGGTGCCGCCTTCCTGCGTGGGTGGGGTCTGGTCGGCGCCGGGCAGCGGGGGCTTGGGCAGGTGGGTCGAGGTGTACCGGGCCTCGGCTAGGGCGGCGGTGGTGTCCGGCAGCGTTGGCGGGCCGGCGCTCTGCTCCCCGAAGCGTAGCGCTGAGGTGAGGTCGCCGAAGGTGGCGCGCCGCCACGCCGAGATGTTCGGTTCGGCGACCCCGGTGAGCGTCTCCAGGAACCGCAACACCGAGGTATGGTCGAAGTTCTCGCTGGCCACCCAGCCACCGGCGGTCCACGGAGAGATGATCAGGCACGGAACGCGGTATCCGCCGCCCACCGGGAGATTGTTGCCTGGGGTGCCGCCCGGCGAGGTTGCGGTGACGAACTCACCCGGGGTGCCCACCGGCGGCGTCGGCGGCACCACGTGGTCGAACAGCCCGTCGTTCTCGTCGTAGCTGAGGATGACCACGGTCTTGGCCCACACCTGCGGGTTTGCCGCGATGGCGTCGATCTTGCTGGCCGCGAACGCGGCACCGTCGGCCGGCAGGTAGTCCGGATGCTCGGACTGGTAGCTGGTAGGAATCACCCAGGAGACCGTGGGCAGCTTGTCGTTGACCGCGTCGTACTCGAACTGGCCTTCGGCAACCGACATGATGCCCTTCTGGTACAGCGGAGAATCCGTGCCAGCCCGCTGGAAGGTGCGAAAAGTTTTCAGCATGTTGCAGCCGAAGTCGTCCTCCTGGGCGTACACCTTCCAGCTCACCCCGGCCGCTTCCAGCCGTTCGGCGTAGGTGGTCCAGGTGAAGCCGCCCGGTGGCGCGTGGTTGTCCAGGATCGGCCCGCCATGGCGGCCATCGGGATCGACCGTGCCGGTCATCCACATCATCCGGTTGGGCCAGGTCGGTCCGAGCACCGAGCAGTGGTAAGCGTCGCAGATCGTGAATGCCTCGGCGAGCGCGAACTGGAACCCGAGGTCCTCGCGGGTGTAATACCCCATCACGTAGGGGCCGTTCGCCTTGTCCGCCGCGCGGTGTGCCGGCAGCCAGCGGTCCATCTTCCCGCCGTTGGACGCCTCATGCTGCACGCGCCAGGCGTGGCTGGTGGAGGGGATCTTTTGCGCACTGGATTTTCTGGTGTCCAGGTGGAAAGGCAGCGTGTAACCCGCCGGATTCACGATGTCCGGCTGGTAGAATACCGACCTCCCGGTAGGCAGGGTCAGCGCATGCGGGTCAGCAAAACCCCGCACACCCGAGAGGGTGCCATAGTAGTGGTCGAACGACCGGTTCTCCTGCATCAGCAGCACGACGTGCTTGACGTCCCGCAACGATCCGCGCGGCGGGGGCTGCCGGGCCAGGACGCGGCGCAGGTTCGGCGGCAACAGGGCGGCACCGGCTAAGGCCGCGGCGGCGCCGGCCGCAGACCCCAGCAGGCGCCGCCGGGTCAACCCGGGCAAGATTGACAACCCCCCTGATCATGTGATCACACGCGCAGCCGGTCCCCGCTGGTGGCTTCCCGGCGGGATCATACGGCAAGGCGCACTCAACGATCAGTGCGGGGGCGCCACTTCACTTAGATAGGTCGCTAATCTGGTTCCAGGTACTCTTGCACTCTGAGCAGATGAGACCGTGCCCGCTGGGCCAGCCTTTTCTTTTCTCGAACGGCTCTCGACAGTGGGCGCAGCGGACTTTTCCGCCAAACATGCGATCCTTGAAGGTGAGGGGTTTCGTGTTAGCCATTCTCGTCACCTTTTACCCATCCCGTGCAGCCTGGTGGCTGTGTAGCGCACTCAAAACTATATTAATTTCGCGTGCGAGGAGCTATCGCTAACCTGGGTGAAACATTGGTCAAGTTTGAGACGAAAATCGGGACTTCGTTAACAACGGCAAATCTCGACTGGGCGAGAACAAGCGCCTGCACGTGCAGATGCGCCAATAGCGCACCGGCGCACCTCACCAGGCGTGCTCCGCTAACCCAGGTCGATGTCGTCCCAGCGCAGGCAGCGCCAGCCGGATCCGTCAGCTTGCAGCAGCACCGTCGCGGCATTGGACAGCAGGCGCTGCGCGGCGAAGGAACCGGGGACGTTGGCTGCGAGCGCGACGACGGCCAGCCGGGTCGCAGCACCGTGGCTGACCAGCACGGCGGTGCCATCCCGATGCGCCGAATGGATCGCCGCGACGCCAGCGAGGTAACGGTCGAGCACCTGCTTGGCTGACTCCCCACCGGGTCGCGCCGCCTCAAGGTCACCGCCGTACCAAATGCGATACAGCTCGTGCAACCTGTCGTGGGCATCCGGCCCCCGCCGCCCTTCGAGATCACCGACGAACACCTCATGCACCCCGTCGAGGACCTGCGCCGTCAGGCCGTGCCGGGCCGCGATCGGACGGGCGGTCTGCCGGGCGCGCAACGCGCGGCTGGTGTAAACCGCAGCCACGGGTTCACCCGCCAATCGGGCCGCCAGCTCGGCGGCTTGGCAGTGGCCCTGCTTGGTCAGCGGATACCCCGGCAGGCGGGTATCTAGAATGCCTTCAGCATTGGCGATGGACTCCCCGTGCCGGGCCAGCACCAGCTGGAACGGCCTCACGCACTCCGCCCGGCGCGCACTGCCCGCAGCCACTCCCGGGAGGCGGCAAACTCGGCCTGGTCTGGACCGGGGCGGGGCGCACCAGTGCGGGGGTAGGAACCGAGGAAGCGCACCCAGGTGCACCGCCGACGCAGCTCGGCCAGTGCGTCTCCGACCGCAGCCTCCGCCACGTGGCCCTCGCAGTCCAGGAAGAACTGGTACTCGCCCAGTTTGGCCTTCATCGGCCGGGACTCGATCCGGGTGAGGTTAATCCCGCGCAGGGCGAACTGCGCGAGCACCTCCAGCAGTGCCCCAGGCCGGTCGACGGCCATCGCGACGAGCGAGGTGCGGTCGGTACCCGTGGGCGGCGACATCCTCCCGGGACGGCACAACAGCAGGAAACGGGTCTTGGCGTCCTCCTGGTCGTGCACCCCGCTGGCCAACTCGGTGAGCGGGTAGTGTCGCAGCGCGACCGGGGCGCACACCGCGGCATCGGCCTGGCCGTCCACGACCGCTACCGCCGCCGCCGATGTGGAGGCCGTCAGCACCGTCGCCGCCCGGGGCAAGTGCGTGCTGAGCCAGCCGCGGATCTGGGCCGCGGCGTGCGGGTGAGTGGCCACGGTGTGCACATCAGCCGCGCCAGTACCCGGACGGACCAGCACGCTGAACCGGATCGGCAGGACCGCCTCGGCCACCGCCAGGACGGGATCGCCCTCGACCATCGCATCGAGAGTGGCCGGCACCGAACCCTCCACCGAGTTCTCCACCGGCACGCACGCCGCGTCCACCTCACCCGTCCGCACCGCCACGACCGCCGCGTGCACCGACGCCGCGGAACGGAACTCGCTGCCGGGGGCCAGCACGTGAGCCGCCTGCTCGGCGAAGGTTCCCTCGGGTCCCAGGTAAGCGGTGACGGGCATGGCGTGAGCGTGCCTTACCCGCGAGCCGCTGGCCGGTGCTCGGGGTGGGGCAGCAGTCCCAAGCGGACCAGGTCTGCCACCGGAGCGGCCAGCGACACCGACCCGTAACAGGCGAACACCTCGCGGAGAGCCCGCGAGCCTTCCTCCGACAGCGCGCCGGCCTCAGCGGCCAACGCTCCCGCGTCGGTGCAGCGCAGTGCCTCCTGCGCGCTGGCCCCGGATACCGCATGGGCGGTGCCCACCAACATGTTGAGCAGCCCGTGGTGGGTCAGCCCGGTGCGCTCGTCGTGGTGGCGAATCGCATAGTGCAGCCCGGCGGTCGCCTTGAACGGCGCCCCGGTGCTGGCCGCGATGGCCAGGAAATCGGCCACCTCCTTGACGCTGGGAAACGACTCCACGGACTTGCCGCCGCAGCGCAGCTTGGGCCAGCAGCCGGCCTCGGCGACCCGGCGCACGCCTTGCAGCCACTCTGGCCTGCCGCGGCGTGGCTCGACCACCCGGACCACGTCATCCGGCACGAACTCGGTGAGCTGCACCAACCAGGTGGAGTCCACGTCGGAGGGCGCCGGCACCTCGATCATCCGCAGATCCAGGAGCTTTGCGTTGTCCAGCGCGGTGGAGATGGCCTTAGGCAGTCCCCCCAGACCGGTGTCGGCGACCAGCGACAAGGCCACCGGCTGCCCGGGACGAACTTTGCGCAACGCACTCACCAGCGCGCCCAGCCGGGAGATCGGACACAGCAGGAAACCGATCACCCCGGCGTAGGGTGCGCGGCGGGCGGCGAGGTACGCCTTGACCGTGTCCAGCACGCTTGCCCCCGACGGTGGGAACAGCGCCGCGTCATCGACCAGCCGGGCCAGCAGGAGTGGGACACCTGGCGGGCCGGGGGGATGCAGATTCAGCACTGTCGACACCCGAGGCACCTTAGCTGGAGTCCGCTGGACGCCAGCTAGGCGCATCTGGTTCATCCGCGAGATCCCTACTGCCCAAGATCCCTACTGGGGCGCGGTACCTAGTTGCCCGCGCACCTCACCGGTGACGTTGCGCTCAGCCACGAAAGACATCAACGGGATCGTGCCGGCCAGCGCCACCAACACCATCCGCCCCGGCTGCCACCGCACCGACGTCCCTAGCAAGACCGTGGTGACCAGGTAGCCCATGTAGAGAAACCCGTGCACGCGCGGGCTCCAGGCCAGCCAGTGGTACCGCGGGTCCTTGAAGACCCAATGCAGTATCACCTCCGTGGTCAGCACGAGCAGCATCACGCCGGTGGCGTAGGCAGCGATGCGGTAGGCGATCAGCCGGGTCCGCACCTCCTCGGCCCTAGCGCCGGTCCTGCTCGGCGAGCCGGGCGAGGTAGGCGTTGTACGCGGCGAGCTCATCGTCGGGATCGTCCTCCCGGATCGGTGGGTAAGCGGGGCGTGGGGGAACTGGTGCGGCGTCCGGCGGATCCCCTTCGGGAAGGTGTTGTTCCCGCGGACGGTGGTGCTCCAGCCACAGGAACCGGCCCCAGCCCGCGACGAGCGCGAGGGCGAACAAGGGCCATTGGACCGCGTAGCTCAGGTTCTGCCATCCCCCGGTGGGCAAGAGCCCCCGGTCCCACTGCCAGCGCCCCAACCGGACGAACACCACGCACACCGTCGCGACCAGCAGATGCCCCACCCACCACCGCCGGGCCAGCACGAACCGCCACACGCGCCCACGATACGCGGGGCGCCAGGGTGGCCGATAGCGTCAGGGGGTGAGCGCCCGGGGTGCAGCACTACGGGGCTGGCTTGCCCCGTCGCGGCCGGCCGAGCCCGCAGTGGTCAGCGACCCCGAGCAACGCCGGGCACTGATCGTCGAGATCGTCCTGGTCCTGGCGGTGACCCTGGGAGTGTCCGGGCTGCGCAGCCTGCTGGCGTTGCTGAACGCGCTGCTGGCTCCGGGATCCCTGGCCGATCAATCGGTGGCGATCAACGCGCCGGTGCTCAGGAGCGAACCGCTGGACCTCGCCTACCAGCTCACCGGGGTGATCCAGCTGCTGGCCTGGGGTGCTCTGGGTAGCTACCTGCTGTGGCGCAGCGGTATCCCGCCGCGCAGCCTCGGCCTGGACTGCCGGTCGGCTGGCCGGGACGCCGGGCTTGGTGTCGGGCTTGCCGCGGTGATCGGCGGGCCAGGGTTGGGCTTGTACTTCCTGGCCCGTGCGGCTGGTCTCGACCTCACCGTGGTGCCCTCCGCGCTGGCCGACACCTGGTGGCGGGTCCCGGTGCTCCTCGCCTCGGCGGTGGCCAACGCCCTGGCCGAGGAGCTGCTGGTGGCGGGGTACCTGATCACCCGGTTACGCCAGCTGGGGTCGGGTGAGGGGCCCGCCGTGCTCGCCAGCGCGGCACTGCGTGGCAGCTACCACCTCTACCAGGGGTTCGGCGGTTTCGTGGGGAACCTGGTGATGGGGCTGGTGTTCGGCCGGGTCTGGCAGCGAACTCACCGGCTCTGGGCCCTGGTGAGCGCACACGCGCTGATCGACATCGTCGCTTTCGTCGGGTACGCGCTGCTGCGCGGGCACCTCAGCTGGCTGCCGTAGCGGGGCCCGCGGCGGGAATCAGCGCAGGGTGAGTTGGCGGCCGCGCAGCCCCCGCAGGGCGCGGCGTTCGGCGTCGGTGAGCAGCAGGTCCTCTGGTCCGTCCAGGCCCTCCAGTGCTTGCCTCAGCTGCCGCGCGAAGGCCTCCGCCGGGTCGACCCACTCCCGGGCGTGTCGTTCGGGGTCAAGGTCCCAGACCGGCACCACCACCCCGTGGACGCGAAACGAGCCAGCGAACCGGGAGCCCTCACCCAGGTCCAGCTCACCCCGAGCCGCCAGCCGGGCCAGCGCCGCGAGCAGCTGTTCTTCCGGCTCCGGGCGAACCCACCGGAGGTGCGCCTTACTGCCGGCATCGACCCAGTAAGCGGCCTCGACGCCCACCCCGGTGACCGCCTCCGTCGGCATGATCGCGGCGTTGGCGTGCTGTAAGGCAGCTGTCATCTCCTCGGACGGGGCTTGGTCGCCAGGAACCCACCAGGCAAAATCGGGGTACATGGTGACCTGAAGCGGGGCATCGGCGCGCAGCAGATCGCCGAGCCGGACCTGCTCGCCGTCGGCCGTGGTACTCACCCCCGGCAGCACCGCGCCGGGCTCGGCGGTGAGCGCCCAGCTCAACGCCCGGCCGAGGTCCCGGGACAGGTCTCCGGAGCGGGCCAGCACCTGCAAGCCGACCAGCGCGACACCGTCGGGCCGCACCATCGCCGCGGCCGCCATCGGCAGCAGGGTGGCCAGCGTGACGTCCCGGCCAGCCGATTGGGCTAGTGCTGGCTGGGCTAGTGCCGACTGGGCTAGGGGCAGTGGTGCCGTTGCCGAGGGCACGAACTCGCGCAGCGCGACAAGCTGGCACTCCGCGGCGAGCCCCGCAAAGGGGCGGCTGATCATGACGTCCTGGGGGCCGCTCGGGTTACCGTGGCAAGCCTTGTACCTCTTGCCCGAGCCGCAAGGGCACGCCTGGCGAGGGTTGGTCATGCGGCACGCTATCGCGTGCCCTGATGCACCCGTACCACCACCATCCGCGGGGTGCCGGTTAGGGCCACCGGACTGAGCAACCGGGTCAGCCGCCGTACCACGACGATCGTGGTGATCGCGACTGCCCCGGCCACCAGGTCAGTGGCCAGGTGCAGCAGCACCCCATCGGCGCGGGCCTGCACACCACTGCGCAGGTTCCACAAGATGGCGGTGAACGCCAGCACCAGCCCGACCACCCAGATCACCCACCACGCGAGGACCAGCCGGGAGGGGCGCGGTCGGCCCTTCGGGTCCCCCGCCAGTGCCGCATGCTCCACCTCGGCGAGCACCGCACCCGGCACCACCAGGTTCATCCCCGGCACCAGGGCACCCACGACCACCTGCCAGCCCGGCCGAGCCGGGGCGACCGCGGCGGCCTGGGCCGCGGCCGTGTTGGCCTGCACCAGCCACCTCAGCGTGACCGCGCCAGCCAGCGTCGCGGAGAGCAGCGACACCACGCCTCCGATAACCACCAGCGCATCGCTGGCGTGCAACGCCAGCGGCGGGAGCGCGTCGGTGCGGCTGGCCAACAGCAGCGCGTACCGCCACCCCTCGGCGCCTGCGGTGACCAGCACCAGCATGGCGGTCAACGCCAGCAGCGGGACCGCCACCGCGGCCAGGGCGCGCACCCGCTCACCGGCGGGGGCGGGCTCTGCTGATGAGGGCTCTGCTGATGAGGACATGGGGGGGCACTACAGCACCCTGGGCGCCGCGTCCGGCTGCGTCGGACCGAGCTCAGCGACCATGGGGCGGCCCGCGGCGGCCCAGGCACGCATTCCGCCCTCGACGTTCACCGCGTCCCAACCCGCCTGTTTGAGGTAGGCGGTGACGCGTGCCGAGCGTCCTCCCGAGCGGCAGACCACGCGCACCACGTGATCGGGGAACGCGGTGGCCAGTTCATCGAGCCGCTGCGCCACCTGCCCCATCGGGAGATGCACGGCCCCCGGCGCGTGTCCGGCCGCCCACTCGTCATCCTCACGGACGTCGAGCAGTACGGCGTGCTCAGGGATGTCGGCCACCACCACGGCCGGGACCGGAGACGTCATAGCCACCCATCGTGCCACAGGCCGCCGAGCACCGCGCCAGGGCGCGTACCTGACACTGAGGCCTCGCTCAGCCGGTCAGGTCCAAGACGGTCAGGGTTCCGCTGTCGAGGTTGCTCACGTAAGCCTGCCGACCGTTGGGCAGCACCGCGATACTCGTCGGGTTGCTGCCAACCGGGATGGTCGCGGTGACCTGGTTGGTCCGGGCGTCGATCACGGTGACGGTGTTGCTGGCCTCGTTGACCACGTAGGCGAACCGCCCGTCCGGGGCCCAGGTGATGTCTTGCGGGTGGCTCCCGACCGGGACGGTCGCCACCACCCTGTCGGTGGCGGTGTTGATCATCGACACGGTGCCGGCGTCGTAGTTCGCGTTGGCGACCAGCGGAAGGTTGGGGTGGACCGCGATGCTGTGCGGGCTGATCCCGACGGGGATGGTCGCCAGTACTTCCAGCGTAGTGGTGTCGATCACCGAGACCAGGTTGGACTCGTGGTTGGCCGTGTAGGCCCGGCTGCCATCGCGGGAGAAGGTGACCCCGTGCGGGTTGGGGGCAACATGGATCTCTGCGATCACCGAGTTGGTGTCGGTGCCGACCACCGACAGCGAAGCAGTGTCGTGGTTGGGGACGAACAGGCGCTTGCCGTCCCGGCTGACCGCCGGGAGATACGGGCGGGCCGGTTGCGGGATGGTGGCGATCACGGCGTTGGTTGCGGTGTCGAGCACGTCGATCGCATGGATTGTCCGCTGATCGTTGAAGATGGTGACGTAGAGCGTGCGGCTGTCCGGTGCGAAAGCGAGGAACTGGGGTGGGCCCGTCGGGATGGGGATGGTCGCGGTCACCTGGTTGATCGCCGTGTCCACCACGGTGAGCACCTGAGCGTTCCGGTTGGCGATATAGGCATGCCGACCGTTCGGGGAGACCGCGACAAAGCCCGGGGTCTTGCCGACCGGGATGATGCCGCCCAGAGCAGGTATCGCGACCTCCGGCCCCACATCCGACACTATGTTGGGTCCGAGCTGAGGCCTGGTGTCTGCCCCCGGCGGTGCCGACGCCAGGACGCGGCTCATGGAGACCGACACCACGAGAACGGCTACCCCTGCCATCACCCCGGTGGAGACCAAGATCCGCCGGCGGTACCCGCGAGGGGTGGATACCGGTGGGGAACCCCCGGGGGTGATCGGGGTGAGCGCTGGCCCGGGCTGCGAGGAGCCCACCTCAGCGGGCAGCAGCGACCGCTCGGCGCCGGCACCGGTCAGCGCGCGCAGCTCCATCTCGGCGAACTTCGCCTCATCGGACTGGTCGCTCTTGCTGAGCACGGTGCCGAGGTATCCGAGCAGGAACGCTAGCGGCACCGAGATCAGCGCCGGGTTGTGCAGCGGGAAGACCGCGAAGTCCACGCTGGGGAACATCGACTTCGGAGTGCCCGACACCGCGGGGGAGAGGACAATCAGGACCACGCAGCTGATCAGACCGCCGTACATGCTCCACAGCACGCCGGTGGTGTTGAACCGCTTCCAGAACAGCGAGTACAAGATCGTCGGTAGGTTCGCCGAGGCAGCCACCGCGAAGGCCAGCGCCACCAGGAAGGCGACGTTCTGGCCGAGCGCGACGATGCCACCTCCGACCGCCAGGACGCCGATGACGCAGGCGGTGATACGGGCGACCAGCACCTCCCGATCCGCATCCAGGTTGCCGTGCTTCACCACGTTGGCGTACACGTCGTGTGCGAACGACGCCGACGCGGTGATGGTCAGCCCGGCCACCACGGCGAGAATGGTGGCGAAGGCCACCGCCGAGATGAAGCCGAGCAGCAGCTCCCCCCCCAGCTGGTAGGCCAGCAGCGGAGCCGCCGAGTTCTCCTCACCGGGCATGCTGATGATCCGCTTCGGACCGCCATCCACCAGCGCCGCAGCGGCGTAGCCGATCACCAGCGAGAACAGGTAGAAGATACCGATCAGCCAGATTGCCCACACCACCGTGCGCCGAGCCTCCTTGGCCGAGGGCACGGTGTAGAAGCGCATCAGAATGTGCGGCAGGCCCGCGGTTCCCAGCACCAAGGCCAGGCCCAACGAGACGAAGTCAATCTTCGTCGTGATGTTCTTGCCAAAGTGCAAGCCCGGTTCGAGCACAGCGTGCCCGTGGACCGAGCGCGACGCCGCCTCGCCCAGCAGGGCAGACAGGTTGAGCCCGAAAGAACCCAGTGCCCAGGCAGTCAACATGCCCGCACCAATGATCAGCAGAGTGGCCTTGACAATCTGCACCCACGTGGTGCCACGCATGCCACCGACCAGCACGTAGAAGATCATCAACAGGCCGACGACCGCGACTACCAGCGCCTGGGCTTGCCGGCTCGTGACGTTGAGCAGCAACGCGACCAGACCACCGGCGCCGGCCATCTGGGCCAGCAGGTAAAAGAGGGACACCACGAGCGTCGAGACGGCCGCGGCGGCCCGCACCGGCCGCCGGCGCATCCGGAAGCTCAGCACGTCACCCATGGTGAACTTGCCGGTGTTCCGCAGCAGCTCAGCGATCAGCAGCAGGGCCACCAGCCAGGCGACCAGAAAGCCGATCGAGTAGAGGAAACCATCGTAACCATAGACCGCGATGGCCCCGGCGATGCCCAGAAATGACGCCGCGGACAGGTAGTCGCCAGAGATCGCAATCCCGTTCTGCGGGCCACTGAACATCCGGCCGGCCGCGTAATAGTCGGTGGCGGTCTTGGTCTGGCGCGAGACCCGGAAGACGATCACCAGGGTGACCAGCACGAAGAAGACAAAGATCCCGCCGTTGAGTAGCGGATCCCCGACAGCGCCCCGAGCTGGCTCTCCGGTCACCAGCCTCCCCCTTCGACCTGCTCTCGGATCCGGCTACTCACCGGGTCGAGGCTGCGGTTGGCGAATCGGACGTACATCGTTGCGATGGCGAAGGTAGAGACGAACTGGAGCAGGCCGAAGACCAGCCCGACGTTGATGTTGCCGACGACCCTGATAGCCATGAAGTGCGGAGCGAACGCGGCCAGCAGGACGTACAGGAAATACCAGGCCAAAAAGAACGCGGCCATCGGAAAGACAAAACTGCGGAGCCGGTTGCGCAGGGTGGCAAACTCTACGCTGGCATGCGCGGCGGCCCAGGGATCCACCGGCGGCGCGGTGCCAGTCCCGCTCGTGGGCCTGGCTGTGGGCCCAGTGATGGGCCCAGTGATGGGCCCAGTGGTGCTCATGGCAAACCCCTCCAAGCCAGTCATGATGATGTTGATGTCCCGCGCGTCGCGAGGACCGAGACACCTTAACCGTCGGCGCCTCACCGGCACCCACCGCAATAGCGAACCGTTGCGGTGTTCAGGCGGGCCGGCGGTGCCGGCCAATGCGTATCCGAGACAGCGATATCCGGGACAGGGGCATCCGGGACAGCGCCAGCGCGATTATCCCGACCCGGGACTTGAGTTGGCCCAGCTCCCGCTTCTCGGCCAAACCCAACCGGTCCGGCGCGTGCAGCCGCAACAGGATACGCGACACGTCGGCCGGGACGCGATCCCTCGTTCGGCGGCTCACCATGACCATGCTCAGGAAGGCCAGCGGCACGGTGAACACCGCCGGCTGCGCCAGCACCGTCTGCCATCCCGGTGAGAGCACACCAGCCGCGGCGAGCAGCACCGCAACGACCGCCAGTCCGCCGCCGGCCAGGATGCCAGCCGCCGCGCCGGCGTCGGTCAGCCCGCGCCACCAGATGCCCAGCACCAGCAGGGGGCAAAACGACGAGGCGGCCACCGCGAACGCCAGTTCCACGCCCTGAGCCAAATCGAGCGACGACCCAGCGAGCACGAACACCAACGGGACCGACCAGGCCGCCAGGGTGGCCACCCGGAAGTCCCGAAGCCGACCGGGCAGCACGTCGGTGGACAGCACCCCGGCAACGCTCACGACCAGCCCGGTGGCGGCGGACACAAAGGCGGCAAACGCCCCAGCCTCGATCAGCCCGCCGAGCAGGAGCGCCGGCCACCCGCCCAAGGCCGTGCGGGGCAACATCAGCAGCGCGGCGTCCGTGTTCCCGTTAACCAGTAACTGCGGAACGTAAAGCCGGGCAAGCCACCCGGAGACCGTCGGAAACAGGTAGAACACCCCGAGCAGCACCAGCACCAGCAGCGTGGTCCGGCGCGCCGTTCGGCCGTCCGGGTCGGTGTAGTACCGACCCAGTACTTGCGGCAGCCCCATCGTGCCCAGCAGCAGCGCCACCAGGAGCGAGTACGTGGCCAGCAGCGGGTGCTTGCCATAGCTCATCGGACGCAGCCAGGTGCTGTTTTTCCCGGTGGCACCGTCGACCACCGGAACCGGACTGCCCGCGTCGAAGTACAGGGTGGTGTCTTTGCCGACGCGGTGCTTACTGTCCCGCTCCCAACGCACCACTCCCTGCACCGGCTGCCCGTCCACCCTTCCCACGGCGGTGAAGCGTACCGGCTCAGTAACCTGAAGCTCGACATCGTGATCCAGAGTGACCTCGGTGGCCTGGGAGAAGGACGGGGGCGCCGAAGCGTCCAGCGAGTTGCGGAACCCCGGGTCCTCGCCCGCGTTGTGGATCAGCAGCACGAAGACCGGCACGGCCAGCGCGGTTAGCTTGATCCAGTACTGGAAGGCCTGCATGATGGTGATCGAGCGCAGCCGTCCGCTGTAGATGTTGAACGTCGCGATCACCATGACCACCGTTGCACCGACCCACTTCGGCTGGTCGGTGACAGCCTGGAGGGTGAGTCCGGCCCCTTGGAGCTGCGGCACCAGGTAAAGCCAACCGATGATGACCACAAAGGCGGTGCAGACCCAGCGCAGTCGTACGCAGTTCAACCGTATCTCGGCGAAGTCGGGCAGCGTGTAGGCACCAGACCGACGCAGCGGCGCTGCCACGAACAGCAGCATCGCAAGGTAGCCCGCAGCGAATCCCACCGGATACCACAGCGCGTCCACGCCACCCTTAAACACCAGACCGGCGATGCCGAGGAAGGAGGCCGCGGACAGGTACTCCCCGGAGATCGCTGCGGCGTTCCAGCGTGGCCCCGCCATTCGGGAAGCCCACAGGAAGTCCGGGGTCGACCGGACTCGTGCCGAGTAACGCCCGGTGAGCGTGAACCATAGGGCAATCGCCAGCACCGCAATAACGGTAACGTAGAGGTCATTTTTGTCGGGCACGCCAGTGCTCAGTTCTCCACGCTCAGTTTCCGACCCAATCGGCGAAGTCCTGCTCGTTGCGGTCCGCGCTGCGATTGTAGGACCAGGCCACCGCGATGAAGAACGGGTACACCGCGAGGCCGAGCAGCAACCACGGCACCCGCAAGCCCAGGATGGTGGTGCTACCCAGCGACGGAACCCACAGGAACACCAGCGGGATGCTGACGAGCACCACCACGGTGAGCAGCATCTTCCGGAGCGACAGCATTAGCTGCAGCCACACCAGATGGCTGGCCAGCTCCTTACCGACGTCGGTCTGGTCCTCCAGCTCAGTGATCGTGCGCACCACCGGCCGGCTGCTGCGCCGCTTGGCAAGCACCACCCGTTGCCGCTTGTTGCCACGCTCAGCCTCGCTGGCGTGCATCCGGCCCGCATTTTCTTCCCGTACCGTGTCGCGGAACGCTTGGGCCACCGCTTCTTGGATTGCTGGTTCCAGGTCCTCCCCGAAATCGCCATCCGGGCCGAGGCTATCAGTGTTCATCGTTCATTCGGGGCGTCCGGCTCATCGGGGTGTCCAGCCTTGCTTGGCGGCGCGCACTAGGCGGTCCTTCAGGTCACGGGTGTGCCGTCGGCTGACCGGCAACTCGGTGGCATCGTCTCCGTGGCCGACCCGTACTACGTAGCCCGACGACGACATGCGCAGCTCGGTGATCAAGGGCAGGGCAACCAGATACGAGCGGTGAATGCGCACGAACCCGGCCTCGGACCACCGGTCCTCCAGCTGGGACAGTGGGATGCGGACCAGGTGGCTGATGGCCTCGCCGGTGTGCAGCCGCGCGTAGTCCCCATGCGCCTCCACCCAGCGCACCGACGAGCGCGGTACCAGCTTGGTGGTGCCGGCGAGCTCGACCGGGATGACCTCGTCCTCGTTGCCCTCCTCGGAGGGCGCGGTGGCCGAGCTGCGCCGGGAAGCCATGATCCGCCGTATCGTGCTGGCCAGTCGCTCTTGGCTCACCGGCTTCATCAGGTAGTCGGCTACGCCGAGCTCGAAGGCGTCGATGGCCCTTTCGTCGTAGGCGGTGGCGAACACGATCGCCGGTGCGTTGGGGCCCCCGGCGATCGCGTTGGCCAGATCCAGGCCGTCCAACCCCGGCATCCGGACGTCCAGCATCACGACATCAACCCGGGGGGGTGGCCCGTTCTCGGGCCTCAAGATCGCCAACGCCTCTTTGCTGTTCATGGCCGTCAGCACGCGGCCGATCCGCGGCTCGGCGTGGAGCACATCAAGCAGCATGGACAGCGAATGCGGCTCGTCGTCCACGGCGAGCACGACAAGCCCGGGGTTGTCACCGTTACCGCTCATCGGCCACCTTTTCGTCAATGTCAGTACTCGGTCAGTACTCGGCGTCAGTACTCGGCAGTACTCGGCACAGTGCCCCCCACAGTGCTCCCCTGCCGATCCCCCGACCGCTCATCCTGCACATGGCTGGCGCCGCTTGTCCATGGTTGGCGTAACAGAGCCCCAACTGGGGGTACCGGATTGCGCCCAACCGGACCTACCGCGCTGGATCTACAGCGTTGGATCTACAGCGTCGGATCTGCAGCATCGGATCTACTGGCCCTAGACCTACAGACCGAAGCGGGACCAGGCGGCGCGGTGCTCGAGCGCCTCCAGCACCGCCAGCGCGGACTCCGGGCCGGCACGCCCGCTCAGCGACATCACCCCAGAACTCAGCCCCAGACGCACCAGCAGCGACCGGCGTCCCTCCACTGTGATGATCTCCGCACCCGGGTACCGCTTGGCGATCTCCCCGCGCATTGTGCCCAACCGGTCGACCAAGCCCAACTCCAGGGCCCGGCGGCCGGTCCACACCTCGCCGGTGAACAGATCTTGCTGATCAGTAGCGAGCGTCCTGCCACGGCGCGAGCACACCCAGTCGCGGAACATGCCATGCAGTTCCGTCTGCATGCTGCGCAACCACACCACGTCGTCCTCCCGCTCGGGCAGGAACGGGTCGAGCCGGGCTTTGTTGGCCCCCGCGGTGTACAGCCGCCGCTGCACCCCGAAACGTTCCAGCAGACCGTGCAGCCCGAAGCCCTGAGTGACCACCCCAATGGAGCCGATCAGCGAGGTGGGATGGGCGACGATCTCGTCAGCGGCGCACGCGAGCCAGTATCCGCCGGAGGCGGCGACGTCCTCGCAGAACGCCAGCACCGGCACGCGCTTGTGGTCAGCCAGCCCGCGAATCCGCTCCGCCACCAGCGCCGCCTGAGTGGCTGAACCACCCGGCGAGTTGACCAACAGCGCCACTGCCTGCAGCTGCTCGTAGCCAAAGGCCCGAGTCAGCACAGACTCCATGACGGCTAGGTTGATCACCCCGCGGCCCAGCGGTGCCAGCGCTAGCGTCGGTGTGATCACACCATGCAGTTTCACCGCGGCCACCACCGGGCCACGCTCCCGCTGGATGCCGGGCAACGGCAGCCGCGAGGTCAAGTCCTTGACGTCCATCCGCCAAGCCTACGGAGCCAGTGGTCAGCCAGTGGTCACCAGGCGCCGCTAGGCGCTGACTGACGGTTGCGAACGCGGCGAGCCCGGCGTTGGTGGAGCGATGGCGCGCACCCCGCGGCTGAACTTGGGTACCTTCATGCTGACCTTGGTGCCCATCCCTGGCCCGGTTTCGACCACCAACCCGCACTCGTCACCGAAGGCTCCCCGCAGCCGGTCGTGCACGTTGCCCAGCCCGACATGCGCGCCGGTGAGGTGGGAGTCGGTCATCTCTTCACGGAGCCGGTCTGGATCCATCCCGATGCCGTCGTCCTCCACGCTGATCACACAATCGGCCCCAGCGTCCTCAGCGATGATTGACAGCGTGCCGCCATCATCCTTGCCGCCCAGCCCGTGCCGCACCGCATTCTCCACCAGCGGCTGCAACGCCAGGAACGGCAACACCACCGGCAGCACCTCCGGTGCGATCTGGACCTTGACCTGCAACCGCTCCCCGAACCGGGCCTTCTCCAGGATCAGGTAGCGGTCGATGTTGTTGAGCTCCTCAGCGAGCGTGGTGAACTCCGCGTCGGCGCGGAAGGAGTACCGGGTGAAGTCGGAGAACTCCATGATCAGCTCACGGGCCTGCTCCGGGTCAGTCTTGACACAGTGGGAGATCGTGGTCAGCGCGTTGTAGATGAAATGGGGGGAGATCTGTGAACGCAGCGCCCGGATCTCGGCATGGGCCAGCCGGGCCCGGGACTCGTCGAGTTCGGCGAGTTCCAGTTGGCTGGAGACATAGCGGGCAACGGATTGGGTGGCCCGGATCATCTTCGCCCCAGCAGCTCGCTGGCTGATCACACCGAGGGTCCCGACGATGCCGCCGTCCACCTGCAGCGGGGAGACGACCACCGAGCGGACCGGGCAGTTGCCGCGCCCGCAGTCCATGTCGCGCTGATGGCGGATCTGTTGGCGGCCGGTTTCCAGCACCGCGTGGACCGCGCCCACGACCCAGTTGCTGTGATGCTTAGCGTCGGCATCCTGCTCAGCCTTGCTATCCCAGGCCAGCATGTCGGCTTTATCGTTGGTCAGGACGACGGCCATGCCGTGCAGCATCTCCCGCAGGTAGGGCGCCGCGGCGGTCGCCGAGGCAGCGCAGAGCGGCTCCCGCAGCGTGAGTGAGGCCTGCGCCATGATGTTCAGCGCGGTATAGGTGGCGACGTCGGCGTCGTTGCCGAATGGCCGCCAGCTTCGCAGGCAATAAATCAGCCCGCCGGTCAGCACGAGTACG
This sequence comes from Pseudonocardiales bacterium, assembly GCA_019244165.1. Classification (GTDB taxonomy): domain Bacteria; phylum Actinomycetota; class Actinomycetes; order Mycobacteriales; family Pseudonocardiaceae. Next base: position 17,142 of record JAFATA010000035.1, on the reverse strand, counting down.
ACGACGACCACCGCGAGCGCAGCGTTGCTGAGCACGGTCACAAAGTCATAGTCGCGGTCCCGTTTCCCGGTGACAACGGCGGGGCGGTGTCTGTCAGCCGGGGGGTGCGCGCAGGGCGGTCTGGGCTGCCTTGGGCCACCTCACGCCAGCGGTGATCCAGCGAATGGCCGCCTCGGCCGAGTACCCGGCCTGAACCCACCGGGCGGCCAGGAGCATGGGGTGCTCGTACCCGGTGTCCCTAGCATCATCCACGGTGTCGGCAAGCATCAGCGCCAGCCGTATCACCTCGGGGTCACGGGTGACGTAGCCGATCAGCCGGCGGCTACGGGTCCGCGGCGGGGACCGGACCGGATCGACCGGGAACAGCAACAGGTCACGCTCTCGAAGCAGGTCGGCGGTCTGGTGTTCCGGGGCTGGCTGCTGGGTCGGCACCCCAGAGCAGATCCACTCCGCCGGGCGGCCCAGCGCCGCTCGGTCCACTGATCCGAGTCCTAATGGGTCCAGTTCTGATGGGGTCCAGTTCTGATGGGTCCAGTTCTGCTGGGCCCAGCTCTAATGGACGCAGTTCCACCGTCCAGGTCGCCCCCACCGAGCAACACCACGAGGCGGTGAACACGCAGTTGCTGAGAGTTCCCCTGGTGCCTGCTCCCCTATCGAAGGGGGAACCGGCGAAGGCGGAACTGGCAGAGCGAGTTCGAGGGACATACCGGACCACAAGGCCAGCGAACCCCCCCTGGGCCCCGAGCGCCACCGCAGCAGGGGTGAATTGATATCCCGATCACCGGCGGTGGCGCCCTCCGGTGACAGTCAGTGAGTCATCCGGGACAGCCTGCGATCGAATTCCCGCCGGGCCACTCACGCATTGCCGAACGGCACGTTGGGTGATGCGATGCGGGAAAGCGGCCCCCTGCCATCATCGGGGACATTCCGCGTTCTCAGGTCATCGGTGACCCGCTGAATTTCCTCCCGGGCCGCGACCACGCCCCGCACCACCCCTTCCCAGTGCTCGCCCCGCGTCTCAACCGGCTGGTCGGTGTGTGCCGTGATGACCCAGGGCCGTTGCAGCGCCCACGCCACCAGCACCAGCAGCAGAACCAGCAGGACGAACAGCACGAACCAGGCCGGTATGACGACTCCGACCGGCGTCCAGAACACCAGAAAGAGCGTCAGCACGATGACGAGCCCCAGCATTGCGATGCCGTGGAGATAACCCGCGGCGGCCATGTCGTGTTCGAACTGCTCTGACCGCTCTGGCTTAGTCCAGCTGATCTTGCTATGGATCGTCCACGTGCGCCTGTCGTCGGCCTGCACCACCCGCATCATGATCTGATCCCGTCCCGTCCACCTCAGTGCCCATGGCGTGCGGTGATCCAGCGTAACGCTGGACTGACGGTATATGGAGACGGGTGGAATGCTGACGGGCGATGAGGCAACCACCTTCGTTCACCCGTCGCCGGGAGAACTTCACCTGTCTTCACTGCGGGACCGCGGTGCGCGGCAATGGCTACACCAATCACTGCCCGCGGTGCCTGTGGTCGCGGCACGTTGACGTCAACCCCGGCGACCGGGCCGCCGAGTGTGGCGCGGCGATGGAGCCACTCGCGGCCCTCTGGGAGGGCGGCGAGGTCGTCGTCGTGCAGCGGTGTGTGGCCTGCGGGCAGCGCTGGCGTAACCGCAGTGCCCCCGACGACGACTGGGACGTGCTGCTGGGACTGTTCGGCCGGCCAGTGCCTGATTTGCCGCGGTGACCGCGGTCAGTGCCTGATTTGCCGCGGCGACCGCTGGCTACCAACGCTGGGCGGCGTGTCGGCTCTGCGGGGACCGGCGGGGCAAGCTGTGCTGAGAGCTGTCACGGCGCGGGGGCCGAGCACCGGACCGCCGAACTCGCCGGCTGGCGGTCCCCAGCAGGCCGAGGGCGACCAGCAGCGCGGCGATCAAGACTAGGGCAGCGACCATGGCGTTCACGTCGTTGCCGGCTGGGGGAGCTGGCGTGGCGTGAACAACCTGGTCGGGGTGCCGGCTCAGCCGGCCCTGATCAGCGGGGGGGGCCATCGCCGCGGGGGACAGCGGCCCAGACATTCGGGGCTCAGGCAGTCGGGAATAGTCCACCAGCCCGGTGTTCTCCAGATCCACCATGTGCCGGTTGACGAGGGCTGCGGCGTTGGTCGCAAACGAGCGGACCAGCTCGTTTCGGGTGCCAGCCCGCACGCTGGTGATGACCGGAAGCACCTCGCCGTCGGTGAGGCGCAGCCGTTGCGCGAACATGTGGTCGAAGTCCGGGCCGGAGTGAGCGGACAGCTCCCTCATCCAGTCTTGCTGCTGCGCGGTGGGGTGCTCGGGCAACGGCACACCGAGCTTGGCGGCGATGGAGCGAACCTGGGTGTCGAGGGTGCCGTAGTCGATCCCGACGCGCGTGGCGATGCTACGCAGGACAGCGCTGCTGCCCTGGTGCTGGGCCCGCTGCCCGCTCAGCTCCCCGTAGGCGCCAGCCTGCCGGACCATGACCAGCAGGTCTCGATCCGCGGGCCCTAGCAGGCCCCACTGCGTTTGCCGCCATCCTGTATCTCCCCCCGTGTCTTGCCCAGCATCTTGCGCAGTGTTGTGCGCTCTTGGCGCCCCGTACTGCGACGTGCCCCAGTACTGGAACACCGTGACCGTCAACGCGACAAGCACAGCCAGGGCGACGGCCCATCGGACAAATCGGGGTACCGGGGAGCGCACAAGAGAAGCCTTTCTCACCTGAGACAACTGAGGACGAATGAGACATGGGTTAGACGAGGTCGAACTGCTCGGTATGAATGCGCGGCTGCGGGATGTCCATCCCGTCGAGCACGGTCAGCACATCGGTGACCAGCGCAGGCGGCCCGCAGAGGTAGTAGTCGAGCTGGTTGCGCCGGAACTTGCCGGGTAGCAGTGCCGTGAGCAGGTCCTCATCGACGGTGCCGGACGCGCCGCTCCAGCTCGGCGGCGGCTGGCGGAGCAGCTCGACGACGGTGAGGTCCAGCCGCTGCTGGAGTTGCCTGATCTCGGGGCGAAAGAGCAGATCCTCCACGGTCCGGGCGATGACGAGCAGCCGGTGCGGGCGCCGGTCCCGCCGGTGCGCCAGGGTCCGCAGCATGCTCATCATCGGGGTGATGCCGACCCCACCGGCGATCATGACCAGACCGGTGGTGCGCCGCAGATCGAGGGTGAAGGCGCCGTGCGGGCCGTCGACCCACACCGAGCTGCCCGGGCGCAACAGGCGAAGCTCGCGGGTGAAATCGCCGCTGTGCCGGATCGTGAACTCGGTCCACAGTCCGAGGTGAGCGCTGGAGGCGATGGTGAAGGGATGCTCCTGGGCCCGCACCGAGGGGTTCAGGCGCAGCCAGGCGAACTGGCCAGGGGCGAACTCCAGGGTCCGGTAGCCGCGTCGCGCTCCGTGTCGGCGGGGCTCCAAGACCAGGGTGCTCACGGTGCTGGTCTCCGGCCGGATCTCGCGCACCACGTACTCACGGCGGGCACCGAGGACCGGCAGCCACAGCCACCGGTAGGCCAGCACCCCCAGCACGCCCACCGCGAGAACGGCGAGCAAGGCCAGCATCGCGGCATCCCGCACCAGATGGTGCAGCAACCAGATATGCAGCCCGCTGAGCACCAGCGCGGTGCCGGCCAGCGCCACATGCACCCAACGCCACACCTCGTAGCGGTGCCGCAGCCGCCTGCGCAGCACCGTCAGCGCGACCAGCGCACCGAGCGCCACGGTGGCGCCCAGTGCCGTGCGAGCGCGGTTCGGCGCGTGCAGGACGTCGAACAGGGCCATGTTTGCCGGGTGCGCCGCCACCACCAACACGATGTGCAAGCCCACCAGCAAGATGACGGCCAACCCGACGAACCGGTGGATACCGAGCACCCCATCGATGCCGAGAGTGCGGGTCAGCGTGCGCAGCCGAGACGGCAACGCGACCGCACAGACCAGCATCGAGGTGGCGAGCAGCCCGATACCCACAGAGAGTTCTGACAGAAGTTCTGACGTTAGCGACGAGCCGTTCCGGGTACGCGGTCCGTGCAGGAGTGGTGCTAGGAGCACCGGCGCGAGGAGCACGGCGAGGAAGACCGTGGCCCACAGAGTTCGTTCCAGCTGGCGTCGCACCCGAGGAACCGTAGGGAGAAGGGGGTACCCAGCCAGCGCAATCTGAGAACGTTACCGGCCTGTGGTCGCCCACTCGGCTGTGCAGCGCGACGAGCGCGCACTGGTTAGCCCGAACAGCATACTGGCCCTACTCCGAATGCCCGGCAACGCCCTCAAGTGCCCGCGCTCAGGGACACCGTGGCTGCCGTTGGACCGGTCGGGTAATCCTGCCGCCCACCGATTGCCCAAACCCGACATGGCGCGGAAGCCTTGCCGCCGATGCAGCGCAACCAGCGATCTATGCCCGGGCATCCGGTTCTGCTCATGGTGCCCCTGCGCCACACCACGAGCCGGGTGCTTCACGCGCTACGGTCCACCGGATTCGAGACCCGGACCCTGGACGCCGCCCCGGACGTGCTGGATGCCGCCCGCGCGCACACCCTCGCGGCAATCGTGCTCGATGTCGCGCTGGCCGGCCCGGATCCCCGGATTTTTCTCGACGAGCTGCGCAGGACCGCCCCGCAACTACCGGTGATCGCGCTGACCTCTCGCGAGCAACGGGAGCAGACCGTATCGCTGCTGCGGAGCACCGTGGACGATTACCTGACCACCCCGTTCCCGGTAGAGGAGCTGGTCAGCCGGCTGCGGCTGCGAATCTCCGATCACCTGTCAGTGGATCGGACCGTGCTGCGCGCGGGGGCGATCACCGTCGACACCGCCCTCGGGCTGGTCAGCGTCGCCGGCCGGCTGGTGACGCTGTCACCGACCGAGTACGCCGTGTTGGTCGCCTTGGCCAGCCGGCCAGACCAGCCGGTATCGCAGGACCGGCTCGCCACGGCGGTCTGGGGCCAGCCCAAGTCCTCCAACGTCGTGGAGGTCTACGTCGGGTACCTGCGCCGCAAGCTGGGTTCCGACCGGATCCGCACGGTGCGCGGTGCCGGCTACGTGCTCGACGGTTGATGCGTGGTTAAACCATAGGTTGCTCTTAGGCCGGTGGGGGACACTAGCGGGCGTGAACAGCCAGCGCTGCGCCAGCGTGCTCGTCGTCGATGACGAGCCGAACATCCTGACGTTGCTGTGCGCTTCACTGCGCCTGTCCGGCTTTGAGGTGCATGCCGCAAACAGCGGCGCCCAGGCCCTGAGCACCCTCGCGCAGACCGTGCCGGATATCGTGGTGCTGGATGTGATGCTGCCGGACTGCGACGGGTTCACCCTGGCCCGCCGGTTGCACGCCGTCCATGAGCAGCTGCCGGTGCTGTTCCTGACCGCTCGCGACGACGTCGACGATCGGATCGCCGGGCTTCTCGCGGGCGGTGACGACTACGTGACCAAACCGTTCAGCTTGGAGGAGTTGGTACTGCGGCTGCGCGCGATCCTGCGGCGCACTCAACCGGCCCGCCACGGCGACGCCAGCGACGCCACGATGGCCTACGCCGACTTGGAGCTGGATGAGGAGGCCCATGAGGTGCGTCGTGCCGGGCGGCTCGTACAACTCTCGCCGACGGAGTTCAACCTGCTGCGCTACCTGATGACCAATGCGGGCAAGGTGGTCAGCAAGACACAGATCCTGGACCAGGTGTGGAAGTACGACTTCGGCGGCGACGGCCGGATCGTCGAGTCCTACATCAGCTACCTGCGCCGCAAGATCGACCGACAGGGCCTGCCGCTGATCCATACGATTCGCGGTGTCGGCTACACGCTGCGGCTGCCCCGTGACGCGCCCGATAACGGTGCCTCATGAGGATCCTGCGCCGGCCGCTCACCCTGCGCGGCCGGTTAATTGCCGCCCTGCTGGTGCTCTCCGCGGTCGGCTTGACGGTGTTCACCGGGGCGAGTGTGCTGCTGTTGGGGCAGTCCTTGCAGAACCAGGTGGACCAGCGACTGCTGCACTTGGGGATACGCCGGATCCTGCACAACCCGCAACGGCTGCCCAGCGAGTACGCGATAACGATCTTCGGGCCGCGTGGCCCCCAGCAGATCAACCAGCCGGTGCGCGGTGGCCCGGTACTGGACCTGGCCACCCTGGAGCAGCACGAAGGCGATCCCTTCACCGTGTCCGACCGGGCGGGGGGCAGCGGATGGCGAGTGCTCGCCCTCGTGCTGCCGGAGGCTCGCGTCGCGGCTATCGCACTGCCGCTGGGTTCCTCCGTGGACGCGATCGTCCGGGCACTACTGGTGATCGAAATCGTCGTGGGGTGCATCGTCCTGGCCTTGGTCGGGATGGCCGCGACGGTCGTGGTGGCGCTTGGGCTGCGTCCGTTGAGCAGGATCGAGCGCACTGCCGAGGCGATTGCCGGTGGTGAGCTGGATCGTCGGGTGCCCGAGGCCGACCCTCGCACCGAGACCGGCCGGCTGGGTGCCGCGCTCAACATCATGCTGGGCCGGCTCGCGGCGGCACTCGAGGAGCGGGCGCGCTCCGAGCAGCGGCTGCGCGAGTTCGTGGCGGACGCCTCCCACGAGCTGCGCACCCCGCTCACCTCGATCCGCGGGTTCGCCGAGCTCTACCGCCGCGGCGGTGCCCGCACACCTGCCGAGGTCGAGCTGCTCACCGGGCGGATCGAGGCCGAGGCGACTCGGATGGGCGTGCTCGTGGAGGATCTGCTGCTGCTGGCCCGGCTGAACCAGGAGCGCGCGCTGGACATCACCGACGTCGATCTGCTCGTGCTGGCCGCCGACGCGGTGCACGACGCGAAGGCGCGCGAGCCGGACCGCCCGGTGATGCTGAGCCCGGGCAGCGACGCGGTGCACGTGCTCGGCGACGAGAACCGGCTCCGGCAGGTGGTGACCAACCTGGTCACGAACGCTCTCACCCACACCCCAGCGGGCACTGCGGTGCACCTGACGGTCCGCCGATACGTGCCCTCCAAGGACAACCAACCCCCGGTGGCCCAGGCCGGGACGCCCCCGCAGCCGCACCCAACCCAGCACCCCAACACAGCCCAGCCGAGTACAGCCCAGCCGGATACAGCCCAGCCGGATACAGCCCAGCCGAGTACAGCACTGGGCATGCTGGAGGTCCACGACGAGGGACGCGGCATCCCCCCCGAGGACGCGGTGCACGTGTTCGACCGATTCCACGGTGTCCCTCGGCACAGCCAGGGTGGCTCAGGCCTCGGCTTGGCGATCACTGCGGCCATCCTGAAGGCCCACCATGGCCGCATCGAGCTGCATACCGCCCCCCGAGGCGGCACCACCTTCCGCGTCCTGCTGCCCCTGGCCTAACCACCCTGGCGTAATCATCCTGGCGTCGTGCGAAACGCGAGAGCGAGGCTGTCGTTACTCCTAGCGGTGCACCGGTGATGAAGAGGAGAACGGCATGACCGTCCGATCGGGAGCAAGGCATCGCAAGGCCAGGCCAGCCGGCCGAGTCTGGCGCGGGTTCCACCGGTGGGCCGGGATGCTCGTACCGGTGCTCGCCGTCCTCACCGCAGCCACTGTCGCTGGCGGGGTCAGCACCGCCGTCGCGGCGGACAACCCGAACCCGACCGTGGACGTCGGCGGCGATCCGCAGGGGGTGGCGGTCGACCCTGACGGTAAGCACGCCTACGCGGCTAGCTACGCCGACAACGCGCTGCGCGTGATCGACACCGCCAGCAGGCGGGTGGTCGGAAGCATTCGTGTCGGCGCCAATCCGCGCGGGGTAGCGGTCGATCCCGACAGCCGGCACGCCTTCGTGACCAACTACTCCGAGGACTCGGTCAGTGTGATCGACACCGGCAGTGGAAGGGTGATCCGCAACATCGCTGTCGGTGCGAACCCCACCGCGGTGGCAATCTTCCCCCGCGACCATTACGCCTTTGTCACCAATTACTACGAGAACTCGGTCAGCGTGATCAATATCGCAAACTTCAAGGTGATCGGTGCCGTGCCCGTCGGTGCCCACCCGGATGGGGTGGCGATCGATCCCAGGGGCGAGTTCGCCTACGTGGCCAATAGTGCCAGCAACTCGGTCAGCGTGATCGACGTCCACGCGCAAAAGGTGGTGCGCACTGTCTTAGTCGGCCGCTCTCCGCAGAAGGTGGCGATCGACCCCGACGGCCGTCATGCCTACGTGACCAACTACGCCGAGAACACGGTGAGTGTGATCGACTTGCCGACCCAGCTGGGCGTGAAGCTTACCTCCCTCCTGAAGGCCAACAGTACCATTCCGGTGGGCCTGAAGCCGCGCGGGCTGGCGGTCGCCCGGGATAGCCATCACGCCTTTGTGGTCAATACCGCTGACGAAACCATGAGCGTGATCGACACTGCCACCGGGGCGGTGATTCGCACCGCATTCGTCGGTTACTCCCCGGACGAGGTCGCGGTGACACCCGACGGCACGGCATACGTGACCTCCAGGGCTGATGGCACTGTGACGATAATCCGTCCCAACTAGGGAGATCCGGCACCCTAACTTAGATCCAGTCACGGCGGCGGAACAACACGTACAGCCCGATTGAAGCAATCACGATAAAACTGGTTGAGATGTAGAACCCTGATAGATGACCAGATCCGGGATAGGGTATGTTCTGTCCGTAAAATCCAGTGATCGCGGTGGGCACCGCGATGATGGCGGCCCAGCTGGTTACCTTCTTGGTGATCACGTTGAGGCGGTTGCTCTGGATCGTCAAGTTAGTCTCTAGGACAGTGGTCACGATATCCCGCATGCTCTCGGTCCACTCGATGGCGCGCAGGACGTGGTCGTAGACGTCCTGGTAGTAAGGCAGCATCGCCTCGTTCAAGATATTCAGATCACGGCGCATCAGGGAGTTCACGACCTCCCGCATCGGCAGCACGATCCGGCGTAGCCGCACCAGGCTCTTGCGTAGCTCAAATAATTCTCGTTGCACGGATAGGTCTACGGTACTGTCGTCGAACAGCAAGTCCTCCAACGTTTCGATCTTGTCGTCGAGAATCTGCGCGGCGGCGAAGTAGCCATCGACGACATAGTCGAGCAGACCGTGCAGCAGGTATGAGACCCCGTGCTTCGCCAGGTCTGGCGAGGCGTCCCAACGGGCTACCACACCGCCGATGTCGAACTGGTCCGATTTACGCACGGTAATCAATGCATTGGGGGTGACGAACGCCGCCACCTCAAACGTCTCCAACTGCCCGGTGGTCGCCTCCATCGCGGCGGCGTAGGCGGTGACGAACAGGTGGCTTTTGTACCGGTCAAGCTTGGGGCGTTGACGTTCCTGACCAGCATCCTCCACCGCGAGGCTGTGCAGGTCGAGCTTCTCGCTGATCGTGGCGAGGTCATCGGCATCGGGCGCGCACAGGTCCAGCCACACAGTGACGCCCGGCTGGGTGATGTGTTCGAGAATGTCCTCGATCGGGAAGTTTTCGCTCTCGAGAATACCGCTACGGTAGCGCCGCGTGCGTGTCATACCGGTAGGCTAGAGGGCGGCCAGCCGTCGCGCTCGCTCACCCTGATGGCATCCGGCTCATACTTGGCGTAGTCGGCCACTTCTGCACTGATGATCACCGTAGGGCACCGAGCGTACGCAATGCAAGTTCTGGCCACCGCCCCGAGCGTACTACCGTCTACGTCCCCGGATCGTAGCCTGCGGCCCAGCACGAGGAGGTGCGCGCCAGCGGCGTACCGGAGCAGCACCGGTATGGGATGACCTTCGACCAAGATGGGCCGCACACCGACCGCGGGACCCTCGGATCCACAGGCGCAGTGGATGACGGCGGTCAACAGCGCGCCGGATGCCTGCTGGCGCGCCTCCCGCGAGGGCACCCCGCGCCGAGGAGCGTACGGGGCCAGCATTTCCATCGGGGACGACCAGGCGTGGACTGCCCAGACCTCCGTGCCGCGCAGGCGCGCCTCCGCGGCAGCCCATCGTAGAGCTGCCACGGAGCCCGCCGAGCAGCTTACTCCTACGACGATGCTTGCTTCGGTGCTCACAATGAACTGGACGGTAGACCTTCTCCACGCCAGGCCAACACCAGGGTTTTCCCCAGAGTTTTCTGCGGATCCTGTGCGGCACGTCGCACCTGCCGTCCGGGCAGCCTAAACCCTAGGGCGATCCCCGATGTTCGGGTCCATCCCGGTAGCTAGCGTGCAGAGAGATTGCCCGGCAGCCACTGGCCTTCTGCTGCGCTGATGTCAGCAGCTGCCGTGCCCACAGCGGAAGAAGGACAGATATCTATGTCGCGCAAGGTTCTCTGCATTCTCTCGGAATGGGGTTTCTGGGGCGAGGAACTGGTGGGTCCGCTCGATGCCTTGGACAAGCAGGGCTACGAGGTGGTCTTCGCGACGAACAAGGGACGGCGACCGCTGCCGCTGCCGGCGAGCATGGACCCGAGCTTCATCGACCCGCCGCTCGGCCGCCCCGTGACTTCGGAGGAGAACGCCCACAAGACTCGTGAGCTCAGCGAGTCAGGGCGGCTTGACCACCCGCTCGACCTTTCCGGCTGGCTGCCCGAGCGGCCCTACCGGAGTTCGTCGAACTACCTACGGGAGATCGAGAGCTATAACAACCGCCTGGACGAGATCCGAAGCCAAGTCGAGCGTGAGTACGACGCGATCCTTATCGTGGGAGGCAGCGGTGCGCTCCTTGATTTGGCCAACAACTACCGTCTCCATGAGCTGATCCTCATCTTCTACGGCCTCAACCGGCCCATCGCGGCGGAATGCTACGGCGTCTCCTGTCTCGCCTTCGCGCGGAACGCCGACGACCGCAAGAGCATCATTGAGGGCCGCCACGTCACCGGGCACATCATCGAGTACGACTACCAGGACGGCACCGGTTTCGTCGGTACCGATATCAACATCGGCCCACCGCCCTATCCGCTCGAGTACATCTTGCGCGACGCCGTCGGCCCCGAGGGCCAGTTCCACGGAAACTTTGGGCATGAGATCTCGGTGATCGCGGACTACCCGTTTATCACCGGGCGGTCCACCGGAGACTCCTACACCACCGGCAAGGTGTTGGTCGAGGTGCTCGAGCACGGACTCCGCTACTACGGCTGGCGCGGTCCCGACCGGGCCGGGGGCTCCAGCGGCACCGAGGTCTCCAGTGGCACCCGGGTCTCCAGTGGCACCCGGGTCACCAGTGACACCGCCGAGCCGGCTACCCAGTCATGAGTGCCCCCGTCGGAGTCGACCAGGTGGTGGCGAGGGCAGGGGGTATGACAGGAGGCCAGCGCACCGGCCGCTTCGCCCTCCTCGAGCAGCTGCTCGCGGACGACATCCACTACCTGTTCGGCAATCCGGGGACCGTCGAGCAGGGGTTCCTCGACGCGCTGGCCAGCTACCCGGCTCTGCGGTACATCTTCGCCCTCCAGGAGACGGTGGCGGTCGGCATCGCGGACGGCTACGCTCGCGCCTCCCGCCAGCCCGCCGTGATCCAGCTGCACAGCAGCGTCGGCCTCGGCAACGGCATCGGGATGATGTATCAGGCCAAGCGGGGCCATGCGCCGCTCGTCGTGCTTTCCGGCGACGCGGGGGTCCGCTACGACGCCATGGACGCGCAGATGGCGGCCGACCTGGTCGGCATGGCACGGCCGGTCACTAAGTGGGCCGAGCGGGTGACCCACCCCACGTCGCTGTTGCGGATGTTGCGCCGGGCCATCAAGATCGCCACCACCCCGCCGACGGGCCCGGTGTTCCTGGCGCTGCCGATGGATGTGCTCGACGCCCCCAATACCGAAGAGGTGCGCCCGACCTCACTGCTGGCCACCCGCACCGTGCCGGAGCCCGCGTTGGTCACCCAGGCGGCCCGCCTGCTGGCCGGCGCTCAGCACCCGATCATTATCGTCGGGGACGGGGTTGCCTTCTCGCAGGCGCAGCCGGAGCTGACCCGGGTGGCCGAGCTCTGGGGGGCGGCGGTGTGGGTCGCGGACTCCTCCGAGGTGAACCTGAGCGAGGCACATCCCCATTTCCGCGGGGAGCTCGGGCACATGTTCGGCACGTATAGCCAACCCATCACGGTTCAGGCCGATGCGGTCCTGATCTGCGGCACCTACGTGTTCCCCGAGGTCTTCCCCGCGCTGGACGGGGCTTTCGCGCCAGGCGCGCGGATCGTTCATATCGACCTGGACACCGACGCGATCGCGAAGAACTTCCCGGTCGATCTCGGGTTGGTCAGCGACCCCAAACTCACCCTGGCGCAGCTTGCCGGATCACTCGAAGGCGAGATGTCGGCTGCCCAGAGGCAGGCAGCCGAGCAGCGCTCGCACCAGCTCGCCGCGGAGAAGCACCAGGACGAGGAGACCCAGCGCCAGGCCGATCAGGCGCACTGGGATCAGATGCCGATGCCTGCCTCCCGGTTCATGGCCGAGCTGGCCGAGCTGGCCCCCGACGACGTCATCATCTTCGACGAAGCGATCACCACCTCGCCCGATCTGGTCCGTTACCTGGTGCCCACCCGGCCCGGCGCCTACTTCCAGACCCGGGGCGGCTCGTTGGGGGTGGGAGCGCCCGGAGCGTTGGGGCTCAAGCTGGCTCACCCGGAGCGGACCGTGTTCGGTTTCACCGGCGACGGGGGTGCCATGTACACGATCCAGGCGCTGTGGACCGCCGCGCACCACCGGATCGGCGCCAAGATCGTGGTGTGCAACAACCAGAGCTACCGGATCCTGAAAGTCAACATCCAACAGTACTGGCGGGAGCGTGGGCTGCCGGAACACGCTTTCCCGGCCTGCTTCGACTTCGGCGGCCCCCAGCTTCGGTTCGACCGGATAGCCGAGTCGCTGGGTGTGCCCGCAATCCGGGTGGAAACGGGGACTGAAGTGCGGTCGGCGATCACCCAGGCGCTCGACACCGACGGCCCGTTCCTGATCGACCTCGTCATCGACGGCGATGTTCCCGACGACATCGGCCACATCAAATGCGGCCAGTAAGTGGAGTTGATCATGCCGCTGAACGGTAAGAAGATCGCTGTCCTCATCGAGAGTGACTATTACGAGCCCGAGATCGCTTATTACCAGCATCGCTTCGCCGAGGAAGGCGCCGACCTGCACCTCCTGAGCCGGCTCTGGGGTCAGCCGTCGCTGACCTTTGTCGGGCACGAGTACAAAGCTCCGCTGCAGTGCCAGGAGAGCTTCGAGAACATGAGCGATGAGCAACTGCACAGCTTCGCGGCCGTGATCGTGCCCTCAGGTATGGTCGCCGACCGCCTGCGCTTCACCGACGATGTCACCAAGCTATCGCCCGCTACCGAGCTCTTGCAGCGCGCCTTTGCCAACCCGAGCATCCTCAAAGGGATCATCTGTCATGGTCTGTGGCTGGTGGCGTCGGTTCCTGAGCTGGTCCGAGGCCGCCCGGTGGTCGCGCACAACAACCTGTTCGGAGACGTCCGCAACATGGGCGCTATCTACACCGACCAGGATGTTGTCGTGGACGGTGACCTCGTCACCGGCCGGACGGGACCGCTGTGCCACCTCTTCGCTCACACGATCATCGACATGCTGAGCGAGAAACAGTCATGACGTATCGCGTTGAGCCGGGGAGCTCGCATCCACTGGGAGCACTCCCCGATGCCGAGGGCGTCAACTTCTCCCTCTACGCGGCAGATGCCACCGCGGTCACCTTGCTGCTCTTCGATGCCTCCGACTCTCCCAAGCCGAGCGAGACCATCGAGCTGGACCCGGTGGTCAACAGAACGTTTCAACTGTGGCACGCCTATGTGCGCGGAGCCGCACCCGGTCTGCACTATGCCTACCGGGTCGACGGACCAAGGGATCTCCATGGGTCCGGTGACCGCTACAACCACAACAAGATCCTGCTCGACCCTTATGCGCGAGGCGTGACCAAAGACCTCTGGAACCGCGCCCGAGCCTGCGACGCCGACGACAACCTGGACTGCTCGATGCGGGGCGCGGTGATCGATATCGGGAGCTACGACTGGGAGGGCGACCAGCCGCTGAACCGGCCGATGAGCCAAACGGTCATCTATGAGCTGCACGTGGGCGGCTTCACGAAATCTCCCAGCTCCGGGGTGGCGAATCCGGGGACCTTCGCCGGGATCATCGAGAAGATTCCCTACTTGCAGGAACTGGGGGTCACCGCGGTCGAGCTGATGCCAGTCTTCGCGTTCGACGAGTCCGGTATCGGAGGGAGAGCCCCGGACGGGGCCCCATTGAGTGACTATTGGGGCTACAACCCGCTGGGCTTTTTCTCCCCGCACCCGGGTTACTGCCAAAACCCCGCGGAGTGCCGGCACATCACGGAGTTCCGGGACATGGTGAAGGCCCTGCACCGAGCCGGGATTGAGGTGATCCTCGACGTGGTCTTCAACCACACCACCGAGGGCAACGAGCTAGGCCCGGTGATCAACTTCAAGGGGATCGCCAACGAGTCCTACTACTACCTCGTCCCGCAGAACAAACAGTACTACATGAATTACTCTGGCGCCGGGAACACCCTTGACTGCAACCATCCTCTGGTTGAGAAGGTTATCCGCGAGTGCCTGGAGTTCTGGGTCAGGGAGCTACACGTCGACGGTTTCCGCTTCGACGAGGGATCCGTTCTTTCGCGCGGCCCGGACGGTGCTCCGATGACGTACCCTCCGGTGCTGTGGGATATCGAGCTGTCCGAAACGTTAGCCGACGTCAAGATCATCGCTGAGGCCTGGGACGCGGCCGGCCTCTATCAGGTCGGCAGCTTCCCCGGAGGCTGTCGCTGGGCGGTATGGAACGGACGCTACCGCGACGACATCCGCCGCTTCGTCCGCGGTGACGAAGGCCTGGTAGGCCAGGTCGCCTCCCGCATCGCGGGCAGCGCGGACCTCTTTCAGCGTTTCGGGCAAACTCCAGGAAACAGCATCAACTTCATCATCGCTCATGACGGGTTCACGCTGAACGACCTGGTTTCTTACAACACCAAGCATAACGAGGCCAACGGCGAGGGGAACCGGGACGGCAACAACGACAACGATAGCTGGAACTGTGGTGTGGAAGGCGCGACGGACGACCCGGGGATCGAAGCGCTGCGCGCACGCCAGATCAAGAACTTCGCCGCCATCCTGCTGCTTTCGCAAGGCGTGCCGATGATACTTGCCGGCGATGAGATAAGGCGCACCCAGCGAGGCAACAACAACGCCTACTGTCAGGACAATAAGATCTCCTGGTTCGACTGGGATCTTGTAGGGCGGAACCAGGATACTTTTCGGTTCTTCAAAGAGATGATCGCGTTCCGTAGCCGGCACCCCATCGTGCACCGTTCGGCGTTCTTCACCGGGAAGGTGAACGAACGTGGTCTTCGCGACATCGCCTGGCACGGGTGCCTGCTGGGCGCGCCCGGCTGGTTCGACCCCAGTTCCTCGGTGTTGGCGTTCACTTTGGGCGGCTTCGACGGTGACGACGACCTGCACGTGATGCTCAACATGTCCAGCCAGGACCTGAATTTCGAGATGCCCCCGGTGCCGGGGCGGCACTGGCGGCGCGCGGTCGACACCTCGTTGCCCTCGCCGCTCGACATCGCTCTTCCCGGCGATGAGATCGAAATCAAGCCAGACGACAGCTACCGCGTCAACGCACGCAGTGTGGTGATCCTGATCTCCCAGTAATCAGGTCCCGCGCAGCAGGCAAGGAGACGATCGATGGACAAGATGCATTTCACCTTCTCGGACACCATCGCCGGGTACGTCACGGCGAGCGAGGGTGCGCCGGAGGGGACGTTCAGCCTCAAGACCAGCGACGGGCGCGAGTTTCAGGTCAAGCTGACCGACGTCACCTATGCCGAGGTGATCCGCAATCCGAGCGAGCCGTTCCAGGACCCGGGTGCCGCCCTGGAGAGCTTGTTGACACCTGGTCGTTTCCTGTTCGCCTACGGCGTTTTCTACCCAGAAGGCGGCGACTACTTCTTTGAAGCTAAGCACCTCATCCTGGTAGGTCGTGCCGCCAGCGAGTGGCGCTTCGAGTCCCCGGACTGGTGGATCAACCAGATCCGTGACCTGGCGGAGTTTTACTTCAACGCGCAGTTCCCCGACGGTGTGATCGATTACCGGAACTACCGTACCCAGCTGACCCTAGAGGGGCAGAAGGTGCCCAGCACCCGGCAGGAGACGGACACCATCTCGCGGATGGTGTACGGTTTTGCCACCGCGTACCTGCTCACCGGCGAGGACCGGTACTTGCAGGCCGCCGAGAAGGGAACAGAGTACCTGCGAGAACAGATGCGGGCAATCGATGAGAAAGAGGAGGTCGTTTACTGGTATTCCGCGGCGGACATTCAGGGGGAGCACAAGCGCAACATCTTCACCTCGCAGTTCGGTGACGATCTCGACGCCATCCCCGCCTACGAGCAGATCTATGCGCTGGCTGGTCCCGTCCAGACCTACCGGGTGACCGGCGACCCCCGCATCCTGCGGGACGCCGAGATGACGGTGAACCTGTTTGACCGATATTTCCTGGACAAGGATCGGGAAGGCTACTTCTCCCACCTGGACCCGGTGACCATGGACCCGCGCGCCGAGTCGCTGACCCACAACCGGGCCCGCAAGAACTGGAACTCGATCGGCGACCACGCGCCCGCCTATCTGATCAACCTTTGGCTGGCGACCGCCGACAGGCGCTACGCCGACATGCTCACCTACTGCTCTAATTTGATCGTCACGCATTTCCCCGACTACGAACACAGCCCGTTCGTCAACGAGAAGTTCTTCGAGGACTGGACCCCGGACCACGAGACGCCGCTGCAGAAGAACCGAGCCATCATCGGACACAACCTGAAAATCGCCTGGAACCTCATGCGCGTGCAGCACCTGCATCCGGATGACCGCTACCTGGAGCTCGCCCGCAAGATCGCCACCGTGATCCCTGAGGTGGGCCGGGACAAGCAGCGCGGCGGCTGGTACGACATGGTCGAGCGGGAACTGGCGCCCGGCCAGGAGTTCTACCGGTTAATCTGGCATGACCGCAAGGCGTGGTGGCAGCAGGAGCAGGCCATCCTGGCGTACTGGATCCTGGCCGGCTCGCTGGGCGGGGACGAGTACGTGCGCCAGGCGCGCGAGTCGTCGGCGTTCTACAACGCATGGTTCCTGGACCACGACGACGGCGCCGTCTACTTCAACGTGCAAGCCAACGGCCTGCCGTACCTCCTGGGC
>JAFATA010000041.1 GCA_019244165.1 Pseudonocardiales bacterium | reverse complement strand
CGGGGGTGCTCTGGGCCGAGGCGCGGGAGCCGTCGGGTGCGTAGAGGCTGACGCCGGGCGCGCCGTCGTCGGTCGGCATGCCCCAGGTGACCTCCGGCAGGTGCCACTGCGCGATGAAGGCGAACAGGCTGCTGGTGTGCAGCAGGGTCGGGTCCACGTTGGTGACCGAGTGCACCGGCCCGCCCTCGGGTTCCCAGATCACGGGGGGGGTAGAAAGTCCATCGTGTGCCGTAGCCACATGAACCCGGTGCCCAGCGGCAGGAACCGTCCGCTCGCCCTCCCGTCGCCGTCGATGCTCAGCCGGACCAGGGTGCCCCCGATCTTGCCGCGCACATCGACCAGGATCACCGCGTCTGGCGCGGCCTGCTCCAGCCACGCCGGGGGGATGGCTTGCACACTGCAGGTGGCGATGATCCGGTCGTAGGGGGCGCCGGGCGGGTAGCCACCGGCGCCGTCCACGGCGGCCAGGGTCGGGGTATAGCCGTTGGCGGCCAGCCGCTCGGTGGCCAGCTCCACTAGCTCTGGGTCGATATCCACGCTGGTCACGCACTCGCTGCCGAGCCGTTCGCACAGCAGCGCGGCGTTGTAGCCGCTGCCGGTGCCGATCTCCAGCACCCGGTGCCCGTCGGTGACGTCCAGCTCCTCCAGCATGAGGAGCACCAGCGACGGCAGGGTCGAGGAGCTGGTCAGCAGCGGTGCGGTGCCTGGCCGCAGCGTCGGGGACAGCGGCACCTGCACCACCTTGGTGAGCAACGTCTGGTCGCTGTACACCGCTTCCAGCCACTCCCCACGCCGCTGCGGGTCGATCGACAGCAGGCACCGGCCTCCCGGATCGGGGTAGTAGATGGGAATGTAGGGGTGCCGCCAGGTCCGCTGGAACACCTCCCGCCATGCCGGGGTACGCAGCGCGCCGGCCTCGGTGAACTTCTCGGCCAGCTCACCCAGCCGGGCCTGGGCTAGGCGCTGCTCGTCGGGGTCGAGGTCGGTGGGGTAGGGCGGCATGCCACGGCTCCATTCTCGAGCAGGTCGGCGAGCGCCGAGGTGATGGGCAGGTCCAACGCATCCTCCAGCCAGCCGTAGGCGCCGAAGGGATTGCACTCAAGCATGATCCACTCTTGGTCTGGGGTCACCGCGAAATCAAACGCGCCAAACGACAACCCGAAAGCCCGCATGAACCGGTGGATGCCGGTGACAACGGGCTCGGGTGGCTCGACGATCTCGTAGTCGAGGCTGGCGTAGTCCGATCTCCAGTCCACCCGGGCGGCGTCCGAACCGGCGTGGATCGCCGCCGCGAAGACCCGCTCGCCGACGACGGCCACCCGGGCCTCCCAGGCCTTGGCTAAAAACGGCTGGAAGAAATGCAATGTGGTCTCGATCCCGGCCAGGTCGTCCAGCTCGGCCAGCTCGATGCGGCGGGTGTAGGCGATCTGGATCCGGCCCGACTCGACCAGCAGCACCCCGGTCAGGGTCTTGCCGGCTAGCGGCTCGCCGAGGCTGCGGGCGAACTCGCGTACCCCCTCCGGTGTGTTGGTCACCACCGAGTCGGGCACCGCCAGCCCGCAGCGGCGGGCCACGTGCAGCTGCCGCGGCTTGAGGGCATCGGACTTCCGCGCGGGATAGTTCACCCACAGTACGTCCTCCAAGCTGGACAGCACCCCAGCGAACCCGCACCGGGCCTCGGCGGCGGCGTGCCGGCGCTCCGCTACGGACAGGCCCTCCGGCAGCTCGAAGTGCGAGGGGTGGCGGTACCACACCGAGCGGATCTCGCTCAGGCGCACCTCGCGGTGTGGGGTGGCCAGCACCCCGTCCCAGCCCTCCGGACCAAGCCGGGCATCCAGCGTCAGCGCCTGCGGGAAGGCCACCAGGTCGGTGCGGAACACCGGCACCCCGCGCCCGCCCAGCTCCTCGACAAGCCGGTCCACCGAGGGATCGATGTCTCGAGCCAGCACCAGAACGGTCATCTTAATCGGACTGGTAGTCCGGATTCGTGAACTCCTCCGGAGGAGGGTTGTTCGGGTCCTGGTCGGGAATGTAGGTGGTGTCGACGGGTGGGGTGGCGCCGGGCTTGGTGTGCCGCAGCAGCGGGACCAGCGAGCCGTCCTCGTCGTGTACCAGCGCGATCTGCCGCTCGTGACAATAGGTGTAGCGCCAGGTCGGCGGGGTGTCGAGCCGCGCGCCGGGCACCACGTGGCGCAGCGAGAACGGCCGGATGCCCGAAGGGCTCGGCCCCTCCTGGCAGTCCTCCAGGATCCCGCGCGGCGGTCCCAGCGGGAACCGGTCGCCGGGGCTAAACAGCGGGTCACGCCACAACGGAGCGGGGCGCTCGGACACGGGGATTCTCCTCTGACGAGGAAGACATCTCTCGCATCATGCCGTGCCGCTGTTCCGGCAAGCAACACATCACGAGCCCGCCCGGAGATCACCGCTGATGGGTGGAGCCGACCGGCCGCCGGGAGCTGAAGGGGGTGAGTGCTCAACCGGCGGCCGGCCGGGGCTAGTGGGGGTCGATCGACAGCCTGCCGGGCGCGGGGCCTGGCGGGAACGTCCTACCGGTGTCTCGGTGGTGCACATTGGGCGTAACTGTCCGGTACTGCGGCTACGCTGCGCGTGGTCGTCGTGATCGAGGGGGTGTGGCGCCGGTGAGCACTGTGGATCACTGGACCGGTCGTGAGGCGAAGCTGTTGCGGCAGGCGTTGCGGCTGAGCATCCGTGATTTCGCGGCCCGGCTTGGGGTGGGGGCGCGAACGGTCAACAAGTGGGAAGCCCGGCAGGCGGGCATCACTCAGCGGCCCTACATGCAACAGATACTGGACACCGCCCTGGCGCAAGCTTCCGAGGAGGCGAAAGCCCGGTTCACCGAGGGTGTGGCGCTGACGCGGCGTGATCAGCTGGTCCTTGCCGAGCGCCAGCCCAGTGAAGCCGACGCGCCTGGTGAGCCGGCCGAGGACGCTGAAGGTGACCCGGTACTTGCCGCGCCGTGGAACCAGCGAGGTACCGTCGAGGCATCAGTCACGCTAAGCGGTGGTGGTAGCTCAGTGAAGCGTCGGCATTTTAACCTGCTAACCGGAGCGGGCTTGACGGTCCCGGCACATCGCTGGTTGATTCGCGAGCCGGAGCCCCTGGTGTCCGGGCTATCCGGTGCTCGGATCTCAGGAACGCTTGTCGATCAGATGTCATCCATGATCACCACGCTTCGGGCGATGGATGATACGGCAGGTGGCGGCAGGGTGCTCGCGCTGGCGCAGCACGCTTTCGGGTGGGTCGCGGAGCTGCTCGACCAGGCCTCCTACGACGATCACACTGGCCGACGGCTACACATCGCGCTGGCCGAGCTGGGCCAGCTGACCGGCGTGGCTGCCGCCGACGCGGGGCGAGTCGGGTTGGCGCAGCGGTACCACATCGCCGCCTTGCATGCGGCCCACACTGCCGACGACCGTCCCCTGGGCGCCCACATTCTCGCGTGCATGGCCGATCAGGCAGCTTGTCACGGTCGGCCGGCTGAGGCGGTCACCCTCATTGAGACCGCCGTGGCCGGGATCCGCGGTCGGGAGAGCCCCCGGCTGCTGGTCGAGTTGTCCATTCGGAAGGCCGCTGCGCTGGCGACCCTGCAGGAGGGATCGGCGTGCATGGCGGCCCTCGCCCAGGCGGACAGGCAGATCGAGCAGTTTGAGCCGGATAGCGATCCACGCTGGTTGTACTGGGTGACTCCAGCGGTGACCATGGTTGAGGCGGGCTGGTGCCTGCTGCGGCTGGGGCAGCCTGATCGGGCGACGCCGCTGCTCGATAGGGGAACCGCGCTGTTCGATGAGTCCTTCGCGCGGGACCGCCAGATATACTTGATCCACTTCGCTACTGCTCTTGCTCAACCCGGCCCGCAGCGTGACCTGGAGGCAGCCGCGGACCGCGGGTTGGTGGCGGTGCGCCTGGCCGAGAGTGTGACCTCCACCTACGGTATCGACCGCCTCCGTGATCTCTTTATGCGGATGCAGCCGCACGCGTCGGTCCCCGCCGTAGGGAACTTCCTGGAACAGGCGCGGGGGGTTCTGGCAACGTAACCCGCCCCGGTGCCGCTCCCCTGCAACCCAGAGCGTGCACAGCTTCACTCGTTCGAGTCGAGACAACAGAGCGGATGCAGTGTTCGGTGGGGCGTCAAAAGTGCACTACCTGTCAGACCTGGATCCCTCGCGACGGCTCACACCGGCCCGCGCAGCGGACAAGCCAGGGGCTGCCCGCTGCGCGGGCCAAATTACGAGCCGTCGCCCCAGGTTAAGCAGGTGGTGCACGCACTGTCTGAGATCAATACGCCGAGCGCTGCCAGACGGTACCCGTTCTGCGACGACACGCAAGCCGATCACGCCGCAGGTTGTCGGTGCCAGGCCGTAGAGTACGGCCATGCGTGGTCTCGTCCAGTTCGGGGAACGACATGTCAGATGAGCTGAATCCTCATTTGGCGGCTACCCTCGAAGTCCTCGGGTATGACGACTCCGAGGGGCTCTTGACCGTTGCAGGCCCGAGCGAACCTGGATCCCGTGACTACTACTGGCGAGAGTTGCGAGATAAAATTGGCCTTGACGCCGTGTTCTTTAATGATGGCGTACCCCTTGTGGGATTCAGCTCCGAAGAGGAGCGCGAAGGTCTTCACGGAATCCGCAAGAGGCTGTGGAACTATGGTCGCGTTCCACTTCTACTGAACGCCAACTCGGACTCAATTATCGCTTATAATGCATCCACCGACGCTCCAAGTTATCCACAAGAACGGGATTCCGGATCTATATTTTCCACACGTCGCGACGCAATCGCTTCAGACCTGATCCAGGCTTTTACTCGCAGCGCGATCGAGTCCGGACAATTTAAGTTTGAGACTTCCCCAAATCGCCAGAAAGGGCGGGTCGATCGGACGCTGCTTCGCAACCTGGCGCATTTGCGAAGGAGCCTTTCTCAATCGAACCACGAACGACGAGAAGCTGTTGATAAACTGATTGGAGGGTGCTTGGTTGCCTCTTACCTTCGCGATCGGGGAATTCTGAACCCAGAACACATTTCGTCCTTAACTGGACGCGAGGAGCTAGGCGAGGTGTTCACGTCGGGTGTCACCACAACCAACAGACTCTTCGAAGGCTTGACAGCCCGCTTTAACGGCGATGTCTTTGGCTCGATACCTCCTGTCTTGCCCGCCGTTGAACCCGCCGACCTGACTCAGATAGCGTCGCTTCTTCGCGGCGACGATCTCCTCACCGGTCACCAAAGTCTTTGGCCGTACGACTTCTCTGTTTTGCCCGCCGACCTCGTTAGCAGTGTTTACGAGGAGCTACTGGCCCCAAGCCGAAAAAAAGATTCTGCATACTATACTCCGCGATTCCTTGTAGACCTACTGCTAGACGAGGTCCTTCCTTGGGAATCAGAAAAATCTTCGTTCAGCCCGCCCAAGTTGGCCGACATAGCCTGCGGCAGCGGCGCATTCATGATCGAAGCATTCCGCAGAATAGTCTATCTTGTACAATCTCGGCTAAGGCGCCGATTGGAGTACCCAGAACTCACTCGCCTACTTCTGAATAACATTCACGGGATTGACCACAACGCCTCAGCCGCTAGAGTAGCCGCCTTCGGTCTCTATCTATCTGTTTTAGAGGAAGTAGATCCTCCGGATATTTGGGATAGTGTATTACTCCCATCATTGGTAGGACGAAATATCATCGTCTCGGATGCGTTCGCCAACCATTCGCTGCGAGACGGTCAGTTCGACCTCGTTGTCAGCAACCCTCCCTGGAGCAGTCTTCTCACCCCACAAGCTTCAAAATATGTCCGTACAAGTGGCGTGCCGGTAGCAGATCAACAACTTGCGCAAGCCTTTGTCTGGCTGGCTAGAGACATGCTCAAGCCCGGTGGCCAGCTTGGCTTAATTATGCCGGCGAAGGGACTACTTCATAATCGCAGCAACACGGCACAGGCGTTTCGCGCTACACTGTTTGCGGAACTCGATGTTACTGCCATCGTAGACCTTTCTGCTGTTCGTCGGAGCGTCTTCGCGACCGCTATCGCGCCGTCAGCTGTATTTGTAGCTCGCCGACCAGGACCTGTTAACGATAAGGCGTCATCATCGGCCGATACGCTTTTGCATGTTGCAGCGCATCCTCGCGCCTTGGGTAACCCGGTCGACGCATTGATTGTAGCTCCTGAGGAGATTCGTTCGGTCAGTAAAAGGCAGGCGGCGTCAAGGCCCGATCTGTGGAAGGTTCTCCTCTGGGGATCTACTCATGACCTCGAACTGATTGAGCGCCTCCGCAGATCGACTCCTTCGCTTGGTGAAATCGCTCGCGAGCGCGGCTGGTACTGGGGGCCAGGTTTTCAGGTTAAAGGGGACCACAACGACGCGTCCCAGCTGATTGGCTTGCCCGTAGTCAAAACTGAGTCCGTCGAGTTTCTCCGATCGATTCAGCAGCAGTACGAACTCTTTGATCAGGAGACGCTTCACCGGCCACGAAATAGAAGGCTTTACTCTGCACCTCTCGTTTTGATTCGCCGAGGGATACACGCCGAGGGAATTGCTGCTGTTTACGTGGAGCGCGATGTAGTCTTTCCCCATGGCTTAATTGGGATCGCTGGAAGAGATGCGGATCGGGCGGCGTTGGCGGCGTTGGCGGTTACAGCGGTCTCCTCGCTAGGTCGTTACTGGCATTTTATGACTTCGGCTTCCTGGGGTGTTGAACGAGACTTCGTGGAGTTGAATGAACACCTCTCGCTTCCACTAGCTTCCCCTGATCAAAAGATGAGTAGTAAGCTCTTCGAACTTATTGATCGGGCGAGTCTTGGACCAGACAGCAGCCTTCGCGAGGCCGTCGATGAACTGGTGTTCGAAATGTACGGACTATCAATCACCGACCAAACGAGAATCATTGACAGAATGCGAACGGCGATCGGGCGATTCTATGGAGAAAACTATACGATTAGTTCTCGATTGCGTGATTTTGTAGACTACGAGCGCGAGCTGCAAAAAGCACTTAACGTTACACTTTCCGAGCTATCCGTCTCAACTCAGATGTACGGTAATGGGCCATACCGCGCAGTTGCAGTCACGTTCTCTGAGGACGGCCCATCCAATATCACTACCAGACCCGAGGTGCCCGTTCCAGCGGTGGACATCGACTTCCTAGTGAAGCAGATTTCGCGTTCGGCCGCCAAGTCAACGGCAGTAATCGCTCAACCATCCGGCTTCTTCGTCGACGAAAACACCGTCTACCTAGTGAAAACAAGTGAGCCCGACCGTTGGTCTAGTGACTCAGCATTGGACGACGCCGATCGGATCCTTGCGGCACTAACTGCGGGATTATGACGATGCTGGAATCTCTCCAGTGGCGGGCTGTGGGGAAAGTTTCTATAGAACTTCAAGCAATAGTCGCGCGGGAAGCTGAGCACCTAGTAGCAAAGCTGCTTGTGAGCGGGGTGTCTCTATGGCGGGATGAGCAGTACCATCGGTGGGACGCACATGAATTGTCGTGCAGTGTGAGACTAGTCTATTTCTGCGACCGCGTACTACAAATGGATCAAGCCGCGTGGCCCTTAGTTCATATTGAGTATGATACGGTACAGCTTACCCGAGAAATACTGCTTGGCAATCAGGATCCCTCTCGTGCGCCTCGACCTGATTTTAGCGTCTTGTTTGGCAACGCAAAAATTCGCGTAGAGGCTAAACGGCTGCGCTCATCAGGTCGATTTCCGGCTTTGTATGTACGCCACGGAATGGCAAGATTCATCGACGGCAGGTACGTATCAACTCCTCCACACCCAGGCGTAATGATCGGCTATGTTGAGGAGGGCGACCCAGTAGCCATCGTTGATCAGATAAATTCGATTGTGCAGAAGGAGCCGACACTCGGTCGGACGCATGTGCTTAACCCGCACGGCATTACGAACGCGTCCTTCGTCTTATCATGTCATAGTGAGCACGGCGACGGTTTACGCTTGCTACACTTTGAAATCAATCTACAGGACGTCTGACAGCGAGCGGACCGAATGACAAAACGCGCGTAAACCATCGTCGGCACGGTGTTCGTTTGTCAGCCGTCCGCGTACGGTTTTGGGCGAGCGTCATACGGGCTGAACCTGGGGTGCAACTATGACTGTGAGCACTGTTATCTCGGCTTGAAGCGGTTCGAGGGGCTCGATTGGCCGGAACGGGAACGACTGTTGCACATCCTACGCGACGCCAATGTTCTGTGGTTGCAGCTAACCGGCGGCGAGCCCACGATCGACCGCCTTTTCCCCGAAGTCTACGAGCTCGCGTGGGATCTCGGCACGTTGATCACTGTTTCATCCAACGGTTCCCACCCGCACAATCCGCGCATCTTGGAGACGCTCACCGGCGAGCGAAGCGTGACGGCCTGACCCGTTTGCCACAGCTCACTTTCGACGATCACCAGTGGGTCCCGGTAGGGCAAACCGAATGATTAACCGAAGCGCCGTTGCACCCACCCAGGGCGGTAGGCGCGGCACGAGCGTCAATTGTTTGCCTCTGTGCCACCATACCTCCGCCACCGTCCGCTCGGGCGAACCAGCGCCCTGCTCTGGGCGAGATCGACAGCGGCCCACTGATGATCCGTTGGCGGCGGGGCACTGGTACCCAGAGCAGCCAGGGCGTTACAGGCAGCTTGGGGAGAATCGGCGCAGCGCCCTCGCGGAGTCGCGATCATGGCACTCACGGTAAGGGAGAGGCAATCCGCCTGAGGAAATCGGGATATCCGATCGACTGATGGCGGGTTGTGGACGTACCTTGACCGCATCCCGCTCTCTGCGATACCGCGGTACCGCGCAGGAGGTGAGCTGTGTCAACACCGCGCCGAGGAAGCCGAGGGATTCGCCCGCACCGCAGCCACCACCTGGACCTGACCCACGGTCTGCGGGAGCGCCTGGTCTCCGTCG
The DNA here is from genome assembly GCA_019244165.1 of Pseudonocardiales bacterium. Classification (GTDB taxonomy): domain Bacteria; phylum Actinomycetota; class Actinomycetes; order Mycobacteriales; family Pseudonocardiaceae. The sequence continues at coordinate 29,264 of JAFATA010000041.1, read as the reverse complement.
CTGGGTTGGTCCGCCGCCCGGTGCGCAACCCGGGAGGCGAGGGGGTCGGGTACGTCAGCGACGCGGTGGCCCGGTGGGACACGGGTGAGCCGCACCCACCGCTGGCCGGGTTGGTGGTCCGGGTGGGTTCACGCCAGGCGTTCGTCCCGGTCAACCTGGTGGCGCAGGTACGCCCGGACGGGGTGAGCCTGAGCACGGCACGCCTGACGCTGCAGGAGTTCACGCCCCACGAGGGCGAGGTGTGCCTGGTGCGCGACATCCTCGACCGGCAGCTGCTGGATGTGGACGGGGTGCGGGTGGTGCGCGCCGCCGACCTGTATCTGGCCACCGTCACCGACCGGATACGCCTGGTCGGGGTGGAGGTGGGGCTGCGCACCCTGCTGCGGCGGCTGGGTCCGGCACGGTGGCGGGCCAAGGCCCGCCCGGATGCGGTCATCGACTGGGCGTCGGTGCATTCCTTCGGCTCAGTGGCCCTCACCGAGACGTCGGGACGGGGCGCGATCCGGCTAGATCGCCACCGCAACGAGCTGAACCGGCTGCTTCCCGCCGACCTGGCCGCCCTGCTGGAGGACCTGGGCCGCCAGGAGCGGCGTGAGCTGCTGGACGTGGTCGAGCCCGCCGCCGCGGCCGATGCCCTGGAAAGCATGCACCCGGACAAGCGGCGGCAGCTGCTCACCGAGACGGGGCCACCCCGCGCCGCTGACCTGGTCGCGCTGATGGAACCCGATGAGGCGGCCCGGGCCTTGCGCGGGCTGCCTCGCCAGCAACGCGACCAGCTGCTGGCAGCGATGTTCGCCGACAAGGCTGAGGCGCTGCGCAGCGTGATGGCCTTCGGCCCGGACACCGCCGGGGGCGTGATGAACACCGAGCTAGTCATCGCCTCGGTGGCCGACACGGTGGAGCACGTGCGCATCCTGCTGCGGATCAAGCGTCATGTCGCGGACCTGGACGCCGTCGTGGTCGTGGACGAGCAGGGTCATCTGGTGGACGACGTGTCCTTGGAGGAGCTGCTCCTGGCCGAGCACACCACACCCCTGGAGGAACTGATCGGGCCGCCCTGGCCGGTGTCGGTCACCCCGGACACTCCGGTCCGGCGGGTGGCCGACCGGATGCTCGACGCCCGCCGGCTCTCCGCCGTGGTCGTGGACGACCAGCTCCGCCCGATCGGGCGCATCCTCGCCGACGATGTCCTGCAGGCGCTGCTGCCTGGCCTTGGCCTCTCGCGACTGCCGCGCCCCCGCTGGCCGACCTGAGTGGGCTCCTCGTCCCGCAGCACCCCCACCCGCACGGCCCGGCGGGGGTGGCGGGTGCGCCTGCTGGCCCTGGTGGCGATCACTGGTCCGGGGCTGGTGGCCGCGGCAGCGGGCAACGATGCGGGTGGTATCGCCGCTTACGCCTCGGCCGGTGCCCAGTTCGGCTACCACACCCTGTTCCTCATGGTGTTCATCACCGGGTGCCTGGCCCTGGTGCAGGAGATGTGCGCCCGGCTCGGCTCCTACACGGGGGAGGGCCTGGGCTCGCTGTTCCGCGAGCAGTTCTCGCTGCGGGTGACCGCGATCGTGCTGGTGGCGTTCCTGGTGGCCAACCTGGGGGCGATGGCCTCGGAGTTCGCCGGCGTCGGCGTCTCCTTCGAGCTGGTGGGGGTGCACCGGTTCGTGTCGGTCCCCCTCGCGGCGGGCATCATCTGGGTGCTGGTGGTCTTCGGCTCCTACCAGCGCGCCGAGCGCGTCTTCCGGACTGCGGCCCTGATTTTCCTGGTCTACCCGATCGCCGCCATCCTGGCCCACCCCAACGTGGGAGAGGTGCTCCACCAGACGTTGCTACCCAGCTTTGTGCCCAGCCAGGCGTTCCTGCTCCTGTCGGTGGGGCTGGTCGGGGCCACAATCAGCCCCTACGTCCAGTTCTACGTGGCCAGCGCGGTCGCGGACAAAGGCGTGCGCCCGCTGGACTACCCCCGCCAGCGGGTGGACGCGATCCTGGGCGCTGTCTTCGCCAACGTCATCAACATGTTCATCATCATCGCCGCTGCCGCGGCCATCACCACCCGTGCTCCCCTGCAGTCAGCCCAGGACGCCGGGCAGGCGCTGCGTCCGGTGGCCGGGCCCTTCGCCGCCGAGCTATTCGTCATCGGCCTGCTCGGCGCCTCCGCGCTGGCCGCGGCGGTGGTGCCACTGTCTACCGCCTACGTGGTGAGTGAGGCGATCGGTGCCGAGCGCTCGGTGGGCAAGTCCTTCCGCGAGGCACCCCTGTTCCGGTGGTTGTTCACCGTGCAGATCGTGATCGGGGCCGTGGTCGCGCTGCTCCCCGGCAACCTGATCGACCTGTTGATCCGGACTCAGATTCTCAACGGCGTGATCGCCCCGATCCTGCTCACCTGCATCCTGGTGCTCACCAACCGGCGCTCCCTGCTGGGCGAGGCCGCCAACGGTCCGCTGCTGCGCGCCCTCGGGGGTGGCCTCATCGGGATCATCGCCCTGCTGGCCGTGGCGGCCATGGGGATCAGCGCCGCCCGATGGCTTGGTGTGACCGGATGAACACTCGGTAGAGCGCACGAGCACCTGCGATCTTCCCGTAGCTGCGACAGACTGGCGTGAGCGTGTTACGGAGAGACAGATCCGGGTGCGGGAGGCCAACGGGATGACGGATCGCGGGGATGCGGTGGACCGGCTGATGCGTTCGGCACAACACTTTTTCCCCGGTGAGCAGTCACCCGACCGACGCATGTTGTTCCGTGAAGGGGGCCGGGGCGCGGAGGAGTTCTACCGCGAACGCTGGCGGCACGACCGCGAGGTCCGCTCCACGCACGGGGTGAACTGCACGGGCTCGTGTTCGTGGAAGGTCTTCGTCAAGGACGGGATCATCACCTGGGAGACCCAGGCAACCGACTACCCCTCGGTGGGGCCGGATTCGCCGGAGTACGAGCCGCGCGGCTGCCCTCGGGGCGCCTCGTTCTCCTGGTACACCTACTCCCCCACCCGAGTCCGCTACCCCTACGTCCGCGCTCCGTTGCTGGAGTTGTGGCGGGCGGCCCGGGCCCGTCACGCCGACCCGGTGCACGCGTGGGCGTCCCTCGTGGACGACCAGGACCGGGCACAGGCATACAAGCGGGCCCGCGGCAAGGGCGGGTTCGTGCGCTCTTCGTGGCATGAGGTCACCGAGTTGATCGCCGCCGCCTACGTGCACACCACCAAACAGTTCGGCCCTGACCGGATCGTGGGGTTCTCCCCGATCCCCGCGATGTCGATGACCTCTTACGCGATCGGGACCCGTTTCCTGTCGATGATCGGCGCCACCATCTCCTCGTTCTACGACTGGTACGCCGACCTGCCGCTGGCCTCGCCGCAGGTCTTCGGCGACCAGACCGACGTGCCGGAATCCGGGGACTGGTGGAACGCCGGCTACCTGATCGTGTGGGGCACGAACCTGCCGATCACCCGGACCCCAGACGCGCATTTCATGACCGAGGCCCGTTACCGGGGCCAGAAGGTGGTGGTGGTCTCCCCGGATTTCTCCGATCACACCAAGTTCGCCGACGACTGGTTGGCCGCCGCGCCGGGCACTGACGGGGCGCTGGCGATGGCCATGGGGCAGGTGATCCTCACCGAGTTCTACCGCGACCGGCAGGTCCCGCGCTTCACCCACTACGTCAAGACCTACACGGACCTGCCGTTCCTGGTCACCCTGACCGAGCGCGGGGAGGCCTGGGTGCCGGGCAAGTTCCTGACCGCGGCCGATCTCGGCCAGGACAGGGAGCACGCCGAGTTCAAGACCGTCTTATGGGACGGGGAGAGCGATCGACCCGTGGTGCCGGATGGCTCGGTGGGTTTCCGCTGGGGCACCCAACCGGGCCGGTGGAACCTCCGGCTGGGCGAGATCGACCCGCTGCTGACCCTGCACGGGCACGCCAGCGCCGAAGCGGTGCCGGTAGACCTGCCGCGCTTTGACCTCCTCGGCCCTGAGTGCCCACAGGGCAGCGGAAGCGACGTGCTGCACCGGGGCGTACCCGCGATCCGCCTCGGTGAGCACCTGGTGACCACGGTGTTTGACCTGGTGATGGCCCAGTACGGGGTGGCCCGCGACGGGCTGCCCGGCGACTGGCCGAGTGGTTACGACGACGCGGCAGCGCCCTACACGCCCGGCTGGCAGGAGGCGATCACCTCGGTGCCGGCGAAGGCGGCGGCACGGGTGGCGCGGGAGTTCGCCCGCAACGCCGAGCGCACCGGCGGCCGGTCGATGATCGCGATGGGGGCGGGCACCAACCACTGGTTTCACTCCGACCAGGTCTACCGCACGTTCCTGTCCCTGGTGCAGCTGTGCGGTTGCCAGGGCGTCAACGGCGGCGGGTGGGCCCACTATGTGGGCCAGGAGAAGGTGCGGCCGCTGACCGGCTGGTTTCACCTGGCGTTCGGGATGGACTGGCAGCGCCCGACCCGGCACATGGTGGGGACCCCGCTGTGGTGGCTGGCCACCGACCAGTGGCGCTACGAGGCGTTCAGCACCGACGTGCTGGCCAGCCCGCTGGGTGCGGGGTCCCTGGCCGGGCGCAGCCTGCCGGACTGCAACGCGCTGGCCGCGCGGCTGGGATGGATGCCCTCGCACCCGGCGTTCAACCGCAACCCCCTGGATCTGTGCGACGAGGCCGAGCGCGCCGGGAGGGACGTGCCGGAGTATGTGGTCGAGCAGCTGAAGGCGGGCGCCCTGGCCTTCGCCGCGCAGGACCCGGACGATCCGGCGAACTTCCCCCGGGTGTTGACGGTGTGGCGGGCCAACCTGTTCGCCTCCTCGATGAAGGGGCACGAGTACCTGCTGCGCCATCTGCTGGGCACCGACGACGCGGTCACCGCGGCCGAAACCCCACCGCAGCTGCGACCCACCGAGGTGACCTGGCGGGATCCGGCGCCGGTCGGCAAGCTGGACCTATCGGTGGCGGTGGACTTCCGGATGACCAGTACCTGCCTGTTCTCCGACATCGTGCTGCCCGCGGCCACCTGGTATGAGAAATACGATCTGTCCTCCACGGACATGCATCCCTTCGTGCACGCGTTCAACCCGGCGATCGCCCCACCCTGGGAGGCGCGCACCGACTTCGACATCTTCCACACCCTCGCCAAGGAGTTCTCCCGGCTGGCCGCCACGCACCTGGGCACCCGTCGCGACGTGATCGCCGCGCCCCTGGCCCATGACACCCCCGACGAGCTGGCCCAACCGCGCGGGCGGGTGGCCGACTGGTTGGCCGGTGAGTGCGAGCCGATCCCGGGCAAGACCATGCCGAAGCTGATCGTCGTGGAGCGCGACTACGCCGCGGTGGCCGAGAAGCTGGCCGCGGTCGGCCCGCTGCTAGACACCCTGGGCACCAGCACCAAGGGCATGACGTGGGTGCCGACTACGGAGATCGACTATCTGCGCCACCGCAACGGGACCGTGCACTCCGGTGTGGCCGCTGGCCGGCCCACCATCGCCCGCGACGAGCAGTTCTGTGAGGCGATTCTGGCCCTGTCGGGCACCACCAACGGGCGGATCGCCCTTGCGGCGTTCCAGGTGCTGGAGGGCCAGACCGGGATGGAGCTGGCCGACCTGGCCCACGACCGTGCCGACGACCGGATCACCTTCACCGACACTCAGGTCCAGCCGCGCGCCGTCCTCACCTCCCCAGAGTGGTCGGGCTCGGAGAACGGTGGTCGCCGGTACTCGGCGTTCACCATCAACGTGGAGCGGCTCAAGCCCTGGCACACGCTGACCGGGCGGCAGCACTTCTTCCTCGACCACGACTGGATGGCGGAGTTCGGGGAGCAGTTGCCGACCTACCGGCCGCCGTTGAACATGCTCGCCCAGTTCGGTGATCCGACCCGACCCGACGGTCGAGCGGAAGTGGTGGTGCGCTATTTGACCCCGCACTCGAAGTGGTCCATTCACTCCGAGTACCAGGAGAACCTGCGCATGCTCACGCTGTTTCGCGGCGGACCGGTGATCTGGATGAGCCCGGCCGACGCGGCGAAGATCGGCGTGGCCGACAACGACTGGATCGAGGCGTACAACCGCAACGGCGTGGTGGCCTGCCGCGCGGTGGTCACCCACCGCATGCCCGAGGGCACCGTGTTCATGTACCACACCATGGATCGGCATCTGAACGTGCCGCGCACCGAGATCTCCGGCCACCACGGCGGCGCGGACAACTCGCTCACCCGGTTGGTCATCAAGCCGACCCACCTCATCGGCGGGTATGCCCAGTTCTCCTACGGCTTCAACTACATCGGCCCCAGCGGCAGCCAGCGCGATGAGATCACCGTGATCCGGCGGCGTAGTCAGGAGGTGCAGTTCTGATGCGGGTTATGGCGCAAGTGGCAATGGTGATGAACCTCGACAAGTGCATTGGCTGCCATACCTGCTCGGTGACGTGCAAGCAGACCTGGACTAGCCGGCCGGGTAGCGACTACATGTGGTTCAACAACGTCGAGACCAAACCCGGTGTGGGCTACCCGCACCGCTACGAGGACCAGCAACACTGGAAGGGCGGCTGGACCCTGAACCGGCGGGGCAAACTGAAGCTGAAGGCCGGCAGCCGGCTACGCAAACTGCTCACCATCTTCTACAACCCCGACCTGCCCTCGCTGGATGACTTCTACGAGCCCTGGACCTACGACTACGAGCACCTCACCACCGCACCGTTGTCCGACTCCTTTCCCAGCGCCCATCCGAAATCCCAACTGACCGGCCGGGACATGACGCTGACCCGGGGTCCGAACTGGGACGACGATTTGGCCGGCGCGCCCGAGCACGCCAGCGCCGACCCGAACCTGCAGGGTCTGGCCGAGCACGTGCGGATGGAGTTCGAGCAGGCATTCATGTTCTACCTGCCCCGCATTTGCGAGCACTGCCTCAACCCCAGTTGCGTGGCCTCCTGCCCGTCCGGCGCGATGTACAAACGAGCCGAGGACGGCATCGTCCTGGTCGACCAGGACCGGTGCCGCGGTTGGCGGTTCTGCGTGTCTGGCTGCCCGTACAAGAAGGTGTACTTCAACCATCGCACCGGGAAAGCCGAGAAGTGCACGTTCTGCTATCCCCGCATCGAAAGCGGTCAGCCCACCATCTGCTCGGAGACCTGTGTGGGCCGGATACGCCACCTCGGCGTCATGCTCTATGACGCCGAGGCCGTCCTGCCCGCAGCCTCCGCCCCCAACGTCCAGGACCTGTACGAGGCCCAGCTGTCGGTGTTCCTGGACCCCGCGGACCCCCAGGTGCAGGCCGAGGCCGAGCGCGCCGGGATCGCGCATGACTGGATCCAGGCCGCCCAGCGCTCCCCGGTCTACGCGCTGATCAAGCGGCACCGGGTCGCGTTGCCGCTGCACCCGGAATACCGCACCCTGCCGATGGTCTGGTACGTCCCGCCGCTGTCCCCGGTGACCGACGCCGTGCACGCCACCGGCTACCACGACGACGACCCGGACCGAGTGTTCGCCGCGATCGAATCCCTGCGCATCCCGCTGGCTTACCTGGCCAACCTGTTCACCGCTGGGGAGGTCGGTGTGGTCGAACGCGTGCTGCGCAAGCTCACCGTGCTGCGCACCCACATGCGTCGCCAGCAGTTGGGTGACCCGGTGGATGCGGACCTGTTGGCCTCGGTGGACATGACCGCCGAGGACGTCGAGGACCTCTACCGGATCCTGGCGATCGCCAAGTACGACGAGCGCTACGTCATTCCGCGGGTGCACGCCGAGGACACCGGTCGGCTGCAGGCGCAACATTGCGCCGTCGGCTACCCCGGCTCTGGCGCCGATGGCGCCGAGCACTTCCACGACACCCTCGCGGGTGTGGTCCCTACCCCAAGTCCCCTTACCACAGGCGGTGGCAGCCAGTTCCGGGACAACAACGGCCGGGTGCGCTTCAACCTGTTGGGCTGGAACGGATCGTCTCCGGCCCCCAACCTGTTCGGTGAGGAAACCGGCCGATGAGCTGGCGCCGTGCCTCCCGCCTCGCTGACCCGGCCCTCCTGTACAAGATCACCTCGATTCTGTTGCGCTACCCGGATGACCAGGTGTTGGCCTACCTGGACGACGTGGCCGCCGCACTGCCCGCGGTCAGTAGCTCCCGGGCGCGAGAGCGCCTGGCGCAGGTCGTGGACTGGCTGGGCGCGGTGGGCAGCACCGAGGCCGCCGCGCACTACGTGAGCACCTTCGACCACACCCGCCGCCGCAGCCTGTACCTGACCTACTACCGCCACGGCGACACCCGGGCCCGTGGCATGGCGCTGCTGGTCCTCAAACACACCTACCGCAGTGCCGGATACCCGCCACCCGAGCGCGAGCTGCCGGACTTTCTGCCATTGATCCTGGAGTTCGCCGCGTTAGCACCCGACGCTGGTACCCGTGTTCTCATCCAGTGCCAGGCTGGTCTGGAACTGCTGGCCCGGGCGCTGCACGAGGTGGCCAGCCCCTACCGTCATCTCCTGGACGTGCTCTGCGGCCAGCTTCCCGCGCTGGCCCCCCGACACCTCACCGAGCTGCGCCGCCTGGCCGCTGAAGGGCCGCCCACTGAGGAGGTCGGCCTGGAGCCGTTTGCCCCGCCGGACTACGTCACAGGAGAACGCCGATGAGGCTGAGTTGGTGGGATCTGTGGTGGTGGGTGATCCTGCCCTACATTGCCCTGTCCGTTTTCGTCGTCGGTCACGTGTGGCGTTGGCGCTACGACCAGTTCGGCTGGACCAGCCGCTCCACCGAACTGCAGGAGCGCGTGCTGCTGAAATGGGGTAGCCCGCTGTTTCACTACGCCACCTTCGCGGCGATCGGCGGGCACGTGGTCGGCATTCTCATCCCGGAGTCGTTCACGAACTGGTTGGGCATCCCCGACGCCATCTATCGGTGGTTTTCCGCTGGCGCGGGTACCCTCGCGGCGGTTGGTGTGATCATCGGTGTGGCCATGCTGTCCTACCGGCGCACCCTCATTCCCCGGGTGCGGGCCACCACCAGCCCGGTCGACTGGGTCGCGCTCGGGCTGCTGGGGATCGTGATCACGCTGGGCATCATCCCCACCGTGGGGATCAACCTGCTCGGCGGCGGCTACGACTACCGGGAGAGCGTGGCGCTGTGGTTCCGCGGGCTGTTCGTCGGTGATCCCGATGTCGCCGCCATCACGCACGCCCCGCTGATCTACCAGGTCCACGCCACCGCTGCCTGGGTGATCCTCGGGGTGTGGCCGTTCACCCGGCTGGTGCACGCCTGGAGCTACCCGCTGTGGTACCTGTGGCGACCGTTCATCGTCTACCGCACCCGGGTCCCCACCCACCCCACCGAACCGGGCACCAGCGGGCGCCGCTGGCGCCGCATCGGCGTCCGCTACTGACACCCATCAGTGTCACTGCCGCCATGGCTGCGCTTCTGGGAGAATACGTGCCTATGGGTGGAGGATTCTGGACACAACGTAAGCCTTATGCTGTGCTGGTCGGGCTCTGTGCCCTGACGCTGGTGCTGGGGGGGTGCGGCGGACACGCCGCTGCCCCACCGCTGGGTTCTGCGGGGTCGGCGGCCTGCCCCCAGACACCGAGCGGGCATTTCGACAAGACCAAGTTCGCCGCCCACGCGGGGCTGGGATTCGGCGCGTTTCACCACTTCATCTACCGACCGTTCAAATCCGGCGAGCTCTCCTCGGGCACTCCGGGTCGGGTGGGCCGCCTGGCTAAGGCGGGTCTAGCCACCGCGTTCACGGTGCACGAGCTGAAGGTGGCCAAGCGGGACGCCGAGGACGACCCGACGCTGTGCCGGGCCGTGGCCGCTCCGTTGAGCCAGGCCGCAGCAAGCCTGCAGCGCCTCAGCGGCTCGGTCCGCTCCGGTAATGTCAGCGGCGGCGACCTCGACCAGGTCAACGGCACTCTCGGTCAGGCCCAGCAAGGCTCAGCTCGGGAAGGAGACCCGGCCCCTGACCAGGTCCCCTCCTCGGACCAGCTGACCCATCCGACCTGAGCACGACGCGCCAGCGCCCGCGCGCCATGAATGATGGACGCGTGGGTACGACCGATGAGAAGGAACTGCGGGTTATCCTGCCTGTCACCTCCCGGCTGACGGCAGCCGAGATCTATGCCAGTGCGGTGCGAATCGGAGAGGACGAGCTCAAGCGCTCCTCGACAGGGCTTGCGCTCTCGGGGCTGGCAGCTGGTCTCGGCATGGGCCTGACGGGCCTAGGCTCGGCGGCCATCCTCGCCAAAGTAGGCGGCGGAGTAGGCCATCAGCTGCTCGTCGATCTGCTCTACCCGCTGGGTTTCATTGTGGTGGTCGTGGGTCGCGCCCAACTGTTCACCGAGAACACGCTGTTCCCGGTGATCCTCGTGCTCGACCGGCGCCGGCATTTGCGCAACACCCTGCGCCTGTGGGCCGTCGTGTTCATCGCCAACGTGGTGGGCGCCCTGCTGTTCGCAGTGCTTATGATCAAGTGTGGGGCGGTGCCCTCCGAGGTCGCCCACGCCCTGGGCCACCTCGGGAACATGACGGTTCAGGGCAGCTTCGCGCACCTGTTCTGGGCGGGCGTGGCGGGTGGCTGGATCATCGCGTTGATGGCCTGGTTGGTCACCGCCAGCCGGTTCACTATCGGCCAGATCGCGCTGATCTACCTGATGACCTTCGTGGTGAGTGCGGCGGGGTTGGCGCACTGCATCGCAGGCAGCACCGAGGCGCTATCAGCCGTGCTGGCCGGGCAGGTCTCGGCGGGCACCTTCCTGGTATGGCTGCTGGCCGCCACGACAGGAAACACCGTTGGCGGGGTGATCATCGTCAGCCTGCTCAACTACGGTCAGGTGGTAGGCTCAGGACGCGACTTGCAGCAGGCCGGACGTCCCCTGGCCGATATTGAGGCCGACGCGATCGATGCCTTTGCGGCCCGGGTACGCCGCCGGCAGCGACGCGAGGACACGCTCCCGTGAGCGAGCACGGGTCGTTGATCCCGCGGCGAACCCCTACGAGCGGGAAAGGACCTGGTAGCGGGCCTGCATGCCGGCAGTGAGGTGGTCGCTGACATGGCAGTGAAACAGCCAGATCCCCGGATTGTCCGGGACCATGTCGGCCACCACCATGGCTGCTGGCAGCAGGCTGATGGTATCGGTACGCATGCCAGCGGCTATCACCGTGTTGCCGTGCCAGTGCGGCGTGTGCACGTCCACCTCGTTGCCGATGCTCATCACATACCAGCGCACCCGCTGACCCAGACGCATGGTCATCATCGGCCCATTGCCGTACACGAACCCATTGATCGCGTGCATCTTGTTGCTGTCCTGGAACCCCTTGTCGGTGGCGGTGGGAGGCTTGGCAAGCTTGGTCCGCTCGGCTTCCAGGTAGTGTGAGGAGTTTTCGTCCATCACCACGTACAGCACAAAGATTTCGCGGTCGACGTCATTCGGGCTGCCATCGGGGCGGGCCTTGCCGCGGGCGGTGATCTCTATAGGTCCCGCCAAGCCGGAGTAGACGTCGGACACCTCGTTGGTGTGGGAGTGGTACATCCACATCACCGAACTGCCGTCCATTGGCCCCGGGCCGGCGCGCTCGGGTACCTGCCAGGTGTAAACGTATTGCTGGTGGGGGGCTATCGCGTCGCCGGCCTTGTCTGGGCCAGGCACGCCGTCGTTGTAGGGGGCGCCCTCGTTTTTCTTGTCGTAGAAGACGCCGTGCGGGTGTACACTGGCCGGAAACGAGCAGTTATTCCGGAACGTCACCTTGATCGTGTCACCGACCTGTGCCCTGATCACTGGCCCCAGCAGCCCCAGGTACTGCTCATCGGCCGGCCGCGGGAGCTGGTGGGTGAAGGTGGCGTCGGTGTAGCCGTGGTAGAGGCATTTCGGGTAAGTCGCCCCAATCCGGTCCGGCCCAGCCTTGACGTAGGTGTTCGCTGTGGCGTCGAACGGTTGTCCGGTGATCACGTTAGTGCCCAACGGCGCGTAGTTCCAGGCCACCTCGTCGGCGGCGATGAAGTAGTTCCTGGTCTGCGGAACGGCGCCAGCACTGCCAACGGAGCCGCAGCCGGCCGACAGCAGCCCGACTGCGACCGCGGCGGCAGCGAAGACCCGCTGGGTCAGCGGCTGCACCCCACTCATCACCGACTCCTGTGGTCCAGGCCGAAACACTCGCAATTACCCCATGTAGGTGATGGCACTATAGCTAGGCGAGGGAGGGATGCCTAGGCCCACGCGACGCGGTGATCTGTCGTGATTACGGTACGGAGGCCCAGAGCCGTGAACTGCACCGCATCCGGCGAACGATCTCAGCGTTGATCGGAGCCCTTAGCGCCAAACAGCGCTAGTCGGGTAGTGAGTTGACCCGGCGTAGCGCAACCCATTCGGAGACCTCGGCGCCGGCTAGCATGGCCGGCGCCGGCCTGCCGGCACCGCGGCGCACTGCTCACAGGGTGGGGCGGCGATGGCGACCCGGGGTGCGGGCAGCATGAAGTGGTAGCCGCAGATCGCCCAGTACTGCCGGTTACCGGAGCGGCGCCCGGCGGCCACATCTTCCTCGGTGATCTCGTGTGCCCGGCGATGCCGACAACATCGCGCAAGGAAATGGAACCGAGTTCAGTCAAGCCCTGTTCACGTGTGACGTGGTGACCTGGGCGGCCATGACGGGGACCGGCCTTGATGGTCATGATCCTGGTTCCCAGGTCAGCACCTCGTTGAGCACATCGAGTGCGCCGCCCTCCACCCGACGTTGCATCAGTGCATCTTCGGAAACGATCAGTGATGATATCCGCTTTCGCCAGGCGAAGCAGTCGCGACTGAATCCCTCAATGTGGATCATGTCAATCCAGTCATCGCCGACTCGGTATCCCACCAGCGGAGCATCCACGCCCGACGCCGTACGCTGGAACGTAAAGCCACCCAGTTTGGCCTGATCCACGAGTTGTTTCGCCATCACCACATCCGGGCTATCAGTAGCATCCATGGCCCATCACCCCCGCTCCCGCTTCGGCGGGGAGATGCTGTGTGACGTACCGGGGGTCTCGTTGCATGCGGACTCGCCGCCGCTGGGTTATCCCAGCCAACCAGTTGCGTAACCCCATCGCCGGTCACCTCCTCTGTCTGGCCGTGTCGGGTGTCGGGCGCTTAGCCCAGCCATTCCGTCAGGGTGTCGCGCAGCGTCGTAGCACCCTCCTCGTCGAGGACGGTCAGGCAGGCGCCCGTGACGTGAGGATCAAAAACAACTGATCCGCCCTGCATGCTCACCAGGAGGTTGGCGAAACCGATCGGACCCCGATGCAACGAACACGTCGCCGGTAACGCCTTACGACGGCGCCTATCCGGGCCGTGGGCATGGTAGCCGTCCCAGTCCATCGCGATCCCCTTTCTTGATCGTGTGAAAAAGAATTCCGCACGTCTCTTTCTTGCTCAGGCGCCCGGCCATCCATCCCACAGGATCGTGATCGTGCGCGGTCGGTCAGCCACGAACACCGCCGCCCAGTGGCAAGCCAGTGCGGCTTCCGGGAGTACGAGGAGGGCGACGTCAGGCTGATGTGGGGAGAAGTTCGGGCTCGCGTTGGTCGTCACGGTTCCCGTCTCCTCGGTGGCCTATCTCGCGGTAGGTCGTGGTGTGTGACCGCTTGACTGGGGTAAGGGTAGGGTGGCAAGTCTCCGGGAGGGACTGGCTGCCAGTACGAGTATTCGCAGCTCAGAAACGGTGAATGGGGATATCCGATGGTCAGCAGTCGAGGAACGTTGCGTAGCGGTCAGGGCTTGCCGCGGTGCCTCGGCGCGGTGTCAGGCTTCCTGCTGAAGCTGATCCGGGAATCGGCTGGCCTCACGCAGGTTCAGCTGGCTGAGAGACTTGGTGTGGACGTGGCGAGCGTGCAGGGTTGGGAGAGCGGTCGCCGGCCGCTGACAGCCCTGCGCGCTGCAGATTTGGCTTGGTTGCGATCGCGGCTGGTGCGATACGCTGCGCAGCCTGGCTTGCTCGCGATGCTGGAGGACGCCATCCAGGCTGACCTAGTCATCACTCACGTGGTGCGGGCTGGCGGCCACCCCGTCACGGCCGATGAGCACCCGCTCGGCGTGGCAGTCCACCGGCGTCGGCTGACCAACCTGATTACGTGGCCGCTCACCGGGCTAGCCCCCGCCTCGCTGCGAGATCTCGTGACCGCACGGGTACGACGGGGCCCGGTCCCCGACCAGCCGACGCTCACCCAGGAGGAGCGGACCCGCTTTTTCGATCACCTCCTGGTGACCGCGGACACAAAACCCCAGGACGACACCGCGCTGGCCCATCGCCAGGCAATCTACCTGCTCAGTTTCGACACCCGAGCGGACACGGCCGACTGGCTGCGCACCGAGCGGCGGCGCACCCTGCGCACCGCCTGGCGCACCGATCACGTTCCGTCCTGGGTGGCCCTCCGGGACTCCGCTAGCGGAGTCGCCCAGGGTGGCGATCGCGACCCGTTGCGGGCATTCCTGCGGCACGCCCTGACCACCGACCAACTGGAGCAAGCGAACCTCAACTACTGGGCCTACTGGGTGGGCGAGATCGGGAATGTCCAGGTCGATCACAAGTTCATCGTCCGCGTCGACCCACGAGACTGGAACGGAACCCGACTCCTGAGGCACCTTGTGGACCGTCTGGATCCCGGCTGCGGCCACGCCGAACTCCGCATCCACGCGGTGTGGGCGCTGCTGCTTGCCCATCCCGGCCTGCTCAGCAGCCATTCCGGCCTGAGATCCTCGGTGGCCAGTGCGGTGGAACAGATGGCTGCGGATCACGATCTGAGCCCCGAGGCGCGACGGGAGTTGTCCGACATCGGCTACGCCGTCCGTCTGGCGGATCGGTAGGGAGGGTCACCGTCGTGGAGGATCCAGACGAGAATCACGCTGTCGCCGTGGCGAGTTTCGCGTTTGAGCTGGGCGTGCTCAAGCGGATCCGGCGGGCTGGCTGGTGGCATGCCGGGGTCCGGGACCCGGAGTCGGTCGCGGAGCACAGCTTGCGGGTCGCTCAGCTTGCCGCGCTTATCGCCGCGATCGAGGGTGCCGAGCCGGCTCGGGCGGCGCTGCTGGCCATCTGGCACGACTCGCAGGAGACCCGCACCGGTGACCTCCCGCACACCGCCCGCCCCTACCTGGAGCAATGTTCGCCCGAAGTGATCACCGCTGACCAGACCGCCACGTTGCCCGACACCGCTCGCAAGACCGTGCAGGACGCCGTCGCCGAGTACGAAGCACAGCAGACTTCCGAAGCACGCTGCGCCAAAGACGCCGACAAGCTCGAATGCCTCCTCCAAGCGATCGAGTACCAGCATGCCGGCTACACCAGGGTGCAGGGCTGGATCGACTCCACGCGCACCAGCCTGCGCACCGACACCGCACGCCGTATCGCCACCGCCGCCCTGCACACCTCCCCCCTCGCGTGGCGAGGCCGCTGACCAGCCAACCAGGGCCACTCATCACCCCGTGTCTAGTGGCCGCGCGGTCAGGAACGTTCGATCTCCGTCATCAGCATCCGCAGTGTGAGAGAGTGCTTGTCTGCCGGGAGCGCGTCAAGCGCCGCGCGCGCCTGGGCGACTCCGCCCTCACGGTCTCCGGCGCGGACAAGCATCAAGCCTCGGTGCATCTGAAGGTGAGTACGACAACTCAGCGGCGAGCCGGGACTGCGAGGCGCCCAACGACTGCCGCAACGTGCGGATCAGCGCACCGAGCAGGACCGCCCGAGCACATGACCCGCTCCTCTCACCGACAGGCATGAGGACGCCTACCTCCCTGCCACACTTGTCATGCACCCTACGGCAGCGCACTTGCACCGGATGGCTTCGTCGGGCGCTCGTGGGATACTTGCGGGCGACACGAGGAGTCGTTGTGACCGCCCTTCCTGAGCCGTTCGGCCAGCTGCTGACCGTTGCGGAGTATGCCGCCCTTGGTGAGGACGACCGTTACCGCTGGGAGCTCCAGGAGGGCAGTCTCGTCATGTCGCCGAGCCCGACGCCGCGCCACATGATTGCCTCTGGAGAGCTGCGCGATCAGATTAAGCCGCAACTGCCGCCTCACCTGCGGGTGATCCAGGACGTTGATATCGATCTGCAGCTCGCCCCTGCCGACCAACCCGGCGTCTCCCGCCGGCCAAACCTGATCATTGTCGACCGGACGGCGGTCGACCGGGTTGACGCCGAGGGCGGGCTGCTGCGCGCCTGCGAGGTGCGCCTCGTGGTCGAGATCGTCTCGGTCGGCTCCCGGCGGATGGACCATGTCATCAAGCGTGCTGAGTACGCCGACGCCGACATCCCGCACTACTGGATCGTCGATCTTGGCCCGCCGGTGACCCTGCTGGCCTGCCATCTCGCTGGCGAGTTCGGCTATCAGGACGCTGGCGCCGTCACTGGCGAGTTCATCACCGGCGAGCCATATGGACTCAAGATTAGCCTCGACCAGCTGACCTAGCGCCCGGTATGGCTGGACGGTTCCGCGGAACCGCGTCCGAACTGGGACATGTCTCGTAGATCTCGCAGTCTGTGATCGACTCTCTTGTTGCCGCATTGGGAGCACCCAAGATCGGGTCTGTCCCTCGTTCAGCTGGCGCGAGCCCCCTCGCGGAACGTCATCCGGCATGATCCAGACTGGGCACCATGAGAGCTGCCATCGCCGTCGTTGTGCTTGCCACCGTGGCCGGGTGCTCGGCCCCTGCCCTGCCCCCGGCGCCACCACCGATGAGCAGTGCCCGACCCCCGGCGGAGGGCGCGCCGACCGTGGTCGGTCCCGCCGACTGGCCGACCTACCACCACGACAATGCTCGTACCGGCGTCGCCGGTCAGCTCGCCCCGCTGGGAACGCTGCACCGCGCGTGGCAGGCCCGGTTGGACGGCGCGGTGTACGGCCAGCCGCTGGTGATCGGCGACAAGGTGATCGCGGCGACCGAGCACAACACGGTCTACGCGCTGGCCGCCGGGGACGGGCACGTGCTGTGGTCGGCCTCGCTGGGCAGTCCCGCACCTGGATCGGAGCTGCCCTGCGGCGACATCGATCCGCTGGGGATCACTGGCACGCCAGCCTATGACCAGAGTAGTGGGCTGGTCTTCGTCGTCGCCGAGACGGCCGGCGGTCGGCACACCCTGGCCGGTGTGGACCTGGCCAGCGGCGCGGTGGGGCTGCGCCGAGCGCTGCCGCCACCGAGGGGCGACGAGGTCGCCCACCAGCAACGCGCCGCGCTGACGGTGCTCGACGGCTGGGTGTACGTCGCCTACGGCGGTCTGAACGGCGACTGTGCCAACTACATCGGCTCGGTGGTCGCCGCACCGACCACCGGCACCGGAGGGCTGCGCAGCTACGCCGTGCCGACCCCCCGGGAAGGCGGGATCTGGGCACCGGGCGGCGCCGTCGTCCACCACGGACAGTTGCTGTACTCAGTGGGTAACGGCGAGTCGACCCAGAACTACGACCACAGCGACTCGGTCCTCGCGCTGACCCCGGCGTTGACCCTGGCGGACAGCTTCAGCCCCCGGCAGTGGATCACCGACAACGAAAACGACCTCGACCTCGGGTCGATGGGCCCAGCGCTGATCGACAACAGGGTGCTCGCCGTCGGCAAGCGCGGTACCGGCTACCTGCTGGACGCCGCCCGGCTCGGCGGTATCGGCGGCCAGCTCACCAGTCAACCGCTCTGCCCGGCGTTCGGCGGCAGCGCGGTGGCTGGCTCCACGGTCTATCTCCCCTGCCCCGAGGGCACCCTCGCCCTAGACGTCGACCCAGCCGGCAGCATGCGGGTGCGCTGGAAGGCACCGGTACCGGCCGACGGCTCCCCGGTCGTCGGCGGCGGCGCGGTTTGGGTGGCCGACACCCAGGGTGGCGTGCTCTACGCGCTCGACCCGGCGACCGGCGCCCCCCGCCAGCAGATCGACGTCGGCGCGCTGCCGCGTTTCGTCTCCCCCACCCTCTCCGGCGCCCACGTCTACCTGGGCACCACCACCGGTGTGGTGGCGGTCACTGTGCGGTAATGGGCGGGTCGGGGCCGCGGGAGTCAGGGCTGCGGGAGGCCGCCGCGTCGAGGAAGCGGAGCAGCTCGACCGGGAAGGGGACGATCAGCATGGAGTTCTTCTCCGAGGCGACCTGCATGATGGTCTCCAGCATCCGCAGCTGCAGGGCCGCCGGGGTCTCCGCCATTACCGCAGCGGCTTGGGACAGCTTCTCCGACGCTTGCAGCTCACCATCGGCGCTGATCACCCGGGCCCGCCGCTCGCGTTCGGCCTCCGCCTGGCGCGACATCGACCGTTTCATCGACTCCGGCAGCGCGACGTCCTTGATCTCCACCCGGTCGATCTGCAGGCCCCAGCCCAGCGCGGGGCTGTCGATCATGAGTTCCAAGCCCTCATTGAGCCGCTCCCGGTTGGACAGCAGGTCATCCAGGTCGCTCTTGCCGATGACGGAACGCAGTGAGGTCTGCGCGACCTGCGAGACGGCCTGCAGGTAGTCCTGCACGTCGACCACGACCTTAACCGGGTCGAGGACCCTGAAGTAGACCACCGCGTCCACCCGCACCGACACGTTGTCCCGGGTGATGCCGTCCTGCGCGGGCACCGGCATGGTGATGATCTGCATATTGACCTTGCGGAGTTTCTCCACCCCCGGCGTGACCCAGGTCAACCCCGGCGACCGAGGTGTCGGGCTCACCCGCCCGAACCGGAACACCACACCCCGCTCGAACTGGCTGACGACCCGGACCCCCGACATCAGCCACAACGCCCCCGTAGCCACGATCACAATCAGCGCCGCAACGATGATACCGACCATAGCGCGCCTTCCTCGCCTGCTAAACGACCTCACGGTACGCCGTTTCTCGGCGCTGGGGGGTGGACACGCGGCTCGGAGTGTCGCAGTGTGGTGTGATGCAGGCGATATGGAAGGGCACCCTGGCCTTCGGGATGGTCAGCATCCCGATCCGGTTGTATTCGGCCATCGAGGACCGCGACGTGTCCTTCCATCAGGTGCACGACGAGGACGCCGGGCGGGTGCGCTACCACCGGGTGTGCACGGTGTGCGGCAAGGAGGTCGCCTACACCGATCTCGCCAAGAGCTTCGAGCTGCCCTCCGGCGAGACGGTGATGCTGACCGACGAGGATTTCGCGAACCTGCCGCTGCCCACCACCAAGACCGTGGAACTGGTCGCCTTCGTGCCTGCCGGCCAGATCGATCCGCTCGCGCTGGCTCGCGGGTACTACCTGGAACCCGAGGCGGCCGGGCGCAAGCCCTACGAACTGCTCCGAGCCGCGCTGGAGCGCACCAAGCGGGTGGGCCTGGCCAAGGTCGCGGTGCGCAACAAGGAGTCGCTGGCCGTGCTGCGGCCGCGGAGGGATGCTCTGGCGCTGCAGACGATGGTCTGGCCGGATGAGGTCCGCACGGCCCAGTTCGACGTGTTGGAGCGGGAGGTCTCGGTCAGCGACACGGAGCTGAGGATGGCCAACACCCTCATTGAGGCGATGGCCAGTGACTTTGCCCCCGAGACCTACCACGACGGGTACCGCGAGGCGCTGCTGTCGGTCATCGAGGCCAAGACCGCCGGCAGAGACGTCGCCGCCCAGCCGGCGCCCGCCGAGCCCACCCCCCCGTTGGACCTGATCACCGCCCTGCAAGCTTCGGTCGAAGCCGCCCAGGCCGCCCGCAGCGAGTCGGTGGACGTGCCCACCCAGCGCACCTCACCCAGCCCTTCCACCAAGCGCACTCGCCGGCCCCGGTGAGTGCGCTCGCTCCTCCGGTGACGACGATCCCGCCTCTGGTGGCTCCGATGCTGCCGGTAGCAGGGCCGCTGCCGGGCGGGCCGGGTTGGGCCTTCGAGTTCAGATGGGACGGGATCCGCTGCCTGGCCAGCGCGGCACCGGAGCGGGTGAGCCTGTTCAGCGGCAGCCACCGCAGCATCAGCGCCGCCTACCCCGAGCTCACCGCACTCGCTGGGCGACACCGGGTGCTGCTGGACGGCAAGATCGTCGCCCTGGACTCCTGCGGACGGCCCAGCCTCACGCGGCTCGCGCGGCGGATGAACCTGCACCGCCCCACCTCGGTGATGCTGCGCCGGATACCGGTGAGCTACTACGTGTTCGATCTGCTGAGCTTGGATGGCACCTCCACGACCGAGCTGCCCTACCAGCGCCGCCGGGAGCTGCTGGCCGAACTGGAACTCACCGGGGGACCGATCGTGGCACCGCCCTGCTTCCTGAACACCCCCGGTGAGGTGGTGCTGCAGACCGCCGCCGGGCACGGCTTGCCCGGCGTGATCGCCAAGCGCGTCGACTCGACCTACCAGCCCGGCCGTTCCCACAGCTGGGTGCAGACCACGCTGCGGCAGACCCAAGAAGTGATCATCGGTGGGTGGGTTCCCGAACGCCGGGCCGCCGCCACCGTCGGCGCGCTGCTGGTGGGGGTGCCGACCGCAGAAGGGCTGCGCTACGTGGGCCAGGTCGGTACCGGTTTCAGCGACACGACCCGCCAGGAGCTGTACGGTCGGTTGACCGAACTGGCCGTGCCGGTCAGCCCCTTCGCCGATGAGGTGGCGCCCGAATCCGGTCGGGTGGTGCACTGGGTGGCTCCGACCCTGCTGGGTGAGGTGTCCTACCGGCAATGGACCGCTCGCGGCCGGCTCGCGCACCCCACCTGGCGTGGTCTGCGCCCGGCCAAGCATGTGGCGAGCATCCAGGCACCGGTCGTCCTGTGCGCGCGGGAAAGCGGCCAGCAGGACTCTGACCAGCCCTTGATCGCCGAGCTGGAGAGCGCCGTCGCGCAAGTCCGCATTGAACTACGCACCCTGCGGGACCAGATCTCCCCGCACTTTGTGCACAACACGATCAGCACCATCGTCGCCCTGGTCAGCACCAACCCATCCCGAGCCCGTGACCTGCTGATCGTCTTTGCCGAGTTCGCCCGGTACTCGCTGCGCTCTGCCACGCAGACCACGCTGGATGCGGAGCTGGAAAACATCGAGCGTTACCTGACGCTGCAACAGGCCCGCTTCGGTGCCCGGCTTCAGGTGCAGCTGCAGGTAGTGCCCGGCGCGCTGCCGGTCGCGCTGCCCTTCCTGGCGCTGCAGCAGCTGGTGGACAACGCGGTTCGCAACGGCATCGAGCCCAAGCAGCTCGGGGGCACCGTCACGCTCTCGGCTCGCCTCGAGGGCCCCGACTGCCTGATCACCGTGCAGGACGATGGACCCGGCGAGGGGGACGCTGAGCTGCCGGCTACCCTCCGTACGATCGACAACCAGCTGCGGGAGATGTTCGGTGAGCGCTACGGCTTGGTCGCGGACGTCATCCCGGGCACCGGCACCACGATCTCCCTTAGGGTGCCCGCCAGCTGCTGACAACGCGGAATTCACCACGTTATCGGCCGTAATCTGGCTCGATTGCGGAACAAAAGAGTGGTTCAGCGGCGCAAATGCGGATATCGACACTCGAAAGAGTGGTTAAAGAGTGGTGGTCTGACGTGCTGGCCTGACGTGCTGTAGCAGAGGAATGCTGCACGGTCCGGTTACGTTGGACTGAGATGGCGAACCAGCGCAGCCGTACCAACGAATTGAGAGGACGAACGGGGTACTCACCTCGAATGGACGCTATGACCACCCTCAACGACCAGTTCCGGCGCGAGCTGCGGGATCTGCGGATCTCGGTCACCGACCGATGCAACTTCCGCTGCTGCTACTGCATGCCGCGCGACGTCTTCGGCACCGACTACCCATTCATGAAGTCCGCGGAGCTGCTCACGTTCGAGGAGATCGCTCGGTTGGCACGGGTATTCGCCGGCTTGGGTGTGCGGAAAGTGCGACTCACCGGTGGTGAGCCCTTGCTCCGGCACGGCATTGAATGGCTTGTCGAACAGCTTGTCGCCATCGAGGGCGTGGACGAGGTGGCCCTGACCACGAACGGGTCGCTGCTGGCCGGCAAGGCGGCCGCGCTGCACGACGCCGGGCTCACCCGGGTGACCGTGAGCCTGGACTCCCTCGATGCGCAGACGTTCCGGGCGATGAGCGACGTGAAGATCCCCGTTTCCCGGGTCGTGGAGGGGATCGCCGCCGCCGCGGACGCCGGCCTGACCCCAGTGAAGATCAACACGGTGGTCAAGCGCGGGGTGAACGACGGGCAGGACATTCTCGATCTCGCCGCCTTCGGACGCCAGCACGGCTACATCGTGCGCTTCATCGAGTTCATGGACGTCGGCAACGCCAACGGCTGGCGGATGGACGAGGTCGTCCCGGCGACGGAGATCGTCGAGGCGATCAACGCCGTGTGGCCCCTGCAGCCCGCGGATCCCACCTACGTCGGCGAGGTGGCTACCCGGTACCGCTACCTCGACGGGGCTGGTGAGGTCGGCGTGATCACCTCCATCACCCAGCCGTTCTGCGGCACGTGCACCCGGGCCCGGCTGTCGGCCAAGGGTGAGCTGTACACCTGCCTGTTTTCCAATCTCGGCCATGACCTGCGGGCGCTCCTGCGCGGCGGTGCCAGCGATGCCGAGATCGAAGAGCGGATCACCGGCATCTGGCAGGGCCGAACGGACCGCTACTCAGCCGAACGCACCACCGTAACTCTCGGCCTGCCAAAGGTCGAGATGAGCTACATCGGGGGGTGAGTCCCTCCACTCCCGGGCCACGCCCGGGCCACAGCCAGCAGCGCGTCGTTCTCGCTAGCCTCGCCGATGGTGATGCGGGCGCCCTCGCCGGAGAACGGGCGGATCACGATCTTGTGCTGGAGGCAGTGCTCGGTGAAGGCGGTGGTCTGCTCCCCCAGCGGCAACCAGACGAAGTTGGCCTGCGAGTCCGGTACCGGATAGCCCATCGCGAGCAGCTCGGCACGGACCCGGTCCCGCTCGGCGGCCACTGCCCGGCAGCGGGCCAGCAACTCATCCTTGACCTCGAGGCTGGCCAGGGCGGCGACCTGGGCCAGCGAGTTGACGCTGAACGGCACGAACACCCGATGCAGGGCGTTGACCACTGGCTCGTGCGCCACGCAGTACCCGACTCGCAGGCCAGCTAGCCCGTAGGCCTTGGAGAAGGTCCGCAGCACCGCGAGGTTGTCCCAGCGGCGAAACAGTGCCATGCCGTCGCCCACCGCGGGATCGGTGACGAACTCGTGGTAGGCCTCGTCGAGCGCGACCAGGACACCGTCGGGTACCGCGTCGAGGAACGCGACCAGCTCCTCGGCCCGCACGGCCGTGCCGGTGGGGTTGTTGGGATTGCAGACAAAGACCAGCCGGGTCGCCGGAGTGATCGCGCTGAGCATCGCCGTGAGGTCGTGGCGGGCATCGGCGCGCAAGGGCACCGTGCGCTGCCGGACCCCGCAGATCTGGGTGAAGATCGGGTAAGCCTCAAACGAGCGCCAGGCGAAGAGCACCTCATCAGCCGGCCCGCAGGTGGCCTGTACCAGCTGCAGGCACAACATCGAGGACCCGCAGCCAAGGGCGAGCTGGGAGGGCGTCACATCCAGCTCGAGCGCGAGGCGCTCACCCAGCGCGGTGGCCCGGTTATCCGGGTAGCGGTTGAGTCCCGCGGCGGCGTCGGAGATCGCGACGATGACGCTGGGCAGCGGGCCTGCGGGCACCTCGTTACTGGCCAGTTTCACCGCTCCCGGAAGGCTACGACCAGGGACGTAGTACGGCAACGAGCTGAGGTCAGCCCGTAGGCGAGCGGTCATCGCGTCTCCTCCGCAGCGGATGCCACGCCAGCGCCCGCCCCAGTAGCTGCTCGAACAGGTGAATTTTCAAAGTTATCGCTGTTGAACCGGTACGCTTCCCGCTCACCCTGGGGGTTCACCGCCGACGAATGGTGGGTCCATGACGCAACGTAGCCTTGAGCAGATCCTCTTGGCCGACGGTACCAGGTTGGCCCTGGCCGTCGCCGCCCCGGAATCCGCGGTACGCGGCGGCATCGTCGTCGGGCCTGAGGCCCGTGGCGTTACCGACGCCGTCTGGAAGCTCGCCGCAGGGCTGGCCGGTGAGGGCTGGCTGGCCGTGGTCCCGTACCTCTACCACCGGGACGGTGCCGGTGAGCTGCCTAGGGACGCCGACACCGTACGCAGCCAGGTCGAGCGGTTGACCGCGGAGTCCGTGCGCGCCGACACCGGCGCCGCCTTCGACTGGTTGGCGCGGCGTGGGGTGAGCGCCGACCGGATCGGCATGGTGGGCTTCGGGCTGGGCGGCACCGTGGCGCTCATCGTCGCTACCCAGTGCGATCTCGGGGCCGCGGTGACCATCGGCGGGATCGGCGTGGTGGTGCCCGTGGCGGCGACCTTGCCGGCACTGGCGGACGTCGCGCCGCAGCTGCGCTGCCCGTGGCTGGGCATCTACGACCAGGGTGGTGAGGTACCCGAGGAAGAGGTGCACAAGCTGCGGGATGCCGCTCATTCCGCCCAGGTAGCCACCGACCTGGTGCACTGTCGCTTCGACACCGACCGGTCCCTCGCGCCGGAGGCCTGGGCGCGCACGCTCAACTGGTTTGGCAGCCACCTGCGCTAAGGTGCGCTACAAACGGGACATGAGCGAACCCCGGATTCTCTGGCAGCCTGACCCAGGTACGCTCGCCCGCTCACAGATAGTGGCCTTTCGAGAGTGGTTGGCCACCACCCGGGGGGTTGTCCTGGCCGACTACCCCGCGCTGTGGCGCTGGTCGGTGGCCGATCTGGAGGGGTTCTGGGGGGCGTTCGCCGAGTTCGCCGGGGTCCGTTTCCACACTGGGCCCACGCGGGTGCTCACCGGCGAATCGATGCCCGGGGCGCGGTGGTTTCCGGGCGCGACGCTGAACTACGCCGAGCATGCCCTGGCCGCCGGCCCTGGCAAGGGCGACGACGACCTGGCGGTGATCTTCCGTCGCGAGGATGGTTTTCGGGATCAGCTCAGCTTCGGGCTGCTCCGGCAGCGGGTGGGTGCGGCACGCGCGGCGCTAGCCTCGCTCGGCGTGCGCCGGGGGGACCGGGTGGCGGCGCTGGCGCCGAACTCGCCGGACACCTTGGTGGCCTTTCTCGCCACCGCCAGCCTGGGTGCCATCTGGTCGTCCTGCTCGCCCGAGTTCGGGACCCGGGCGGTTGCCGACCGGTTCACCCCGCTGGCCCCCACCGTGCTGATCACGGTGGACAGCTACCGCTACGGGGGTGCGTCCTTCGACGTCCGACCGCCGGGGGTGCCCTGCGGGCAGGTCGTGCCCCCGCGACGGTGGGCCGAGCTGCTCGCCACGCACTCCGGTGCGCCGCTGGCGTTCGAGGCGGTGGACTTCGACCACCCGCTGTGGGTGCTCTACTCCTCGGGCACCACCGGGCTGCCCAAGGGCATCGTGCAGGGCCACGGCGGGATCGTCCTGGAACACCTCAAGGCGCTGAGGCTGCAGGCCGACCTCGGGCCGACGTCGCGGTTCTTCTGGTTCACCACCACCGGCTGGATGATGTGGAACTTCTTGGTCAGCGGCTTGCTGGTGGGTGCGGCGATCGTGCTCTACGACGGCAGCCCGGCCCACCCCGACCTCGGCGCGCTGTGGCGGCTGACCGCCGAGGAGCGCGTCAGCTATTTTGGCACCTCCGCGCCGTTCATCCAGTCCTGCCGCAAGGCCGGCCTGCGGCCCGGCACCCGATACGACCTCACCGCGCTGCGGGCGATCGGCTCGACCGGCGCGCCACTGCCCCCGGCAGGGTTCCGCTGGATCGCTGCGGCGCTCGGCGCGCAGGTGCAGATCTGCTCGGTGTCCGGGGGGACCGACCTGTGCACGGCCTTCGTGGGCGCCGCGCCGGACGTGCCGGTCTGGGAGGGTGAGATCTCCTGCCGCGCGCTGGGGGCGGCGGTGGTGGCCCTGGATGAGACCGGGGTGCCGGTGCACGACAAGGTGGGCGAACTGGTGATCACCAAGCCGATGCCCTCGATGCCGATCTGTTTCTGGGCCGATCCGGACGGCATCCGGCTGCGGGAGGCGTACTTCGACACCTACCCCGGTCTGTGGCGGCACGGTGACTGGATCAAGATCACCCCGCGGGGCTCGTGCGTGATCTACGGCCGGTCGGACGCCACGCTCAACCGCGGTGGGGTGCGGATGGGCACCGCCGAGTTCTACGCGGTGCTCGAGAGCCTGGAGCAGGTGCTCGACTCACTGGTCATCGACACCTCCGGGGCTGGCCAGGACGGCGAGCTGCTCTGTTTCCTGGTGCTCGCCCCCGGGGTGTCGCTGGCGGAGGTCGAGCCGGCCCTGCGGGCGGTGCTGCGGGAGAGCCTGTCGCCACGGCACGTGCCCGACCGGTTCATCGTGATCGACGAGGTGCCCCGCACCCTCAACGGCAAGAAATGCGAGGTACCGGTGAAGAGGATCCTCACCGGGCTCGATCCGGCGCGCGCGGTCAGCCCCGGGGCGTTGCGTAACCCGGACTCGCTGGCGCCCTTTGTGGCGTATTCTCAGCCTTCGGCAACCGGTTTTGGAGCCGCGCGTTCCTGAATTGATATACCGGGCCGACGGTGCGCAGGACCTGGCGTTGCCGGGCACCGTCAAGGAACGACAGCAGGCGTGCCGGAGCCTGGCCCCGGCGCCGCAGCTGGGCGCTGGTCAGCATCGTTGCCCAGGCGGCGGAGGACACCAACGCGGAACCGATCCCGGCCACGATCTCGGCCGTCAGCCCGAAGACGAGCCCTTCGGTGCGCCCGGATGCGAACCCGTCGGTGAGCCCGTACACCAACCCGATCGCCAGCCCGTACACCAGCCCGGCCACGAGCCCGGTGAGCAGTGTGACTGGAGTAGTAGTTCTGCTCCACCGCAGCTGGCTCTGCTGCAGCGGAGATCGTCCACCGAGTGTGACGACCACAATGTAGACGATTCCGTAGCCGGTCGTGCTGACGATGATGATGACAAACCCGAGGAGCAGCGTTGCGGTGATGGTGGTCCGGCTCCCCCGGAGCTGACTGTGTTGCCGAGAACCTCGCCCGCCGAGGACGATCACCAGCAGGTAGATGATCCCGACGGCGAATCCGTACTGGAGCCCGTACTGGAGCTTCCAGTAGCCGAATCCGTACGCGAGTCCGGCCACCAGTCCGGACGCCAAGCCGATCACCAGCCCGGTGCGGAGGTTGGTGCGGGTATCAGTACTGCTCCAGCGCAGCCGACCCAGCCGCTGCGGTGGCCCGCCGCCGAGCACAAACCCCAGCCCTACCACAGAGTGTGCGCCCGATCTCGAATCCGGATACGACCCCGATCCCGGCTACGGAGAAAAGATGCAGGTGGGCAATTGGTCTGGCGAGGGACCCGACGAGGAGCGCCGCGAGGCCGCTCATGACGGCGACCGTGGGGTCCATGCCGGTGCCCAGCGGGGGATTCGCCACCAGGCCAGGTCGCGGGTCTGGTCCTGGTTCATCCGGGAAGCCAGTTGTGCTAGCCAGTGTCGTGCCTGGTCCACGGGGTAGGGCGGGACCGCCCGGCCCGGGTGTTGGGTGTAGGCGGCGGTCAGCACCCGGTCCAGGAGGTGATCCTCCACCGCCTTCCGAGTGGGGCACCGGTCAGCGTCGAGGAGCTCGTCCACCGCCTCCCCGGGGCGGTAGGTGTCGCGAAGCAGGGTCAGCATCAGGGGCGTGGTCAGTGCCTGGGCCAGCTCGCCCTCGGGGTTCTGGCCCAGGTGGTTGATCACGTGCTGCCAGGGGGCGGGTGGGGGGTCGGTCTGGGTGCTGGCGAGGTACTGTGCGGCCTGGTCAGCGCCAATGGGCAGGAGTTCCAGCGCCGCCGCTCCCCGCAGGTGACCGCCGATGCTGACCGCGTCCCTCAGCTCCTGGGTGCGGGTAAACAGGATGAGTCGAAGGCTGGTTTGTTCGTCTAAGGCGCGCAGTGCCACGGGGCGCAGTGCCTCGGGCATCTCATCGAATCCATCGAGGATCACGGCGAGGTGGCCACCGTGGATGAGGCGTGTTGCGGTGTCGGTGCCGTATTCCGGGGCTCGGAGCAGAGGGTAGTCCTGGGTCAGGGTGGTGGCCAGCCAGGTGGTGAAGGGTTCGGTGGTGGGGTCTCAGCCGTGGGGAGTGAGCAGGATGGGTACTGGGGCCCGGTCCGTGGTCGGCACTGCGCTCCGGTGGGTCAGCGCATCCAGGAGGAGCCGTATCCCGGCGGCGGTTTTGCCCGCGCCGCCCTGCCCGAGGATGATGATCCGTCCTGAGCCGAGGCCTGCGTAGAGCCTGTAAAGGTCCCGTACCGCACCGGAGCTCAGGTCCTCCGCGGTGACCGGCTCCATCCCGGGCAACGGCGCGAACGGCCCCGCCACCGCCTCCGCTCTCGGGCCGGTCACCTGTCGAGGTGACCATTGCCACCGCAGAAAAGTCGGCGCCGGGCGGGTCAGCCCCCGCTCGGTGGCGGTCTGCTCCCATTCCTGCCGTAGTTGCTCGGCCAGTTCGTCCGCCGCCCGGTGCAGCGGTAATGGTGCCCGCCCCGGGCGTGTCGCCAGGTTCCATAACCCAGCGGCGGCACTAGTCCCCGTAGTGACCACGGTGATAAGCGTCTCAACCAGATTATTAGACGAGTGGTAGAGGCGGAAGACTACGGCCACACCCCCGGCCGTCGCCACAACGATCAGAAACAATCCTATCCAGAACCAGAGAGGTCGCCGGCTCAGCATCTATGCCTGGGCGGTTTAGAAGGGTTGCGGGCTTGGGTTCGGGTGTGGTTGCCCGATGGCGAGAATAGTCAACACGGCCACGATGAGCAGTGCCCCGCCCACGCCACTACCAGCGCAGAGACCCCATACGGTGACTTGGTTAAGAAATTTCCGCCCGAACGAGATGACCGCACGTGCACGCTTGTTTGGTAACATGTCACGATACTCCTCGTTACTACTGCTCGTTACTCCCGATTGTCGGATTAGTCCGGAAATGCTTACAGCAACCCCTGGGTTTCGTCGCCAACAAGGCCATACGGATGGTACGGGACGTTGGGTTGCGGGGTGCTTCATTTACATACTGTGATCAGCTTATCGTCGGCCCGCCGCCGGGGGCGTCAGGCCGTTGCCGGACGGTCTGGGTCGGCACGTCGTCCGGCTCGGGGCGCCCGTCGGCCCCGGTGCTCGCCGGACCCGGCGACTCGACGGGGACGCTGGCCTGATCGCGGGCGGGAACGAGGCTACGGCGCAGGTCTGGCGCTTCACCGCAGCCGCCGCTGTGACCAGCGACGTTCGCGGCGCCGGCTAGTCGGCCACCCGCTTTGCCTGATCAAGGGTACGCTGTGTACGCTGCTCGTCTGGCGGCCTCGAAAGGCCCCGGGAGGCTTCGCCTAGTCTGGTCTATGGCGCCGCACTGCTAATGCGGTTGGGGTTACTCCCCTCCCGGGTTCAAATCCCGGAGCCTCCGCGGA
>JAFATA010000038.1 GCA_019244165.1 Pseudonocardiales bacterium | reverse complement strand
GTGGGCTGGGGCGCCCTGCGTCGAGCCACCAGTGGTAGGCGGTCTCGATCTCGTCCCAGAGGTTGCGTGGCCCGGATTGGTGCACTGGGTAGGTGGAGGTGTCGGGCTGGTGGAGGAGGTTGGCCCAGGACTGGGTGCGGGGATCGGTGAACCAGAGTCGGGCGCAGTGGTCGGGGTAGTGCTGCGCGCTGACGTAGATGGGCGCGCAGTGGGGGACTTTCATGCCGATGGCCAGGGAAGCGTCATAGTCGCCGGCCACGCTGGAGGGCGCCACGCTAGTGTGGCTGTGATGGGCGGTGGTTTCATCGCATTTCTCGTCATCGATACTGGCGCGGAAACGCTGCTCGCGCAGTTCCATGAAGGCGACATTGCCCACGATGCGGCCCTGGGCAGTGCCATCGGTCTGCACGGTCAAGCAGACGAGAGCGCCGTTATGGTAGTGGTTGGCCCAGGGGGTGAGGATCTTCCCGCCGGGTCGGGTCTGTGCCACCCAGGGGTAAGGCACCTGGTGCACCGCGGCGGTTGCGATAATCCGGTCATAGGGGGCGTGTGGGGGGTAGCCTTGGGCTCCGTCGCCGGTGATCACCGTGACCGGGTAGCCGGTGGCGGCCAGCGCGCTCCGCGCGTGCTCGGCGAGAGCGGGGTCGATCTCCACGCTGGTCACGTTCTGGGCACCGAGACAATGGGCGAGCAGGGCGGCGTGGTAGCCGGTCCCGGTCCCTATTTCCAGCACTCGCATCCCGGGTTGGGCGTCTAGGGCGGCGAGCATGAGGGCCACCACGTCGGGTCGGCTGGCGGAGCTGGTGATGTAGCGGCCGCAGTCGCCGGGTCCGGTGGGGTGCCCGTCGTCCACCTGGGTGATCACCGCGTCGAGTGCGTAGGCCGCCTCAAGCCAGCGGTCCGAGTCATTGGCGCGCCGCAGCGGTACCAACTCACCGGTGGAGTCGTCCCAGATGGTGTCCGGGATGAACTGGTGACGCGGGAGTGCCGCGAACGTCTCATGCCAGGGTTCGCTCAGTGTTCCGCTGGCGGCCAGATCGTTCAGCAGCCGCTGGTGCAGCAGGGCGATCTCGGTCATTTCTTGTCTGAGTCTTTGTCGCCTTGGTCTGGCTGGTCAGGTTTTTTTGCTGTGCCTGCCTCCGCCGTCTTTCGGCTCGTCTCGCACGTCGCCTTGTGGTACCGGTTTGGGCCAGTACCCGTCTTTCGTGTTGTCTCGATCATGCGCACCCATAGCGGGTACTTCCTTCCAGTTCCGGGTAGCAGACTGGCCGACTGAAAGCTTTTGCTGAGGAGCAGGCCGCCTCAGCACGCGCCGATGACTTCCTTACCAGTGCGCGCCGGTCAGGATAGTGCCGAGGTGACCAGTGCGTCGCCTGATCCGGTGCGGGCCCGTACCCGCAGGGCAACCTCACCCTCGGCGGGCGGCTCGCCAACCGGCAGGTCGCTGCGCGCCTGCCCGAAGCCGGAGCTCACGTCCAGCTCGGCCAGGACGCCGGGGTGGATCCCTACCCGTAACTGTCCCGAACCGGTCGTGAGCTCGAGGCCGCCTGCGCAGGCGTCGGCCACGGTGAGGTCACCACTGCCGGTGCGGGCGCTGACGTCATGCTTGACGGCGCCAAGCCGGATGTCGCCGGAACCGGTCTGTACGGTGCCGTTGCCTTCGGCGCCCTCGACGTTGATCACGTCGATCTGCCCCGAGCCGGTCCGCACCTGC
Source organism: Pseudonocardiales bacterium (assembly GCA_019244165.1). Taxonomy (GTDB): domain Bacteria; phylum Actinomycetota; class Actinomycetes; order Mycobacteriales; family Pseudonocardiaceae. Next base: position 113,404 of record JAFATA010000038.1, on the reverse strand, counting down.
AGCTGACCCAGGACCGTCTCGAGCCGCACGTCGCCCGATCCGGTGCGGATCTGCGCCGCCCCGGTGCAGCGCTGCGCCCGGACCTGCCCGGAGCCGGTCGCGGCATCTACGCTGGCGCTCACCCCGGTGATGGTGATGTCTGCGGAGCCGCTGCGAGTGCTGATCGACGAGCCCGACGGCGCGTTCACCTGGATTGTCAGTGGCACCGTGCGCAGTGGATACTCTCGGGGAGCGTAGACGGTGAGCCGCCGCCCGCTGAAGTCGATCACCGTGCGGCGTACTGCCTCGGCGGCCAGTTCGCTCAGCGGGGTTGTCCCGGCCTGGTGGCCCAACCAGGTCAGCAGGCCGCCGATCCCGACGTTCCACGGTGGCTGGCTAGTCGGGTCGGGGCGGATCTGGACGGCTACCTGCTGGGGAGCGGCGCTGTCCTCCAGCGTGATGTCCAGCCGCCCGCTACCGAGCTCGACCCAGAGGTCGATCGGTCCTTCGCAGGTGAAGTCCTGCTGCCGAACCGCCGATGTCTCCGTGTCGTCGTGTCCCACGGTTGCTCCTCCCGAAGGTTGTTCAGCCCTGGACCCAGCCCTGGACCCGACTGCGGCCGCGGCGATCGCCCGGGCCCCACGGCGGCTCGTGCCACGGCTCACCGCGCAGCGCGCCCGCAACGGCTTGCGAGATCCAGGTGTTCAGCGAGACGCCCTGCTGGGCTGCCGCACGCTCAGCTTGGGCCTTAAGCTGGTCGATCAGCCGTAGGGTCATTCGCCTGATGTCGCCGCCGGTGTCGCCGAAGGGGGCTGCGCCGGGTTCGAAGGGCGGTGGTGGTCCCTGGGCGTGCGAATCGGTGGCACCACCTCTATCGGCGTGCCGCCCAGGAGTGTGCGGCCCAGGAGCATCGGGGCCGGTGCCGGATGGCGAGCTCACCGCGACCCGCACGTCACGGCCGTCGAGGCGCACCTCCACCACCCGGTCCTCCAGCGCCGCGGTGACCTCCGCAGCGAGGTCGGACAGGGCATTCATGATGGCTAGGCGGGCCGCGGGCTCCAGGGCAACGCTCAGCACAGCCGAGGTGCGCCGGGTCTGCTCATCGCCCGCGGACGCTGCGGTGGTGAGGTCTTCGCGCAGCTGGCTGAGGTACGGGGTGAGGTCCATGACATCAGCATGGCGTCATATGTGACGTCAGTCAAGACACCATTGATGTCGCGTAGGCTCCGGTTCCCGGAGCCGGGCCGGGTGAGAGGAGTGGCGTGCCGTGAGCCAACCTGACGACGCTGACGCCGAGGCCAGGGGCCCCAATGTGAGCACTGAGAACAGCACGGAGGTGAGCACCGTGCCGATGCGGGTCCAGCTCGTGGCCAAGACCGAGTTCTTCCCGCCCGCCGATGTACCGTGGTCCACCGATGCCGACGGCGGGCAGGCACTCGCCGAGTTCGCCGGCCGGGCCTGCTACCAGTCCTGGCGCAAGCCCAACCTGGTGACCGCGACGAATGCCGGCTATCTGCGACATATCCTCGAAGTCGGTCACCTGTCCGTGCTGGAGCATGGCACGGTCAGCTTCTACCTCACTGGTGTGTCGCGGTCGTTGACCCACGAGCTGATCCGACACCGGCACTTCTCCTACTCGCAGCTGTCCCAGCGCTACGTCCCCGAGCGGAGGGCCGCCATGGTTGAGCCGGAGGCCATCGCCGCCGACCCCGAGCTGCACCAGCTGTTCCACGCCGCGGCCCGGGCCAGCCAGCAGGCCTACAACGAACTGCTGAGCGGGTTGGAGAAGCTCTTCGCCGAGGAGCCGAACGCCACGCTTCGCCGCAAACAGGCCCGTCAGGCGGCCCGCTCGGTACTGCCCAATGCCACCGAGACTCGGATCGTGGTCACCGGCAACTACCGGGCCTGGCGGCACTTCATCGCGATGCGGGCCACCGAGCACGCCGACGTGGAGATCCGCGCGCTGGCCGTGGAGTGCCTACGCCAGCTGCAGAAGGCGGCACCCAACGTGTTCAGCGACTTCGAGATCTGCGCGTTGCCCGACAGCACCGAGATCGCCACCAGCCCGTTCGTCTCCGAGGGCTGAGTAGCTAGCCTGCAGTCATGGACCTAGACGAGGCTCGGGCCGTCATCGGCAGGCAGCACCACGCGGTGCTCCTCACCCTGCGCCAGGATGGCACTCCGCAGATGTCTCCGGTGCTGGCGGCGGTCGACGGCCAGGGTCGGGTGGTGGTGAGCACCCGCAAGGCGGCGTTCAAGGTGCGCAATCTCCGTCGCGACCCGCGAGCCTGGCTGTGCGTGCTGCCCGATGGGTTCTATGGCCGCTGGATCCAGATCGGTGGCTCGGCGCGGATTGTGGAGCTGCCCGAGGCGATGGAAGGGCTGGTGGACTACTACCGCAGGGGGTCCGGGGAGCACCCAGACTGGGATGACTACCGGGCGGCGATGCAGCGCGAGGCGCGGGTGCTGGTGCAGATCGAGCTCACCTCGGCTGGGCCTGATCGAGAGGGGTAGACGAGGAGTGGGAAAGAACACGCTTGCGGCCAGCGAGCGGCGCGAGTTGTGCAATCTGCTGGACCAGGTGGGGCCGGACGCCCCGACGCTTTGCGCAGGGTGGACCACCCGTGACTTGGCGGCGCATCTGGTGGTCCGGGAGGGCCGACCGGCCGCCGCTGCGGGCATCCTGCTGCCTCCGCTGGCTCGACTTACTGCTCGAGCGCAGCGCAGCACCGCCGAGCGGCCCTGGCCGGAGCTCGTTGACCTGGTCCGCAATGGGCCGCCCTGGTGGTCGCTGATGCGGCTGGGACCGATGGGTGAGAAGATCAACGGGATTGAGTTCTTCGTCCACCACGAGGACGTGCGGCGGGTCGGACGGGGATGGGAACGGCGGGCGGCTGATCCGCGCCGTGCCGAGGAGCTCTGGGCGGTGCTCTCCGGGCTGGCCCGGTTGTGCTACCGGCACTCGCCGGTGGGTGTCGTGCTGCGCCGCCCGGACGGCACGGAGTGCGTCGCTCGGCATGGCCGGCGTAGTGTCACCGTCGTCGGTTCGCCCGAGGAACTGACGCTGCACGCCTACGGTCGCGCCGAGGCACTCGTCGATCTTCAGGGCGACCCGATGGACATTCAGCGCCTGCAGGACAGCCGGCGAGGGTTCTAAGTCAGCGGTCCCCACCGGTGTTCTGGTGGGCAACGGTAGCGTCCAGATATGAGTACTGGGCCGACGTCTACATCCGACCGGCCTTTCGGTCGGGTGCTCACCGCCATGGTTACCCCGTTCTCCGCTGATGGTGGGTTGGATCAGGACGCTGCGGGAAAGCTCGCGCACCAGCTGGTGGAGCAGGGTTGCGATGGGCTGGTGGTGAACGGCACCACCGGCGAGTCGCCGACGACCACGGACCTCGAGAAAGCAGAGCTGGTGGCCACGGTGGTGCAGGCCGTAGGGGACCGGGCTGCCGTCGTGGCCGGTGTGGGAACCTACGACACCGCACACAGCGTGCAGCTGGCCCGGCAGGCGCAGCGGGCTGGGGCGCACGGCCTGCTGGTAGTGACCCCGTACTACTCCCGCCCGCCGCAGGCCGGGCTCCTGGTACACTTCACCGCGGTCGCTGACGCTACCGACCTGCCGGTAATGCTCTATAACATCCCGCCGCGCTCTGTGGTGTCGATCGCCCGGGAGACCCTCTACCAGTTAGCCGGACACCCACGGATTGTCGCGGTCAAGGATGCCACGGGAGACCTCGGCGCTGGCGCGGAGATCATCGCCAACACTGAACTGGCCTACTACTGCGGGGACGACGCGCTCAACCTGCCGTGGTTGTCGGTGGGTGCGGTGGGGTTCGTCAGCGTCATCGGCAATGTTGTGCCCGACCGGCTGCGGAGCATGATGGCCGCATTCGATGCCGGCGAGGTGAGCGCGGCACGCCAGCTGCACGCCTCCACCCTCAGCCTGATCCGGGCCTTCTGTGGGGCTGGCGGGGTGGCCTTCGGCAAGGCAGCACTGCGGCTGACCGGGCTCGACGTTGGTGAACCCCGGCTGCCGCTGCTCCCCGCCGAGCCCGATCAGGTCACCGCGATCGCCTCAGCGCTGGCCGAGGTCGGGATCCTCGAGTGAGCGGGGTTCCCGGATGAGCGCCGTCCCGACCGGCACCCCGCTGCCCGTGCCGGGTCTGCCCACCACCGCGCCACCGCCGTTGCCCGACGGTGGCCTGCGCGCCGTCGCCCTCGGCGGCATCGGAGAGATTGGCCGCAACATGACCGTCTTCGAGTACGCCAAGGCGCTGCTTGTGGTGGACTGCGGGGTGTTGTTCCCCGAGGACGACGCGCCTGGGGTCGATCTCATCTTGCCCGACTTCCGGGCGATCGAGCGCCGGCTGGAGGACATCGAGGCGCTGGTGCTCACCCACGGGCACGAGGACCACATCGGGGCCGTACCGTTCCTGCTCAAGTTACGTCCCGACCTGCCGGTGGTGGGTTCTGAGTTCACTCTTGCCCTGCTCGCCGGCAAATGCCGCGAACACCGCCAGAAACCGCAGCTGGTGCAGGTTGCGGCGGGCGCCCGGTACCGCTGCGGCCCGTTTGACTGCGAGTTCTTCGCGGTGAACCACTCCATCCCTGACGCGCTGGCGTTGGCCATCCGCACTCCGGCCGGACTCGTGCTGCACACCGGCGACGTCAAGCTGGACCAGCTTCCCCTCGATGGGCGGCTGACTGATCTTGCCGGGTTCGCCAGGCTCGGCGACGAGGGGGTGGACCTACTCCTGATCGACTCCACCAACGCCGAGGTGCCCGGTTTCATCACCTCAGAGCGGGACATCGGTCCGGTGCTGGACTCAGTGATCGGCAAGGCCACTCAGCGGGTCATCGTGACCTGCTTTGCCAGCCATGTGCACCGGGTCCAGCAGGTCCTGGATGTCTCTGCGGCGCACGGACGCAAGGTGGCGTTGGTGGGCCGCTCGATGCTCCGCAACATGGGCATCGCCGCCGATCTGGGACTGCTCCGGCTCCCGCCTGGCCTCCTGGTGGACCTTGAGGAGGCGATGGCGATGCCGGAGCACCGGGTGCTGTTCGTCTCCACCGGCTCGCAAGGCGAACCGCTCTCGGCGCTGTCCCGGATGGCTCGCGGTGAGCACCGGCAGATCCGGATCCGTCCGGGGGACACCGTCGTGCTGGCCAGCTCGCTCATCCCGGGCAACGAGACTGCAGTGTTTCGGGTGGTGAACGGGTTGACCCGGCTGGGCGCCGCAGTGGTGCACCAGGGCACCGCACGGGTCCATGTGTCCGGGCACGCGCCGGCCGGGGAACTGCTGTTCCTTTACAACGCGATCCGCCCGTCCAACGTCATGCCGGTGCACGGGGAGTGGCGGCACCTGCGGGCCAACGCCGCTCTCGCCGTCCGCACCGGGGTATCCGAGGAACGGGTAGTGATCGCCGAGAACGGGGTGGTGGTGGATCTGGTAGACGGTCGTGCGGAGATCACCGGTCGGGTCGAGGTAGGCCAGGTCTATGTGGACGGGCTGTCGGTCGGTGACGTGGGGGAGTCCACCCTGTCCGACCGGCTTGTCCTCGGCGAGGGCGGGTTTATCGCAATCACTGTGGTGATCGTGTCCGCGACCGGCCGGGCGGTGGCGCCACCGACGATTTCGGGCCGGGGATTCTCCGATGACCCCAAGGCTCTGGACGGTGTTGTGCCGCTGGTGGAGATGGAACTGGCCCGCACCGAAGCGGAGGGGATCACCGATCCGCACCTGGTCGCCCAGGCGGTGCGCCGCGTGGTAGGCCGGTGGGTTTCCGATACCTACCGGCGTCGGCCGATGATCGTGCCTACGGTGCTGCCCGTCGGCTGAGGTTTTTCCGTCAGCGTTTTTCGCAGGGGTTTTTGCGGTTGGCGTTTGCTGCCGGGAAGCGGGGGACGGATGGGCTAGCGTGTGCGGCATGGCAGGGCGGAACTCCCGGCAGACCACGAGGGCGCGGTCCCGGAGTTCGGGTTCGGCAACCAAGTCGCCTCCGCGGTCGGCTCCCCGGCGTCCGGGGCCCCGACGAGGGTCGAGCCGCATTCTCGGCCGGGGTGTGGGTGGCGCGTGGTCGCTACTGGCCCGCGGCGTCGGGGAAGCAGCGAGGGCCCTGGGGCGGACCCGCGAGCTTGAGCCTGCGCACCGCCGGGACGGCCTCGCGCTCGGTTTGGTCGCCCTCGCTGTGGTCGCCGCCGCTGCGGTGTGGTGGAGGGCCGGGGGACCGGTCGGTGCTGGCTTGCACCACACGCTGCGGACTCTGTTCGGCACCGTGTCGGTGGGATTACCGGTGGTGCTCGCCGGGGTCGGAGTGACCCTGATGCGCACCGAGCCCGACGTGGCGGCGCGGCCCCGCCGAACCGTCGGCACCGTGTTGCTGACGTTGGGCACGCTCGGCCTGTGGCATCTGGCCTGTGGCGCGCCTGCGGACGCGCCGGGACGGTCCCGGGCTGCTGGGGTGGTTGGTTTCTTGGTCGCTGACCCGTTGGTCGACGGATTCACCGTCTGGGTGGCGGTGCCCCTGCTTGCGTTGCTGGCTGGTTACGGGCTGCTGGTGCTGACGGGGACCCCGGTTCGCGCGGTGCCTGAACGGATCCGCCGGCTGTGCGGGGCGCCGCCAGAGGAGGATCCCGATCCTGATACCCCCAGCACCGATGCCACCCTCACCGGCGCCGATCCGGCCACCACCCGGCTGCGCCACCCCGCGCGGCGTCGGCAGGCCACCCAGAGCGCTCAGATCGCTGAGGGGGACGCGCAGGGCGCCACTACCGCCGCCCCGCCCCGGCTCCCGGCGCAGCCCCCGCCCGCTGGGTCGGGTGAGAAGCCGACCCGGGAGCCGGTCGGTGGCAAACCTGATCCCGGCATCTCCCCGCACCGGGTGGTTGAGGGTGACTACCATCTGCCGCCCTCCGACCTGCTGCTCAAGGGCGAGGCGCCGAAAACCCGCAGCAAGGCCAATGACGCGATGATCGAGGCAATCACCGGGGTGCTCGACCAGTTCTCGGTGGACGCCCAGGTCACCGGGTTCTCCCGAGGACCCACCGTCACCCGCTACGAGGTGGAGGTGGGGCACGGGGTCAAGGTGGAAAAGATCACCCAGCTGACGCGCAACATCGCCTATGCGGTGGCCACCGACAACGTGCGGTTGCTCGCCCCGATCCCGGGCAAATCCGCGGTGGGGATCGAGGTCCCCAACAGCGATCGGGAGATGGTGCGGCTGGGTGACGTGTTGTGCTCACCGACCTCCCGGGCCGACCAGCATCCCATGGTGATCGGGTTGGGTAAGGACATCGAGGGTCAGTTCGTCACCGCGAACCTGACCAAGATGCCGCACCTGCTGGTGGCCGGTTCCACGGGCTCGGGCAAGTCCAGCTTCGTGAACTCGATGCTTGTCTCGCTGCTCACCCGGGCCACCCCCGAGGAGGTCAGGATGATCCTGGTCGACCCGAAGATGGTGGAACTTACCCCCTACGAGGGCATCCCGCACCTGATCACGCCGATCATCACCCAGCCGAAGAAGGCGGCCGCGGCGCTGGCGTGGCTGGTGGAGGAGATGGAGCAGCGCTACCAAGACATGCAGGCCGCCCGGGTGCGGCATATCGATGACTTCAACAGCAAGGTGCGCAGCGGCGAGATCGTGGTGCCGCCGGGATCGCAGCGGGAATACCGCCCCTACCCGTACATCATGGCGATCGTCGACGAGCTGGCTGACCTGATGATGACCGCTCCGCGCGACGTCGAGGACGCCGTCGTCCGCATCACCCAAAAGGCCCGGGCAGCCGGGATTCACCTCGTGCTGGCCACTCAGCGCCCCAGCGTCGACGTGGTCACTGGGCTGATCAAGACCAACGTGCCCTCACGACTGGCCTTCGCCACATCCTCGCTCACGGACAGCCGGGTGATCCTGGATCAACCCGGCGCGGAGAAGCTGATCGGCATGGGTGACGGGCTCTATTTGCCGATGGGTGCCTCGAAGCCGGTACGGATCCAGGGCGCCTACGTCGGCGACGCCGAGATCGCCAAGGTGGTCGCCTTCACCAAGGAGCAGGCCACCCCGGAGTACACCGAGGGGGTCACCGCGGCCAAGCCGGGTGAGCACAAGGAGGTCGATCCGGACATCGGCGACGATCTCGAGGTGCTGCTGCAGGCCGCCGAGCTCGTGGTGACCTCGCAGTTCGGTTCGACGTCCATGCTGCAGCGCAAGCTGCGGGTCGGCTTCGCCAAGGCGGGCCGGCTGATGGACTTGCTGGAGAGCCGGGGGGTGGTGGGTCCCTCAGAGGGATCGAAGGCCCGTGAGGTCCTGGCCAAGCCCGAGGAGCTTGACGGGCTGCTGTGCTCGATTCGTGGTGTTGACGTCGGCGCAGGCGAGGACGATTGAGCCGGCCACTAAGGAACCGGCAACTCAAGGAGCATGCGGGTGTTGCCCAGGGTGTTGGGTTTGACGTAGGGCAGGTCGAGAAACTCCGCGACGCCCTCGTCGTGCGAACGGCGCATCTTCTCATAGACTTCCGCGGTCACCGGGGTCCCTTGGATGGCCTGGAAGCCATGCCGGGAGAAGAAGCGTTCCTCGAAGGTCAGCACGAACAGGCGGCGTAACCCCAGCACCCGTGCCTGCTCCACCAGCTGTGCGACCAGCGCGTGCCCTATCCCCTGGCCGATGGCGTCCGGATGCACGGCCAGGGTACGTATCTCAGCCAGGTCTTCCCAGAGCACATGCAGCGCGCCGCAGCCCAGCACCGCCCTGTCCCCTTCGGCGCTGTCCCGTTCGGCGCTGTCCCGTTCGGCCACCCAGAACTCCTGGACGTCCTCGTAGAGCGTCACGAGCTGTTTGGTCAGCAGCACAGCGCCGGCGTAGCAATCTACCAGATCCTTGATCCGGCGGACGTCCCCAACCCTCGCCCGCCGCACAGTGATCGGTGCAGGCACAGGCCAGAACCTATCGGCCGGATCCTTCGCCGTCGCTGAGTGCCCCCTGCTCGACCTCCGCGATCGCCGATGGTGGGACGCGGTCCGTACGATCGCGACGTGGCGTTGCCGGACCAGAAGCTGATTGCGCTGCTCACCGATCTTGAGTCTGATCGGGTGGAGCGCAAGGAAAGCGCGGTCAACTCCGATCGGTTGAGCGAGGCGATCTGCGCCTTCGCCAATGACATGCCAGGTTATGGCGAGCCAGGATGGCATTCCGACAGCCGCAGGTATCCTCACCGTCGGGATCGACCCGCTGGCGTTCGTACCGGGTGCGTACGTGCAGTTCCTCCGTCTCGGCGGCGACGGGCTGGACGCACCGATCAAAGACGAGAAGCGGCTCGACGGCACGCTGCTCGACGTGCTGCGCCAGCTTGACGAGGTGCTCGAACTGAACATCACGACATCAGTCGACTTCACGTCCGGCCGTCGAGAGGAGCGGATACCGGACTATCCTCTCGTCGCATTGCAGCAGGTGGTCCGCAATGCGGTGCTGCACCGCAGCTACGAGCACACCGCATCGCCCGTCCGCATCACCTGGTACTCCGATCGCGTCGAGGTGATCAGCCCCGGCGGGCCGTACGGGATCGTCTCGGTGCACAATTTCGGCCAGCCCGGTATCACTGACTACCGCAATCCCGCGCTCGCTGATCTGCTCCGGGGTCTCGGCTACGTGCAGCGCTTCGGCATGGGGCTGCCATCGACCCGGCGGTCGCTGGAGCGCAACGGCAGCCCTCCACCCGAGTTCACCGTCACGGATTCTCATGTCTCGGTGACGATGAGGAGGCTGCCGTGACACCACCGGTGATCACGTTCTTCAACAACAAGGGCGGCGTCGGCAAGACCACGTTGGTGTACCACGTGGCATGGATGCTCGCCGACCGTGGATACCGGGTGGTCGCGGCCGATCTCGACCCGCAGGCGAACCTTACGGCTGCCTGATCTGTTCAGTCTCCAGGGCCTGCGCAATCTCGGGCCGACGCTGCGGGCGTGGCGCGAGGGCTGGCGCAAGCGGCTCGGTGAGCTGCGCGACCGCGACCGGCCGCTGCCTGCGGGGAGAATGGCGCCACTTGGGTATGTCGTGCTCGGCCACGGAGTGCGGCTGGATCGACCCGTGCAGGCATACCAGCGGTGGATCGAAAAGATCCCCGGGGACTTCCACAGCGCCGTGCTGAACGACACGGTACCGCCGCCCGAGCCTGATCCGTACTGCCTCGCCCAGCTCAAGCATTACCACGGCCTCCTGCCGCTGGCACAGGAGGCGAGGAAGCCGGTGTTCGCGCTGAAACCGGCTGATGGCGCGTTCGGTGGGCATGCCCAAGCCGCCCGGCGCGCGTACGAGGACTTCCGCGGGCTAGCCATGGCCATCCTCAACGCGAGTAGGGCCTCCGCCGCCACGTGAGTCATGTATGGCGAAGGCAGCGATGATCTTAGATCCGCCGGTAAAGGGTGTATCAGGCAGCCGCGAGACCAACTCTGTTGGAGTGCATTACCTGAGCCGAGCTTTGGATGGCGACATGTTATGGAAGCTACGATCACTGCCCCGGTTGAGGTGGCGGCGGCGGCGCTAGCCACCGCGGCTGCCGCGCCAATGACCGCTACCGGTGAGGAGACCCTGACGTTGGTCCGGGACCTGGCGCAGATCGCCCACCACCTCGGCGAGCTCACCGCGGCCGCCCGGGACCGCTGGGCGGCCTGGGGCACGGTCACACCGCACCTGCAGCGGGCCGAGGCCCTGGTCGCTGACGCCACCCGATGCCTCAGCCACGCAGCCGGCACCTACGCCTTCAACGCCACGGCCTGAACACCAGGTGGCCGGGCTTCCACGATCGTTTCAAGCTCGGGGGAGTTCGGAGCTGTAAAAGGTTCCACTTGGCGGCCAGCGGGGCATGAGCATCGTTACCATGAGATAATCGCGCGCGTGACTTCGGGTTCGCTCAAGCATTACTACTCAACTTCGAGGAGGAACTGACCGATGCGTTTGGTGAGGAATACTCGCTCGGTCAGCGGCTCCGATTCCCGATCTTTGTTGGATCTATCACGGCGTTGGGTCAGGCCCAGCTGCGTCGGCTGACGAATGAATTGCCTAAAGATACGCGCGACTTCATCGCCAGATTTGAGGCTGATCTCGATCCAAGCATCACACAGGATCAGCGATATGAATTTCGTATTACTCTGGTTCCAAAGCTCGGCCCAAAAGGCGAAGCTGACACGGCTCTGACGTTTGTGCGGGAGAGTGAGTTAACTCCGGAGGAGAAGCGGACACTGGAGGGGCTTGGCAAGTCGGGACGAGTGGTTGTAAGGGAACAGACTTGGCCTGTTGCTAGCGCCGGTCTGGTCAAGCCAGCTATCGCTGCAAAGAAGATAGAAGAGAAGGTGCCATTCAAGATTGGCGTTCATCACGTAGTTCGTGCTTGGAAGAAGCTGGGGTGTCGACCCCCTCATGGGTCTGCGCACCCAGAGCGCACGGACGAGAAGTATTGCGTTTACGACGAGCCGCACAAGGACTATCTCTTTACCTCGGTTTTTGTTGATAAAGTTGCCCGCGAGATGAAAACGGAAAGCAATTTTGAGGATTTCACGGGGCTCAAGCCCGTGTCTAAGTAAAAAGTGACTTCTCTGAAAATAGAAGTTCTCGTCGTCACGACGGGCGCACGAGGCCGTCTACCGTGAATACGGCCATGGCCTCGTTGACGTGCCACCTGCCACCCTGGCCGAGCGTACGGCTCTCGTCGAACAGTTCACCACCTCATTAGCCCGGTGAATAACCCGTCTTAATGAAGATCATCTTTCGTTCACGTGCCTCGATTTTTCATCATGATCGTGATGTCGGCCTTATCGCGCAGGCACCTGGCGAGAATGTATCCAGGTGGTTGTCGTTGACCCAGGTGCGGTGCCGGTTGGTGGTGATACCCCAGGTGACGGCGTGGCTGCGGCTGACCGGCCTACTGTTGACCACCGCCTCCAACAAGTTCGCTGCTTTGAGGCTCTTTTTGGACGCCATGGTTGCCCTCAGTGCCGGCCTATGCGGTGTGGCGGTCGTGAGGGGGCGGTGTGGCTTGGTGGGCCTGGGCGACGAGTACGGTGGGTATGGCGACGAGTACGCTGAGTATGGTGTATCGGTGCTAGCCGGTCCAGCTGCGGACCTGGTAAAGGTTGAGCTAAACCTGGCTTTTGCCAGCTTGGAAGGTCTCTTCGACCGCCCATCGGGTGCTGGCGATGCGGATCAAGCGGTGCAGCGGGACTGGAGTAGGTGCTCAGTACAGGTGGTAGGCCAGCTTGCCAGTGCGGGAGTGGCGGCGCGGATGAGCAGCCACCGGATCGTGCGGCGGCAGGCTCAGAGTGCCGCACCCGGTAGCGTCAGAAGGAGGTGCCCCAACAGGATGTCAACCGTCAAGCGCATCGTCTGCCTTGCCAACTCCCGGAAGCTAAGCGGTAGGTGCATCGCGGGTAAGGAACTCGTGGAAGGCCGGCCAGCGCAGTGGATTAGGCTGGTACGCAACCGGGATCGTCAGGAAGTCTCCGAGCACGAGCGACAGTATAAGGACGGCGCCGACCCAGAAAATCTCGACATCATCGATATACCCCTTCTCGGCGCCCATCCGCAAGGGTACCAGCAGGAAAACTGGCTCCTCGACCCCAGTCAATACTGGTCAAAGGTTGGATGCTTCCAATTCGGCAAGCTGCCAGAGTTGGTCGATCAAACAGACGGTCTCTGGATAGATGGGGAACATACCTATAACGGGTTGAACGACCGGGTCCCTATACATATCGCCGCGGGACTGACCACTTCGCTCAAGCTCATCAGCGTCGACGCCCTGACGCTGAGTGTTTTCTCGTCGGGTGAGGCTTTTGGTGATTCCAAGAGGCGAGTTCAGGCGCAGTTCCGCTTCGCGGAGAAAGAATACCGCCTGTGGGTAACCGACCCTCGATACGAACGCCGATACTTACAACAGCCTGACGGTCAGCATCACATTAGTCGCTGCTGTTTGACAATCAGCCTCGGTGAAGCCTACAAAGGGTATGTGTATAAGCTGGTAGCGGCGATCATTGAATATGAGGGGACTGATCGGCGAGGTGAAGTGTGATGCCCTCGCGCGTGGTCCTAACTATAGGTCACTCGAATCATTCGATGGCCGATTTCCTGTCGTTACTGAAACAGCATCAGATCACGGCGTTGGTCGATGTTCGATCAGCTCCGTATAGTCGTTACGCGCCACACTTCAACAGGGCGCAGCTAGTCCAAGCATTAAGGCAACACGAGGTCAAGTATGTGTTTCTGGGCAACGAGCTGGGGGGTCGTTCGGATGACCCCAGTTGCTATGACCATGGTCGAGTTCAGTATGCGCGTCTCGCGCAGAAAATGTCATTTTGCTGTGGGATTGGACGCGTAGTCAAGGGAGTGGCGTTCGAAAGGATCGTGCTCATGTGCGCCGAGAAAGACCCCTTGAACTGTCACCGTACGCTGCTGGTGGCTCCTTCTCTCATCGAACGAGGTGTCGATGTCCAACATATCCGTTCTGATGGTAGTCTGGAGTCGCACCACGGCGCTATGCTGAGACTCCTTGATTTGAGCGGGCTGTCGCAGGCCGATCTGTTTTGCAACCTCGAGGACCTGATTGATGAGGCGATGACCCGTCAAGAGGCGCGCATCGCGTACACTGACAAGTGCGTACACTGACAAGTCGCTCGATCGGGAGAGCTGGATAGCGCCGTGAAGGTCTACACTATCGGTTTCACAAAGAAATCCGCGAAGCGGTTCTTTGAAAGTCTTCGAGAGGTGGAGGTGCGGCGGGTCGTCGATGTTCGGCTAAACAACGTCTCGCAACTCTCTGGATTCGCCAAGAAAGACGATCTTGCTTATTTTCTAAAAGTGATTTGCGACATGGATTATATCCATTTACCCGTTCTGGCGCCGACGCAAGAGCTGCTAGGCGAATACAAGAAGCGCGGGTCTGGGTGGGCGTTCTATGAGGCGGAATTCCTAAACTTGATGGCGCGTCGCGCCATCGAAAAAAACATCTCTCGCGAGGTGATTGAAGACGGCTGTTTGCTGTGCAGTGAGGACAAGTCTTACCATTGCCACCGTCGTCTCGTCGTCGAATATCTCCAGCGCCACTGGGGCCAATTTACCATCTGCCACCTTTGACGACATCAAGTTTGTTCCGTGCCTTGGTCCGACGTGCGGAGACGCCGACTGTAAACTGTTTCAACAAGCGATCCACGATACTGAGGTCATCCCAGCTGGAGTCTGGCTCGTTGGCGCCGGAAAGTCGTGCCGAACGGATGCCTAACTCGGGCGCGCTCGGGTGCTTTGAGCCCGGTTTTCTCAGCTCAGAACGCTGGAGTAGGTGATGACCGTGCCGCCCTCACAGGGCGCTGTGCTGCCGAGCACACCAACGCCCCAAGAGACACAAACCAGCTGGATCGAGGGGCCGACCCCTGTCGATTCAACACGCGGCGGCGTCCGCTCTAACGTTCCACATACTGGGATTCCGCCATAATCTCTTCGGTGTGAAGCAATTTAGGCTCTGCGGTGACTAGTGGCCTCCTGCGGTGCTGGCCTCCTGACACGTCCACGAGAGTCCGGGAAGAGTTCACCCAAGTACGTGATGGTTGTCACTCAGTTCGTCACTCACCGGTTCAAGCGGCCTTGTCCTCGCTTTCCCTCGATCCCCCCTCCGGAGCGCGACAGTGCGCATTCATTGATCCCGTCGCCGGTGCCGTGTGCACACCTGCGTCCACATCGCAACTGTCAGCAGTACAAAGGCTTGGGAAGCTGTGCAAGGCGCTTGGACGCGGGGCTGATGATGATCCTTGAGTCCCGGCTTGGAAGTTCAGTGCTTCACTTGTGAGCTGACCTGTGAGGTTTGCGACCAGCTGCTAGATGGCTTTGCCGCCGCCGTTCCCCGGCTATCTCTCCTGTCTGGCACGGGTCGGGCACGTGGGGTGGCGTGTGCCGCAGGGCCTGACCGGTGAGCCGTATCAGAGATTAAACCCCGGACTTGCCCATTGCGAGCCTAGGTCATCAGTGCCGCCATCTGAGCAAACGTGCTGGTAATAGGACTGTCAGCCTCCGTACACGTGGGGGAACGTCGGCCTACACACTTCCCCCGGTTGTAGGTGGTTTTGTGATAGGTTCTGCTCGTGTCCCGACGGCGATGGGATCGGCGCTGGAGGGGATGGCCGGGCCTGTGGTTGGTGGGCGCCGGTTGGCGGACGCCCGAGGTGGTGCAGGACGGCCCGCCCGACGCCGAGCCGGTCGTCCTCGTCGGGCAGGCCGAGCCACCCCCGTCCAAGCCTGCGGCGAAAATGACTGCAGTCGTTCATTTCGAAACCGGCGAGCTGCAGGTCATAGATAAAATGTTGGGCGTTCGCCAGCGGATCGACTATCGGGGCCACAATTGTGAGATTGTCTTCCCGGCAGTCAATGATGATTTCGGCATCCACGGCGGGTATGCACCGGGAGTGATTTCATGGTGTTCGAGTCACGGTGACATGGACACGTATCTAGTGCGCGTCCTCCGAGTTATTGTGGAGCTTGACGGCGACCTACTTGCGAGCGACTTCGATTGTCAACCTAGCGGTTCACGTCGAGCCCTCATCGATAGGGCTATAGGCTTGCTCGATGAGGCTATAGCGGTCGGACGCAATTTGCTCTCGATCTATCTCGGCCATATACGCGCGGATCTTGGTCAGTTTTGGCTTGGTTCGAGTATGCAGAAGCCGCAGGTTGCCGGGGACACTCAGCTGTTGGACACCGCCGGTCAAATGATCCCGGTTGGGCGTACGTTGCAAATGACTGGGATGGTCAGAGGTGTAGACCTGGCTGTCTCGACAGCGTTTCACGATAGAACCGTGGACAAGGTGCGCGCTGAAGAGGCTCCATCACTGGCGGAGAGCCTTTTGCGTGATGCCCAGAAACTAAGCTGGGAAACAGATCAGGTTACTGTAACATGCGCGAAGCAGTTCTTCTGGCCGCGATAGCGTGCGAGATGAAAGTGAAGGATGCAATCGAAATGCTCGCCAGGCACGACCAGAAGTCGCTTGTCGAATTAGTGCTCAAGAATCCAAGAGATGTGCCGATTGCCGCCGCATCATTATTTGATAAAGCACTGAAGGCCGTCTGCGGAAAATCGATGAGGGAAGACAAAAAAGAGCTATTCAAGTCTGTCGAAAAATTGTATCAGACGCGTAATAGTATTGCACATCGGGGTGGTCGGGACATCTGCGGAGATAGTGAATTAGGGGAGCTGATCAGGTCAGCAGTGAAAGCGTTCGCATATCTTGATGAGCTTCTGCTCATGCACTCCACTTAACGGCAGACTCCCCTGCGAGTCCCGATAAGAACGTCGCAGCAGGTGCCGGTTGATACTCTCAACTCCACGCCGTCTGCTGCACGCCGTCCGCTGCCCGTGGCACCCACCTACGTGAAGCGTCTGGCGTCCATTGAAAAAGCGCTGGCCTCCTCGACGTGGCTGGTGTTAATGGCCTCGTGGCCGAGGCCGTTAACAGTGGATGCTGGCGATCATCCGAAGAGAATCCGTATCGCTGCGGCGACGCCTACCCCGACGACTGTTATCAGCAACGGTGCAGCAACAACTTTAACAAGTGGCTTGTCAAGTGAATTGACCCAGTATTGTCGACTTCTCAAAGGAAGCTCTGGAAAATCGTTTCTTAACGAAAATCGAAGCGGGATGTGAGGGCTAGCACCTAGAATGTGCTTAAGCTGTTCGATGATCGCGTCAACCGTTTGGGCGACCCTATGCTTGTCCCATATTCGATCAGCACCCCACAAAATCACTCTCGCGCAATCCGAGCAGTTGGGCTCTCCAGCGTTGCGCCGGGGACTACCGTCAAGAACAGCCAACCCCTCCGCCACTTGGAAAGCAAGCTTGCGAAGTTTCCGCTGCTTGTCCGCCAACTTCTTCGCCACGCGCCCACCTTCTCCGGGGAAAAAATTTAATGAAGCTTCAGGGACTGGATCGATAAAAGTCACAATCGATTCCGCCAGCGCCGCAACCAAACGGTTGATCGCGTAGCTTATCGATCGTCGTAGAAAAATTTGCTGACCAATTAGGAGCGCAAACAGAGCGCCTGTGGCTGCAATCTGTGTAATTAGGCCGTAAGGCAACAGGGAGAGTAACACCTGATAGCCCAACAGCAGTAGTGATGGACCGTACCCCCGCAGGCCCCGTGGGGCATTGAGGGCCTTGAAGGTTATATAAGCCTGCTGCGGTGTTAGCCCCCGCCGTATTAGAAACTTTAGATTTGGGGCAGTAGCCCAGGCTTGTTCTGCGCGCGCCATGATATCAGCGGTGTCTGTTGTTTCTATCGACCGGCGGCGCTTGCTACCGCGATGCCACAGATTCTTCGCTAGGGACCGCCGCCGCTGGCCGGTAACGACGCTCAATTGATCTCCAGATCGACCAGTAACAGACTGAGTCGCCACGCAAGTTTACCGGTCTTGCCCTCGCTCAGCATAGCGAATAATTGTATCGCACGCTCCCCCAGCGTGTCCATTCGCGGGTACCGTTGAGCTGGGGCGTTGCAGAGAGGTGATCTTAGGGTGGATCGCGATGCGGAACGAGTGGCGGCGCCAGTATCCGCTCAGCCGTCACGGGGTGGCCGCGTGCGCCGGCCTCCTGGCCGTCACGAACTTTGACGTAGATCTGGTGTAGATCTGATGCAGCACTGCGACCGAGTGGCCTGCCCACTCCGCCACCTGAGTGTGAAGCAATTTAGGCGCTGTGGTGACCAGCGGACCGCCGCGATGCTGACCTGCTGACGCGTCCACGACAGTCCGAGAGAGTCCGCAGACGTACGCGGTGGTTGTCACTCAGTTCGTCACTCACCAACCTAGCAGCCTTGGTTATGCCCGTCAGCGAAACCCGTCTCCTACGCGGGCTCGATGCCCAGCTTGGAAGTTCAGTACTCCCTCGTGGGCTGGCCTGCGGACTCTGCGACCAGCGCGTTAGATGAGTTGGTGCTGTTCTTCCCCGCTGTTCCCCCTCGTTAACTTTCCTGTCTGGCACGGATCTGGCACGGGGGTCGAAGGGCTTCCGGGACCGGGCACAGGGGGCGGTGCGGGTGAGGCCGCCTTCGCCACTGTCATGCTGGCCTGCGGACCGGCCAAACCTTCAGCTCCTGGCGATCAGCGGCAGTGTGGCCACACAGACCGCGTCTACGAACTCTCTAGTAGGCGTATAGGGCTTTGGAGCACTGGGCGCTTACTCAGTCTCCCCGGAGGGCGCCGAGTGAAGCTCGTTGTGAATGGCCGTTATCTCTTCGTCTCGGATCGTGTCGAGAGACAGCAGATGGTGGAGTAGCTGACCGCCATGGGCCAAGCGCAGGTCGCGAAGAGAGGTATTCGGATACGACAACCCGTATTT
Organism: Pseudonocardiales bacterium; assembly: GCA_019244165.1. Taxonomy (GTDB): domain Bacteria; phylum Actinomycetota; class Actinomycetes; order Mycobacteriales; family Pseudonocardiaceae. The sequence continues at coordinate 95,061 of JAFATA010000038.1, read as the reverse complement.
GGCCCTCTGCTGCGAGGGCGCGCCGATGTAACGGTCCTCGTAGAGGTCCATGAGCTCCCGCCGCACCCCCCAGGCATTCCACTCGCCAGGATCGTCGCTGATGTCCCCATCGGGCAGCACCATGCGATCCTTCCGCCCCAAAGCAGCGAGGAGGACGAACTGACGCCAGGACAGCTTCTCTGCCTGGCCGATGCCGTAGTTCGCAAGCGCAGCATCAAGGTTGGAGTCGTAGGCGATGTTGGCAAATAAGTAGCCGAGGTGACGAATCTTGAGCTCCTCGAATTGCTGCCGAGCAGCAAGTACAACCCCCTCAACGAGTTCACGGCTCGCGTTTCGACCGTCCGGCATTGTGTCGAAAAAACTATCCGCACGGAGCGAATATCCCTCCCTCTGCAAATGCTCGGCTCGCTCGGCCGTAAACGTGAGCGCGGCCCCTACCTTGGCCTTTTCCTGCCTCCCCAACACCCGCATGGCCATCTCATTTGCGCCCCACTTGAGAGTACGGATGATCGCTGGAGTGATGGCTGCGCCCACGATCGCGCCTTCGGGTCCCGCTCCAAAGATCAGGCCAAGACTAGCGCCAGCGGCCGAACCCACGATCTCTTTGCTAGCCTCGACCAGCTCCTTGCCCGGAGGCTCCCCGGTGTACTGCTCGTCCATGCGCTCACCTTCTCACCCACGCCGAAACGGTGGCGGACAGACCTCAACCGATAGCCTGCCAAGGCTATGGGCGCCGACCAGCCGCCGGGGGCCGAGTCGAGCGCATCGCTGATGGGACTACCGTCTGTGTGCACGGCGAATCCCCGGGCAGGGAGCGCTTGCATCGCTTGGTCCGCGAGGACTTGGTTGAGACAGCGCCCCCGTCGGGCCCGGCGAAGGCTTGAGGCCCAAGAGGGGGGCGACAAAGCTCCGATATAGACGTGGGCATCTTCGCCTGATCTCGCCCGCGACCCGGGCAGCGAGACGATCACCCAAGCCAGGCATGCTTAGCTAGATCTCGCCGACCAACAACGCTTCCCGGGGATCAGGGTCACGGTGCGCCCGCGACCGGGTTGGTGGCCGCTTAACAGCGATTCGGCCATGCGCCGTCCCAACAGGCAGAGAGGGCCCACGCCCGCTCGGCGTGTGCCGAATGTGTGCCTAAACGGGGCAGACCCCCTGTCTCAGAGGTACTGAGCGCCCAGGTCATAACAGTGGAGGAGGTGCAGATCGCGCCGCCCTCTCAAGGCTGTATGGCGACGCGAGGTGGCTGCTGAGTAGCAGACGTGCCTGCCGTGCAGCTGGCTGGGTTCATTGTAACCCAACCTCATGGCGTCGAGAGCGGCTGCTTTATCCTTATACCCCTGTGATTCAATTGCCGACGCGACGCCCTCGATAATGGTACCCATCTTAGTGTGCAGGCGCGCTACTTCCGGCGGCCTCGTTGTGTAAGGATCCGCTTTTTCGATCGCTCTACTGAGAAGATCTTTGTTGTCCAGTGGATGCGATTCGCGAAGCGCCAAAACTTGATCAAAATGGTGCTGTACAACTTTGCGTACGGCTTGCTCTCCGGTCTGACGCTCAGCCATCTCAACGAGTTCGTCCGCTCGTTGGGAAACGGAATCCTCGCTGAGTGAACCGTCGTTCTTCATGGAAAGCTCCTCCTGCAAGCGGTGATCCAGTGCTACGATCGAACTTCGATTGGGTGAACTTTGTCAATTTTTGCTACCTAGAGTAGCTCATGTCGAGGTGACAGACCCATAGACGACCCCCAGAAAGAGTAGTGGCCACCATCAAAATAGGTTCTTAGTGCACCAAGAGCTACCACTCCTGTACTTAATGAACGCACCCGCTACCAGACACCAGCCTGGGATCACACGCTCGCCCGGGCAGAAACCGGCGTAAAGGCATGATCTCGAGGCCGACAGACGGCGAGCTGAGCGAGCGATGTGCCTCGGCCTTGGGCGCCGCCCTGAGGGGACTGACGGATGCGACGGCGCATTCGTTTCGGTAGATGGGACGTTGATCGGTGGGTTCACCGCGGAAGAGCACTCCAAAGCGTGCCCGGACCCGGCCGCGGGACGCCCCGGCGCAGCGGCCGGTACACGATTCCCATCACGGCGCAGTTCAGCAGGCCGGTCGCACATGAGGTAACCGACGAAGCTTTCGCCACCGGTCGAGACCGAGGCGAGCCAGGCGCTGTGCGGCTGCGCGTTCATCGCGGCGGTGCTGGCGACGCCACCGGGCCGACCCTGCTGTGTGTCTGGACATCCTGTCCGCGCCGTGCCGGGCAGTTGCGCCGGCTGCACCAGGCCACCGCTGTGCCGCGTTGCTGCGGCGGCTGCCAGCGGTGTGGCCCCCCACGCCGGACCACCGCGCGGCGGGGTATCTCTTACCGGTGAGTGCAAAGTGCACCCCGGTGTGGAGGCCACGGCAGCACACCACGATCTGGGCGCGCCGGGACCAGGCCAAGGTAAGTAGCAGGCTGGCTGGGGTCAGGGTCAGCGGGCGGCCGGGGGGACCATGTAGGAGGTGTCGGCGCGGTCGTCAGGAGAATCGCTTGGAGCGGGCTCGGCTGGGGCGGGTGAGTACAGCAAGCTGAGCAGCGGTCCGGCGGCCATCGTGGTGACTACCGTGATCATCACGAGAATCGAAAACAGGGTGTCCCCGATGAGGCCGAGCGACTTCCCGACGTTGAGCATCACCAGCTCCGTGAGACCACGGCAGTTGAGCATGACGCCGAGCGCCACAGACTCCTTGCAGGAGCGGCCCATCAGCCGCGCACCGAGCATCGCGCCCGCGAACTTGCTGAACGCTTCTGGCAGCGCGCGGGGGGGAGCGGGGAGATGCTGCGTCCTCTACTGGAATCCGGTGCAGACCTCAGGATGCACGTGAACAATGGAGCAGTGGCCAGCTTCGTGGACACCATCCCGCTGCTGCATCCCTACGGCCGGCTGATCTGCTACGACCTGTTCGTCACCGACATGCATGCCTACCCACCGGACGGACACCAACATTGTCACCATGACCGCCCCGGTGTGGGACTGAGATGATCCCGGCGCTACCGACTACCGTGGTGGGCTCGTGCTCGGTTCCCCAGTGGCTCGAACGGCTCAAGACCGACTATGACCATAACCGGGCCCGCATACCGGGAGTGCAGATTCCGGTCACTGTCAAGTCTTTCTACTATGACTACTACGACACCGTTGTCAGCGAGCCGCTCCCGACCAAGTTCTCTTTGACCGGACCTTTCTCGCTGTCCCGCCGTATCCAGAACAAGCCATATTTGACGGCCGCTGACCTGGTTCGGGCATTGGCGCACGTGCTCAACACCGAGGCGCGGGTGCTGGCTGCGGTCGAGGCGACCATCGCGGCGCGCATCCATCAGGCGCTGGACACCTTCCCCGTCGATAAGTTGATCATCAACCCCGACTGTGGGCTGCGCCACCTTCCCTCTCATGCCGCCAGATTGAAGCGGGCCATGATGGTAGAAGGAACTATGGCAGTCCCAGCCACCCCGCCGACTGGCGCCCAGACCCCACCAGCTGGCCGAACCTCATGACCACGAGCAAGGAGAATGATCCCGTGACCCAGCTGGAGAGCGTCGAGTACCTGTTCACCTCCGAGTCGGTGACCGAGGGCCATCCCGACAAGATGGCCGACCAGATCTCCGACGCGGTGCTGGATGCGGCGCTGAGCATGGACCCGAACTCGCGGGTGGCGTGCGAGACCCTGATCACCACCGGGATGGTCGTGCTAGCGGGGGAGATCACCACACCGGGGGTGCTGGACTACACCCAGATCGTGCGCGACACGATCTGCCGGATCGGCTACGACAACGGGAGCTTCGGCTTCGACGGGCACAGCTGCGCGGTGATGACCGCGTTGGACAAGCAGTCGCCGGACATCGCTCGGGGTGTCGACACGGCGGCTGAGCGGCGCGGAAGGCTCTCCGAGGACGAACTGGACAGTGCCGGTGCGGGTGATCAGGGGATGATGTTCGGGTATGCCACGAACGAAACCCCCGAACTGATGCCGATGCCGATCGCGCTGGCGCACCGGCTCTCCAAGCGGCTGGCGCAGGTGCGCAAAGATGGCACGCTGCCCTACCTGCGGCCGGACGGCAAGACTCAGGTCACCATCCGCTACCGGGATGGCGTGCCGATCGGGGTGGAGAAGGTCCTCATTTCCACTCAGCACGCCGAAGAGGCCAGTGTGGAACGGATCCGGGCGGACCTGTGGGAGCACGTGGTGCTCGCCGAGTTGCCCGCCGGCTTCTACAACGAACGCGAGTTGGAGCGCAACCTGTTCGTCAACCCGACCGGGCGGTTCGTGATCGGCGGGCCGGTCGGTGATGCCGGGCTGACCGGCCGGAAGATCATCGTAGACACCTACGGCGGGTTCGCCCGGCACGGTGGCGGTGCGTTCTCCGGCAAGGACCCGTCCAAAGTGGACCGCTCCGCGGCCTACGCGGCCCGTTACGTGGCCAAGAACGTCGTGGCGGCTGGCTTGGCGGATCGGGTGGAGGTACAGGTGGCCTACGCGATCGGGGTGGCTCGGCCGCTGTCGTTGCTGGTGGAGACCTTCGGGACCGAGCAGGTGCCCCGCACGACCATCGAGAAGTTGGTGGGTGAGCACTTCGACCTGCGCCCGGCGGCCTTCCGCAGCTACCTAGGACTGCACCGGCCGATCTACACCAAGACCGCCGCCTACGGCCATTTCGGACGCACCGATCCCGACTTCACCTGGGAGCGGACCGACAAGGCGGCGGAACTGCGCTCCTCCGCCGGATTGCCCGCTAGCGCGCAACCAGCAACGATCTAATGGGAGGTGTAGTGGGCATCATCGTCACGGGGTCGATCGCCACCGACTACCTGATGGTCTTCCCGGGCCGGTTTGCCGAGCAAATCGTGCCCGATCAGCTGGCGAACCTCTCGCTGTCCTTCCTCGTGGAGGACCTGGCGATCCGCCGCGGTGGCGCCGCCGCCAACATCGCGTTCAACCTGGGTTGCCTCGGGTTGGCGCCGGTGCTGGTGGGCGCGGTCGGTGCCGACTTCGCCGAGTACGGGCAATGGCTGTCGGAACACGGGGTGGACACCAGCGCGGTGCACGTCTCGCAGACCAAGCACACCGCCCGGTTCCTGTGTACCACCGATACCGACCAGAACCAGATCGCGTCGTTCTACGCCGGCGCGATGGCCGAGTCCCGCGACATCGAGCTGAAACCGATCGTGGACCGCTTGGGCGGAACGGATCTCGTGGTGGTGGGTCCGAGCGACCCGGCGGCCATGTTGGCGCACACCCAGGAGTGCCGGGATCTTGGCTACCCGTTCGCCGCAGACCCCTCCCAGCAGCTCTCCACGCTCGACGGCGAAGCGATCAAGCAGCTGGTTGAGGGTGCGACCTACCTGTTCACCAACACCTACGAACGAGGCCTGCTGGAGCGCAAGACCGGCTGGGGTGACGAGGATATTCTGGCGCGGGTGGACGTCTCGGTCATGACCCGGGGAGCGAAGGGCGTGACCGTGCAGCGCCCGGGTGAACCCGCGATCTCGGTGACGCCGCCGCAGGAGCGCCGCAAAGCCGATCCCACGGGGGTGGGCGACGCCTTCCGGGCCGGCTTCCTGGCCGGGGTCGCCTGGGGCGTAGGTGACGAGCGAGCCGCTCAGCTGGGTTGCATGCTGGCCACTTTGGTGATCGAAACGGTCGGTACCCAGGAGCACGAGTTCGAGCCCGAGACGTTCATCCAGCGGTTCCGTGAAGCCTACGGACCCGACAGTGCGGCTGAGGTAGCCGACCATGTGCGCGCGTGAGCACCAACGTCCAACTTCACGAGGGAGTCCTTTTCGATGACTGTGGTGTCGGCCGCTGAGAAAAAGCTACAGAACCGCGCTGGCGTTGATTTCGCTATCGCCGACCTGGGTCTGGCCGATTTCGGCCGTCATGAGATCCGGTTGGCGCAGCATGAGATGCCGGGTTTGATGGCGCTGCGGCGGGAGTATGCGGAAGCGGTTCCGCTGCGAGGAGCGCGCGTTTCGGGATCTCTGCATATGACGGTGCAGACGGCGGTGCTGATCGAGACTCTGGTCAGTCTCGGTGCGGAGGTTCGGTGGGCATCGTGCAACATTTTCTCCACTCAGGATCATGCCGCGGCGGCGGTGGTGGTGGGTCCGCACGGCAGTGTGGACCAGCCGCAGGGAGTGCCGTGTTTCGCTTGGAAGGGCGAGACGCTCCAGGAGTACTGGTGGTGCACCGAGCAGGCATTGACCTGGCCCGACGGAGCCGGGCCGAACATGATCCTGGATGACGGGGGAGACGCCACCTTGATGGTGCACAAGGGAGTGGGCTTCGAAAAGGCCGGAGTAGTGCCCACCCCGGATGCAGACGACTCGGATGAGTGGAAGGTGTTCCTGGAGGTGCTGCGGGCCTCGTTGGCCGCTGCGCCGGGGAAGTGGACGGCGATCGGGGAGGGCATCCGCGGGGTAACCGAGGAGACCACCACCGGGGTGCACCGGTTGTATCAGCTGGCCGCCGTGGGGGAGCTGTTGTTCCCGGCGATCAACGTCAACGACTCGGTGACGAAGTCGAAGTTCGACAACAAGTATGGGTGCCGGCATTCGCTGGTGGATGGGATCAACCGGGCGGTGGATGTGTTGCTGGCCGGGAAGCTGACCCTGGTATGTGGATACGGGGACGTCGGCAAGGGCTGCGCGGAGGCGCTGTGCGCCCAGGGTGCCCGGGTCGTGGTGACCGAGGTGGACCCCATCTGTGCGCTGCAGGCGATGATGAATGGTTTTACCGTTGACACCCTAGACAACCTGGTCGACCGTGCTGACGTCATCATCACCGCTACCGGAAACAAGAACATCGTGACGGTCGAGCATATGGCGCGGATGAAGCACCAGGCGATCCTGGGTAATATCGGGCACTTCGACAACGAGATAGACATGGCTGGGTTGGAGCGCCGGTCGGGGGCCCGCCGGTTAGTGATCAAGCCGCAGGTGGATGAGTGGATATTCCCGGACGGGCATTCGATCATCGTGCTGTCCGAGGGGAGGCTGCTGAACCTCGGAAACGCCACCGGGCATCCGAGCTTTGTGATGTCGAACTCGTTCTCCAACCAGGTGATCGCCCAGGTCGAGCTGTTCACCAAGTACCAGGAATACAACCGAGAGGTGTACACCCTGCCCAAGGTGCTCGATGAGAAGGTCGCCCGGATCCATGTCGAGGCCCTCGGTGGTCAGCTCACCAAGCTCACCAAAGAGCAGGCCGAATACATCAACGTGGACGTCGAGGGCCCCTACAAACCAGCCCACTACCGATACTAAACCCAACCGGGAAAGCGTGATCATGGGTCCCTACACTGATCGATTCGGCGGGGCCGTGCTCGCGCTGGAGGTGACTGCCTGCGCTCCGGTGATCCGGGGTGCGGGTCGGGGACCGCCGCACGCCGGTCCGGCGGAAGATGCCTTTTAGGGGACGCTTACCTCATTGCTGCTAGGGTGCCGAAGGCGCGACGTCGCACCGGTGGTGTGCGGTCATTCGGCGGGGGTGAAGCGTGCGGGCTGAGGAGAGCAACGCTATGAACGCCCCCACGTCCGTACCGCCTACTCCACGCGAAGGGCTGGCCCACCAGCGGAGGGCGAGCGAGGTGCTCACCGACGCGACCCTGGTTGCCGCCGCCAGCGCCCCGATGTCCCGCCGCCGGTGGGGGTTCGAGTTCGGGTTGATCGCCGCAGTCTGGGGTCCCGGCCTGATCGTCATGCTCGCCGACACAGACGCGGGCTCACTGATCACCGCAGCCCAATCGGGCACTCGGTGGGGCTATACGATGATCCTGCCCCAGCTCATCCTCATCCCAATCCTGTACGTCGTGCAGGAGATGACCATACGCCTGGGCATTATCACCGGGCAGGGCCACGGCGCCCTGATCCGCGCCAGGTTCGGCCGCGGCTGGGCGCTGCTGTCGGCGGGAACCCTGTTCTTATCCGCGATTGGCGCCCTGATCACCGAGTTCGCCGGCGTCGCCGGGATCGGCGAGCTGTTTGGCGTCTCACGGTGGGTGAGCATCCCTACCGCGACGGCCTTCCTCCTCGGCCTAGCCCTGACCGGGCAGTACACGCGCGTGGAGCGCATCGGCATCGCCCTGGGCCTGGCCGAACTGGCCTTCCTGCCCGCGATGCTGCTCGCCCACCCCAGCATCCCCGCTCTGGGCCGGGGCCTGACCTCGCTCCCGCTGGCCAACAGCTCGTATCTGTTCCTGCTCGCGGCCAACATCGGCGCGGTGATCATGCCTTGGATGATCTTTTACCAGCAGGGCGCGGTGATTGACAAGCAACTGTCGGTGCGCAACATCCGCCGGGCTCGGCAGGACACCGCCCTGGGCGCTGTCCTTACCCAGTCTGTCATGATCATGGTTGTGGTGGCCCTCGCGGCCACCGTCGGGCTGACCCACCCCACGGCGGACCTGGACACGGTCGGTCAGATCGCCGACGCGTTGACCCCCTTTCTCGGTCACCTCGGCGGCACGGTCCTGTTCGGTCTGGGCATCCTGGGCGCCGCGCTGGTCGCCGCGATCGTGTCCTCCCTAGCTGCGGCCTGGGGCCTGGCCGAGGTCTTCGGCTGGAAGCACACCCTCAACGAACTCCCCAGCCGCAGGACCGCCAAGTTCTACCTCAGCTATGCACTGGCCCATCTCCTCGGCGCCGTCTTGGTGCTGACCAGCCTGGACCTCGTCAGCCTCGCCGTCGATGTCGAGGTAATGAACGCCCTGCTACTCCCGATCGTGCTCGGCTTCCTGCTCGTCCTGGAAGCCACGGCCCTCCCACCCGAGTGGCGAATGCGCGGCTGGTACAAGCACACGACCTGGTTGTTGTGCTTGCTCGTCATCGGCTTCACCCTTTACATGATCCCCAAGACCCTTGGGTTTACTCCATAAACCCTCGTCAGAACCGGCCGGCAGGGAAGCAGTATGGGTCTTCAGCCAGGGCAGTGCGAATGAACTCGACGCACGCAGCGGCGATCTTTTCCGGCAGTTTGCACAAGTCTCGCCGGGCGCGTGGTGCGTAGACGATGGTGCACGTGCGGTCACGACCGGTTCAGAAACTCGGCCTCGACGTCAGGCGCCGGGATTCCCAGGCCGGCTTCCAGCTCGGCCTTCCCTTCCGCGATCGCCGCCACGAGTTCCGGATCGGTGGCTACCGCGATGGTCTCCTCCAGCGACTCGAGGTACTCGGCGGACACCAGCGCCGCGACGGTGTGGCCGCCCTGGGCGATGTCCCCTCGGCCGTGGCTGCGCTCAAGTTCGGCCAAGACGTCGGCAAGGGGCCGCTGGTCACCGGGGATGACGGTCACGGCTCTCATTATGGCTTGCCCGCGCCTTGCCGGCAGGTACGCCTGCGCGGGGAAGCTGGTATGCCTGACGATGGCGGGCGGGCGGTTACTCTGAGCTGGTGCCTGACTCACCGCAGTCCCCCCGCGCTGCCCTGGTCACGCTGGGCTGTGCTCGAAACGAGGTCGACTCCGAGGAGTTAGCTGGCCGGTTGACCGAGGGTGGTTGGGAGCTGGTTGATCCCGATGGTGGGATGGCTGATGTGGTGGTGGTCAACACCTGTGGTTTCATCGCTGCGGCCAAGAAGGACTCCATCGATACCGTGCTGGCCGCCGCGGACACCGGCGCCAAGGTCGTCGCAGTCGGTTGCCTGGCCGAACGCTATGGCGCCGAACTGGCGCGCAGCCTGCCAGAGGCGGACGCGGTCGTGGGCTTCGACGCCTACCCGCAGCTGGCTAGTCGGCTGCGCGAGGTGCTCGCCGGCCACCCGGTGCCCGCGCACCAGCCGGTGGATCGCCGCACCCTGTTACCGATCACCCCGGTGTCCCGGCCCGCGGCCCGGGCTGGTGGCCCCGCGGTACCGGGGCACGGCTGGGGACCTCCGTTCGCACCCGCTCGCCCGACGCGCCGTCGGCTGGATGACTCCCCAGTCGCCCCACTGAAGATCGCCTCAGGGTGCGATCGGCGCTGCGCGTTCTGCGCCATCCCTACCTTCCGTGGCGCGTTCGTTTCCCGCCCGCTCGACGACGTACTGGCCGAGGCGGCGTGGCTGGCCGACTCGGGGGTGCGGGAGCTGGTGTTGGTCAGCGAGAACTCCACGTCTTATGGCAAGGATTTGGGCCGCCCGGGCGCCCTAGAGGAGCTGCTACGCCGGCTGGTCGCCGTCCCCGGGATCGTGCGCACCCGGATCTCCTACCTGCAGCCGGCCGAGATCCGTCCCGCGTTGGTGACCACGATTGCCGGCACCCCCGGCGTGGCCAGCTATTTCGACCTGTCCTTCCAGCATGCCAGCGAGCCGGTGCTACGCCGCATGCGCCGGTTTGGCTCGCGCGAGTCCTTCCTGGCCCTGCTGGGCCAGATCCGGCGCCACGCGCCCAGGGCGGGAGCGCGCAGCAACGTGATCGTCGGGTTCCCGGGGGAGACCGATGCCGACGTCGCGGAGCTGGAGCGTTTCCTCACCGAGGCGCGGCTGGACGCGGTGGGCGTGTTCGGCTATTCCCATGAAGAGGGCACCGAAGCCGCCGGCCTGCCCAGCCAGCATGACGAGGACACCGTCGCCGAACGCGTCACACGGATCAGCAATCTGGTCGAGCAGCTCACCGCGCAGCGCGCCGAGGAACGGGTGGGGGAGATCGTGGATGTGCTGGTGGAGGTCGTTGCCGAGACGGACGCCGGGGCAGGAGCCGAGATTTCCGGGCGCGCCGAGCACCAGGCTCCCGAGGTGGACGGCGAGTGCGTGCTTCGCGGCCCAGTGGCGAGCACAGCGGCGAGCTCGTTGGCGCCCGGCGACGTGGTGCGCTGCCGGGTGATCGCCGCCGAGGGTCTCGACCTGGTCGTCGAGCCGATGGAGCTGATCGCCCCGGTCGGCGGCGTGCCGTGAGCCCGCCGCCGATGGTCAAAGTCCCGCTGTGGAACCTGGCCAACCTGCTGACCATGTCACGGATGGGGCTGGTGCCGGTGTTCGTATTCGCGTTGTTCACCCGGGGTGGTAGCGATCCAGCATGGCGGGTTACCGCAGCGGTGGTATTCGGTGTCGCCTCGCTCACCGACCGGCTCGACGGCGACCTGGCCCGGCGTCGCGGTCTGATCACCAAGTTCGGCACGATTGCCGATCCGATCGCGGATAAGGCACTGATCGGGGCAGCGCTGGTTGGCTTGAGTATGCTGGATGAACTGGCGTGGTGGGTCACCCTGCTGATCGCCGGGCGCGAGCTGGGTGTCACCGCGCTGCGTTTTTGGGTCTTGCGCTACGGGGTGATCCCGGCCAGCCGTGGCGGTAAGGTCAAGGCGTTCGCACAGGTGGTTGCGATCGAGTGCTACCTGCTGCCGCTGCTACTGGCGGCGCATCCGGTGCGCTGGGTGGCCATGGGCATCGCGGTGGCGCTCACCGTGATCACAGGCATCGACTATGTGGTGCGCGCGCTGAGGCTGCGAGCCTCCGGTCGCCGGGCTGTCGCGCTGCCGTGACCACCGACGTAGGAGCGGCATTGCGCGGCCGTATCGTTTCGCCCACGGTGCAGCGCCGGCCAGCCGGCTGGGTGAGTACGGTAGGGAGCAAGCAAGCCGGTGAGTGCAGGCCGGCCAACACCCGGGAGGAAACTCGATGATGTTGCTGCGAGAGGCCATCGGCGATCGGCTACGCCGGACGCGGACCTCGCAGCGGCGTACGCTGCGCGAGGTGTCCCGGGTGGCCCGCGTGAGCCTGGGCTATCTGTCTGAGGTGGAGCGGGGCCGCAAGGAGCCCTCCAGCGAACTTCTGGCGTCGATCTGTGACGCACTTGATCTGCCGCTGGACGAGCTGTTGCGGCGGGTGGCCGACGATCTCGGCCCGGTATACCTGCCCGAAGCGCCAGACACTCTTGCGCCCGAGCTGGTTGCAGCCTGAGCCGGGGAGGTGCGTCCCCTCTTACTTTCTGGGGTCGGTGGAAGCCCTGGGTCGGTGGAAGCGCTGTCTCGCACCTGACACCATGGAACCAGCACGCGGCTCCGTGGTCGGTTTGGGGGCTGGTCCGGTAGAGCGCTGGTCGGGTGCGGCGAAGCCGGGCTCGATGGGTCACAAGGAGAGGCAGCACAAGAGATGGCCAACCCATTTGTGAAGGCCTGGAAGTACCTCATGGCGGCGTTCTCGGCCAAGATCGACGAATACGCCGACCCGAAGATACAGATCCAGCAGGCCATTGAAGAGGCGCAGCGCCAGCACCAGGCGCTGTCCCAGCAGGCTGCCGCCGTCATCGGCAACCAACGCCAACTGGAGGTCAAGCTCAGCCGGCAGCTCGGCGAGATTGAGACGTACCAGGGCAAGGCCCAGCAAGCCCTGCTGCTCGCCGACGAGGCGCGGCGTCAGGGTGATCAGGACAAGGCAGCGCAGTACGAGCAGAGCGCGGAGCTCTTCGCCACCCAGCTGGTGACCGCGGAGAAGTCTGTCGAGGATCTCAAGACGCTGCACGACCAGTCGCTGCAGGCCGCCGCCCAGGCCAAGCAGGCGGTCGAGCGCAACGCGATGGTGTTGCAGCAACAGGTCGCTGAGCGGAGCAAGCTGCTCACCCAGCTGGAGCAGGCGAAGATGCAGGAGCAGATGTCCGCGTCGTTGCAGCGCATGAACCAGCTGGCCGCGCCAGGCAACACACCCTCCCTGGAGGAGGTCCGGGAAAAGATCGAGCGCCGCTACGCCACCGCTCTCGGCGCCGCCGAGCTGGCCCAGAACTCGGTGCAGGGCCGGATGCTCGAAGTAGAGCAAGCCACCCGGGACATGGCGGGCCGTGCCCGGCTGGAGGAGATCCGCGCCTCGATGCGCGGAGCGCCGGTTGCGGGTGAGGTCACCGCCGGTGAGCCGGCGCCAGCGCCCGCTACGTCGCAGCAGGCCCTGCCCCCGAACAGTCAGCCGCAGCGCGGGCAGGCCTGATCCGAGCGCTGACGTCGCGGCTGCCTGGCGCGCAGCATCCGGGCCAGCAGCACGTCGAGGGCCGCCGCGACTTCCCGGGCTCCGGGGGTGCCCCAGCGCTGGATCGGCAGCCCGGCGCCTTGCGCGTGTTGCACCGCTGGGCGGTCCGGGAGCACGGTGGGCAACACCAGTGACCCGAAGATCTCCCGCAGCTCGTTGATCCGGTAGTTGTGCTCGCTGGAGCGAGTCCGGACCCGGTTAACGACTACGCCCAGCGCGTGCAGGTCGGGGTTATGCTCCCGCTCGTGCTGCACGGCCTCGAAGGCGCGCTGCACGCCAGCCAAGCTGTAGACGGTCGGTTCGGTGACCAGCAGCGCCCCCTCGGCGGCGACCAGCGCTGAGCGGGTCAGCGCCCCCAGCGAGGGCGGGCAGTCCAGAAGCACCAGCCGGTACGGCGGTTTGTCGGCCATGGTGTCCAGCATGGACAGTGTGTCCAGCATGGATAGGGCGCGGTCCAGCCGCCCCAGCCCGGCGTGGTCGGGATCCGGCCGGTTGTGCGCCTCGGTCTCCTCCCCGCCCACCAGCACATCCAGGCCTTCACCCCACGCGCTGGGTGCGATCGCGTTCCTGAGCACCGAGCGCGTCGGATCGCTCAGGACATCGGCCAGGGTGGACGTCGTTGCGCCGGGCTCCAGGGTGCCGGTGCAACTGCCTTGCGGGTCGAGGTCCACGACCAAGGTCCGGATCTTCCGCTGGAGGGCGGCCCCGGCCAACCCGAGCACGACGGAGGTCTTGCCCACCCCGCCCTTGAGGCCGAGCACCGCCACGGTCCGCACCAGTGCAGCTTAGGATGCCCGCGTTCGGACGTTCCCCCGGTATTCCCCGCCCCCGCTGCGGCAGTATCCCCGTCCCGCTGCGCTTCGGCCCTCTCTAAGGTGCTGCCCATGCGAGCGTCCGCCGTGCACCGCGCGCTGGAGGCCGAGGTCGCCGTGGCACGTCAGCGACTGGGCGCTGCCCCCCGGGTGCTGGACGTGGGCGGCGGCAGCGGCGTCTGGGCCGTGCCCCTGGCCCGACTCGGCTGCGTGGTGACAGTGGTGGAACCAAGTCCCAATGCGCTGGCCGCGCTGTACCGCCGGGTCGCCGATGCCGGAGTCGAGCAGCTGGTGAACCCGGTGCAGGGTGACGCCGACTCACTAGCTGACGCTGTTCCGGCAGCTAGTGCCGAGCTCGTGCTCGGGCACGGCCTGCTGGAGGTGGTCGAGGATCCCGCCCAGGCAGTGCGGGCACTGGCCAACGCCACTGCCCCCGGCGGCGCGGTATCGGTCCTGGTGGCCAACCGGTATGCGGCGGTGCTGGTCCGCGCGCTGGCCGGGCGGCTGGTGCAGGCCCGCCGCGCGCTGGACGATCCGCATGGCAGGCTGGGGACGGCTGACCCCGTGCTACGCCGCTTCGATACCGAGGGTCTTGTCGCGCTGCTAGCGGCTAGCGGGCTGGGTGTTGAGCTGGTGCAAGGCGACGGGGTGGTCGCCGACTTGGTGCCCGGCGGCGTACTGGAGGCTCACCCCGGGGCCGCCGAGGCGCTCGCCGAGTTCGAGCTGTCTGCGGCCGGGCGGGCACCCCTGCGCGACATCGCCAGCCGACTGCACGCGCTGGCCCGGCGCCCAGCGATCAGCGGCTAGCATGGGTGGGGTCAGCCACTCCGATCGCGGGAAGGCGCAGGTCTCCACCTGATTCGGGTAACCAGATCGGCTAGTCCACACCGCGCTGGGCTCGTATCCTCAACCCTAGGAGCCCACGGTAGGCGTCCGGTAGCCGCATACTACCGTCGGAGTCGGACACCAGTATCGACAAACCGGAGTGCCGGAGGAGGAGCCGATGCCACTCTCCGAGCACGAGCAGCGTCTGCTCGACCAGATTGAGCGCGCGCTCTATGCAGAGGACCCCAAGTTCGCGTCGAACGTCCGGGGTGCCCGGATGCGCAGCCGGCCGCACCGTCGCCGGATCCAGGGAATCACCCTTTTTGTACTGGGCTTGCTGCTTCTTGTCGCTGGTGTCGTGCTCCCCTTCCGCCCGGTCGGGATCCCGGTCGTCAGCGTTCTCGGTTTCTTGGTGATGTTTGCCGGTGCCGTCATCGCGATCTTCTCTCACCGCGTTGCCGGCGAGGCTCGGCGCGCTGGACCGCCGGGCCGTCCGCCCACCGCGCAAGGTCGTAGCACCCTTGCCCAGCGGATGGAGCAACGGTTCCGTCGCCGCTTCGAGGACCATTAGCGCCATTAGCGCCAGCTCAGCGCGTTTTAAGGCTGCCTGCCCAGTACCGAGCGGGGCAGTACCGAGCGGGGGAACAGCCGGGCCATCGGGCTCGGCGGTGCGCACCGGGTCAGGCTGGAGCGCACCGCGTCCACGGCAGCGCAGAGTTCACGATCGCTGGTGCCGGTGGCCAACGAGCGTGCCGCGCCGCCACTGGCATACCAGGATCTCTCCACCGCACTGACCAGAACGCCCAGCCCAGCTCGTGCCGGCTCATCCAGGGCGGGCCCGTGGGCCAACAACTCAGCTGTTGCTCGTACGGTCTGGCCCGCCGGGGGCACCACCCCGCGGTCTGCGAACTCCGCCAACACTTCCTCCCAGGCAGCGCAGACCGCCCGTGGGCCGCCGGTGCCAATCAGGCGCAGCCGCCTGCGCCGGCGGATCTCGCGCACCCCCAGCGGGGTCAGTGCCAGCATCCCGAGCCCCAGCAGCCCGGTAACGCTCAGCCCGATCCTGGTGCCGCGGCCGGGTTCGCTGGCGCCGGGATACGGCGCTGGGCTGGTCAGCGGGTCCGGTGCGGGCGTGACGGTGCTGGCTACCGGCGGCCCGGCCGGCAACGGTGGGCCAGTGGGGGTGGGGCCAGCAGCCCCATAATCCGGTGCCCCATAATCCGGTGCCACGGTGCGCCCGTCGGACAGCGGAGTCGGGTCGAACGGCAGCCACCCAGCGCCCGGGAACCAGGCTTCCACCCAGGCGTGCGCGTCGTCAGTGGTGATCAACCGGGAACCACCGGTGAGGGTGCCGGGGGTGAAGCCGACCGCGACCCGAGCCGGCACGTGCAGCGTCCGCAACATGATGGCCATCGCTGAGGCGAACTGTTCGCAGTAGCCCCGGCGGCCAGTGAACAGGAAATCCACCAGAGCGTCCCCGCCGTTACCGGCAGCGGTCCGCAAGTCGTAGCGGAACCCGTTGCTGGGTTGGGTGAACCACTGGTTGAGGGCGACTGCGGCATCGAACGCCGTACGGGTGCCCGCAGTGACCTGGGTAGCCAGCTGCTTCACCCGGTGATCCACCCCGGCGGCGTCGAGGTAGCGCGGGTCGACGGCGCCAAACGGTGCACCGCCAGCGGGACCCACTGCTCGGAGCAGCCGGGGATCCGGTGCCAGAAGCACCCCCAACTCGGTATAGGGCTGCGCGCGCTGGGGACGGGAGGAAAAGATGGTGAGCGCGTCGGGGTCGTAGTTCCAGTCTGGGCCAATGCCGGCTAGCGCCAGCGGGTAGCCGAAAACCGGCAGCCAGTTATCCACGTAGTTGATCGGCTCGATCTGTACCCGCAGGGTGGACCCGGATATCGGGGTGGACACTCCGAGGGGCAAGGGCAAGGGCTCGGTCTTGTCCTCGCTTGCCGGTACCACGCCATCCAGCGGACCCCGCTGCCAGCCCACCCGGGTGGTGAATCGGCTCAGCGTCAGTGCCCGCAGGTAGCTCCGTTGCTTCAGCCCCCAGACCCGGAACAGTGCCGCCCCGTCCCCACGGGATAGCTGCCCGCGCAGTGCGGTGAAGGGGTTCAACCCGATCCCGCTGCCCGGCCGGCCGGTGTCGGAGCCGGTGCTGGCCGACCGGCCGGTACCTACTGCGGTCACTGTCGCTCCGACGAACAGCGCCACCACCATGGCGCCGGCCGTCACCGCGATTGCCCCCGGCGCGGCACTGAGGTGTCCGCCAGAGCCGGCGCACTCGCCCCACTCCAGCTGCCGGCGCCAACCGTCGGCGGCGAGCAGCAGCACAAAGCCCAGGGCGCTGAGCGCGAAGCTCCACCAGGGCAGGAGCTGGTCCGACACCACGGCAGGCACGGTGACCACGCCTAACAGCACCAGCCCGGCGGAGGCGGGTGCGGCGGCCGAGACGGCCAGGGTGTACACCACGACGGCGACCAGTCCGACGGCGACCACCACCAGGCAGAGCAACTCGGTGCTCTCGGACAGCGGGGGCAGGCCGACCCGGATCTGCTGAGTGGCCCGGTCCAGCACTGCGCGGAGCTGCGTTACCGCGGCTGGCCCGGGCACGACGGCCAGCCAGCCGCTAGAAGTGAACGCCGCAGTGACCAGTCCCGCCAGCGCGGTGAGCTGACCGGCCGCGACCACGGTCGAGGGCATCCGCAGCCAACGCAGCAACACCCCGGCACCGACTACGACAGCGGTGGTCAGCACCACGAAGCCCCACCAGCGCGGCCCGGCGAGCACACCGGTCAACGATGTCGCGGCCAGTGCGACCGCCAGCCCGGCGGCCACGGGGGAGAGCAGACGGGAGAAACCGGTCACCGCGGCACCTGCAGCGTGCTGCGGGAGCTGAGGCACACCTGGTCCCACACCGAGGACAGCGGCTGCTCCGGGCGAGCCACCGTGACCGACCAGCCTGCCGCGACGAGCAGCCGGGCAGCCTGCGTGGGGTGGGAGGCGGCCTGGCCGTCGCTGCCGGGGGCCCCCGATCCAGCCCAAGCCGCGACATCCAGCAGCACGGCGTGACCGCGCATGCCCTGCGGGCGCTGCGCCAGCAGCTGTTCGACGGCCACGTCGTCGAGTGCCCCGAGCACGGCGAGGACTTCCCGCCTGCTGGCTAGCGCCGGCCCGCTAGCCAGCTCGGGCTCCTCAGTCGCGCGCAGCGCGGCGAGGGCGTCGAGTGCGGCGTCGATGCCCTGGTCGGTCCCCTCACCGACGCTGGCCCGGACCACGCCGTCCCCGGTGACCAGCCGCACCCGCTGACCGCGCTGCCGCAGATGCACGTACACGCTGGCCGCCAGCGACACCGCGTACTCCAGGCTCGAGGTGGGCCCGTTGCCTTGATGTGCCGCGCTGCGGTGGTCCAGCAGCACGGTGACACCGCGGTGTTCCGGCCACTTCTCCACCCGGATCATCAGCTCGTCTCGCCGCGCTGTGGTGCGCCAGTGCACCTTGCGCAAGTCATCCCCGTGCCGGTAACTGCGCACCTCCACGGCGTCCTGGCGCGACCCGAAGCCCACCCGGGCACCTTCGGACTCGCTGGCGCCCAGCTCACTTGCGGGGCGCAACCCGGTCAGCGGCACCACCACGGGGATCACGACCAGCCGGCTGTGCCCGGCGAGGGTGCACCGGTACTCCGCCAGACCGAGTGGATCGGTGATCCGCGCGATCAGCGGACCCAGCGCGTGCACCCCGCGCTCTGCCGGGCATAGCGGGTAGGTCAGCGTCACCGTGCCGCGCTGCGGCAGGCGGGCCACCACGACTCGGCGAGGGCCACCCAGCGCTGGGGGCACCACGTCCTCTAGCAGCAGCCGGCCGCTTAACGCTCCAGTGCCGTGCAGCGTCAGGTGCAGCTGGCCCTCGCCGCTGACCGTGATCCGAGGTGGCGACAGCTCTCGCTGCGCCCGCAACCTGATCCGGGTGTGCCCGACGATCACACTGGCCAGCAGCGGGAGCATGACGGCGAAGGCTGCCACCCGCAGCAGGTCCCGTTCGTTGAGCAACACCGCGCACAGCGCCGCCGCGAGTCCAGTGGCGAGCAGGCATCGGCCGCGGGTGGTCAGGCCAGCGAGCCGCCCGGGCATCTACGGCACCTGAGGTGAACGACGCCAGAGCGCAGCGAGGCGGTCACTGCGGCCCTCGGTGGGCTTCCCGCCACCGCGGCCGCCGGCCTTGATAGGCGGGGGACTGGGCGGTGCGTAGGGTACCGGCACGTCGGCCAGCACCTCCTGCACCAGCTCCTCCGGGGACAGTCGATCGAGGAGCGCCTGCGCGGTGAGCACCAGCCGGTGAGACAGCACGGGCGGCGCCATAGCTTGCACATCGTCGGGCACCACAAAGTCTCGGCCGGCCAGTGCGGCCCTCGCCCGGCTGGCGCGGATCAGCTGCAGCGTGGCGCGCGGCGAGGCGCCCAACCGGAGCTCAGGCAACCGGCGGGTGGCACTGACCACCTCCACCACGTAGCGGCGCAGGTCGGCGGACATGTGGACCAGGCGAACCGCCTGGCACAGCGCTCTGACCTCGGCTGCGGTGGAGACCGGCTCCAGAGTGGTGAACGGGTCGGCGGCGGCGTGCTCATCGATCATCGCGAGCTCGGCGGCAGGGTCCGGGTAGCCTAGCGAGATCCGGGCGGTGAACCGGTCACGCTGGGCTTCGGGCAAGGGGTAGGTGCCTTCCATCTCCACCGGGTTCTGGGTGGCGATCACCATGAATGGGCCGGTCAGTGGGTGGCTGTGCCCGTCGATGGTGACCTGGCGCTCTTCCATGCACTCCAGCAGCGCGGACTGGGTCTTGGGACAGGCCCGGTTGATCTCATCGCCGACCACCACGTTGGCGAAGACCGGGCCGGGTCGGAAGTCGAAGTCTCCGGTGCTGCGATTAAAGACGGACACCCCGGTGATGTCGCTGGGTAGCAGGTCCGGCGTGAACTGGATCCGGGTGACCGTGCAGCCGAGGGAGCGGGCCAACGCCTTGGCCAGCGACGTCTTGCCCACTCCGGGCACGTCCTCGACCAGCAGGTGACCCTCGGCAAGCAGCGTGACCAATGCGGTGCGGATCGCCTCGGGCTTGCCGACCAGGATCCGCTCGATGTTGCCCACAATCCGTTGCGCGACGGGGTACACGTCCGCCACGTGCGGTGAACACGGATCTTGCCCACTCACCCGATCTCCTGACCGTCCTCTCTGGGCGCTGGGTACACCGGCACCGGGTCGAGTCTGTCAAACCGTGTTGGGCTGACCACTCTGCGGGAGGGTCATGGGCCGGCCCCGGCGATTCCCCCACTTCTCCCCACCCCTCCGCACCTGTGCCCTCACCTGGGCCCTCCCTAGGGCGCCCCGTGACGCGTGGCAAGCGCCCGCGAGGCCTTGCCCAGTACCTCCTGGGCCCTCGAACAGCGTGCGCCCCGGTGGCTACCCCACCCCCGAGTAACCCCTTGAGCTGGCCAGATCCTGCAGTGCGGCAAACACGCAGGGTGTTGGCGCGTTGACAGTGGGAGAAAGTGGGGTACGGTGGTGGTCAGTGGAGCGCAGGGGTGCTCCATGGCCGGTCCCTGGGGACTGGTGGGTTGGCTGGGGAGGTGGGTGGCGTGTTCCTCGGCACGCACACGCCCCGGCTTGATGACAAGGGCCGGTTGACGTTGCCGGCGAAGTTCCGTGATGCGCTCGCAGGGGGGTTGATGGTCACCAAGGGACAGGACCACTGCCTCTACGTCTTCCCGCGTGCCGAGTTCGAGGAGATGGCCCGCAAGGTGGCGCAGGCGCCGTTCACCAACGAGGCGGTGCGGGCCTACCAGCGTTACCTGTTCGCCGGCACCGACGAACAACGCCCGGATGGGCAAGGCCGTATCTCGATCGCCCCCGAGCTGCGGCGCTACGCCGGGCTGAGCAAGGACTGCGCGGTGATCGGGGCGATCAACCGGTTGGAGATCTGGGATAGCGCGGCTTGGCAGCGCTACCTGGAGGAACACGAGGAGTCCTACTCCCAGGCGCAAGAGGCGGTGCTACCTGGCGTGATGTGAACCGGTGCCACGAGGCCTCCGCCCGGAGGCGCATCTACCCCGATGCGCAACAACACGGACCAGCTCCAGCCCTGACGCACCTTCCCCGGCGCCAGGACCTGGCACCGGGCGGAGACCTGGTGGCACCGAGGACTGTTCGGATCCCGCGCCAGCGGTCCCGGTTGCGACGCGCAAGGAGGGTGAACATGAGCGGAGGGAAGCTGCCGGTGGCTGATTACCCGCCTGAGGGTGCTGGAGCACCCCCGGGGGTACCCCAGCACGCTCCCGTCCTGCTGCACCGGTGCCTGGAACTGCTCGGGCCCGCGTTAGCGGACCGGCCGGCCGTGGTCCTCGACGCCACGGTAGGTCTTGGCGGGCACGCACGCGCGTTGCTGGAGGCCCACCCCGTGCTCACCCTGGTAGGCCTCGACCGCGACCCGCAAGCGCTCACCGTGGCCACCGGCCGGCTGCGCGCCTACTCCAAGCGCTGCTACCTGGTGCATGCCGTCTACGACGAGCTCACCGAGGTGCTGGCCCGCCTGGGCATCGCGCGCCTCGATGGTGTGCTGTTCGACTTGGGGACCTCCTCACTGCAGCTCGACACCGCCGAACGCGGCTTCTCCTACGCCCGCGACGCCGTACTGGATATGCGGATGGATCCCAGCACCGGGCCCACCGCGGCCGACGTGCTCAATGGCTACTCCCAGGCTGATCTCACCAGGGTGTTGCGGGAGTACGGGGAGGAGCGCTTCGCTAGCCGGATTGCCGCCGCAGTCGTGGCGCACCGGGCCCAGCGGCCGCTGGACACCACCGCCCAGCTGGTCGAGATCGTCTATCAGAGTGTCCCGGCGGCCACCCGCCGCCACGGTGGCCATCCCGCCAAGCGGACCTTCCAAGCGTTGCGGATCGAGGTGAACGGCGAGCTGGCAGCGCTGCGCTCGGCGATACCTGCCGCGCTGGGTGCGCTGGCTCTCGGCGGTCGGCTGGTCGTGATGTCCTACCACTCCCTGGAGGACCGGCTCGTCAAACGGGCGCTGGCCCAGCTGAGCACCTCTCAGACCCCGGCTGACCTGCCCCTCGAGCTGCCCGATCACGGACCCCAGCTGCGCCCGTTGACCCGTGGCGCTGAGCGCGCCAGTCCGGCCGAGACTGCGGCCAATCCGCGGTCAGCGTCGGTGCGGCTGCGTGCCGCGCAACGCATCGCGCTGGAGTCGAGCTCGTGACGGCTCCCACCCGCACCGTGACCCCGATGCGTGGCCGGACCGCGGCGCCGATGCGCGGTTCGACCGCGGTGCCCACTGGCCGCCGGGACACCCGGGCGGGCCGAGGCCGTTCCCCGGCTGTGGCCCGCGCCTACGCCCGGCGGGCACAGCGCACCGGGGCGCGCTCTGCTGGCCCCGAGGTTGGTCCCGAGAACCCCGACGCCGGCCGGATGCCCTTCGTGCTGGTGGTGATGGTGCTGCTGGGGGTGGCGCTGGTGTCCACGCTGTGGTTGTCCACGGCCGCCGCCGCTGACTCCTACCACCTGCAGGGTGCCCGCAAGGTCGCCCGGAACCTGGCCGAGCGCTCAGAGAACCTGAGCCGCGAGGTGGCCACGCTGGAGACCGCGCCTGAGCTGGCTCGCCGGGCTCGCGAGCTGGGCATGGTGCCAGCCGGCAACCCGGCCCGGCTGATCGTCCGCCCGGATGGCACCGTCGTGCTGGTTGGCCACCCTCGGCGGGCCACCGCACCCGCCCCGCCACCAGCGGCAGCACCTGCACCTGCGGCACGGCCTGCACCGTCAGCTCCCCCGCGGGCAGCGGCACCGGGTGGCCGTACCTGATGGGCAGCAAAGTGATCATCCCTCGGGCAAGGGCCACCCACCGAGCAGGCAAGGTGTCTCGTCGTCGCCGTCGTCGCCTCAGCTTGCCGGCAGCCGGCCTACCCCGGCGGTTGGTGCTGGGTCGGGTGGTACTCGTGCTTGCGCTGGTGGCCGCCGGGCTCAAACTCCTCGCGGTGCAGGGATTGCAGGCGGCGGAACTGTCCGCGCAGGCCGCGAACCAGCGCACCACCGTGCAGACGTTGCCCGCGCAGCGCGGCACGATCACTGACCGCAACGGTACGCCGCTGGCGTTCAGTGTGGCGGCCGAGGCTTTGTACGCTCAGCCAAAGCGGATCACCGCCGAGCAGCGCGCGGTCCGGGCTGACCCGGATGCGCACAAGCAGGCGATGGCCCGGCGAATCGCCCAGGTGCTCGGGCCCCCGGTGTCCGAACAGGAGCTGCTGAGCAAACTGCGCAGCGCGGACACCACCGTGCTGCTGGCGCCGTTGGTGACGCCGGCCAAGGCCCGAACGATCCAGCGGGATTTCCCCGAGATCAGCGCGGAGCACCGGGAGATCCGGCAGTACCCCGGCGGTGAGCTCGCGGCCAACGTTCTGGGGGTGGCGAACTGGCGGGCCGACGAGCGCAAAGTGCGGGGACTGGTCGGCCTGGAGAACTACGCTGACGCCCTGCTGGCTGGCCGGGACGGTCGTCGGGTGGTGGACACCGCTGAGGGCTCGGACGCGGTCATCCCGGGCAGCGAGCGCGTCGAGCGCTCGCCGGTACCGGGTTCCGGGCTGGAACTCACTCTGGACTCCGACCTGCAGTTCACCGTCGCGCAAATGCTCGGGGACTATGCGCGGAAATACCACGCCAAAGGAGCCAGCGCGGTGGTGCTCGACGCGCACACCGCCGAGGTCTATGCGATGGCCAACGATGTCACCTTCGACCCGAACAACCTCGCGGCAGCAAGGCCTGAGCTGCTGGGCAACCCGGCGGTCTCGGCCCCGTTCGAACCGGGTTCGGTGAATAAAGTAGTTACCGCCGCCGCGGCTATCGAAAATGGCGTCCTTACGCCGGACACGGTGCTGCACGTCCCCGGCGAACTGCGAATTGCCGACACCACGGTCCGGGACGCCTGGCGGCACGGCACCCTGAACCTCACGTTCACTGGGGTGCTGGCCCGCTCATCGAACGTCGGTGTTTTGCTCACCGCACAGCGCCTGGGCAAGGACCGCTTTGTGGACATGCTCACGCGAATGGGCCTGGGCCAGCGCACCAACGTAGGGCTGCCAGGGGAGAGTGCGGGCCGGGTGCCGCCCCGGGACCGGTGGTCGGGCAGCACGTTCGCCAACTTGCCCATCGGCCAGGGCCTGTCGATGACCGTGCTGCAGATGGCCGGCATGTACCAGGCGATCGCCAACGACGGCCTGCGTATCCCGCCGCGCATCGTCAGCGCCGAGATCGCCCCCGACGGCACTCGGAGGGCGACCCCCCGCCCAGCCGGTGTCCGGGTAGTCAGCCCGCAGACCGCGCGGACAGTGCGGAATATGCTGCGGGCAGTCGTGCAGAACGTACCAGGACAGCGCGGCACGGCCACCGAAGCCGCGCTGGACGGGTACCAGATCGCCGCCAAGACTGGCACCGCGCAGCAGGTCAACCCCGCCTGTGGCTGCTACAGCAACTCGAACTACTGGATCACCTTCGCCGGCATCCTGCCTGCCGACGCCCCGCGCTTCGTGGTAGGAATCATGCTCGACAACCCGGCGGTCGGCAGCGCTGCGCCGCTGTTCCACGACATCGCCTCCTACCTGGCAGGGCGCTACCAGATCCCGCTGTCCCCCGCACCGAGCCCGGTGGTCACCCTCACCTTCCCGTGACGCTGGGTCTGAGGTGGTGGGGCGCAGCAGCCGGGTCCGCTCCCGATCACGGAGTGCAGCGCCGGTAGCCTTCCTCCCCACTGGGCTTCAGCTCCATCCGCACCCGACCCCGGATCGTGACTACTCCTGTGACTGCCTCGTCGGCCAAGACGTCCTCGTTAGCCAAGACGCCGTTGCGACCGTCGCACACCGCACCGATCCCGGTGAGCGCACTCGCCGCGCTAGCCGGAGCGACCGTCTCGGGACCCTCCCCTCAAACGCTGATCACGGGCCTCACGCTGCATGCTCATCAGGCGCTTCCCGGCGACTTGTTCGCGGCGCTGCCCAGCCTGTTACCCGGCCGCCCGCATGGTGCCGACTTCGCCGATATCGCGTTACGCGCTGGTGCCGTCGCGGTATTCACCGACCCCGTAGGCGCACGCCGTCCGGCGCTGGTCGGTGCGCTCGGATGCTGCTCGGGGATCCCGGTGCTGGTGCATCCTGATCCCCGAGCAGCACTGGGCATCCTGGCCGCCCGCATCTTCGATAACCCCTCCACCCGGCTGGCGGTGCTGGGGATCACCGGCACCGCCGGCAAGACCACCACGGCCTACTTCCTCGAGGCCGGGTTGCGCGCGGCGGGCGCGCGCACCGGCCTGCTCGGCACTGTGCAGGTGCGGATCGGTGAAGCCGCGCTGCCCAGCACGCTCACCACCCCGGAGGCCCCGGACCTGCAGGCTCTGCTGGCGCTGATGGTCGAACGCGGTGTGACCCACGTGCCCGTGGAAGTCTCCAGTCATGCGCTGGCGCTGGGCCGGGTGACCGGTACCACCTTCGCGGTTGGCGCGTTTACTAACCTGTCCCAGGATCACCTGGATTTCCACGCTGATCTTGAGGACTACTTCGCCGCCAAAGCGAAGCTGTTTGACGGGCGGGCGAGCGCCGAGGTGGTGTGCATCGACGACGTCTGGGGACAACGACTAGTCAGGGATAGGCTGGCCCCGGATAGGAAGACCACGACGGTCTCGCGCAATGGGGAGGCCACCTGGCGCGCTATGGACATCACTGCCCAGCGCTGCGGCAGCCAGACGTTCCGTGTTGTCGGCCCAAGCGGGTTCGACCAGCGCTTAGCGGTGCCCTTGCCCGGGGCGTTCAATGTGACCAACGCGCTGCTGGCGTTGGCTGTCGGGCACGCCGCGGGGGCCGACCCGGTGCTGCTGGCCCGGGGTATCGGCACTGCTGAAGTACCCGGTCGGATGCAGCGGGTAGACCGCGGTCAGGATTTCCTCGCTCTGGTCGACTACGCACACAAGCCCGCTGCGGTGGCTGCGCTGCTCGACGCGGTACGAGCCCAGGTTCCCGGGCGGCTGCTGGTGGTCCTGGGCTGCGGCGGCGACCGGGACGCGGCCAAGCGCCCGCTGATGGGTGCCGAAGCGGCTCGCCGGGCTGACCTGCTGGTGGTCACCGACGACAACCCGCGCACCGAGGACCCGGCAGCGATCCGGGCGTCCATCCTCGCCGGGGTGCGGGCGGTCGCTGGCGCGTCGGCCGTAGAGACCGTGGAGATCAGCGACCGAGCGGAGGCGATCGCCTACGCCGTCACGCGGGCCCGCCCGGGAGATGCCGTGGTCGTGGCGGGCAAGGGCCACGAGACCACGCAAGAGGTGTGCGGCATCAAGCACCCGTTCGTGGACGCGGACGTGCTCGCCGGGCTCCTCGGCGGGAGCCGCGGGTGAGCACCATCCTGATCGCCTCCGGAGTCGCCCTGCTCGCCTCTATTCTGTTCACGCCCTACCTCATCCGGTTGTTCACCCGGCAGGGTTTCGGTCAGGAGATCCGGCAAGAAGGACCGCAGACTCACCACAGCAAGCGGGGCACACCCACCATGGGGGGAGTGGCCATCCTGCTGGCGATGTGGAGCGGCTACCTGGTTGCCCACCTTACCGCCGCCCGGCATGGCATCACCGCGTCAGCTCTGCTGGTGCTGCTGCTCACCACGGTGCTGGGGGTGGTCGGCTTCCTGGACGACTTGATCAAGGTTCGCCGGCAGCGCAACCTGGGCCTGAACAAGACCGCCAAGCTGGTCGGACAGCTGCTCGCCGCGGTGGTGTTCGGCGTCCTGGCAATGGGTTTCCGGGATGGTGACGGCGTCGCCCCGGCCTCGACTCACCTGTCCTTCGTGCGGGATGTCGCC
The DNA here is from genome assembly GCA_019244165.1 of Pseudonocardiales bacterium. Classification (GTDB taxonomy): domain Bacteria; phylum Actinomycetota; class Actinomycetes; order Mycobacteriales; family Pseudonocardiaceae. The sequence goes on along the minus strand of JAFATA010000038.1, from coordinate 68,553 downwards.
GTGGTGTCCTTCGGTGTCGTCGGATTCGTGATCTTCAGCTACCTGCTGGTGTCGGCCTGGTCGAACGCGGTGAACCTGGCCGATGGCCTGGACGGGCTGGCGGCGGGGGCGGCGGCGATGGTGCTGGTGACCTACGTGATCGTCTCGTTCTGGCAGTATACGCAGGACTGCACCATCCAGGCCGTGCCCGGCTGTTACACCGTGCGCGACCCGCTCGACGTGGCCGTGGTGGCTGCTGCCGCGGTCGGTGGGTGCATCGGGTTTCTGTGGTGGAACGCCCCCCCGGCGAAGATCTTCATGGGTGACACCGGGTCGTTGGCCATCGGCGGGCTGCTGGCCGGCCTGTCCGTGGTCACGCGGACCGAACTGCTTCTCGTCGTGATCGGTGGGTTGTTCGTCGTCGAGGCACTGTCGGTGGTCATCCAGGTGGTGGTGTTCCGGACTACCCAGCGCCGGCCGTTTCGGATGGCACCGTTTCACCACCACTTCGAGCTCGCCGGATGGCCCGAGACCACGGTCATCATCCGGTTCTGGCTGCTTGCGGCCATCTGCTGTGCGCTGGGCGCTGGTGTGTTCTACAGCGAGTGGCTGACCGCAGCCGGGGGGTGAGGCAGGTTCGGGCACCGGTCGGTGGCGTCAGTGATCTTCCCGGGAACCTGGTCGGGGCCCGGGTGCTGGTCGCCGGCGCGCGGGTCACCGGAGCCTCGGCTGCCCGGGTGCTCCTCGAGCTGGGCGCTGAGGTCACCGTCACCGACTCCTCGCCAACCCAGATGCAGGCGCTGGCCGCCCCCCCCTGGGCCGATGGCGGGCTGCGGCTGGCTACCGGGTTAGGCGCCCCTCCACCGGGCACCGATCTCGTGGTGACCAGCCCTGGTTTCCGGCCGGACGCTCCGCTGCTGGTGGCCGCGCACCGCACCGGCGTGCCGGTGATCGGGGACGTGACGCTGGCCCGCTGGCTCGACTGCGCAGCCACGTGGCTGGTGGTCACCGGCACCAACGGCAAGACCACCACGGTCGGGATGCTCGAATCGATCCTGCGCGCCGCCGGGGTGGACGCGGTGGCCTGCGGCAACATCGGGTTGCCGCTGCTGGACGCGGTGCGTGCCGGGCACCGCGTGCTCGCCGTGGAGCTGTCGTCCTTCCAGTTGCACTGGACGCGCGAGCTGAACCCTCAGGCCGCCGTGGTGCTCAACGTCTCCGCCGATCACCTGGACTGGCATGGCTGCCTGGCCGAGTACGCCGCGGCCAAGGGCAAGGTGTACGCCGAGGGCACTACGGCGGTGGTCAACGCCGACGATGAGTGGTCGATGCGGCTGGCCGCTGGGCGCGGCGGGGTGGAGTTCACCATCAGTGAGCCGGCAGCGGGTCAGCTCGGCGTGGTGGGCGGGGCCCTAATTGACCGGGCTTTCGCCGATCCTGCTGGTCGGGCGGGCAACACGGTGCTGGCCAGCGTTGCCGATGTGCGGCCTCCTGGCCCGCACAACCTGGCCAACGCGCTAGCCGCCGCGGCGCTGGCTCGCAGTACCGGGGTTGGCCCGCCAGCCATCGCCCAGGGATTGCGGGCCTTCACCCCTGGCGGGCACCGTGGTGTGCCAGTCGGCGAGCACGCGGGGGTGTGCTACGTGGACGACTCCAAGGCCACCAACCCGCATGCGGCGCGGGCCTCCCTGCTCACCCGGCACCGGGTGGTGTGGGTGGCCGGAGGCCTGCTCAAGGGCGCCGAGGTAGACGAGCTCGTCCTCGACACCCGGGATCGGCTCCTCGGCGCGGTGCTGCTGGGCGCCGACCGCGCGGTGATCGCCGCCGCACTGGCGCGACACGCCTCCAACCTCCCGGTGCGGGTGGTGGATTCGGGAGACGATGGCGCCATGATGGAGGTGGTGAGAGCAGCAGCCGAGCTGGCCAGTCCAGGCGGTGTCGTGCTCCTTGCCCCAGCGGCGGCGTCGATGGACATGTTCACTGACTACGCCCATCGCGGTCGAGCATTCGCCGCCGCTGTTGCCGCGCTGGGTGTCGCCCGGTGAGCAGCTCTGCCCGCTCGGGTGTGACAGCGGGGTGGCTGGCGGGTCAGGTCGTCGCTGCCCGAAAGCGGTTCACCGCCTGGTTGGCCGGGCCGCTCACGTCACTGCACCTGGTGCTCGCCGTGTTCAGCCTGTTGACCCTGTTCGGCCTGGTGATGGTGCTCTCCGCGTCCAATGTGGAGTCCTACACCAGGGCAGGCTCGTCCTACGCGGTGTTTGTCCAGCAGCTGGCGTACTGCGGGCTCGGGCTGGTGTTGTTCTGGCTAGGGCTGCGGATGCCAGTGCGGATGCTGCGCGGCACCAGTGGGCTGTTCTTGCTGGTGTGCGTGGTGCTGCTGGTCATGGTGCTCAGCCCGTGGGGCGCTGAGATCAACGGCGCGCAGAAATGGCTGCGGTTGGGCCCGTTGTCCCTGCAACCGTCCGAGCCCGCGAAGCTCGCGCTGGCTCTGTGGGGCGCGCACGTGTTGATCACCAAACGTGCGCTGTTGCGCCAGTGGCGGTACCTGCTGGTGCCGCTGGTTCCGATGGCCGTCGTTGTCTTCGCGCTGGTGATGTTGCAGCCGGACCTGGGTACCACGATCACGTTGGCCATCGTGCTGCTTGCCCTGCTCTGGTTCGGTGGTGCGCCGGGCGAACTGTTCGGCGCCATCGCGATCGCCGCCGTCGCCGGGGCGGTCGCGATGGCCGGCATCGCCGGCTACCGGTCGGCCAGGATCGAGTCTTTCCTGCACCCCGGTACCGACCCCCAGGGCACCGCTTACCAGGCCCGCCAGGCGATGTTCTCGCTGGCTGACGGCGGCTGGTGGGGAGTAGGCCTGGGGCAGAGCAGCGCCAAATGGGACTACCTGCCCAACGCGCACAACGACTTCATCTTCGCGATCATCGGGGAGGAGTTGGGGTTGCTGGGCTGCTTGGTGGTGCTGGTGCTGTTCGGCGCGCTGGCCTATGTGGGGATCCGGATCGCCGCGCGCAACACCGATCCGTGGATCAAGCTGGTCGCCGCCACCGTGACCACCTGGCTGGTCGGTCAGGCCGCGATCAACATCGGGTACGTGGTCGGCCTGTTGCCGATTACCGGGATCCCGCTGCCGCTGATCTCCTCGGGGGGCACCTCCATCGCGCTCACGATGCTGGTCTTCGGGCTGCTGGCCAACTTCGCCCGGCATGAACCGCAGGCGGTATCCGCGCTGCGTGCGGAGTTCACCCGCGCCGCCCGCCCCGGCGTGCTGACCCGGCTGCTACGGCTGCGTCCCCCGGTGCCCTACGCTCCCGTGTCGCGACCACGCGCCGGGGCCGGCCCGGTCGGGCCTACGCGTGGTAGCCGAGGCGGGCGATGAGCGCCGCCGCGCTACCCCCGCTGCTCGCCCGCACCCACTTGATCGGGATCGGTGGGGCCGGGATGAGCGGGGTGGCCCGGATCGTGCTGGCCCGCGGTGGTGCGGTGTCCGGTTCGGACGCCAAGGATTCGCCGGCGCTGCTCGCGCTGCGGGCCTGCGGCGCCAAGGTGGCTATCGGGCACACTGCGGCTAACCTCGACCAACTCGGTGCTGACCCCACTGTGATCATCAGCACCAAAGCGGTGCACCAGACTGATCCGCACAACCCGGAACTCCTCGAGGGCGCCCGGCGTGGCATCCCCGTGATCCACCGCTCCGTGGCGCTGGCCGCCCTGATGAGCGGCTACCGGGTCGCCTGCATTACCGGGACTGCCGGCAAGACCTCCACCGCCTCGATGCTCGCCGTTGCGTTGCGGCACTGTGGTGCCGACCCGTCATTTCTCATCGGCGGCGACCTCACTGTCGCCGGATCCGGCGCCCACCACGGCAGCGGCGAGGTCTTCGTGGCTGAGGCCGACGAGAGTGACGGCACCTTCCTGGCCTACTCGCCCGACCTTGCCGTCATCACCAACATCGAGGCCGATCACCTGGACCATCACGGCACCGTCGAGGCCTATCTGGCCAGCTTCGAGGAGTTCGTGGCCCGGTTAGCCCCCGGCGGCCTCTTGATCGCCAACGCCGATGACCCCGGTTCGGCCGCGCTGGCCAGTCGGGCCGCCGCCGGTGGGGTGCGGGTGCGCCGCTACGGCAAGCACGCCACCGCGGTGGCCGGCGCCCGCATGCTGGAGTACCTCCCCGATGATGGGTGCGGTGTTGCCACCGTGGAGCTGACGGGGCCAGAGGGGGTGGTGCACCGGGTGCGGCTTCAGGTCCCGGTGCCCGGGGAGCATATGGCGAGCAACGCCGTCGCTGCCCTCCTCGCCGGCGTGGAGCTGGGCGCGCCACTGCCTCGTTTGCTCGCGGGGCTGGCCGGTTTTGGGGGAGTCCGCCGCCGGTTCGAGCTCACCGGCTGGGCGGGCGGGGTACGGGTCTACGACGACTACGCCCACCACCCGACGAAGGTGGCCGCGGCGCTGCGCGGCGCCCGGCAGGTGCTCGGGCCGGGGCGCCTGGTGGTGGCCTTCCAGCCGCATCTGTACTCCCGCACCCGGGACTTCGCTGCCCAGTTCGGTGCCGCGCTGGCGCTGGCCGATGTGGTGCTGCTGCTGGACGTTTACGGGGCCCGGGAAGAGCCGCTGCCGGGTGTCACCGGAGCGCTCATCGCGCAAGCGGTGCCGTTGCCGGCTAGCTGCGTGCATTACGAGCCTTGCTGGGCCGGCGTGCCCGCGCGACTGGCTGCCCTGGTCCGTCCCGGCGACGTGGTGGTCACCATGGGCGCGGGGGACGTGACAGCACTCGGCCCACAACTGATCGCCGAACTGGCCAGGAGGGGCTCCGGCGTCGGGGGGTCGCCGTGAGCGCCGCCGGTCCCGGCGCCTCGGGCGCCCGACGCCGGTCCCGGCGCGATGCGCCGCGCCCCTCGGCGCTCACCCGGGAGCGCGACGCTGGGTTGTCCCCTGATCGTCATTTCGGCAGGATCAGCCGGGTCACCCGCGGCTGTCGCCTCCCGAATGACGATCACGAAAAGTCGGTTGTGGCGACCGACGCTGGTCCCGGCTCCGCTGATCCCCGTGCCGCGGTCGCCCCGGCCAGGGTGCCCCGCCCACCCCGACCGGCTCGAAGATGGTGGCCCTGGCTGGCCGCCGGGATGGCGATGCTGACCCTGGCCGCTGTCCTGTCGTGGGTGTTGCTGGGTAGTGCATTGTTCGCCGCCCGCTCCGTGCAGGTGGTGGGGGCCAGAGTGCTTCCCGCCGACGTGGTGCGGGCGGTGGCGGCCGTGCGGCTGGGCACGCCGATGATGCGCCTGGACACTCAGGCGATCGCGACCCGGGTGGCCGCCCTGCCGCAGGTGGCGAGCGTCCAGGTACGGTGCGACCTGGACGGAACGGTGCGAGTAGACGTCACTGAACGCACCCCGGTCGCGGTGGTGCGCCGCGCCAACGGGGTGCATCTGGTGGACGCTACCGGAACCGACTACGCGGTAGTGCCTGCCGGGCCACCTGGCCTGCCTGAGCTGCGGGTAGCCCGGGTCGGACCCCGAGACGCCGTGACGGTGGCCACGCTGGCGGTGCTGACCGGTCTGCCCGAGTGGCTGCGGGTCCAAGTCCGCTCGGTAGCCGCGAGGTCTCCCGCTGGCGTCGTGCTGGGTCTGGGCAAAGGACGGGGGAGCACGGAGCGCGAGGTGCGCTGGGGCGACGCGGAGCAGGGTGACCGCAAGGCGGCCGTGCTTGGCCCGCTACTGACCCAACCCGGCAAGGTCTACGACGTCTCCAGCCCCGCCTTACCCACCATCGCCTCATGAGGACGGCAGCAGGCCCAGAGCCGTGAAGACGAACCAGGCCCGGCTGATCACGGTGTTGGCCGCGCTGGACCACGCGAAGACCTGGCCCAGATAGCTCCCTGGCCTTCGGTCCCGGCACAGCGTGAATGGGGCGGGCCCGCCGGGAGTGAAGCGGCAGGCGAGTTCCGGGGCAGCACCACCGCGAAGACGTTATGCGCCACCGTGTGTCGTGTGGCCTATTCCACGAGAGGGAGCAAAAGGACTTGTCGATGCGTCGTCACCAACGTTTATATTGCGGAGCTGATTAGTCGGCCATTTGCAGTTGGTCAGTGTTCGGCTTGATAGGCGGTGCGTCCGGGAGCACGCCCCGTCGGATAAGTTCTTCGGTGGCAGTTCGGTGCCGATGGTGAAGGGCGCTTAAATGTGTGAGCGTGTGATACATCGCCGTTTCTGTATTCTTCTGTGCTCCGTGGCTTATCTGGTCGAGTATGGGTCGTATGCGTGTTTGTATTTGTTCATTAACGTCGTCCCATTCCGGGTTGTCTAAGGCTCGTAAGGACAAGATAGCTGCGAGTTCATTCCATGGGGACTCTGCTGCCGCTTGTTTGTTAAGTAACTCCATCGCTAGCCGATGACCAGAACTCTAGCCCTTTTCCCAATTGGGTGATTTGATGGCGGATGACAGATAGCAGAGCAAGGAGAGATGCTGAGTCGAGAGCACGGTAAACCTGAGCAGCGACATCGCGGTCATGTTCTAAATAGTTTCTAAATAGTCTCGTTGGACCTGCCTAGCCTCTGGATCGATGATGTCCTCCACTGGTTAGGCTTTCCTAGCAAGGAACGTCTTACGATCGGTCCTAAGCTAGACCGGAGACGACCGACCGTCCACGAGATTGTCTCACGCCACGCGCGCGCCTGCGCGCGTAAGGGTCCCACCCGCACTGTGAGACGAGACAACGGGCTTCTGCGCCGCTCGCTGCGCAAGGCGTCCCGGTAGGTCAGGCTGGGACCTCTAGCGGGACGGGTTTAGGTCGGGACAGTGTGCGTACGGCGGTTGAGCGGCGGGGAAGTCTGATCGGCGTGCGGGTGGGACGGGTGTTGCCCGGCGGCTGTCTCCACCCGGTCCAACCCGGGGCCGGTAGGCCCCATCAACGGCGCTCGGCGGTACGGGACGGGATACCGATACTCCGCACCGCCGACGTAACCCGAAATTACCTTGAGTAGTTGAGTGGCTCCAGGGAGGGAGGTGTGTCCCGGAGTGTCAGCGCCTGCGCCCGGGAGGTAAATAGGAGCATCGCGGGACGCGCTTTCGAGGTCCCTGCGCGGCTACATTCCCTGAGCAAGTAGGGGAGATAGGAATGATGCGGACGTCCGCGCGGACGATCGGCCACGTCAGCGCGTCGTCATCTGTGTCGCTGGTGGCCAGCCAGCGTCCGCGACTGACTTGTGCGGCGCGCCTGGTCGTGGAGTGCTCTTGTCGCCGGTCGTAGACGGTCTTGGGGTCAGCTACGATCTTCGCGTAGCCGACATGCTGACCAACCTAGCGAGAGGACAGTGCACACGGTTTCGATGAGAACGCCCCCGCGAGCGTCGACCGAGGTGGGGCGATTGCAGGGTCCTGTGACTAGCGAGACCTACATTAAGTGACCAGCCGTAGGCGGCGTGCGTCCATGGGAGGAGGTGCGATGTCCAGAGTATACCCGGCACGAACGGTGCTGGCGCAGCGTATCCGGGAACGCAGACTTACCTTGGAAGAATTCTCCGAGCAGTTGGAAGTATTCGCCCGCGAAAATAACGAAGTCGGTACGGTGAGTATTCGACACGTGCAGGGGCTTGCCGCTGGTCAGTTGACATCAGACCGGCTGCGTCCCGCCACGACACGCCTTTTGGAAAGATATTTCGAATCGCCTATCGAGGAGTTGTTGGTATCACCAGAAACCAGGGTGTCCGACCCGGCCGGCGTACTCGATCCAGACGGGAGGGAACGGCTGTCCATGGCAGCTGTGCAGCCGTGGCGCACAGATGAAGCTGCCATCGAGGCGTTGGCGGCCGTGCTGGTCGGGATCCGCCATCTAGAGGACGAAACCAGCGCTGCAGCCGTATTCCCGTCGGTCCAGCAGCAACAGAACTTGGCTGATCAACTGGCTGCTGGGGTGCGAGCCCAGGCACGTCCGGCTGCTCTAGGGTTGTCAAGTGAGATCAACCAGTACCTCGGGTGGCTGTCGATTCCATTGGGTCGTTGGGACGACGCTGACCGATACCTTGACCGCGCCGCCGTGTTGGCGGTTGAGGCCGACGACCCTCTTCGATTCTCAACCGCGTTGAGCTTCCAAGCGTATGCGCGACTGCGCAGGGGAGATCTACGAAAGGCGGACTCGCTATCGGAGGCCGCACAGCGAGACACGCGTGAACACATTGGACTACGTACCTACATCACATATCAGCGGGCCGAAGTGTTGGCCCGCGACAACGACCGGGCTAGTGCGGTTCGCCTACTCACCGAGGCTGATCGCATGGTCGGTCAGTTACCACCACCGGAAGGGCTGCCGCCCTCAGGTTATTGGTACGTGCCCGCGTTCTTCATGGGCCAACGCGGATTCGTGCTCCGCGCCTTGGGGGACATCCAAGGGGCCAGAAGAGCCGCGCTCGAATGCCTAGCCACCATGCCAGCGGCGTGGCGTGATTCAGAATGGGCGATACGTCGCCGCAAACTGGCCGAGGAATGACCGGAAATTCAGGGCTGGGGGTCGCTGAGGATGGACACCACTGCGCGCCAGGTGGCTTCCGGCACGATGGCGTGCCAGGTGGCAGGGAAGGTCTCAGCGCCGTGGGTGGTCCCGTCCGCCCCGGCCAGCGGCCCAAGGCGCGCTAGCAACCCCGCAGGCAGCGCCAGGGTGGGCAGTCGTAGTTGGGTCACGAGCTATGTCACATAGATAGGCTCGTCAACTCGATATTAGCGACGTTTCAAGGGCCCACCAACGTCGGTGCAGTCGAGTTCATGGGGGGACGCCGACCGGGCACGCCGGATCGCCGACCTGTCCGGCGTGGCTGCTGGACGCCGCTGGGGACGGTGCCTACCTTCGCCCGGAAGACAAAGCTGACATAACTCTAATCCTTCAGATGAGGTTGAGGGTTCTGCCACGCCGAGGGGAGTAAAAGGTGCTCGGATGCCGGCAGGGTGTTGGCAGCGACGAGGAAGGCCGCACTGTCATGGACGGCGAAGGGTTCGACAGCGAAGGCGCACGTGGATGACACCGCCGCACAATTACCTCGCCGTGATCAAGGTTGCCGGAATCGGCGGTGGCGGCGTCAACGCAGTCAACCGCATGATTGAGGTCGGGCTGGGCGGCGTTGAGTTCATCGCGGTAAACACCGATGCCCAGGCGCTGCTGATGTCGGACGCCGATGTCAAGCTCGACATTGGGCGGGAGCTCACCCGCGGGCTCGGCGCGGGGGCAAACCCAGAGGTCGGCCGCAAGGCCGCCGAAGACCACCGCGACGAGATCGAGGAGGTTCTCAAGGGAGCCGACATGGTGTTTGTCACCGCCGGTGAGGGCGGCGGGACCGGTACCGGCGGCGCCCCGGTGGTAGCCAACGTCGCCCGCAAACTGGGCGCGCTGACTATTGGCGTGGTCACCAGACCGTTCACCTTCGAGGGTAAGCGGCGGTCTGGTCAGGCCGAGGACGGCATCGCCGAGCTGCGAAACGAGTGCGACACTCTGATCGTGATCCCCAACGATCGGCTGCTGCAGCTGGGCGATACCAACCTGAGCTTGATGGATGCGTTCCGTTCCGCCGACGAGGTGTTGCTGTCCGGCGTTCAGGGCATCACCGATCTCATCACCACCCCCGGTCTGATCAATCTTGACTTCGCCGACGTGAAAAGCGTCATGTCCGGGGCGGGCAGTGCACTGATGGGCATCGGGACCGCTCGGGGAGAGGGCAGGGCGGTGCAGGCCGCCGAGAAGGCCATTAACTCGCCGTTGCTGGAAGCGTCGATGGAGGGGGCGCACGGTGTCCTGCTGTCTATCGCTGGCGGCTCGGACCTGGGCCTCTTTGAGATCAACGAGGCCGCTTCCCTGGTGCAGGAGTCCGCGCATCCCGACGCCAACATCATCTTCGGCACGGTGATCGACGATTCGCTGGGTGACGAGGTGCGAGTCACGGTAATAGCGGCTGGCTTCGACTCCGGTGTGCCCGCACACAAAAAGTTGGACCCGAAGCCGGTGGCCGCGCGGACGGTGGCCAGCGGGCAAGCCGGGCGCCTTGGCCAGGCTGGCCAGCCGCTGTCTCCGCCCACGTCGTCCACTGCTGAGGCCCCCGTCGGCGGGTCTAGGGTGGCTGGCGCCACTGCGGCCGAGCCCTTTCCGGTTGCCTCCCCGGTTCGCCACAGGCCAGGAGATCCAGCCACCTGGCAGCCCACCACCGGTGGGTTCAGACCAGGCCGGGCGGTACCCGTGACCGACGACTTCGACGACGATGACGACGTGGACGTTCCGCCGTTCATGAAGCGGTGAGGACCATCGGCATCCGGCGGATGGTCACTACTCGGCACGGCGGTCACTCAGCGTCGCCCTATGCATCATTCAACGTGGGGGAGCATGTCGGCGACCGCCCCGAGGCGGTGGCTGCCAATCGAGAACAGCTTGCCGCCAGGATGGGGCTGCCCGTGCAGCGCCTGGTCTGGATGCAGCAGGTGCACGGCCGCACGGTCACCGTGATCGACGGCCCGCAGCTGCGGCCGGTGCCAGCCAGCGACGCGTTGGTCACGGCTGAACCCCGGCTCGCGGTAGCAGCACTGGTCGCCGACTGCGTGCCGGTACTGCTCGCTGATCCCATGGCCAAGATTGTCGCTGCCGTGCACGCCGGGCGGGTGGGAGCCCGGGCCGGGGTACTGCCTGCCGCGCTGGAGGCGATGCGGCGGCTCGGCGCGCGCATGAAGCGGGTAGAGGTGCTGCTCGGTCCCTCGGCGTGCGGGCAGTGCTACGAGGTACCCGACCAGATGCAGCTCGACGTGGAGGCCCGCTTGCCAGGCAGCGCTTGCCGCACTCGCCGGGGCACCGCAGGTCTGGACCTGCGGGCCGGGCTGTGCCGGCAGCTTGCTGCCGCTGGCGTGACCCGGATCGGCGTTGACCCCCGGTGCACGATCGAGGACCCCACGCTGTACAGCTACCGCCGCGATGGAGTCACCGGCCGGCTGGCGGCACTAACCTGGATTGAGTAGTTGGCCTGGATCGAGTGATTGGCCTGGATCGAGTGATTGGGCCTGACAAGCTGTCAGAAGAGCAGATCGTGGACGGTCGCCGCGATGAGCTGGCGGCGGCGCTGGCGCGCCTTCGCGGCCGCATCGCCGCCGCGTGCGCCGCCGCCGGGCGGGACACCGCTGAGGTGCGCCTACTCCCGGTCACCAAGACCTTCCCGGCAGACGACGTGGCGCTGCTTGCTGACCTGGGCGTGCTCGACGCCGCTGAGGCCCGAGACTCCGAAGCCGCTGCCAAGGTGGCCCAGGTTGCCGCGCTACGGCCGGCGGTGGGGGTGCGCTGGCACATGGTCGGTCGATTGCAGCGCAACAAATCCCGCTCAGTGGCTCGGTGGGCGGTGCAGGTGCAGTCGGTGGATTCGGTCCGGCTGGTCGAGGCCCTGGACCGGGCCGCCCGCGCCGCGAGGGAGGCCGGGCAGCGCCACGCCGCTCTTGGCGTGCTCGTCCAGGCCAGCCTGGACGGCGACCCGGCGCGTGGCGGTTGCCCGCTGCTCCAGCTCGAGGCACTGGCCGATCGGGTGGCGGCCGCACCACAGCTCCGGCTGGAGGGAGTGATGGGGGTTGCTCCGCTCGGTGTCGATCCCCGGGCAGCCTTCACCCGGCTCGGCGCAACCGCACAACGGCTACGCCGTTCGCACCCTGGCGCAGTCGAACTCTCCGCCGGGATGAGCGGCGATCTTGAGCAGGCCATTGCGTGCGGCTCGACCTGCGTGCGTGTCGGAACCGCGCTACTGGGCACTCGGCCGTTAACCTCGCGTGGAGCGTATCCCACGGCCTGACGGCGTGCTGGGCCGAGACCAGCGGGCGGTGCGCCGAAGATCGGGACAGGAAGGCGAAACGATGAGCGCGCTGCACAGGCTGAAGGCCTATTTCGGCATGGTCCCCGCCGAAGAACTTGACGCTGCGGGATTGGATGCAGCGGGGTTAGACACAGCGCAGTTCGATGACTATCGCCCGCCTTACCGCTCTGGCTACCCGGACCAGGGCGGCAGCCAGCGTTGTGATCCCCCAGGCTATAATGATCCACAGCGTGGATCCGGATTTGACAGGACCACAGCTCACGCTCTCACCGCAAACACCTCCACAAACCGCGACTATGGCGACGGCTTCGCTACCCGGGCCGGCCATCATGCCCCGCCCAGGATGCACTCTGCTCGTTCACCGGCCTGGGCTCGTTCACCGGCCTGGGCCACGGAGCTTCACGTCGCGGAGGAGCTTCACGTCGCGGAGCCTCGAACCGACTCATGGGCCACTGAAGCTCCGATACGCGGCTCGCTGGCCATCGATGCGGCGGCCATCAATACGAGGCCAACGGCTCACCAACCAGCCAGGCCCCCGCGCGTCACGCCGGCCCCGCCAACCGACCCGCTCGGAGAAGACAGCGCATCTGTGGCGGCCCGCGGGGCGACCCGCATCGTCACCTTGCACCCGTACAGCTACAACGAGGCCCGGCCCATCGGGGAACGCTACCGGGAGGGAAATCCGGTGATCATGAATCTGACCGCGATGGAGGACCGGGACGCCAAGCGGCTCGTCGACTTCGCAGCCGGGCTGGCCTTCGCGCTGCGTGGCTCGATCGACAAGATCACCAACAAGGTCTTCCTCCTCTCGCCGCCCAACGTCGACGTGTCTGCCGAGGACAGACGCCGGATCGCCGAAGGTCACTCTTTCAACTAAGGCGCCCAAGGTGCCCCGGTTCAGCACCCCCTAGCTGCCGGTGGCAGAGTGTCGCTGTGGACGTGGTCCGTTGGGTCGTTTACTACCTGCTCTTCTTCTTCTGGCTGCTGCTCACGGCGCGTATCGTGGTCGAGCTTGTGCGTACCTTCGCGCGTAACTGGCAACCGGTCGGGGGGGTGGCGATCGCCCTGGAGTCGGTCTATACCATGACGGACCCTCCGGTCCGGGCGCTCCGTCGAGTGGTCAAACCCATCCGGATCGGAGGCGTCGGGCTGGACCTCTCCATGATGATTCTGTTGTTCGTGGTACTCATACTGATGCGCGTGGTTGAGCCGATGAGGATGTAGCGGCCACCGGGTTCGGGGCGGAGGTCCCAGGATGTCCCAGGATGTCCCCCAGCAGGTACTAGTCGTTGAGGAGTGCGTGAGGTGATCCGATGCCGCTGACCCCCGCCGACGTTCACAACGTCGCGTTCAGTAAGCCGCCGATCGGCAAACGGGGCTACAACGAGGACGAGGTGGACGCCTTCCTCGACCTGGTTGAGGCCGAGCTAACTCGGTTGATTGAGGAGAACAACGATCTCCGTAACCGGGTTGAGCAGTTTGATCAGCAGCTGCGCGCTGCTCCGGTGGACACTGGAGGCAACCTTCGGCCCTTGGAGCCGCCTCGTCCGGTGATGGCTCCGGTACCGCCCCCGATGAGAGAGCAACCCCCGTCGGGTGGTGATCACCACGTCCAAGCGGCCAAGGTGCTGGGCTTGGCCCAGGAGATGGCTGATCGGTTGACCGGTGAGGCCAAGGCTGAAGCGGACGGGATGTTGAGCGATGCTCGGGCGAGGTCTGAGCAGTTGCTCTCTGAGGCGAGGGTCAAGGCCGATGGCATGGTGAACGAGGCCAGGACCAGAGCTGAGAGCATGCTCAATGATGCTCGGAGCAGGGCCGAGACGGTGGATCGGCAGTCGCGGGAGAAGGCTGCGTCGTTGGAGCGTGATGCGACGCGCAAGCACTCGGAGATCCTCGGTTCGCTCAGCCAGGAGAAGAACGTCCTGGAGAAGAAGATCGAAGAACTGCGTACGTTCGAGCGTGAGTACCGCACTCGCTTGAAGACCTACCTGGAGTCGCAACTCCGGGAACTCGATGGGCGTGGGTCTGCCGCACCCGTAGACGCGGTGCGCACCCAGGGCTTCGTGGCAACTGGGTTCGGTGCCCGTGCCGAAGCCGGTAGCTGACCGCGCTCGACGTGTTGATCACTGTGGTGTTGCTGCTAGCAGCGGTGGCATTGCTCGTTGCCGCGCTCGGCACCGGTCATGCGGGCCTGGCGTGGGGATCGGTCGTGCTGAGCGCTGTGGTTGCGACACTGATTCTCACGCGGTGGCGGCGGTCCTGGGTGCAACGCCAGGACGCGCCTGCGGAGGACGAGTCCGTCGATGTCGAGCCGGACGAGCAACCGTGTCATTCCGCGTCGATAACTGGAGTTCAGGCTCCTGAGCCGGGTTCGGCATCTGCTGAGGACGCCCAAGGGGATGATGCTGTAGAGCCCGCTGAGGAGGACACTGACGCCGCAGATCTGTTGGTGGTGTACGAGCTGATCGACGAAGTGCTGGTCATTGACGAGCACCCCCGCTACCATCTTCCTCGCTGCCGGTGGCCCGACCAGGCGCACACCGAGCGGCTGCCGGTGCGTGAGGCGAGAGAGTTGGGTTTCACCCCCTGTGAGCGGTGCCGGCCCGACACCACGCTCGCCCGCAAGCATCGAGCGGTCCGGGCGACGACCACCGGAAGCAGCTGATCGGGTGGTGAGGTCGTAACAGTGTCCCAGCACGCACAGTCCCAGCACGCACACTCGCTCACCGGCAGCGCAGCGGCCCGCTGGCGAGAGCTGCTGCAGAGCCGGGCCATTCCCCCAGAGATCCGGGCTGCCGCCCCGCAGGACCCGAGCCGGCACGATCCCGCCCGCTTCATCCCCCCGGCGACTCCCGAGAACACCCCGTCGCGTCGTGTCGCGTTGGCGCTGCTGGGACTCGACGGCGGGACCGTGCTCGACGTGGGGTGCGGCGCGGGTGCCGCCGGTCTCGCCCTGGTACCGATGGTGTCCCATCTGACCGGGGTGGATCACGCCGACGACATGCTGCGCGCATTCGAGAAGGCCTGCACCGAGCGGGGGGTGGCGCACCGCAGCGTGTCTGGCCCCTGGCCCCAGGTTGCTCCCCAGGCGGGTGTCGCCGACGTCGTGGTCAGTCACCACGTGGGCTACAACACCTTGGACTTGGCGCCCTTCGTGACTGCGCTGGGTGCCGCTGCCGGCCGTGGTGTCGTCGTGGAGCTGCATGCCGTGCATCCCGGAGCGTGGCTGGATCCGCTGTGGGTGCGCTTCCACGGGTTGCACCGGCCGCCACCTGCGACCGTGGACGACGTGCTGGCCGTGTTTGCCGAAGTGGGCATACGCCCGGAGGCCCAGCGCTGGAGCCGGCCTGCTGCGCCCCGCAATCCCGACGCGGAGCTCGACTTCTCGGTACGCAGGCTGTGCTTGCCGGCGCACCGCCGGGAGGAGGTCGCCGAGGCGGTGGCGGCCTTGGGCCCGCGCACCCGCGATCTGGTCACGATCTCCTGGTCCCCTTGACGTGCCGGCGGCTGAAGGCCGGACCGGCGGTTAGCCACAATGGCGATATGAACCCATCGCAGCATGCCGGGCAATCCGCCGCTGGCGACCAAGACGTCCCCGAGGCGTTGCCGGGACCTCGCCGCCGGAGCAGTTTGTTGGCCGCTACCGCCGCCGTCACGCTCCTGCTGGACGTGCTGAGCAAAGTTCTCGCGGTGATGATGCTGCAGGGCCATCCGCCGGTGGAGCTGTTGGGTGGGGTGCTGTATCTCGTGCTCTACCGCAACTCAGGTGCGGCGTTTTCGATGGCGACCGGGCTGACCTGGCTGCTGTCGCTGATCGCGCTGGGCGTCGTCGTGGTGATCATCCGGTTGGCGCCCCGGCTGCGCAGCGCCGGTTGGGCCCTCGGGCTCGGCTTGGTGCTAGGGGGGGCGTTGGGTAATCTGGGGGACCGGCTGCTGCGCTCCCCTGGCCCGCTGCGCGGGCACGTGGTGGATTTCCTGTCGCTCCTGGCACCAGATGGCAGCGTGTGGCCGGTGTTCAACCTGGCTGATGTGGCGATCGTCTGCGGTGGTGTGATGCTGGTCCTGCTCGCCGCCACCGGCCGGGACGTCGACGGTACCCGTGGGCATCGACCCTCCGGCGATCCTGAGTCTGGTGGTACGGGATGGGGGACCCCACAATGAGCGATGTCCGGACGCTGCCGGTGCCCGAGGGGCTGGAGGGTATGCGCGTGGACGCCGGGCTGGCGCGGCTGCTGGGGCTGTCCCGAACAGCGGTGGCTGGGCTGGCCGAGGCCGGTGCGGTGCTCCTTGACGGCAACCCGGTCGGCAAGTCTGAGCGCCTGGCCACTGGCAGCTGGCTTGAGGTGATCCTGCCCGATCCGCAGCAGCCCGCCGAGGCCAGGGTCGAGCCGGTGCCCGGGCTGCGGGTGCTGCACGACGATGCCGACCTAGTGGTAGTGGACAAGCCGGTCGGGGTGGCCGCCCATCCCAGCCCGGGCTGGGATGGGCCCACCGTGCTCGGAGGGCTTGCGGCGGCTGGAGTCCAGGTGGCTGCCTCGGGCCCGGCTGAGCGCCACGGCGTGGTGCACCGGCTGGACGTGGGCACCAGCGGTCTGATGGCGGTTGCCAAGTCGCAGCGGGGCTACACAGCGCTAAAGCGAGCGTTCCGGGACCGTACCGTTGCCAAGCATTACCGGGCGCTAGTGCAGGGCCACCCGGACCCCACCCGAGGCACCATTGACGCCCCGATCGAGCGGCACCCCCAGCACGACTGGCGTTTTGCCGTGGTGGCTGGCGGCAAACCGTCGGTGACGCACTACGAGGTGATCGAGGCGTTTCCCGGCGCCTCGCTGTGTGACGTCACTCTCCAGACAGGTCGCACGCACCAGATCCGGGTGCACTTCGCCGCACTGCGACATCCCTGCTGTGGCGACCTCCCCTACGGGGCAGATCCCACGCTGGCGCGGCGGCTCGGGTTGGAGAGGCAGTGGTTGCATGCCGCACGGTTGGGCTTCCCCCATCCCGCTGATGAGCGCTGGGTGGAGTTCACCAGCCCAGACCCGGACGATCTGCGCCGCGCGCTGGACGTGCTAGCCGCGCAGGCGTAGCTGATGGGCCGGCTAGGCTTGGACTAGGAGCTGCCTGCCCCGAGTTCCCGGACGGCCTCGCGGATGTCCTTGGCGGTGTCGATAGCGCGCCAGTAGCCCTCGATCGGGAAGGCGGCCAGCCGCCGTTGCTGAGCCAGCAGGGGAAACGTTGAGCGCTCGTGGTCGCCGGTGTCCGGCAGCAGGCCCAGGATCTCGCTGGAGAACACATAGACCCCGGCGTTGACCGGGTACGGCGACGGTGGGGCCTCCACGAAGTCGGTGACCCGGCCCAACTCGTCCAGCTTGACCACACCCCACGGGATCCTCGGCCAGGCCAGCGCGATCGTGGCCACTGCGCCCCGCTCGAAGTGGCACGTCGCCATCGCACCCAGGTCGAACCGGGTCCAGACATCACCGTTCAGCGCAAACCATGCCTCGTCCGGTGCGGGCAGGTACTTGCCCGCGTACTTCAAACCACCGCCCCGGCCGAGAGGTTCATCCTCCACCACCGTATTCACCCGCACCGGCTGGCGCTTCGCCGTCAGGTGGTCGATGAGGACCTCGTGCAGATGGCCGGCGGAGACCACCACATCGGTGACACCGGCTTCGGCCAGCCATCCGAGCTGGTGGTCGATGAGGCAGCGACCAGCAATCTCGATCATCGGTTTGGGTCGGGTATCGGTATAGGGCTTGAGCCGCGAGCCCTGTCCCCCAGCCAAGATCACCGCCTGTCGCACCGTTACGTGGCTCGTCATGCCGCCGACGATAGCGTGCCGCTGGATGGGGCCGTTCCCAGTGCGACTCCGCGCTCGACGAGTCGCCGGGACCGGGGGAGTGGCGCACTACCGACGGCATGTGAATCGCTATCGACACCTGTGATTCCTTCACATCGAAGCTCTGACGAACGCCACTTGTCGTCCTTCCGGAGTAGGCACGATTATTGCTGCATAGCGATAATCGGTTGACGAGGGGGACACAGTGGACAACGGTTACGAGGTGTACTGCATCACGGATCCGTTGTTTTACGATTCGATGTCCGGGGGCAACCGCGCAGAGTCCTTCGATGCCGCGCGGCGTCCGGTTCCGGATGGCTGGGAACGGCGGTTTCGTGAAAATTGGGTGGTCATGAACCCAGTGGGTTCCGCAGCGCCCCAACAGGGCTGGAAAATCCATGTGTCGGCGTGCCTCGACAACGCGGAACGCATTCTGGAAACCGTCTGGTCCTACTGTGTCCCGCGCCGTATCTCGTTTAAGTTCCTGGTCTCACGAAACATTGTCCATCTGCAGAACGCGAAGTATGCGCCCCGGGGGTCCAGCGGCAAGTTCGTCACGATCTACCCGGTCGACATTGACGCGCTCGGCGCGATCCTGCACGACCTGGGGGAGCGGTTGGCCGGCGAGCCAGGCCCCTACATCCTCAGCGATCTGCGCTGGAACGAAGGGCCGCTGTATGTGCGCTACGGTGGTTTCGCGTTGCGGCACTGCCTGTCGGCGCGAGGTGAGCGGGTCCCGGCCATCGAGGATCCTACCGGAGCGCTGGTGCCGGACCGCAGGGATGCCGTGTTCTGCCCTCCACCCTGGGTGGCCCTGCCGGACCTGCTCGTTCCCCACCTTGAAGCGCGCAACGCCATCACCGTCAAGGACTTGTCCTACCGTGTCGAGCAGGTCCTGCACTTCTCCAACGGCGGGGGGCTCTACGAGGCCACCGACCAGCGAACCGGCACCCGGGTGGTGCTCAAGGAAGCTCGGCCGCACGCCGGCCTCGCCGTCGATGGTGCCGACGCGGTCCAGCGACTGCAGCGCGAACGGGAAACACTTGAACGCCTGGCCGGCATCGAAGGGGTGCCCGCTGTCCATGACCACTTCACCCTGGGTGAGCACCACTTCCTTGCCTTGGAGCTCATCGAGGGAACAGCGCTGAACAAAGTTTTCGGGCAGCGCTACCCGATGAACGACACCGCCGCCGGACCAGCTGAGTTCGCTGCCTACACCGAATGGGCGTTACGGACATGCGCCCAGATCGAGGAGATTATTACTGCCATTCACGGCCGCGGGATCATCCATGGCGATCTGCACCTATTCAACGTCATCGTCCGGGACGACGGCCGGGTCACGCTGATTGACTTCGAGGTCGCGGCGAGAATTGATGAGGAGCGCCGCCCCACCCTGGGCAGCCCGGCCTTCGCCGCCCCACGGGATCGGACCGGGTTCGACATCGACCGGTATTCCCTGGCCTGTCTGCGACTGGCGCTGTTCCTCCCCTTGACAGCCATGATCCGGCTCGACGCCGGAAAGCCAGCGGACTTCGCCGAGGTCATCGCCGAGCATTTCTCGGTGCCGCCCGCTTTCCTGGCTGAGGCGGTGCGGACCATCGCCGGAGCCAGCGGCACTGGACAGGATGCTCCCCGGCGACGGGCCAGAGCGTTGCCGTCGCTACCGAACGGGACGGACGGTTGGACAGCTGCGCGAGACTCGATCGTTGCTGGGATCTTGGCTAGTGCTACTCCCAAGCGCACCGATCGGCTGTTCCCCGGTGACATCGCCCAGTTCAGCACCGGCGGTCTCAACATCGCTCATGGTGCGGCGGGTGTGCTCTACGCGCTGTCAGTGACCCGGGCTACCCGCTACCCCGCTGGAGAGCACTGGCTCCTGGAGCGGGCCGCCGCGGCGACCCGCGAAACGCGGGTGGGTCTTTACGACGGGCTGCACGGCGTGGCCTACGTGTTGGCTGAGCTGGGGTACCGGCAAGCCGCGCTCGATGTGATCGAGTGCTGCCTCACCGAGCGGGACCTCGGCACTGACCTATTCGGTGGCCTTGCCGGCGTCGCACTCAATCTGGCCCACTTTGCGGGCCTGGCCGGGGAGCCCACGCTGTTCGACCACGCGCTGCGGGCCGCTGAGATCGTCGCCGACCGGCTCGGCACCGCCGAGGGCGTCAGCACGATCAGCGGTGGAGATCATCCCTACGCCGGGCTGATGCACGGCTCGTCGGGGCCAGCGCTGATGTTCCTGCGACTCTACGAGCACACCGGTGACCGCGGGTTCCTCGAACTGTCCGCGACCGCGCTGCGCCAGGACTTGCGTCGCTGCCTGCTGCGTGCGGACGGCTCGATGCAGGTCAACGAGGGCTGGCGGGCGATGCCTTACCTGGACCGGGGCAGCGTGGGTATTGGCATGATCCTTGAGGAGTACCTCACGCACCGGGACGATGACGAGTTCGCCGATGCCGCGGCTGCCATTCGCCGCGCCGCGCGGTCCCGGTTCTACATCCAGCCGGGGCTTTTCAGCGGCCGGGCCGGAATGATTCTCTACCTCAGCCGGGCATACCCACCTGGGCAGGCGGTCTGGAACCCGGAGGTGGCCGCCCAGATCCGGGGCCTCGGCTGGCATCGCGTCGATTATCAGGGTCACCTCGCTTTTCCCGGTGAACAGCTGCTTCGGTTGTCCATGGACTTGGCGAGTGGCGCCGCAGGCGTTCTCCTCGCGTTGGGTGCGGCTGTGCACGAGCACCCCGTCGGTCTCCCGTTTCTCAGTGAACCCCGGCAGCTTCCGCCGCACGATGCCCCCGTGCCGGCGGTGCGGATGGGGCGAAACGGGCTGGTATCCGCGTCGATATCCGGAGGGAGGTGAACACAATGGTGCTTCTTGACCTGCAGGCCATGGAGCTGTCGTCTGAGCTGAAAGGCAACGACGACTGCTACGAGCGCGACCACTGCTGCGGAAGTTTCCTCAGCCTGCTGCTCTGCGACTGAGGTGTTATCGCCGGGTGGTCCGGGGCAGCCGGCGTTGCCCCGGACCACCCGATGCGTCAGCGCACCAATGACTCACCAGACCACGACGGCAATGTGCGACGGCAATGCGCCACGACAATGCGCCACGACAATGCGGAGGTCGCGTGAACAGCGATCCGGTATGGAGGGACGCTGACCGCTTGCTGCTCTCGACGTGTCGGCACGGCGGATGGTGGATCTGGTCCCTGGCGCTGGCCATGCTGGTCAGTGCGGGCGCAGAAACCCTCCTGCCCACTGTGCTTGGTCGCGCCCTGGATGCGTTGCGCGGTGGTGTCCACCTCACCGGGGCGCTACTAGCCTGTGCGGCGCTGATTGCCCTCATGGTGGCCGGCAAGATGGTCAGTGACATCGCCACTGGAGCGAGCAACGCCCGGTGCACGGCCTGGCTGCGGATGACCCTGGTCCGCCATCTCGTCGCGATCGGCCCGGCAGCTACCCGCCGCTTCGAACCCGGGGATCTGGTGACCCGGGTGACCCGCAACGCCAGCGAGGCGGGTCAGGTCGGGACGACCGCGATCATGGTCGGCGTCGGTCTGGTGCCGCCGGTCGGCAGCATCATTGCCTTGATGTTGATCGACCCCTGGGTGGGGCTCACCGCGCTGGCTGGTCTGGTGGCGTTGGCGGGGTTGCTCCGGGTATTCGTCCGGGACAACACCGAGACCATCCGCAGCTACCTGCACAGCCAAGGACTGATTGCGGCGCGGCTGCTCGATGCGTTGTCCGGCGCCCGCACGATCGCCGCCGCCGGCAGCATCGAACGCGAGCGGCAACGGATCCTCCAGCCATTGCCGGGGCTGCGCGAACACGGTGTGCGGATGTGGCTCAACCAGGTGCGGATGACCGGCCAGGCCGCCCTGATTGGGCCGCTGCTGCAGTTGTGCGTGGTCGGTGTCGCCGGGTTCGGGATGGTCGCCGGCCGGCTGAGCGTCGGCGATCTCTACGCCGCGAGCCGGTATGCGGTGATGGCCGCCGGCATCGGCTCGGCGGTGGGATTCCTCAACAAGCTGTCCCGCGTCCGGGCTGGTGGTCGGCGGGCGGCTGAGATGCTCACCGAGCCGGTGACCCAATACGGTGACGCGATGCTGCCCGACTCAGGTGAGAGAGGTGGTGAGGGCGGCCGGCTTGAGTTCCGCGGAGTCCGGGTATCCGCTGCCGGGGAGACGGTCATCAACGGGCTCGACCTCGTCATCCCGGCTGGTGCCACGGTGGCCGTGGTCGGCCACTCCGGGGCGGGCAAGTCACTGCTCGCCGCGCTGGCCGGTCGGCTCGTCGATCCGGAGCAGGGGCAGGTGCTGCTCGACGGCGTGGCGCTGCCCAACCTGTCCCGGGCACAGCTGCGCGGCGCGGTGGGTTTTGCTTTCGAGCGTCCGGCGCTGGTGGGCGACACGATCGAAGAAGTGATCAGCTTCGGAGCACGCCACCACACCGAGGCGGAGGTGCGCGCGGCCGCCGCCGCCGCGCGAGCGGACACCTTCGTTGAAAGACTGCCGGAGGGATACCGGACTGAGCTGGCCGCAGCCCCGCTGTCCGGTGGCGAGATGCAGCGGCTCGGTCTGGCCAGAGCTTTCGTACACCCCTACCAGGTGCTCATCCTCGACGACGCGACCTCCAGCCTGGACACCGTCACTGAACGGCAGGTCAGTGCCGTGCTGTCCAGCGGGGGCCGGGGCCAAACCCGACTGATCATCGCGCACCGAGCGGCCACGGCTGCTCGCACGGACCTCGTCGCCTGGCTCGATCGGGGTGCCCTGCGCAGTCTGCGTCCCCATAGCGAGCTGTGGCGCGATCCGGACTACCGCGCCCTATTCGGCGCCGAGGCAGTGCCCGTCGAACCGCTCGAGCCCGTGGAAGCGTCCTGTGCAGCGCACGGTGTGTCCACCGGAGCCCTCGGAGTACCGGCATGACCCCCCAAAGGAGATTAGCGCAGGGGAGATCAGCAGACCGGGAATCAGTGGTGAACACCGTGCCCCGGGTACTGCTCGCCGCCTTACGCCGGCACCCGCGGGCACTGGTGCGGTTGGCGACGTGGTCAGTGCTGCAGATGCTTCCGCTGCTGCTGTCCGGCTACAGCGTGGCCCACGCGTTGGATGACGGATTCCTGGCTGGCCGGCCTGGAACCGGGTTGATGTGGCTCAGCGTGCTGGCTGTGGCAGTGCTCGTGGGGGCGTTGGCCACCCGGCACGTCTACCGGATTCTCGCCGAGATTGTCGAGCCCTTCCGCGATGACCTGGTGGATAGCGTGGTGGGGGGTGCGTTGCAGCGGTCTACCGTGCTCGGCGGACGGCCCGATTCGGGCGCGGTTGCCCGGCTGACTCACCAGGTTGAGGTGGTGCGGGACAACTTCGCTGGTTTGCTCCTGCTCACCAGGGGCTTCGTGGTCAGCGCGGCCGGTGCGGTAATCGGGATAGCCGCCCTGACCGGGCTGGTCGGCCTGCTGGTGCTGCCACCGCTGCTGGCGGGTCTGGCTTTCTTCCTGGCCTCCTTACGCTCCATGATGACCCGGCAGCGTGATCATGTGCTCACCGACGAAGGGGTCGCCGAGTCCGCCAGCACGGTCGCGCATAGCTTGCGTGACGTGGTCGCCTGCGGTGCCGAGGACCGGGCCTGCGCGCCGGTGCAACGTCAGGTCGACGCGCACGCGGAAGCGGAACGCACGCTGGCCCGGATGGCGGCGATCCGCACGCTGTCGGTGGCGGTCGGCGGCTGGTTGCCCGCGGTAGGCCTACTGGTGGGGGCGCCCTGGCTGGTGGCGACCGGCTCGACGCTGGGCACGATCGCCGGCGCCCTGGTCTACCTGACCCAAGGCCTGCTTCCGGCGTTAAAGTCGCTGGTCGACGGTTTGGGTGCCGGGGGACTGAAGCTGGTGGTCACCCTGGATCGGCTCGTCGAGGCGGGCGAACGCCCGGTACCCGCCGGGAGGGCGCAGCGGAGCACCCCCCGTGGGCACGACATGGTGCTCGATGGTGTCACGTTCTGCTATGGCCGCCACGCCGAGCCGGTGGTGAACCAGGTGGATCTGGTGATCCCGGAAGGGCAGCACCTGGCTGTGGTCGGTCCCAGCGGTGCAGGGAAGTCCACCCTGGCCGGGCTGCTTGCCGCGACGCACGTCCCCAACCGCGGCGAGGTCCGCCTGGGTGGGGTGCCGGTCGGGGATCTCGAGGCGCACACCCTGGCCAGCCACCGGGTGTTAATCCCCCAGGAAGCGTATGTCTTCACCGGGACCCTCGGCGAGAACCTGCGTTACCTGCATCCCAGCGCTACCTGCGCTGAGCTTGACACCGTGGTCGAGGCGCTGGGCCTGCGCTCCTTGGTGGCCCGCGTCGGTGGATACGACGCTGCGCTGGCCCCCGGAATGCTCTCCGCAGGGGAACGGCAACTCATCGCCGTGGCTAGGGCGCACCTGACCGCGGCTTCCGTGCTGATCCTGGACGAGGCCACCTGCCACCTCGACCCGGTCGCTGAGGAGCGGGTGGAGCGGGTTCTGGCAAGCAGGGGGGGCACCCTTATCGTCGTTGCGCACCGGATCAGCTCCGCGCTGCGGGCGCAGCGGATCGTGCTGATGGACGGCACCGCCATGGTATCGGGCACACACCGAGAGCTGTTCGCGACTGCGCCGCTGTACCGCGAGCTGGTCGGTCAGTGGGGCAGTGGCCAGTTCGCTCGTCAGGGGGGCATTGCTCGTCGTGGTGATGACGGGCTGGAGCTGGCTGTTGTCACCGGCCCGTCGTCACCACGACTGTCGTCATCACAACTGTCAGATCCAGCCCGCCTCGGCGGCGATGCGAATGGCATCGATCCGGGTCCGGGCCTCCAGCTTGGTCATGATGCGCGAAAGGTAGTTGCATACCGTCCCGCGGCTGAGAAAAAGCCGCTGGGCGATCTCGGTCGGCGACGCCCCGCCTGAGGCGAGGTCGAGCACCGTGAGTTCCCGGGGTGTCAGCGGGCTGCCTGCCACGCCGATCGCGGCAACCGCGAGGGCGGGGTCGATGGTCCGCTTTCCCTTGGCGACCTGGCGAATGGTGGTGAGCAGACGCCGAGGTTGCGCGTCCTTGTCCACCGCTCCAGCGACCGGCACATCCAGTGCCCGGCGGACCAAACCCGGTCGTTGTGCTGCCGCAAGCACGACCACCCGGCACTTGGGTAGCCGCTCGTGCAGCGCTTGCGCGGTCGCAAGCACGTCCGACCCACCCTGGTCGACATCCAGCACCGCGATATCGGGTTGGTGGCGGATCGCGATGGGGACCACCCGGTCGCCCGCGGCCATACCGGCCACCACTTCGATGTCGTTCTCACTGGACAGCAGGGTGGCAAGCGCTCCACGAAGCAGACTCATGTCGATAACCAGCAATACCCGGATCGGGTTCGGATCCCGACTCGGTTTTTCAGCCGAGCAGTGGGCCATCGCCGAGGGCTGGGTTGTCGGAGGCTGGGGGATGCCGGTGTACTCATTGCCCGCGGCAACAGTGCTCACCGCGAGATTTCGGGGCCCCCGGTGTCGGGGAATCATGAGATGCGAGCGAGATCGACTCGGTCGCGGAACGTGCATGGTCGCCAACGTGTCGCCATTGGGCTGTCCCCTCCCAGGTGCTAGGGAAGAATGCGTAATCGGCATTCGTCCCAGACGGTTGAACGCGCCCTGTTGCCCCGTTATGAGTGGCCCCGGAAGGGCCACACCGCAGGATCCCCCGGCCACCCTGTACAGCTTGTCATCGATACTCTGGCCTACCGTGTTACGTCGAGTACATTCTGTCACTATACGTTACTCTGTGTACATATTTTTGTGGTCTCGGTCGGCGTGGAGATGGAGATGTTGCCCGGCCCGCCGTAGGCTCGCTGGCCGTGACGATGCTTCCCCGGGGAACTCGTGCCCTGGACTGGTTAGATGAGACGGCTGCCCTCCGCTGGACCGCGGGGTTGCGGCGGGTCCTGCGCCCGCGCTCGGCGTTCGAGTCGATGGTCGACCTGGCGTCCAACGACTACCTGGGTCTGGCCAGGGACCCCCGAGTCGTCCACGGCGCGGTGTGTGCGGCGCGCACCTGGGGTGCCGGGTCAACGGGGTCTCGCCTGGTTACCGGCTCCACTGAATTGCATGCCGAACTGGAGGACGAGCTCGCCGCGTTTTGTGGCGCACCGGCGGCCCTGGTGTTCTCCTCGGGCTACACCGCGAACCTTGGCGCGGTGACGGCGCTGTCCGGCCGGGCAGCCTTGGTGGTGTCCGACGACGCCAGCCACGCGTCGCTGGTGGATGCGTGCCGGCTGTCCCGGGCCCGAGTCGTGGTCATCCCCCAGGCCGATGTCTCGGCGGTGGACGCGGTGCTGGGTGCCCGGTCCGAGCGGCGCGCCTTGGTCGTCACCGATTCGGTGGTCAGCGTGAGCGGTGAGCTCGCGCCGCTCGCTGAGCTGCACGCGGTGTGCCGGCAGCACGGGGCGGTGCTGCTGGCCGATGAGGCGCACGGTCTCGGAGTGCGGGGGGTCGGTGGGCGAGGGCTGCTCGCTGAATGTGGCCTGATCGGCGAGCCCGATGTGGTGGCCACGGTCTCGCTGTCGAAGTCGCTGGGCAGCCAGGGGGGCGCGGTACTGGGTTCTCGCGCGGTGATCGACCACCTGGTCAACACGGCGCGCAGCTTCGTCTTCGACACGGGTCTAGCCCCCCCATCTGCTGGCGGGGCGTTGGCCGCACTGCGGGTGCTGCGCGCCGAGCCGGCGCTGCCCGGCCGGGTGCTCGACGCTGCTGCGGCCATCGCCACGGCAGTGGGTGCACCCCGGCCGCGTTCCGCCGTGGTTCCGGTCATCCTCGGCACGCCGCAGCATGCGGTCGATACCGCCGCGGAGTGCCTGCGCCATGGTGTGCGGGTGGGCTGCCTGCGTCCGCCGTCGGTGCCCGCCGGGACCAGCAGGCTGCGGCTGAGTGCCCATGCTGCCCTGACCGACCTGGACCTAGCGCGGGCGGCGCAGGTGCTCGCTACGGTAAGGGCCCGGGCGGCTCCATGAGCGTGCTGGTGGTGACCGGGACAGGGACTGGGGTTGGCAAGACGGTGGTGACCTCGGCCATCGCCGCGCTCGCCGTCGCCGCCGGTCGCCGGGTGGCGGTGGTCAAACCCGCGCAGACCGGCGTCAACGCGGGCCAGCCAGGTGATGTCGAGGACGTGCAACGTCTGGTGGGTCCCTCGGTCACCTGCCGGGAGCTGGCCCGCTACCCGGAGGCGTTGGCGCCGGCGACGGCGGCCCGCCGCGCCGGCCTGCCTCCGGTGACACCGGCCATCGCCACCGCAGCGGTCCGGGAACTTGCCACAGCACACGACCTGGTGCTGATCGAGGGTGCGGGGGGGTTGCTGGTCCCCCTGGATGACAAGGGGGGAACGCTCGCCGATGTTGCCGCCGCCGTGGCCGCTCCGGTGCTCGTGGTGGCCCCCGCCGGGCTGGGCACCCTCAACCACACCGCGCTCACCGTCGATGTGCTGCGCACCCGTGGCTTGGGCTGTGTCGGGGTGGTGATCGGTGCTTGGCCCGCTGAGCCCGACCTTGCCGCCCGGTGCAACCTGGCTGATTTGCCCGTGGTGACGGGTCTGCCGCTCCTCGGCGCTCTGCCGGAAGGCGCTGGCCGCCTGACTCCCGTGGAATTCCTGGCAGTAGCTCGAAGGGGACTCCAACCAGGATTGCAAGCGCTGGGTTGGGGGCCGTTAAAGATCAGTGGAACGGGGGTTGGGGGTCGTTGAAGAGCTCCCAACCGGTCAGTCCAGGTAGTCGCGCAGGACCTGGGAGCGGGACGGGTGGCGCAGCTTGGACATCGTCTTGGACTCGATCTGGCGGATGCGCTCCCGGGTGACCCCGTAGACCTGACCGATCTCATCGAGCGTGCGTGGTTGACCGTCGGTGAGACCGAACCGCAGCCGCACCACGCCGGCTTCCCGCTCGGACAGGGTGGACAGGACAGACTGCAGCTGGTCCTGCAGCAGCGTGAACGAGACCGCGTCCACCGCGACCACGGCCTCGGAGTCCTCGATGAAGTCGCCGAGCTGGGAATCGCCCTCATCGCCGATGGTCTGGTCCAGGGAGATGGGTTCCCGGGCGTACTGCTGGATCTCCAGCACCTTCTCCGGCGTAATGTCCATCTCCTTGGCCAGCTCCTCCGGGGTGGGCTCGCGGCCCAGGTCCTGGAGCAGCTCGCGTTGAATGCGACCCAGCTTGTTGATCACTTCGACCATGTGCACCGGGATCCGGATGGTGCGAGCCTGGTCGGCCATCGCTCGGGTGATGGCTTGCCGGATCCACCAGGTGGCGTAGGTGGAGAACTTGTAGCCCTTGGTGTAGTCGAACTTCTCTACCGCGCGGATCAGACCGAGGTTGCCCTCCTGGATCAGGTCCAGGAATGCCATGCCGCGGCCGGTGTAGCGCTTGGCCAGCGACACGACGAGGCGAAGGTTCGCCTCGAGCAGGTGATTCTTAGCGCGTTCGCCGTCACGGACGATCCAGCGCAGATCCCGACGCAGCTGCGGGGAGAGCTTCTCGGTTGACTCCTCGGACCTGCGCACCCGCTCGGCGGCATAAAGTCCCGCTTCGATGCGTTTGGCGAGCTCCACCTCCTCCTCGGCGTTGAGCAGGGCGACCTTGCCGATCTGCTTGAGATACGCGCGCACCGAATCGGCCGAGGCGGTGAGCTCGGCGTCCTTGCGTGCCTGCCGCAGCGCCTCGGACTCCTCCTCATCCCAGACGAAGTCCTCCGCACCGGGGCCACTGGGCGCCTCCGCCTCTTCGGTGTCCACGGCGATCTCTTCGACCTCGACCTCGACGTCGGCGAGGTCCTCAGCAGCGGGGCCAGCCTCGATGTCGACCTTAGGATCGACGCCAAGGTCGACTCTGGGGCCGCTGTCGGGGTCCCCATCTGTGCCGGCCGCCGGTTGGGTGCCCGTCGGTTTGGTGCCCGTCTTGGTGGTGCTGTGAGCCTTCGCTCGGGTGCGCGCAACACCGTTGCGGGAAGAAGGCTTCTTCTCGGTCCCGGGGCTCGAAGCAGCGGGGTTCGAGGCTGCGGGGTTCGAGGCTGCGGCGCGACGGGATGCGGGTTCTGCGGCTGCCACGGACGGCCTTTCGAAACAGTCGGTGTTCGGGCGCGGTGCGGGAATCGGGTCCCCGTCGGCGAGCCCACCGCTGGAGCCAACGCTGACAATCTCGGCGGCATGCCAGATTCCGGCGGTGCGGCCCAGGGTGCTCGGGGACGGTGCCACGGTCCAGTGTACGACTCCGTCGGTCTAACAACGGGAGGTCTAACATACGGGCGCTCTAGCATACGAGCGGTCTAACGACCGGCAGTGTACCGACGCCGCTCGCTCACGACCCCTAGCCCGGACCTCTCCGCCCAGGTGTGGTCGGATGGCAGAATGTCGAGCGTTCGTGGCGACGACGTCGAGCAGCTGCGGGCCACTGCGGTGGCGGTAGCTCAACAGGTCGGCGACCTGATCGTGCGGATGCGGGCCGCAGGCGCTGGGCAGGTGGGGACCAAAACCAGCGCCACCGACGTGGTCACCATCGCAGACACCGCAGCCGAGCGGTTAGCCCGGCGGCTGCTTGCCCAGTGGCGGCCCGGTGAGCCAGTACTGGGCGAGGAGGAGGGCGGCGGCGCTGGCCCGCAGCCGGGAGACCTGTGCTGGGTGATCGACCCCATCGACGGCACCGTGAACTACCTCTATGGGCTGCCCTGGTATGCGGTGTCGGTGGCGGTCCAGCGCGACGGGCAGTCCCTGGCCGCTGCGGTGGGTCAGCCCGCCGCTGGCCGGTTGTGGAGCGCGGCGCGAGGCTGCGGGGCCGACTGCGACGGGGTCGCGTTGCGGGTCAGTGGGGCTACCCAGCTGGAGCTGTCGCTGATCGGCACCGGCTTCTCCTACCGGCCCGAGCGACGGGCTCGGCAGGCGGCCATGGTAGCCGGCATGCTGCCGAGGATTCGGGACCTGCGCCGCGCTGGGTCGGCTGCCCTGGATCTGTGCTCGGTCGCCTCCGGTTGGTTGGATGGTTTCGCTGAGCACGGTCTGCACCGCTGGGACTGGGCGGCAGGTGCGCTGATCGCGGCCGAGGCCGGTGCGGCAGTCCGGTTGCCCCAGCGCGGATCGGACTTCTTGCTGGCCGCCACACCGGGGATCGTCGACGCGCTGGCGGACCTGGTGGCGCGGTGCGGTGCCGATGCGGTCTGAAGGCGCATCAGCACTTCACCTGACGGGCCCGCTGCAGGAGGTCCGGATTCACCACGGGCACCGGCTGCGTCCGCTCCGTCACGAACTGGGTCATTGACGGGGGTCCCTGCGGGGCGGCTACTACGCCATCACGGGAAGATCCAGCAGGCCCCGGGTGCCCGAGTCCAGCCAGGTCCCCTAAGGCTATGCGGGCCGCCTCAGTGGGCCGCAGTGCGACGAACTTGGTGCCCAGTGCCAGGTCGATCCCCGCGTCTGGGCGGAGGTCACGGACCAGCTCGGCGCACGGTATCGCCAAGCTCAACGTCCGTGCCCCGGCTTGCCCAGCGGCGCTGAAGCGGATCTCCCCATAGCAGTGCAGGTCGAAGGCCGGATATTGGGGGTCGTTGGCGGGCGTGGTGGTAGCAAACCCCAGTTGGGCCAGCGCGTCACCGACGGTGGCTGCTTTGCCGCGTACGCCATTGGCGTTCAGCACGTGCACCCGTGTGAGCTGGGGTGACGCCGGGGGCACCGTGTCCAGGCCATTGGCCGGGAGCAGTTGGCTGGAGCTGTCTCCGTTGGGGCGGGGGCAGGCGTCCCCGGTCTGATGCAACGCGCCGAACCAGACCAGCCCAGCCACGGTGCTGAGAATCACTGCCAACAAGGCCGCGGGCATCGGCCTGCGAGTGCGGTAACCTCTCACCCGCGCGTGTGCCGAGCCTACCCCAGCCACGGCCCCGTCCTTCCTGGCCCTTACCGGGCCAGCCCCTGCATCTGAGCGTAGGAGCGGGAGGGGAGTGGCGCATCCGACTGTGGCGTGTCTGAAGAGGGGTTCCACCACTTGGACGCCCCACCACGTGGACGCCGGGGCGCGCGCACTGCTAAGCAGACACGCCGGGAAAATCCGCGGCCCGTGCTAGCCGGCGAGCTACTGTCTCGCAGCTCTGGCGTAGGGCGGGATTCAGGGTGAGGCGGGACTCAACGGGTAGGGCGTGCCAGGGCCATACTCGCGGCGGCAAAAGTGTGACCGAGGTCTCGGGCACAAATGACCGTGCCTGTGCGTTTGTGCTGCGGCATGACCGGTACGACTCAGGGGTGGAATCATGGCGACCGACTACGACGCTCCTCGGCGGAGCGAGGCGGATGATCTTGTTGAGGACTCGCTGGATGAGCTCAAGGCGAGACGCAACGAGGCGCAGTCCGGTGCGGTCGACGTCGATGAGTCGGAGTCCGCGGAGAACTTCGAGTTGCCCGGCGCCGACCTCTCTGGCGAAGAGCTGATCGTTCGAGTGCTACCCAAACAAGCCGACGAGTTCACCTGTTCGAGCTGCTTCCTTGTCCATCACCGCAGCAGGCTGGCTGAACAGCGCAACGGACGGATGGTCTGCCGGGATTGCGCGGCCTGAACAAAGGCCCCGCGCTCGGCCTGCCGTCTGCGGCTGTCTGTAGGGAGCAGGGTTTGGGTCAAGCGCGCGTCGCGTGGCGTTCGGGTAAATCACCCGGACCTGTCTCAGACGGTGGACGGAGCGGTGCGCTGGGCCCACCTGCAACTCATCACCACGCAGCGTAACCCGATGCCGACCCCTCCACATCAGCACCACGCTGGCCAGGGGCAGCATCGGCAAGTATGGTAGCCACGCGCGCACTCCTGAATACCCCAGGTGCACCTCGGCCGCCAGCAACGTGGCCACCCCAACACTCATCGGCCCGCCATGGCACGGTGAGGCCGGCTCGACGTCGGGTGGGCGCCAGTCCGGGGCGTGACGATGAGGCATCCGGACCGAGGGTAGTTTCGCCGCCCCCTGTTCTGTGGGGTGACGACGGTACTGGGTTGGGCGAAGTAAACGATCACGGCCCAACTGGGGCCTAGCAGCACGGCGATAACACAGCAGGGAGAGTTAAGCAGTGTTCGGACGTCGCACCAAAACCTTGGACGAAGAGGCACAAGACGAGAGGACCCCGCTGCGGCCTCACGAGGAGGGAGCCGAGCTACTCGACGGCAGGCCGGCATTCGGGCCCTACGATCTTGATGAGGCGCCCAATGACGGGTGGATCAGGCTGGATTTCGGCTCACTGCGGCTGCCTGTGCCGGATGGCGCACAACTTCAGGTCGAGGTGGACAGCTCCGGTCCGGTGCGCGCGGTGCACCTGATGACCAGTCTCGGCCAGTTCACGGTCAGTGCTTTCGCCGCCCCCCGCAGTGGCGGGTTGTGGCGCGAGGTCGCCTCGGAGCTGATGAGTAGGTTACAAGCTGACGGGGCCCGGGTCGGGCAAGTCGCTGGCGAATGGGGCGAGGAGATCGAGGCCAGGACCGAGCAGGGGGTGCTGCACTTCCTGGCGGTAGACGGGCCACGGTGGATGTTGCGTGGCATCGCGGCCGGGACTGCCGAGCATGCCGACGCGCGGACCACGCTGCTGCGCGACGTTGTCCGGCAGACCGTGGTAGTGCGTGGTCGAGAACCGCTGCCGGTGCGCAGTCCGTTGCCACTGCTGCTGCCCGAGCCGCTGGGAGAACAACTCAAGCAGGCCACCGCTGAGCTGCTCCAGACCACCGCCGACGGCCACCGAGACACCACCCAGGAGGGCTGAGTCCACAGATGGCCAACATCGGCCGTAGCCGGGTTGAAACCGGTGTCCTCAGGTTACCCTGGGCCTCGAGTGGGTCCATTGAGGTACCTGTGATCGCACTCCGGAGATCGACATGAGCGGTGCGGCTCCCGGCTACTGGCGGCGATTCGTCCGCCAGCTCACCCGTGACACTTCCGAACTGGACGCCGAGGACCTGTCCCGCCGTGTTGAGCAGTCCGGCGCGCGGCGCGCCAGCGAGTGCAGCTCCGGTCAGGCGGTCACCGTGCTGGGCCGGCTGCGCAGCGTGGAACACCGCCCCCGGGCCGCGGCGGCCACCCTGGAAGCCGAGCTGTTCGATGGCTCCGAGACAATTACCTTGGTGTGGCTAGGGCGGCGGCGAATCCCGGGGATCGAACCTGGTCGCACCGTCAAGGCCTCGGGCCGGATCGCCGTCCGGGACGGCCGCAAGGTCCTCTACAACCCCTACTACGAGTTGCAACGGAGCTCATGACTCACCCCTCGCCAGAGCACGCGACCACCGAGCATCCGGACATGAGGACCCTAGCGGGCTCCGAGCTGCCCACTCTCGCTCTGCTGCACCAGCTGGGTCTCGGGGGTCTGGTAGCTTCCGCCATGCCACCGGTGGCTTTTGTCGTGGTGAACCCGTTGGCCGGGCTGCAACCGGCAATCTGCGCGTCGCTGGGTGTCGCGCTCGCGCTGGGGGTGTGGCGGCGCCTGCGCCGGAAGCCCCTCAAGCCGGCCGTGTCCGGCCTCCTTGGCGCGGCTATCTGCGCTTTCATCGCCTATCGCACTGGGGAGGCCCGGGGCTACTTTCTCTACGGCATCTGGCTCAACCTGCTCGCCGGGTTGACGCTGCTGTTGTCGGTCGTGGTGCGCCGGCCGCTGGTGGGCGTGGTGGGGTCGGTGCTCACCTGTTCGGGACCCGGCTGGCGCGCAGACCCTCGCGCCCGGTTCGGCCTCGACGTGGCGACCATGGTCTGGGCGGTGTTCATGCTGAGCCGCTTCGGTGTGCAGCGCTACCTGTATGACCTGCAACAGACCGGCTGGCTTGCGGTGGCCCGGCTGGTGATGGGCCTGCCGCTGACTGCGGTGGCTGCCCTGGTCAGCATCTGGGCTATCCGCCGTGCCGTGCGGGTGACAACCCTAGGTTCTGCGACGGCCCTAGATGCTGCGACGACCTTAGATTCTGCGACGACCTTAGATTCTGCGACGACTCAGTGCCGCCCGCACGTCGGTCTCCACCTCCGGGGCGGCGACGAAGAGCAGCTCGTCCCCAGCTTCGAGAGTGTCGTCGCCTTGCGGGACGATCACCCGCCCATCACGCAGGATGGTGACCAGCGCGGCGTCGGCCGGCAAGTGTAGCTGCCGCGCCGGCTGTCCGGCCAGTGGCGTATCCGCCGGCAACGTGACCTCGACCAGGTTTGCCTGCCCTTGCCGCAGGGTCATCAGCCGCACCAGGTCGCCGACGGAGACTGCTTCCTCGACCATCGCGGCGAGCATTCGCGGGGTTGACACCGCGACATCCACCCCCCAGGCTTCGGTGAACAGCCACTCATTGCGGGGGCTGTTGACCCGGGCCACCACCCGACGTACCGCGAACTCGGTCTTGGCCAGCAAGGAGACCACTAGGTTGACCTTGTCATCCCCGGTTGCCGCGATCACGACGTCGGAGCGCTCCAAGCCGGCCTCCTCCAGCGAGGTCAGCTCGCAGGCGTCGGCAAGGACCCATTCGGCGCCTTCGACCGCGTGCGGATCAAGTTGATCAGGATCTCGCTCGATGAGCATCACCTGATGGCCGAACTCGAGCAGTTCGGTCGCGATGGACCGGCCCACCGCGCCTGCTCCGGCGATGGTCACGCGCATGGTGGTGTCCCCAGATCAGTGGAGTGGCTCATTGTGGTTTAGCTCGTCGTTGGGGGCGCGGTGGCTGCCGCGGTGACGACGTCGGTGACGGTGCCGGAGACGGCGGCGGCGTACACCTGGTCGTCGGCCTGCACCACGGTGTCGTGGTGGGGGAGCACCCCAGTCCCGAATCGGACGATGAAGGCGACCCGCGCGCCGAGGTGTTCCTCCAGGTCGCCTACGAGGTACCCGGCCCACCCCTCGTGCAGCGGCAGCTGCACCACCGCCACCGTTCCCGACGGGTCGCGCCACGGGACCGGTTCGTTGTCAAGCAGCAGGATCCGCAGGAAGCGGTCCGTGGTCCAGGGCACCGTCGCTACGGTCGGGATGCCGAGCCGCTCGTAGACCGCGGCCCGTTTGTGGTCGTAAATCCTGGCGACGACCTGCGTCACCCCAAAGGTCTCCCGGGCGACCCGGGCAGAGATGATGTTGGAATTGTCACCGTTGGATACTGCGGCGAATGCTCCTGCCCGCTCGATCCCGGCTTCGATGAGTACTTGGCGGTCAAAGCCCACCCCCCGAACCTGCTGGCCGTGAAAGTCAGCGCCGAGCCTGCGGAAAGCCTGCAGGCTTTGGTCGATCACTGCCACGTCGTGGCCAAGACGTTCCAGTGCGAGGGCCAGAGCGGCACCCACCCGGCCACAACCCATGATCACGACGTGCACGCGGTCACTCCTGGGTCGAGGGTTGGCGAGGAAACCGTATCTCCGTTGCCAGCGCGATGCCGCGCGGGGCGGCATGATATTCGGCTCCGTAGACTAGGCCGCCGGCAAGCGAGGTGGGAGGTACGGTGACTCTGTTACAGTCGGTGCACAGCCCCTCGGACATCAAGCGCCTGGATATGGGCGCCCTGACGCAGTTGGCTGGTGAGATCCGCAGGTTTCTGGTCGAGAAGGTGTCCCGCACCGGAGGGCACCTCGGTCCGAACCTCGGCGCGGTGGAGCTCACCCTCGCGGTCCATCGGGTGTTCGACTCGCCCCACGATCCGGTGATCTTTGACACCGGACACCAGGCGTACGTGCACAAGATCGTCACTGGGCGGGCGGCGGGGTTCGACCGGTTGCGCAAGCGAGGTGGCCTATCTGGCTACCCCTCCCGCGCCGAGAGCGAGCACGACTGGGTGGAGTCCAGCCATGCCTCCGCCGCGCTGTCCTACGCCGACGGGCTGGCCAAGGCCTTTGCCCACGATGGTGGCAAACCCGATGCCCGTTCCGCTCGGCACCGGCACGTCGTTGCGGTGGTGGGTGACGGTGCGCTGACCGGTGGGATGTGCTGGGAGGCGCTCAACAACATCGCCGCCGGCAAGGAACGCTCGGTGATCATCGTGGTCAACGACAACGGCCGTTCGTACTCACCGACTATCGGGGGCTTCGCCGATCACCTGTCCATGCTGCGGCTGCAGCCAGGCTACGAGCTGGTGTTGCGCACCGGGAAGCAGGCTCTGAAGCGCACCCCGGTGGTGGGCCGAGCGCTCTATGCCGGGCTGCACGCAGCCAAACGAGGCCTGAAGGACGCCCTGGCCCCACAGATCCTCTTCGAGGATCTCGGGCTGAAGTACCTGGGCCCGATCGATGGGCACGACCTGCGCGCCATGGAGTCCGCCCTGCGCCGGGCCAAGGACTTCGGCGGGCCGGTGATCGTGCACGCGGTGACCCGCAAGGGCAACGGCTACCCGCCCGCAGAGAACGACGCCGCCGAGCTGATGCACCAGGTGAAGGTCATGGACCCCGCGACCGGTGCGCCGATCGTACCCGCCGGTGTCACCTGGACCAGCGTCTTCACCGAGGAGCTGATCAGGCTCGCCGGTGATCGCGAGGACCTGGTCGCGATCACCGCGGCGATGCCCGGCCCGACCGGCCTGGCCGCCTTCGCCCAGCGTTTCCCGGACCGCTGCTTTGATGTCGGCATCGCTGAGCAGCATGCGGTCACCTCCGCGGCGGGGCTGGCCCTGGGGGGGTTGCACCCGGTGGTATCGCTGTACTCCACCTTTCTCAACCGGGCGTTCGACCAGCTGTTGATGGACGTGGCACTGCTGAGCGCCCCCGTCACCGTCACCCTGGACCGGGCCGGCATCACCGGCGACGACGGCGCCAGCCACAACGGCATGTGGGATCTGTCCGTGCTGGGGATCGTGCCGGGGATCCGGGTAGCGGCACCTCGGGACGCCGGCACCCTGCGCGAGGAGCTGGCCGAGGCCGTCGCGGTGGACGATGGACCGACCGCGGTGCGGTTCCCCAAGGGCCCCGTGATCGAGGCAGTGCCGGCGTTGGAGCGAGTTGAGGGGGTGGACGTGCTGGTCCGGCCTACCCCGGGGGACGGAGAGGACGTGCTGCTGGTGGGGGTTGGCGCGTTCGCCGCGCTTGCCGTGGCGGCCGCCGGGCGGCTGGCCGATCAGGGCATTGGGGTCAC
Organism: Pseudonocardiales bacterium; assembly: GCA_019244165.1. Taxonomy (GTDB): domain Bacteria; phylum Actinomycetota; class Actinomycetes; order Mycobacteriales; family Pseudonocardiaceae. The sequence continues at coordinate 31,840 of JAFATA010000038.1, read as the reverse complement.
TGTCGTCGACCCTCGCTGGGTGCTGCCGGTGCCCGAGGTGCTGGTGCGGATGGCGGCCCGGCACCGGCTGGTCGTCAGTGTGGAGGACGGTGGCCGGCATGGTGGTTTCGGCTGGTCGCTGGCTGCCGCCCTGCGCGATGCTGAGATCGATGTGCCGTGTCGTGATCTTGGCGTCCCGCAGCGGTTCCTCGCGCATGCCTCTCGTGATGAGGTGCTCGTGGACCTCGGTCTGACCGCACAGGATGTCGCCAGAGCGGTGACCGGTTGGGCGGCCAGGCTGATCAGGTCGGTCTGCGAGCCCACCACGGTGGAGAGCCCGGGCACCACCTCCTAGGCGGCAGCGGGGTATGGCACCGTTGGGGGGTGCGCATTCTCATCGTCGAGGACGAGCAGCCGCTGGCCGACGCGGTCGCTCGTGGTCTGCGTCGTGAGGGCATGGCGGTGGACGTCGCCTACGACGGCGACAGCGGGCATGAGAAGGCCACGGTGACCCGGTACGACGTGGTGGTACTCGACCGCGACCTGCCCGGAATGTCGGGTGACCGGTTGTGCGCCGAGATCACCGGATCCGGGGTGGTGACTCGGGTGCTGATGCTCACGGCCAGTGGCACCGTGTCCGATCGGGTGGCTGGGCTGTCCTTGGGAGCCGACGACTACTTGCCCAAGCCGTTCGCGTTCCCGGAGCTGGTAGCCCGGCTGCGCGCGCTGGGTCGCCGCGCCACGCCCGCAGTGCCCCCGGTGCTCAGTGCCGGTGATGTCGTGCTCGATCCTTCCCGGCGCACCGCCAGCCGGTCCGGCATCCCGGTAGACCTCACTCGAAAGGAGTTTGGAGTGCTCGAGGTGCTGCTCGCCGCCGGGGGCGGGGTGGTCAGCAGCGAGGAGCTGTTGGAGCGGGTGTGGGACGAGAACGCCGATCCGTTCACCACCACCGTGCGGGTGACCGTGATGACCTTGCGGAAGAAGCTCGGCGAGCCGGGCATTATCGAGACTGTGGTCGGGTCCGGTTACCGAGTGCCCAGCGCTGGCCTTACCGTCGGCTGATCGGTTGGTGAGGCCTCGCCGGGGGCCGGGCCTGCGGGCCCGGCTGACGTTGCTCGCCACGGGGTTGTCGGCGGCGGTGAGTGCGCTGCTGCTGTGGTTGGGCTGGTTGCTGGTGGGCGGGGTGGTGGCCGCAGTGCCGGACTTGCCGCCCGGGAGCACCGTGAAGGTCAATGGGGTGCCGGTGGTCGCTCGCCAGCTCGGGGAGGCACTGCAGGAGGCTGCCCGGCACCGCCTGCTGCAGGCGGGGTTGGTGGCCTTCCTGCTCGCGGTGACCGCGACCGTGCTGCTGGCCTGGGTGATCACCGGTCAGGTGCTGCGGCCGTTGCACGACGTGACCGCCACCGCACGCCGTCTCTCCGCTGAGTCGCTGGACGAGCGGCTGCACCTGCCGGGGCCCCGGGATGAGGTGGCTGAGCTTGCCGACACCTTCGACGCGATGCTCGACCGGCTGCAAGCCGCCTTCCAGGCGCAGCGCCGATTCGTCGCGAACGCCAGCCACGAACTGCGGACCCCGTTGGCCGTGGTGCGCACCGAAGTGGACGTGACGCTGGCCGATCCCACCGCTGATGAGGCCGAGCTGCGCCGGATGGCCACGGTGATCCGCAGCGCGACGTTGCGGGCCCAGCAGCTGGTTGACGGCCTGCTGGTGCTCGCCCGGAGCGAGAGCGGCGCGCTTCGGGCCTGGGAGCTGGCCGACCTAGCCAGCCTGGCGCAAGCCGCGCTGCGAATCGTGGCGCCCGAAACCCGCGGCCGGGGCTTGCGGGTAACCACGCGGATAGCACCGGCGGTGACGGCGGGCGACCCAGCGCTGCTGGATCGGGTGGTGGGCAACCTGGTAGAGAACGCGGTGCGGCATAACGTGGGCGGCGGCTGGGTGGAGGTCTGCACCGGCCTGGTGGCAGGGCAGGCGATGCTGCGGGTCAGCAGTTCCGGTGAGGTAGTCGCCGCCGAGGAGGTGAGCGCGCTGTTCGAGCCGTTCCACCGCGGCGGAGTGGCGCGGACTGCCCACGATGGGGCCGGACTGGGCTTGTCGATTGTCCGCGCCGTGGTGGCCGCGCACGCTGGCACGGTGCGGGCCGAGCCCATCCCCGGAGGCGGACTCGCCGTGACGGTGCACCTGCCGGCCGCGTAGGTGGCTCTTCAAGGACTACCAACCGGGTCCTGTGGTGTCCATAACCGCTATCAACTGCCGTGCGCACGGTGCTGGTTGTCCACAGGTGCAGTGGTATCCACAGTGCTGATGCCACCGATTGGCGCCTAGTTCGTTAGACGCCAGGCTGGAGCCTATGCACGAATGGTGGGTTCCCCTGCTGGAGCCGGACGGGCTGTTGCTGCGCGACCAAGCGCTCATTGCCGTTGATCCAGATGACCTGTTGACGGCGTTGCGGTCCGGCCGGTTGCGGCGGGTCCAGCGCGGGATCTATCTGCCTAGACGGATCGAGGCGACCCCGTCCGTGCTGGCGCGGGCCGCGCTGCTCAGCTCCGGAGTGGCCGATGCGGTCCCTAGTCACGCGACCGCAGCTCGGGTGCACCAGATCGCGGTGCCGGAGGAACACCGCGTGGAACATGTGACGGTGACGAGGAAACAGCGTCGCCGCAACCGCCGGGATCTGCATTTCCACACTCGATCAATCGGCTGTGGGGAGGTTGAGAGACACGACGGCGTGCCGGTGACTTCTGTCGCCCGCACACTGGCCGACCTAGCGACAAGCCTGGAGCGACTTCGCGCGGTATGGGCGATGGACGACGCTCTGCGTCGGCGGTTGTGCGTCAAGGCGGATGTCCTCGCCGTCATCAAGCGGTGGCGCGGCGGTGTCGGCTGCGTATCGGCGCAGGAGCGGCTTGACGAGGCCGACGGGGTAGCGGAGTCGATTCTGGAGACGGCGGGACGCCTGGTGCTACGCGATCGCGGGGTGCCATTGCCGATCCCCCAGCACGAGCTGCGATCACCGGACGGCACCCTGGTGGCTCGGCTCGATGGTGCCTACCTGCGCGAGAAGGTGGCCCTAGAATATGATGGCGCGGATCCGCACGGGCTGCCTGAAGCCGTCTTCCGAGACCGTTGGCGCCAGAACGGCCTGCCTGAATTGGGTTGGACTGTGCTCCGCTTCACCTGGTGGGATGTGATGCGTGATCCTGATGGAGTTGCCGCGATTGTGCAGCGCACCCTGCTTCGGCGAGCTGCCTGATCCAAAATTCTGTTGGGACGGGCAGTTCAACGGATCCGGAGACACTGAAGCTCCTCAAGCGCGGATTCCAGCACCCTGCTGGGGCACGATCGCAAGCCACGGTCGCCACTATATGTCAGGAAACAACGGCGCCTCGACCACCGCGACTGGGGTGACACCACGCACGTCCGCGCGGTCGAGTCTCACTGACTAGTGCACGCCGGCCAGCGTTGGTACCTGGTCGCCTTCGGCGTTGATCTAGTAGGTGACCGTCGGCTTGCTCCGGGTTATCAGCTCCCGACGGGCCGGTATGAGGACTCTCGGTCACCGGGCGCCCGAGTCCCGAGCTGAGGCGAGCACGGTGTCCGAGTCTTGCTGACCTCAGAAGTATCCGACGTTTTCGCTCGCGGTTCGGGCGCGTCGGGCGGTGTCTGTTGCTGCCGTCGCGTCGCCGTCGGCTAGGCTAGGCGGCGCCAGGGTTGGGAGATCTGAATGTCGATCTCGTAGATGCGGTATCCCTCGGTGAGCGCGTGCTCAAGTGCTTCACTGAGATCGTCGTCCGCCGCCCGGACATCCCGGCGTCGAGCGGCCCACCCGCCTCGTCCGAGTAGGGACTGGATACTAAGGAGATCGAAAGTAGCTAGACTGGCTAGTCGGGCTATGTGATGTAGCTGAGGCAGGGGTCGCCGAAGAACGCGCGAACAAGTTCGGGTAAGCGTTGGAGGCGCAGGAGCGTGGCTTCGGCTTTGTCGCGCAGGTCGTCGAAGGACGTGATGGCGGTCTTGCCGACACGGTCATGCTTGACGTTCTTCCAGACCCGTTCGTCGGGGTTGAGTTCCGGTGAACAGGGTGGGAGGAAGAAGAGGCGAAGTTTTCCTTCGGTTGAGGCGGCGAGTTCTGTGACTGCGCGGGAGCGGTGGACCGGGTGCCCGTCGATAATGAGGAAGACGATACCACCGTCATCGTGGAGCAGGTCGCGGCAGTAGGTGATGAACACGTCGGCGTTCGTTTTCCCGGTGAAGGTGGTGAAGTGCATCGCCCCCTTGGCGGTGACCGCAGAGATCATGGTGATCGAGTGCCGGGTGCCGGTGGTGGCCACGATCGGTGTGTGCCCGACCGGCGCCCACGGGGTGGCGGAGTGGTAGGGGGAGCGGACGCCGGCCTCATCAGCGAAGGACACAGTGGCACCTACCCGCGCGGCTTCGTCGCGGATGGCTGGGTACTCCTCAGTGCGCCAGCGCTCCACCCGTTCGGGGTCCTGCTGGGTGGCCCGGTGCAGCGGGCGCTGCGGTGACATCCTGAGTCCCCGCAGAGTCCGTCCTGCCGAGCCGACTGAAACCTCGACACCGAACCGCTTGGCAATGACTTGCCTGACCAGATCGCGGGTCCATAACGCGAAGTCCAGCTGATGCTGCAACGGGTTCGAACCGGCGGTCATCGTGAGCAGCATCCGCATCTGAGCCTCGGTTAACTTCGGCGGACGCCCCGGAACGGGCTTCGCTCGCAAGGCCTCCACGCCGCCCTTCCGGTACGCCGCGACCCACCCGAAAATCGTCGATCGGTTGAAGCCGAGACTGGCCGCGACATCCTCCGCCCGGGCACCATTCTCGATCTGCTCACACGCTCGAACCCGGATCGCTTCCAGTGTGGCGTGATCCAGCTTTCGGCCATCGTTATCCCGCAGGGGAGAATTATGCCACAATCAGGCGAACAAGTCCACTTACTTTCGATCTCCTTAGTAAGTACCTACTCGCGGGTGATGTTGTGTGCCACGCGGACCGCATCGTCGTAGTGCGACCGGGCCGGGTAGCGGTTACCTTTGTCGGCGTAGAGGTCGCCGAGCATGCGGTGGCACTGGTTGACAAGCTCGGCGTCATCGCGAGTGACTCGAGCGTTCTCTTCTGTTATGCGCAGTGTTTCCTCCGGCCGGCCTGTGCGTCGCAGGTGTTTGGCGTGCCACACGCCCCCACAGGTCGTAGAGGGATTTGGTGTTGGGTTCATAGGCGCTCAATGCTTCGAACGCGAGCCGGAACAAGCTGTCACTGTGGGGTATCGCCCTGTAGATGCGCGCTCCACGCCTGGTAGCTGAGGCCCCACCACTTGCGGCTGCTTCCCAGTCGTTGGATGCGGTGGCCGCTATGATGCTGCGTTCCAGGAGAGGTAATGCTTCGGTGAGCCGTCCTTGGGCCATTAGGCACAGACCGACGTCGTTGGGCACGTAGCCCTTCTGCTCCGTGCTGGACACTTGCGGCCCTGTTGTGAAGTCGGAATCGGCGAAGAACTCCCGCATGAGATCGAAGTCTTGTGTATAGGCCCCAAGTTTATATTAGGTCAGCATCCGACCTGTGCTCTCTGGTGCACGACTTCGAAGAGACTTCGAAGAGTTGTCCTCGCCGCCGAAGCCCACCAGGCCGACGACACGACGCTCGTCAGTTGCCCCAACGATGTCAGTCTTCGGCTGCGGGGCCTCGCTCATGGGGACTGTCTCGTAGAGGGGAGGTCGAAGGGGGATGCACCGAGGACTTCGGGACCAACTGCCCACGTCACATCCTGTACTTGTTGGTACTTGCCCTCCTCCTCTATAGCCCAGATGTTGGTCTGGAAGACGATGCCCGCGATCACGCTACGTTTATGTTCTTTGTCGATATCGAGGACGCCGGCACCGTTCATGCCGGACTCGATCTCGTTCGAGTTTAGCTGCACAGGCCGCGTTCGGTGGCGCCGCGACGGCTGCGGCGGTTGTGGCGCGCCAAGGACCACCACGGCGTCCCCTCGGCGCGCTTGAACGGCTGTGCGAGGTTCTCGATCTGCGCTCCGCCGAGCTGTTCGTGCTACCACCGCGCCGGGTAGTTAACCGGGTGACCGCTCACGTGCCCACGGAGGTAACCGGTGATGCCACCGTGGTCGAAGCGACGATCGCCCATTTTTCACGCTCCGCGCACCTGGTAGGTGAGCTTCACGGTCGTAGCGCGTCCTGGGGTTGGTAGTCGTTAACATCGCCCTCTACGGGGGTTGGTGGTACTTGAAGGGCTATGTGGGGGCTGCGGTGAGGGCGGTGGCAAGGGCGTGCGCGGTCAGGTCACACTGCCAGCGCCGGGCCCCGCCAGCGACGAGCTCCCGCTGTACCGTAGCGGCATCGGGCCTGTCGGGGGGCTCCCAGCACAGCCGGCGGACCAACTCGGGTGCCAGCAGGTTCTGCATGGGGAGCCGGTGGTGTCCGGCAATCTCACTCAACGTTGCCCGTGCCGCGGTAAGCCGGGCCGTCGCGGCCGGATCCCGGTCCGGCCAGCGGTTCAGTGGGGGTGGGCCACCGCTGTGAGCGCGCAACGAGGGCAGTTCGCTGTCCGGCAAAGCCCTCGCGGTCTGGATCGCGGCCAGCCAGGTCTTGACGTACCGGTGCTGCGAGCGGCCCCCGAACACCGGGCGGGACAGCAGCGCGGCCTCGTCCGGCGGGTCGGCCAGCGCTGCGTCGATGATCGCGGCATCGGGCAGCACCCGGCCCGGAGCAATATCCCGCTGCCGGGCCAGCCGGTCGCGGGCATACCACAGCTCCCGCACCGCGGCCAGTTCGCGAGGCTTATGGATGCGATGCATCCCCGAGGTCCGCCGCCACGGGTCAGCCCGCGGGACGGGAGGGCCTGCGGTGCGCACGGTCTCAAACTCCTCCGCGGCCCAGCCCGACTTGCCCTGGGTATCCAGCTCGGCGGCGAGCGCGGCCCGCAGGGGCAGCAGCAGCTCGACGTCGAGCGCGGCGTAGGTCAGCCACTCCGCAGGCAGCGGCCGGCGAGACCAGTCGGCGGCGCCGTGCCCCTTCTGCAGGTGGTAGCCCAACAGCTCCTCGACCAGTGCCGCCAGGCCAACCCGCTCGAGTCCGGCTAGCCGGGCGGCCAACTCGGTGTCGAAGACCGCAGCGGGCCGCAGCCCCAGTTCGGCCAGGCAGGGCAGGTCTTGGGAAGCGGCGTGCAGCACCCATTCCAGCGGGTTGAGCACGGCGGCCAGGTCGGAGAGGTCACCAAGGCCGATCGGGTCGAGGAGCACCGTGCCCGCGCCCTCGCGCCGCAGCTGTACGAGGTAGGCGCGCTGCCAGTAGCGATAGCCCGATGCGCGTTCGGTATCCACGGCGAGGGGACCGGTGGCGCCGCCGAGCACCGCGACTGCGGCCTCCAGGGCTCCCGCGGAGGCGACGACCGGTGGTACCCCGGCGGCCGGCTCCAGGAGCGGGACCGGAGTGGTCTCGGTCAGCGGATGACCCCCGCACGCATCGCGAGAGCGACCATCTGCGCCCGGTCACCCGTGCCGAGCTTGCGTCCGATCCGGGAGAGATGGCTTTTGACCGTGAGCGCGGACAGGCTCAGCGCCTCACCGATCTCCTTGTTGGACTGGCCGTCGGCGACCAGTTGGAGCACTTCCACCTCCCTGGCCGACAGTTCTCGCGGCGTGTTGTCGGTGCCGGCTACCCGGGTGCCCGACGCTAAGATCGGCGCCACCGAGGGGTCGGCGTAGACCCCGCCTTCGAGTACTCGGCGCACGCCGTCGGTGACCACCGAGGGGGATGCCGATTTCAGCAGGTAGGCCTGTGCGCCGGTCTGGAATGCCGTGCGCACGGCGTGCGGATCGTCGGAGGAGGCCAGGACCACGATGCGAGTCCAGCCCCATCCGCGTAGCTCGCCGATCAGGTCGAGCCCGCTACCGTCGGGCAGGGTCAGATCGAGTATTGCCAGGTCGCACGGCCCTGAGGCCAGGGCCCGGGCCCTGGCCTCAGCCACCGAGGCGGCCTCATGCACGGTGACGGCTCCCATCGTCGCCAGACGTGAGGCGATCGCCTCACGCAGTAACGGATGGTCGTCGACCACCAGCACGGTGAAGAGCTCTTCCCGCGGGTGCGGGACCAATGACGCCGGCACGGCGCCGGATAGCGCCGACCTGACGGCCGCGCCGTATCCGACAGCAGCCACGTAGCTACCTCCCTGGAGTCGGTCGTGCCCCCGACCGCACCGGGACCCCGCCTGAGTAACCGCGCCGCCACTCGAGACGAGGATGGTGTCGTAGGGGGCAGACTAGCCGCCCGAGCGGCCTAACGGGGGCCCTATGGGCACCTTCTTGCCGATCCGTTCGCAAAGCCGCCATCGGCGGTCGCCCAATCAGGCGAGACTTGGCCGGCGAGCTAACGCCAGTCCCATGCCCGGCGATTGACCCTGGTTAGCGCGATAGCGGCAGGTCGGCGCGGGGGCTGGCGCCCGGGACATGATCAATCGAAGCGCTGGGCAAGTGTCACCACCCCGACCGGGGGAAGCCCGACGGCGGCCGCCATCAGCTCGCAGAAAGCTTCGGCGTGCGCCACCACACCGCCCCTCACCGGGGTCCACGACGCCCGCAGCTCGATGTCGTTGGTTCGCTCGGGCCCCGCGATAGCGCCGAACCGGGATGACGAGGTCTGGGTGACGGTGCCCCCGAGGGCGGTGTACTCGGCGCCTGAGTTGCCCAGCGCGTCGGTAAGCCAGGACCAGCTCACCGCGGCAAGCAGCGGATCACCAGCCAACTCGGCGTCCAGCTCGGCACGGACGAAGCCGACGAGCCGCAGGGTGCCCCTCCACGCCTCGTGACCCGCCGGGTCGTGCAGCAGTACCAGCCGACCGGTCGCCGACGTGTGGCTGGTGCCGGCAAGCTCAAGACCCCACGCGTGTGCCCAGGGCGCGAGCCGGCGCGGGGCCGGGATCGGCTCGAACCGCAGCTCCGGGCGGGGCCGCACCACGCTGAGCGAGGACACTGCGTTGCGGAAGATCTCCGGGGCGTCCGCCAGATTGGGCACATCCGCAACTGTAGGAGGACCGTCGATGACAGTCTCGCCGAAACGCCGCTGCCCAGGGCGCCCGCAAGCGGGGCGGTTCCCCAGCCGGGGGCCAGGCCGTGCGACGATAGTGGCTGAGATGACCAGGATAGGCGTGCCGACCACCCCCCGCCGGCTGCTTCCCGACGCACCGCTGCTGCTCGCCGCCCGGGGCGAGCGCCCGGAGCGCCTGCCGGTGTGGTTCATGAGGCAGGCCGGGCGCTCGCTGCCCGAGTACCGCCAGCTGCGGGCTGATCAGCCGATGCTGCAGGCCTGCATGACTCCCGAGCTGGTCTGCGAGATCACGCTGCAGCCCGTGCGCCGGCACGGGGTGGATGCCGCGATCTTGTTCAGCGACATCATGGTGCCGCTGCACGCGGCCGGAGTCGGGCTGGACATCGTGCCCGGCACCGGTCCGGTGATCGAGCGCCCGGTGCGCAGCGTCGCTGACGTCATGGCCCTGCCGGTGCTGGAACCCGATGCGCTGGAGCCGGTTGCCGCCGCGGTGCGGCTGCTGGTCTCCGAGCTGGGTCAGACCCCGTTGATCGGCTTTGCCGGGGCCCCGTTCACCCTGGCGTCCTACCTCGTCGAGGGCGGCCCGAGCCGGCACCACGAGCACACCAAGGCGCTCATGCACGCCGAGCCCGACGTCTGGCACGCGCTGCTGGGCCGGCTCGCCGAACTCACCCTGACCTTCCTGGAGGTGCAGGAGTCCGCCGGGGTGGATGCGGTTCAGCTGTTCGACTCCTGGGCGGGCGCGCTGTCGGAACGGGAGTACCGGCAGTTTGTGTTCCCGCACTCCAGGCGCGTGCTGGCGGGGCTGGTCGGCACCGGCGTGCCGCGGATCCACTTCGGGGTGGGCACCGGGGAGCTGCTCGGCGCGATGGCCCAAGCCGGCGCGGACGTCGTCGGGGTGGACTGGCGCATCCCCCTGGACGTCGCTGCGCAGCGGGTGCGGGCCGCCCGGGGGCAGGGTCCGGTCGTGCTTCAAGGCAACCTCGATCCGGCAGTGTTGCTGGCCGGATGGCCAGCCGTGGAGCGAGAGGTGCGCCGGGTGATCGCTGAGGGGAGCGCGGCCGAGGCTCACGTGCTCAACCTCGGTCACGGTGTGCTGCCAGAAACCGACCCGGAGGTGCTGCGGCGCATCGTGGAGCTGGCGCACTCGCGGTGAGCAGTCCCCGGGTTGCTGTGGTCGGTGGGGGGATCTCCGGGTTGGCCGCGGCGTACCGGCTGCGCACGCTGCTCGGCCCGGCCGCGGAGATCGTGCTGATCGAGGGTTCGCGGCGGCTGGGCGGTGCGTTGCGCACCGTCGAACTCGGCGGCGTCGCGCTCGATGTGGGCGCGGAGGCTTTCCTCCTGCGCCGGCTGGAGGCGCACGCTCTGGTCGAGGAACTGGGGCTCGGCGGGCAGTTGACCCACCCCACCCCCGTGGCTCCCACCGTGCGGGCCGGTGGCCGCACCCTGCCGCTGCCCACCCGTACCGTGCTGGGCCTGCCCGGCGCGGCTGCCGACGTCGCCGGCTTGCTCTCCGCGCAGGGGGTGGCGCGCCTGGCCGCGGAACCCACGGTACCGCTGCGCTGGGACCCCGGGCAGGACGCAGCGGTCGGGATGCTGCTGCGCGAGCGAGCCGGTGACGAGCTGGTCGACCGGCTGGTCGACCCGCTGCTGGGGGGGGTGTACGCCGGGCGTGCCGATGCGCTAGGGCTGCGGGCGACGCTGCCCGCGGTGGCTGCCGCGCTGGACCAAGGCGCTGGGTCGCTGCTTGCTGCGGCCGATGCCGTGCTGCCCTCCCGGCAGCCCGCGGGCGGTGGCCGCCCGACTCCGGTGTTCGGCACCCTGCGCGGTGGGCTCAGCGTTCTGGTGGACGCGCTGGTGGCCGCCGGGGCGGTGCACCCGCGGCTCGGGCTACCGGTGCGCGCGCTGGCCCGCACACCCCACGGCTGGCGGTTGGAGCTGGGCAGCCACCGTCTCGGGCCAGGCCGGCCCGAGCGCCTCGACGCTGACGCTGTGGTGCTGGCCGTCCCAGCGCCCGCCTTGCGGCGGCTGCTGGCTGATCCATTGCCGGGCGCCTCGGCCGCCGCGGGCCGGGTCGAGGTGGCCTCCTGCGCGGTGGTGGGGCTCGCGCTGCCGCTGTCCGCCGCCCAGGCGCTGCCAGCGGCCTCCGGCGTGCTGGTGGCGTCCAGCGAATCGCTGTCGGTCAAGGCGTTCACCTTCTCCGGGCGCAAGTGGGCGCATGCCCGTTCCGAGCAGATGCTGCTGGTCCGGGCCTCGCTGGGCCGCCACGGCGAGGCCCGGGTGCTGCACCGGGACGACGCGGAGCTCCTCGAGGCGGTGCGCGCCGATCTCGCCGCGCTCACCGGGATCACTGCCAGGCCGGTGGACAGCGTGGTGGCGCGTTGGGGAGGTGGGCTGCCGCAGTATGCGCCCGGGCACCTCGACGCCGTCGCCGCCCTCGAGCGGCACGTGGCCGCCTCAGCCGGCCTCGCCCTTGCCGGCGCCATCCTGCATGGAGTGGGCCTGCCCGCCTGCATCGCGACCGCCGACGCCGCTGCCCGCCGCATCGCGGGGTACCTGACCGGACTCAACGCACCAGCAGCGGCGCGCGGTGGCACGATGGGTTCATGACCCGGCTGGACTATGCCGCACTGAACTCCACCATCCGCTACACCATGTGGTCGGTGTTCCGGGTCGAGCCAGGGCGGCTGCCCGCCGACCGCGCCGAGCCAGCCCGCGAGGTGCAGCATTACCTGGAGGCGCTGGAGGGCAAGGGCGTGGTGGTGCGCGGAGTCTACGACCTCGCTGGCCTGCGCGCGGACGCGGACTGGATGATCTGGTGGCACGCCCCGGAGATCGAGGCGCTGCAGGCCGGGTACGCCGGGCTACGCCGCACCACCGCGCTGGGTCGGGCCAGTGTCCCGGTGTTCTCCACGGTGGCCGTGCACCGCCCCGCGGAGTTCAACAAGAGCCACATCCCGGCGTTTGTGGCCGGTGAAGAACCGAAGCGGTACGTCTGCGTCTACCCGTTCGTGCGCTCCTACGAGTGGTACCTGCTGCCGGATGCGGAGCGCCGTGACATGCTCGCCGAGCATGGCATGCAGGCCCGGGAGTATCCCGACGTGCGGGCCAACACGGTCGCCTCCTTCGCGCTGGGCGACTACGAGTGGGTCCTGGCGTTCGAGGCCGACGAGCTGCATCGCATCGTTGATCTCATGCGGGCACTGCGGGCCAGCCGGGCCCGCCGGCATGTTCGAGCCGAGGTGCCGTTTTTCACCGGCCCCCGGGTACCCGTCGCCGAGCTGGTAGCGGGGTTGCCTTAGCTCTCTTCGGGCACCAGCCGCAGCGAGATCGAGTTGATGCAGTAGCGCTGGTCGGTGGGGGTCGCATACCCCTCGCCCTCGAAGACGTGCCCGAGATGGCTGTGGCAGTTGGCGCAGAGCACCTCGGTGCGCGTGGCGAACAGGCTGTGGTCGGCGCGCAGCAGCACCGCGTCACCGGCCAGCGGGGTGAAAAACGATGGCCACCCGCAGTGTGACTCGAACTTGTGGTCGCTGGAGAACAGCTCTGCTCCGCAGGCCCGGCACTCATACACTCCGCGGGTCTTGGTGTGTTCGTACTCGCCGGTCCCCGGCGGTTCGGTGCCGGCTGCGCGCAACACGGCGTACTCCTGCGGGGCGAGCTGCTCGCGCCACTGGGCCTCGGACTTGACGACCTTGGGCCTCACGCCCTCGACCGGTTCCATACTCGACACGCTACGCGGAGAGCGAGGCAGACGCAGCCAGCAGCGGCCCTTGGTCGTGGCTAACGTTTGGGATCTTCGCCATTTAGCCTGAGCTGGGTGCCGCTGCAGAGGCAGGGAGACTCGATATGGGCGGCATCGAATGCGGTTTTGATATGCGCCCGCAGTGCCCGCTGCACTGCCCATTGCCTACCTGGCCGAACTTTTGTGGTCAGCCGTAGCGTCACGCCGTCTGTGGTGATTTTTTCTACGCCCAGTACTTTGGGGGGCTCCAGTGCGTCTTCGTCTAGCGGAGTTTTGCTCGTTACCTCGGCAGCTGTTTTTTCGGCGATCTCGATAGCCCGTTGAACGTCGGTGGCGCACCCCAACGGAAGGTCGACTACCGCAACCCCGAACTCCTGGCTGGAATTGCCGACTCGCGATACCTCGCCATTGCGGATGTACCACACCGTGCCATTGCTGTCTCGCACTGTGGTGATCCGCAGCCCGACCCCTTCAACTGTGCCGCTAGCTGGCCCAAGATCCACGATATCACCGACGCCATATTGGTCTTCGAGGATCATAAATACTCCAGCCACAAAGTCTTTGACTACGTTCTGTGCGCCGAAACCCAGAGCGACGCCAATAACGCCCGCCGAAGCAATAATTGGAGCAAGGTTGATCCCCAACTGGCCCAATATCAAGATGATGGCAAGGCTGAAGATCGCGATTGAGGCGAATGACTTAAGCATCGAGCCGATGGTTCGCGCCCGCTGGGCTCGGCGCTCTGACGACAACGGTTTGGCTACGGCTCGTATCGTTTCTCGCTGGTGTGCTTTCGATGGACGTAACAGCGACGGCGCTTTATCTGGACTGTTAGCGCGGGTAAGTCGACTAATGGCTCGGCGCGACAAAAATCGCGTTATCAAAGCCAACGAGAGGATCAACGCAATGCTGGCTGGGGTAGCAATCAACCATTCGGCCAACGCGGCTAACTGGGTGTTTCCGGTGAGAGCGTAAATTCGGTTGCACCAGGTGTCCGTCGCGCAGTTTGCTTGATCTGCTAGCTGATACATCGTGTCCATTCGTGGGTCATGGCTTTATTGGGGTCGGTCCAGCGGCGAGCCCTGGAACCTTGTCCCGGGCGAACCTGCGCAGGCGCAGGCTGTTCGACACGACGAACAAGGAGGACAACGTCATGGCGCCACCGGCGATCAGCGGGTTGAGCAGGCCGAGGGCCGCCAGCGGCAGCGCGGCGATGTTGTAGCCGAAGGCCCAGGCGAGGTTGCCGCGAATGGTGCGCAGGGTGCTCCGGGCGAGCTTGATCGCGCTGGGCACGACGTTCAGGTCGTTGCGCATCAGGATCACATCGGCGGCACCGAGCGCGACGTCGGTGCCGGAGACGACCGCCAAGCCGAGGTTAGCGCGGGCCAGCGCGGGTGCGTCGTTGACGCCGTCGCCGACCATGGCCACGGAGCGCCCCTGAGCCTGCAGTGCCTCAATCACCGCGGCTTTGTCGCGCGGCAGCACCTCGGCGATGACCTCATCGATGCCGACCTGCGCGGCGACCGCCGCAGCAGTGGCCTTGTTGTCGCCGGTGAGCAGGACCGTGCGCAGCCCGAGCCGGAGCAGCTCGGTGACCGCCGGAGCCGCGCTGGGCCGCACCGTGTCGCTCAGCGCGAACGCGCCGGCGACCACACCGTCCGCGGCCACGACCACGGTCGTGCAGCCCTGCTGTTCCCATCGGAGGCGCTGCTCCTCCAGCGCACCCGGCACCGGGATGCCATGCGTAGCCAGCAGCCGTGCCGATCCGACCAGTACGTTCTGGCCGTCCACCACGCCTCGGGCCCCGAGCCCGGAGAGGCTGGTGAAGTCCGCTACCGGAGGGATTTCGCCCAGCCCGGCCCGGGCCAGCGCGCTGATCGCCACGGCAACACTATGTTCGGAGGCGTCCTCCACGGCACCGGCGTGGCGCAGCAGCGTGTCCAGCTCGGTCCTTGCGGCCAAGGCGACATCGACCACCGTCATCTGGCCGGTGGTGATGGTTCCCGTCTTGTCCCACACCACCGTGTCGATGGTCTTGGCCGACTCCAACGCCTGGTGACCCTTGATGAAGATGCCCAGTTCCGCTCCCCGCCCGGAGGCCACCATGAGAGCCGTTGGCGTGGCCAGCCCCAGCGCGCACGGGCAAGCGATGATCAGTACCGCGAGCGCCGAGCTGAACGCATGCTCGACCGATCCGCCGGTGACCAGCCATCCGAGGAAGGTGGTAGCCGCCAGGGCGAGGACGACAGGGACGAACACCCCGCAGATGCGGTCCGCGAGCCGCTGGACGCTCGCCTTGTCGTTCTGCGCCTGCTCGACCAGCCGCACCAACTGAGCCAGCTGGGTATCGTTGCCCACCCTGGTGGCGCGGACGACAAGCCGGCCGCTGCACGCGATGGTGCCACCGATGACCGAGTGGCCCTCGGAGACCTCGACCGGCGCCGATTCCCCGGTCATCGTGCTGCTGTCCACCCCGCTGTGGCCCAGGACCACCTCGCCGTCGGTCGCGATGGTCTCGCCGGGGCGAACCACGAAATGATCGCCCAGACGCAGTTGCGCGATCGGGATGCGGTCCTCCTGCCCGTCCTCGCGCCGCACCGACACCTCCCGCGCCCCGATCTTGGCCAGTGCGCTCAGCGCACCGCCAGCCCGCCGCTTGGCCCGTGCCTCGAACAACCGTCCACCGAGCAGGAAGATGGTCACGCCGACGGCCACGTCGAGGTAGATGGAGCCAGCGGGCCGGAAGATCAGTCCCCAGCCGCTGTCGAGCCGGTGGCCGGCGCTGGTGTTGACGAACATGGTGTAGACCGACCAGCAGCTGGCCGCGGTAATCCCCAACGACACCAGAGTGTCCATCGAGGTCGCCCCATGCCTGGCGGCGACGATGGCCTTGCGGTGAAACGGCCAGGCACACCACGTCACCACCGGCAAGGTCATCGCCAGCAGCACCCATTGCCACCCGGTGAACCGCGCCGAAGGCAGCAACACCACCGTCATGGACAGATCCCCGAGCGGTACCCCCAGCAGCAGCGCCACCACCAACCGGCGCACCAGATACCGGACCGGGGCATCGGTGAGCTCCTCCTGCGCGGGCGTCTCGGGCTCGAGCGGCGCGGCGCGGTAGCCGGCCCGTTCCACCTGCGCGATCAGCTCCGCGATCCCTATCTCAGCGCTGGTGGCCACGCTGGCTTTCTCCGTCGCGTAGTTCACGCTGGCGTGCACGCCGTCAAGCTTGTTGAGCCTGCGCTCCACCCGTGCCGCGCAGGCTGCGCACGTCATCCCCCCGATGGACAGCTCGACCGACCGCACCGGGGACGACCGCTGATGGGTCGACGAGATCAACGGCATGACCGGGAGCTCACCTCCGTGCGAAAAGTTAGATGCGGACCCACGTTGAGATGCGGACCCACGTTACGGCGGACACAGTGTGCCCTGCCGGGGTATCGAGGCATCCACCAGGAAGCGGGTGACCAGGTCGACGATGCAGGGGCTGCGGGGCAGCGCGCCATGCGCCTGGCCTTGCCAGCTCACCAAGGTTGCTGAGGGCAGCGACTGCGCGGTGTGCCTGGCCCCTTCGGCAGGGCTCACCGGGTCACCAGTGGTGGCGATCACCAGCACCGGCGGCAGCGCCCGGCCCTCCGGTCTCCCCAGTGGCGGGGGCACGGGCCACGCGCTGCACCACAGCAGCCGCGCAGCGAACAGGGGCCCGAACAGCGCGGACCGCTGCTGCCACTGGTGCGCCAGCTGCTGGGCGCGTTCGGGTGGTACCCGGGTCGGGGTGTCGTTGCAGCGCGTTGCCAGGGCAGGGTCAAAACGTGCCGGCAGCCCGCGTTGTTTGGCTACCACCGGCGCCACCAGCGCGGCCAGCTCGGTGCCGTTCCCCTCGCGGGCGCTTGCCAGCGCGTGGGACAGCTGCGGCCAGCGCTGGGGCTCACCGAGCGTGTCCAGCACTGCCTGGTAGGCGGTGCCTGCGGTGATCCGCTGCCACCCGACCTGGAGGGGGGACCGGCGCAGCGCCGCGGCCAAGCTCACCAGGGCACCGCGGGGGTCGGGTCCCAGCGGGCAGCCTCGGGCCACGCAGTCGGCGGCGAATGCGGTATAGCCGGCGTCCGCTGCGAGCAGCGTGGCCTCGGTGGCGCTCACGTCGTCGAGGGTGGGATCAACGGCTCCGTCGAGCACGACCCGCCCGGCGGAGCTGGGGTACCGGTGGAGGAAGTCGGTCACCGCCCGGGACGCCTCACCGGAGGAGATCAGGTTGAGCACGGGGGCGTTGAGAGCAATCCGGAGCCGTTCGAGGTCGTCGGCGCTGCCCATGGAGGTGATCGTGGTGAGCGTCTCGCCGAGGTCTTGCACGCAGGTCTGGATCGCGGCGCGGGTGATATCGAGCAGCGAGTCCAGCGCTTCGGTCCGGTCCGGGTCGGGATCGATGCCGATGATCTGGTTCCGGGTGGTCGTCGGTATGCAGTCCAGCGGTTCGCTGGGGCCCGTGCCCCGGCGGGCCAGCCCGATCACGGTGAAACGGTCCAGGAGGGCTGGCGGCAGCTGCTGTGCTAGCCGCGCGGCCCGGACCGTTCCGGGCTCCCCGGACGCCTCGCCGAGCACCACCAGCGGGGCCGGGCCATGGCCGATCCTGCTGAGGTCCAGCCTGAGGACATTCCCGAGCACCGGTGTCGCCACCATGGCGTCGACCCGAAGCTCGGTGCACTCCACCCGGCGTGGGCTTGGCCTGCCCAGGGCGGTGCCGATCGTGTCGGTGCAGTCCCGCCAGGGCAGCGAATCACGGTCGTACTCGCCGGTCGGTGGCAGTGGTGGGTTGCTGGGCGGGGTCTGTGTAAAGCGTTGCGGCGGCGCCGTGGTGCCCCGCACCGACACCGCGGGTCGGTTCGAGGGTCCTGCGGTGCAGCCGCTCATCAGCACCGCTAACAGCATCATCGGCACTCCCAGAAGCCGCAGGATCCGATGACGCACAGACTCTCCTAGCATTCACGTCGGGGGGCGGCGTCGCGATCCTGCCATCCTCCCAGTGAGTTTGCCGTGAGCGTGATCCTCACCGAGGGCACGGCAGGTCAGTGCAGGAGGACGTCGGTGATGGCGTCGAGGGCAAGGTCCAGGTCGTCACGGCTGATCACGAGTGGGGGAGCGATGCGCAATGTGGTGGTCTGAGTCTCCTTGCAGAGCACGCCGCGGGCGAGCAGTGCCTCCGCCGCCATGCGTCCGGTGGGGCCGCCGGGAGCGAGGTGCACTCCGGCCCACAATCCTCGGCCGGTGATCTGCGCAGCCCCGCAGTCGACCAGGGTACGCAGCCGGGTGTGCAGGTGCGCGCCCAGCTCCTGGGAGCGGGACTGGAACTCGCCACTGGCCAGGAGGGCGATCACCGCGCGACCGACCGCGCAGGCCAGCGGATTGCCGCCGAAGGTTGATCCGTGCTCCCCGGGCCGCAGCACACCCAGCACCGCGCGCCGTCCCACCACGGCCGAAACTGGCAGGATCCCCCCACCGAGCGCTTTACCCAGGGTGTACAGGTCAGCCCGCACGTGGTCATGGTCTAGGGCCAGGAGCTCTCCGGTGCGAGCCAACCCGGATTGGATCTCGTCGGCGATGAGCAGAGCACCAGTGTCGTCGCAGGCGGCCCGGACTCCGGCCAGGTAACCCGGCGGCGGAACCAGCACTCCCGCCTCGCCTTGCACGGGCTCGAGGAGCACCGCCGCGGTCCGGGACGTGATCGCACCGCGGAGCGCGTCGAGATCACCGTAGGGCACCACCACGAAGCCAGGGGTAAACGGACCGAAACCAGCTCGGGACTCCTCCTCGGTGGAAAACGAGACAATGGTGGTCGTGCGGCCGTGGAAGTTCCCGCTCATGACCACGATCTCGGCGGTGCCGTCCGGGATACCCTTGGCCCGGTACGCCCACAACCGGGCCACTTTGATCGCGGACTCGACGGCCTCGGCGCCGGTGTTCACGGGGAGCACCATCTCGGTTCCCGTCAGCTGGGCAAGTTCCCGGCAGAACGCGCCGAGCAGGGTGTGGTGAAATGCCCGCGAGGTCAAGGTCACCCGCTCCAGCTGCTCCACTGCGGCGGCCACCAGCGCGGGGTGCCGGTGCCCGAAGTTCAGCGCCGAGTAGCCGGCGAGGAGATCGAGGTAGCGTCGCCCGGTCACGTCGGTGACCCAGGCTCCCTCACCAGAGGTGATCACCACCGGCAGCGGATGGTAGTTGTGGGTACTCCACTGCTCGTCGCTGGTGATGAAGTCGGTGGCGGTCAGCGGGAAGTGCGCAATCCGCGTTGTGCTGTCTCGGACGGTTGGTGCAGGACGACTTGTTGCAGGAAAACTAAGCCGTTGTGATCCCCGGATCCGCGCACAGGCGTTGATGGTAGTTGAACGATCATGGCCCTACAAACGATTTTTCCGTGCCGCCGCGTCGACCGCTAGCTTGTCGGGCCGGATCGGGCCTGATGGCGTGCGGTGTCGAACTCTGGCCCGCAGAACTTACCGCCGAGCCGCCGCGCGGGTTGGGGATCACCGTCGGGCAGCTGGGCCAGGGTCTGGACATGACGCTCTGAGTCGTCGGCAGGCCGGTAGCCCAACGACCGTGCTTCGGCGAGGGAGAGTACCGATCGGGTATTGCGGGATACCCCCCACACCACCTTGAACCCCGGTGCGGGCGCTGAGATGGCTGCCTCGACCAGGCTGGCACAGTCATCCGGGCTCAGATAGATCGCCAACACGTCGGGGCTGCTCAGCTGTTCAAAGCAGTAGCCGATCCGGAGACAGACCACCGACAGCCCGTACCGGTCGGCATACAAGCTGCCGATCGCTTCACCCGCGACCTTGCTGACCCCGTAGTTGGTATCCGGTCGCGGGAACAGATAGTCCGGCAGCTCACCGGTGTCTCGCGGGGCGAACCCGGCGGCGTGAACCGAGCTGGCGAACACCACCCTGCCCACCCCCTGCCGGCGGGCCGCCTCGAATACCCGATAGGTCCCGTTGATGTTGACCTCCACCAGCTCCTCCCACGCCCGCTCCTCACTGAACCCACCCAGGTGCACCACCGCGTCCGCCCCGGCGAACGCCGCCTCCAACGCGCCCAGATCGGTGACCGACGCCTCGACACGCTCTATTCGTTCGCCGGGCTCAGCCGGTGGAATCGGGCGCACATCCAACAACCGCAACCAACGACCCGGCTTGGCCAACCTAGGGCGCAACGTCGAGCCGATGTTGCCCGCGGCGCCAGTGATTACCAGCAGTTCGGCCATATCACACCGGACCGCGAGATCGTCGCGATCGACCCACCCGACCAGCGCCACAACGGCGACCCGAACACCACACGCCTCAGATGATGACCCACCGAGGCCCGGAATGGCGACCCACAGCGGCCCCGACGCTGTTGCCCAGCCGGTCTGTTTGCCCTGGTGGGCGATACTGGGATTGAACCAGTGACCTCTACCGTGTCAAGGTAGCGCTCTCCCACTGAGCTAATCGCCCGAGGCGGAGGCGGGAATCGAACCCGCGTACAGGGCTTTGCAGGCCCTTGCCTAAGCCACTCGGCCACTCCGCCGCGCCTCGTACCGGAGAGGTTCCCACGATCGACGGTCCCCAGGATCGTCGCCCCGGAAAACTTGCCGAAGACCCGCCCCTGGGGCGGCCCGGCGTGGAGGACCACGCAGAGCGGACGACGGGATTCGAACCCGCGACCCTCACCTTGGCAAGGTGATGCGCTACCAGCTGCGCTACGTCCGCATGCTCCCGACGGGACTCGCCTGGCTCCCCGCCCCGGTGCGTGTTCGAACTGTAGCCGACCCGGGAAGTCGGATCAACCTGGCCCGGGCTCACGGCACGTCGTTGGCGAACATCTGGTTGAGCGCGTCGTCCACGTTCATCCACAAGGTCTCGTTCCCGGGCAGGACGATGTCGTAACTGGCATCCAGAAACTCGGCGAGGCGCTGGGCGCTGGCCTCGAACACGGCGTGACCTGACGGGGAGTTGAGCTCCAGGACGACGATCTCGGGATCCCCGGAGCCCGGTCGGATGCGCACGTCGCCGTCTCCCGCCTCGGCGATCAGGCCGTCGGCGAGCAGGTCACGGGAGAACACCCACTCGACCCAGCCAGCGCGTCCGGTCCGAAATGCGGCGACGACGGCGTAGGGGTCGCGAGTGTCGTAACGGAGCGCAACCTGAACAGGCACCGCGGGAGTGCGCGGCGCCAGAAGGTCAAAGACCGCCGATGAACGGAGAGTCACGTGGTCGTTACGCATCGTTGTCGCCCCTTTCTGTGCCTTCGGACTTGAGCGTGCGGACTCTGCACCCTGAAACGATTGACTTTGGTCGCTGTAACGGGGGGATGCGTGAGCTACGCCCGGTTGCCTAAGGCAGACCACCCGGACGGGGCAGAAGTGTTCGCCGGAGCGGCAGGCTCGTCGCTTATCGTGTCTTTCTGCCTCCATCTGCGGCGATACGCTGGGGCAACTAACCTGAACCGGGTAGGTGGTGCCCGGCGTAGGTACGACGTGAGGATCCCTCTGGTGGCCGATGAGGCTCGATCGAACGCCCCCGGCCCTGATCGACGGCAAGACGCTTCCGAGTCGGCGTCACCGGCTGTCAATATGGTTGGGGGATCTTCTGGACCTTCTGACGCTGAGCTTGTGCGAAGACTCGGGGACGCCGACGGTGCGGCACTGTCCCAGCTGTATCAGCGCTTTGGCCGGCCATGTTACTCGTTGGCCCGTCGGATCTGTGCCGATGACGGGCTCGCGGAGGATGTGGTGCAGGAGGTCTTCCTGACCCTGTGGCGTGACCCGGCCCGATTCGACTCATCTCGGGGTAGCTTCGCCACCTGGCTCCTTACCCTCATTCACCACAAGGCGGTCGACGCGGTGCGCAGAGAGAGCACCATCCGTCGGCGCATGGTCTCTACGCCGGAGGCGGGCGAGGATTGGTCGCCAACCCTGGCACCGGGCGCCGATCAGGCGGCGATGGCACGCGTCGCGGCTGGCCAGGTGCGTGCGGCGCTCCATCGCTTGCCCCTCGAGCAGCGGCAGGTGCTCGCGCTGGCCTACTTCGGTGGGCATACCCAGCGTGAGATCGCGGTGCTGACGGGTGTCCCGCTGGGAACGGTGAAATCTCGCATGTTTACTGCGGTGCAGCGGCTGCGCTCGCTGCTGGCCGACCAGTTGGGGCCGGACGCCTTGGTCGCCGAGGCTCGCATGGCGAGGGAGGCGAACCGATGAACGACCAGCACCACGGTACCGCCTGTCCGCATCGCGAGCTGGCGGTCGGGTGGGCCTTGCACACCCTCGAGCCCGCCGAGGAGTCGCTGGTCGCCGCGCACATGCCGGAGTGCCCGACATGCACCCGGACCGCTGCGGAGACTGAGCAGGTCGGTGCCACCCTGGGCCTTTCCATCCCGGAGGCAACCCCCAACGCCGCGCTGGAGCAGCGGATACTCAGTGTCACGGGTGCCAAGTCCGCAGCCCTGGTGACGCCACGGGCGCCATCGACGTCGCCAGCACGACACCTCCCCACGCTATTGCGGCTGCGCACCCGGGAGCTGGCCGTGGCGGCGGCCGCTATTCTGGCCGCCGCCGCAGTGGTGCTCGGCGTCCGGGTGGTGCAGCTGGGCGGTGAGCTCAACCAGGCGCAGCGCCAGGTCGCGGGCATGTCCGAGGCGATACAAAGCGCTGCGAACCCGGCGGCGGTCCGGGTGCCTCTGGTCGCCAAGAGCGGCACTGCGGTGGTAGGCATGGTGCTCGCCAGCCCGGACCGGGTCGCTGTGGTGAGCACCCACCTGCCCAGCAATCGCGTGGCCGACCAAACTTACGTGTTGTGGGGACTGACAAGCGGAGCACCGGTCCCGCTGAAAGCGTTCGATGTGGTGTCCCAAGCACCCCAGCTGCACGCCGTGCCCCCTACGGCAACGGGGAAGTTCACCGGTTACGCGGTCTCCCTGGAACCGGGTCGGCGCGCCCCCGCGGCACCCACTGACGTCGTGGCGAGCGGACAAGTGAGAAGCTGACCGGACCAGCCGCTGCGCCGTTGGGCATGGGTCCGGCCTGATCCGGTATGGTGATCCCGCCGCCGCGGCCAGCGAGGGCGATTAGCTCAGCGGGAGAGCGCTTCGTTCACACCGAAGAGGTCACTGGTTCGATCCCAGTATCGCCCACCCAGGTCAGAGCCTTGATCACTGATCTTCCGACCGTGGATTTGCCGTAATACAGCAACGAAGTACAGCAATAGGTCACCCATGGAGGCTGTCTCCCAGTCGTTTCAAGGCGGCACGGGTGGCCTTGGAGGAGGCCTGCGCGTAGATCTCCATCGTGACGGCGATCTGGGCGTGGCGCAGGATCTGCATGACCTCGCGCGGGTGCACATCGAGATCGACCAGCAGCGTAGCACAGGTACGGCGACCATCGTGGACGGTGATCTTGCGGACTCCGGCCTTGTGGCAGCGGGCATCCCAGGACCGGTTGAAGTTGCGCGGCTCGATGGGGGTGCCCCACTTGGTGCTGAACACCCACCTACCGCCCTGCCAAGCGGCTCCGGCGGCCTCTCGCGCTGACGCCTGCTGAGTTCGGCGCTGTCGTAGCGCGGCGGTGCAGAGATCCACCAGCGGCAGCACAACATCATCCGAGGTAGCGGTCTTCGGCTCCCGGTGCAAGAGCTGGTGTCGGACTCGTTGGAGTTGCCGTCCCATGGTGAGTTCCTCGGTGTCGAGCTTGATGTCGTCCCACTCCAGCCCAAGCACCTCACCTTTGCGCAGGCCAAGCGCGAGAACCAGGGCGTAACCCGCGTAGAGCGGGTCGCCGTCAGCGCGTGCTGATTCAAGAAACTGGCGAGCTTCTTCGCTGGACCAGGCTTGCACCTTTCGGGTGCGCCGCCGGGCTGAAGGGACCTTGGCCGCCGCCGCGGCATTCTTGCTGATCAAATCTTCGGCGATGGCGTGGGACAGGGCGGCACGCAGGCAACCACGAATGTCGTTGATCGTTCGCGGTGACGGGGTACTGTGACAGCATCGACCCAGAGCGCAGCACCGCCGTTTCCCCTCTGCGCGCCGGGCATCTTTGTCTTGCGCGCAGCACTGGCATGTCTGGGCAACCCTGTTGATCCACGTCTGAATATCCCGAACCTGAAGCCGATCCAGTCGCTTATTCCCGATGCCGGGAATGATGTAGAGCCGGACGAAGGTCTCATAGGTCGCGTGGGTGAGCGGAGCCAAATTCGGTTTAACTACTTCATCGAGCCAATAGTTGAGAAACTCACCGAGTTGCGGCACGCAGGTGGCCATCGGTCCCTGTCGGGCTTGCTGTTGAAGCTTGAGCCATTTGTCATGCACTCCTTGGCGGGTCGTGCCGTAGACATACTTGCGTTGCCGCTGTCCGTTGGGTTTGGTGACCCAGACATAGGCAGCGAATCCGTTACGGTAAGGGAAGATCGAGCCTTCCCCGTTGGCCCGGGCGCGACTAGTCATGCTGCTCCTTCCGTGACTCGACGTTCGATATACTCATCCACCCATTCAGGCAGGATGCGGCGGTACTTGCCGTCCTTGAGTGACCGCAGCTCACCGGTCGCGACAAGCATCTTGGTCTTGCTCAGCCCGTAGCCGAGCATCTGCGCGACCTGGGCGACGCTGTACCACTTCGGTGCCAGTAGCGACCCAGCCCGCAATTCTCGTGGTTCACTCACCGGTGCCGTCCCTTCCGATCTTCTGTCGTGTGTCCTCCCGTCATGCAGCGTCCCGTGCCGCCTGCCGTCGCTCGCGTGCTCTGGCGGCTGCAGAGAAGGCAAGTGCGGTGTCACCGGTGCTGAGGTAGCCGACTCCAGCGAATTCCCAGCGCGAAACGACCAGCGTGGTGTCCTCGTCGAGCAGCTCGCGAACGTGTTCAGCGGCTTGGCGTTGCCGGTAAGTGCGGCGTTCACCGCGGATAGCCCCGAGGGTGGTGGAGTAGCGGCGGCTTTTCGAAGCGAAATGGCCGCGGAAACCAATCATGTGCACCCACCGTCGCAGCCCCTCGTACGCGGGGTGTTCGCCGAGTTGCCACGCGGTACGGACCAGGCGGTCCACGTGCTCGGGGACATCGAGCAGGGAGAGTGTTTCGGGGGTGATGCGTCGCTCGCCGAGGCCGAAGTCTTCGGCGCTTTTGGTGGCGTATTTGGCGATGTAGCGCGCGGCGTGCTCGGGGGTCAGCTCGCCCACCGAGCCACCGTTGACGGTTTGGGTGTCGAGTTGCTTCCCGAACCGAAGCGCCAGGTCGGTGCCGTCGGGCATCCCGACGATGAGCCGCACGTGGACGGCAGCTTGCCGGATTGCGTCGGCCAGCCCGGTCGCATCGACGCTGATTTGTGGTGGCTGGTAGTCCTCGCCCGGTCCGTCGAGGCGGATGAGCGTGTGGAAGTGGACGACGCCGCGGCGTTGGAACTCCGCGACCTTCACGAACGACACCCGGCAGCGCCGGGCGAACTCAGCCGCCGTCAGTCCGGCTTGGTGGGCGAGGGTGCGGCGCAGGGCGATGGTGAACCGGCGCCAGAGTTCGGGGGCGTGCCAGTTGAACGCGATGTGCGTGGGGTAGTCGTAGCAGTCCGGGCAGATCGGCTGCCCGAGCCTGGGGTCATCCTCGGCGTGGATGGCGGTGCACCAGCTCGGCCGCCCGTGCCGGCACAGCCGTGGCGTGCCGTGTGCAGGTCGGCAGCGCGCTGGCCCGCCGGATCGGTCGGCGCGGGTGGTGTGTACCGGCCCGAAGCTGGGCGCGGTGAGGGTGGCGAAGACCAGGGGGTGGGAGCGGATGGACTCGGGCACACCCTTGCGGCCGCCGGCGGCGCCGGCGTAGAGCAGTTGCCACATATCGCCCGCGTACTCATAGGAGCAGGACGGGCACACGGCCGCCCGGCGGTTCCCGCAGCGGATCAGCAGCAGCCGATCCGGCTCGGCATCCGTCGAGTAGGCGACCTGCCGGCCGTCAGCCGATCGGTATTCGACGCGCCCGCGGAGCCGGACCGGTCGCGAGCAGTGCCCGCACCGAGTGACTTGCTCGGCCCACCGGGCGAAGTCCGGCCGGCCGGCCCGGCTGAGGATTTCCTCCACGGTGCCCGGTGGCAGGGCCACCGTCCTGGTCCCCGATATGGTTGCAGCGTCGGAGACGCCCACGGCGCTCACGCCGTTGGTCGGGATCTCCGGCAGCATGTCGCTGTCCCCCTGGGATCAGTAATCGCGGGCCGGTTTGACCCGCACACCCATCCAACGGCGAAACACCCGCACAGAGGGGGTCCGCAAGCTAGTCCCCAGCTAGTCCGCTTCTAGTCCCGACCGCCGAGAACTGAGCTGTCCAGTGCTGCTCGGTAGTGCGCTAGCTCGGCCTGGGTTGCGTGTTCGATATTGTGGGGGTGACTCAGTCCGTGACCCTCACCCGGGTAGACCACGAGCGATGCTTGGTCACCGAGTGCCGCGACAAGCTGGTGGACTTGGTGAAGTGGTGTGATCGTGTCGCGGTCACCGTGAAGGGCGAGGATGGGGCAGTGGGTGGTTATTCCCGTACGGAGCACAGACCGGCTTTGCCACGTGTCGGTGGGGCCGAGGAGAAGGTCGGCATGATGTGATTGGAACTTCGGTGCCGCCCTACGCCAGAGCGCGGGGTCAACAATGGCGGATCGTACGGTGGCCGCCCGGAATGTCGTGGTGGTCGTCGCGGCCCGTAATGCGGTGTACCCGCCCGCGCTCGCACCGCTGATGACGACGCGCGCCAGATCAACAGACCCGTCGTGCCCGACCGCCTGGACAGCGTCAACGCAGTCGGAGACGTCCAGGACACCCCACTGGCCGCGCAGCGCGTTGCGGTAGGCGCGGCCGTAGCCGGTGCTACCCCGGTAGTCCACGTCGAGCACCGCGAACCCGTGGCCGATAAAGAACTGGACCCACGGGTCGAGCCGCAACGGGGCGTTCGAAGTCGGCCCTGGGTGCGCCCGAACTACCACAGGCACGGGTGCAAGTCCTTTGCCTGGTCGGGGACGGTACAACGTGGCATACACCCGACCGCCATTCCGAGCGGGGATATCGGCAACTTCAGGATTCGGTGCTTGCCATGCGGGTGCGACTTCAGTCGCCGCGCTCAACACCCGGGACTTGCCATTGTCGATATCAGTCACGATGACAGCGGGAGCCCGGTCCGGGGACGCCCCGATCATCGCGACCCCCCTGGAGTATGCTGCCAGATACGGCTTTATTGATGTATAGGGCAACTCGACGGCGCGCACCTCGGGGCAGCGAGAGTCCCAGATATTGAGTTGTGTGGTTCCGCCATGGTGTGCGAGGAGCGCGATCCGGTCGTTGTCCAGAAAAGCGTAGGTGGAATACCCGAATTCCCATTGTGCTGTTCCCAGATCTGCTGACTCAAGGTGAACCAGTGACACGATGTCACCGTGCGGGGGACAGGCGTAGAGGTCCCACCACCCGGTGCGATCAGACACGAAGTGCAGGACACCGCCGGGGCCCCATTCCGGCTGGAACACCGATTCCTCCGCACCGCCGGCAAGATGCCGGGCAGCGCCGAGCGTGCCGTCCTTGCCGATCTCGGCGACCCACAGCCACGTACCGTCCCAGGGCATCAGCGGGTGCCGCCAGGTCGTCCAGGCCAGTAGGCGCCCGTCCGGGCTTGGGCGGGGGAAGGAGTAGAAATCCCAGCCCTGCGCCACCGGCCAGGGGGCAGCTGACCCGTCGGCGGGCAGCATCACCAGCTCGTTGCTCACCGCTGCCTGGTGATGACGCTCCCGGACGGCGACCAGAAGCCCGGATGCACTCAGGCGAAGGTCTGCGTAACGATTCTGACCGTGGTGTGGTGGCGCAGTGACCGGGCGCAGCCCAGCCCGGGTGGCGCTCCAGATCTGCTGGTCATCAGCACGGACGAACCAGAGGGCATCATCGGTGGCCAGATAGGCGCCGCCACCGTATTCATGGACGGAGGAGGCTACCGTCACGCCAGGCGCCAGGACATCCTCTACTCCGGCCGACCCGCGGGAGCGGACCAGAACGTCACCGTGTGCGCGTCCCTCGATCCAGTACACGTGCTCCCCGACAACCTGCACGGCATCAACCGAGACAACGTCCCCTCTGGCTGCGGGTCCGGTCACACTGTGACGGCCTGCAATGCCCGCGCCTGCTCATCAATGGCCGCAGCAGCACCGAGGTGACCTCTGGCTCGGAACGTTCCTTGTAACTCCCGGATACGATGCAGACCCGCCACCGAACCCCGAGCAGCGAAGGTCTCCAGCGAGGCCAGTACCAAGCGTTGCGCCTCCTCCACGTCCCCGGACGCCAGCCGTGCGGCCGCAAGCCCCACCTGGATCTCGGCACCGCGACGCTCACACGATGGCGGCACCGAACGCAGCGCGTCGGTGAACGCCGCCGCTGCGCTCTCCGGCCGCCCGACGGTGAGCAGACAGGTACCCGCATGGACGGCAAGGCTGCCCTCGTCGAAGTCATACATCCACTCATCGGTGCGGCTGTCCTGACCGGCAAGCACCGACCGCGCGGCATCCAGCGCGGCCAGTGCTTCGCCACCGCGGCCGACTCGCGCTAGCGCGTCCGCGGTCAGCACGGTCAACCAGGACCGAGTGGAGTCGGAGACACACCGCTGGGCAGACTGACGTGCCTGATCGAAAAACTCCAGCGCTGACTCCGGCCGACCTTGCGCCCGCGCGACGAGACCCTGATAGCCCAGGATGTAGGACCGTAGACCGGTATCGGATGCTTCCTCTGCGGCCAGACCAGCCTGCCGATAGCAGTGACTCATCGTGTACAGGTCACCCAGGTCATACCACAACCACGCCGCGAAGCCCGCCGCCTCGGCCGCCGCTGAGGCGACCCGGTGCCGCAGCGAGTCCGGCTGCGGGCTGTCCAACAGCGACACCAGCAGCCCGACCTGTGCCTGGACGTGCACCATCATCTCCGCCGAGGACAGCTCGTGATACAGCCGCCGCTGCCGATCGGTGATCAGCTCAAGATCCTCAACCACCGCAGTGCTCAGCCGCGACGGGCGACGAGCCGCATCAGCGAGCCGGCCCCAATCAAGGTCATCCTGCTCGCACACCTGCCGAGCCCTCGCCCCGAGGAGATCGATCGACCGACCCGGACGCCGGGCCGCCTCATGCTGATGCCGGACCCGTGCCTGCTCCCGGATCACCGCCGGCAACATCGACACCAACCGGCCATTCGCCGAGACCGCAGCATCACACGCTGACACCACGACTTCCGAGGGCACCGCAGTGCCCCGCTCCACCGCGCCCAGGTGTTGCCAGGAATAGCCCACCAGCCGACCCAGCTGCCCCAACGTCAAGCCACGATCGATCCGCAACCGCCGTAGCTCAGCGCCCAGCGCCGCAGCCGCCGAGCGTGCCGAGTCGGTGATCTTCGGTGGGCGCCCAGGCCGCCGCTTCTCATCTCCTGGCGACTGCCCGCCACTCGACTCGTCCACTACGGCTCACTTCCTGGCCCCGGCAAGGGCCAATTTGCTGATCGTTGTGAGCAAATCCTGTCGGGGCGTTTCCTTACACGCAACCAGCCCACGCCGGAGTCCACCGGACAACCGGCGCCAGGCCCGCTGATTGACCAGCTACCGCGAAAGGGGGTGCCCTGGCTATGACCGCCCCGACGACCGCCGGGCGCCCCCGGCTCCGCGAGCTGCGCACTGAGTTGGGCTGGACCCAGCAGCAGCTCGCCGACAAACTGGCCTACCTCGCTTGGACTCTCGGTCAGGGACACGTCGCGGTCAACGCCGACATGGTGGCCAAGTGGGAACGCGGCGTGAAAGGCATCAGCCCCCGCTACCGGGCGCTGCTGTGCCACCTGTTCGGCGTGACCGCAGAACAACTCGGATTCAGCCCCGCTGTCTCGACCGTGCCCAGTCGGCCGGCGCGGGATGCCGAGTCGCTGGTGTCCTTGCTGGATGACGCCGCGAGCCTGCTCGATCAGCTTGGCGCTGCCGGGACGGCGCTGGCTCCGCAGATGCTCTCGGCATGGAAAGACACGGTGACCAGCCGCCGGACCATGCTCGGATTACTCGACCCGGCCGCCACCGACCCCGCTGGTCACGCCCGCGCCGCCACCGCCACCCTCGCCGATCTGGAGCAGCTCGCCGAGCGCTACCAGGACCTGCACGCCACCGTCGACCCTTCTGCACTGCTGACCCCGGTCGCCGCGCATGTCCGGATGGCGACTGCGGCACTGGGCCGCGACCACACCACAGCCGAGCGGCGCCGGCTGCTGCGCAACCGCGCGACGGTAGCCACTCTCGCCGGCCGCCTGGCCTACGAAGACCTCGGCGATGCACTGTCCGGCCGCGCCTACTACAGCATGGCCCTCGATAGCGCCCGAGAAGCCGAGGACCACCAAGCCGCCGCCACCGCTCTCGGCTACACCGCCCAGCTCGCTCACGCCGACGGCATGACCGCTGCCGCACTCGACCACCTCGTCGCCGCCCTCGCCCATGCCGAGCACGCACCCGCCGTCGCACCCTGGCTGGCGAGTATCCAGGCCATCATTCACACCGACTCCGGCGACCACACCGCCGCCGCTGACGCCCTGCACCGCGCCGAGCCCACAGCGCATCAGCGGGCCACGCAGACGCCCCTGCTGTTCGACTATGGCCCCGCGCACCTGGCCGCCGCAACAGGTCATGTTTACCTCCAAGCCGGTGACCACACTGCAGCCCGGGCCGTGCTGGCCACCGCGCTTGACCGACTCCCGCGCACCGAGCACCGCACCCGCGTTCTCGCGCTCACCGATCTGGCCACGGCCGAGCTGCACGCGGGCAGACTCACCGACGCCTGCCGCCACGCCACCACCGCCGCTGACCTCCTGCACCGCGCTCCCTACGCCACCGGCGCTGCCCGCCTACGAGCCTTCCGCACCATGGCAGCCCGCCCCCTCGGCCCCCGCGCCCTGCGCGTCCTCGATGACCACCTAGGCCGGATCGCCGCCTGATTAACTGGCAATCAATCGGCGAAGTAGACGGCGCGACCGCTCTCCTGCCTGTCGGCCCCAAAATCCGCCAGACTGGTTGAGGAGGAGAGGGCTGGCGACATGACCGGCGTAAGTGGGCGAATCCCAACTCAGCGATAGTCCGGCTCCCAGATCAACCGAGAAGCGAAAAAGGCGATGCAACTCAGAAGTCACCCCGCAACCGCGGGGTCGCCGGCTGTGGTGAGCCCCAAGCGGTTGAGTTCGTTCCGGCGCTGGGAGTTCCCGGCTGCGTAGAGGCCGATCAACGCGTCAGCAGCATGATGGGTGTTTCCTGCATACAGCTCGCTGCGCAAGCTGTCTACATCGCCCCGCTCGGCGAGCAGCTGGGTTAGCTGCTCCGCCGCCTCCGAGTTACCGGCATCGGCCCGGGTCCGCAGTTCCGTCACCGCAGCCTCATCGCCCCGCGCGGCGAGCAGCTTGGCTAGCGGCTCCGCCGCGTCCGGATTACCGGCATCGGCCCGGGTCCGCAGTTCCGTCACCGCAGCCTCATCGCCGGCGAGCAGCTCGGATAGCCGCCGCGCCGCGTGCCAGTCACCGGCATTGGCTAGGGTCCGCAGTTCCGTCACCGCAGCCTCATCGCCCCGCGCGGCCAGCAAGTCGGCCAGCTGCCACGCTGCGTGCCAGTCACCGGCATCGGCCAGGGTCCGCCACACCTGCACCGCGCCGTCCCGGTCCCCCCATTCGGCGAGCAGCTGGGTTAGCCGCTCCGTCGCGTGCCAGTCACCGGCATCGGCCAGGGTCCGCCACAGCTGCACCGCGCCGTCCCGGTCTCCCCGCTCGGCGAGCAGCTGGGTTAGCTGCTCCGCCGCGTACGAGTTACCGGCATTGGCTAGGGTCCGCAGTTCCGTCACCGCAGCCTCATCGCCCCGCGCGGCCAGCAGGTAGGCTAACCGCAATGCCCGGTAGTTAAGAGATTGGGCGGGCAGTCAAGGATGCCACGCGGGGGACTGGGAGGACTCGGCGCGTCGTGCTGTGAAAGTGAGTGCGGCTCCTGGTAGAAGAACGATCGACCAAGATCCAGTCTCTACCGGGGAGCCG